>NZ_JAXAWA010000003.1:0-854065 GCF_033949445.1 Janthinobacterium sp. GMG2 | reverse complement strand
CTACTACCCAGCCCCGGAAGGCCGTCCCTTTTGTGCCGCAAACTAGTGCGTCTCATCGGGGAGGCGAATCATATCAAAGACCGTCGAAGTTTGGCAAGCGCTTTTCCAGGAAAGCGTGCATGCCTTCTTTTTGCGCCGGCGTACCGAAGGCGGCCTGGAACAAACGGCGCTCGTAGGCGACACCATCGGTCAAGGTCGTTTCAAAGGCGCGGTTGACGCAATCCTTGATCATCATGGCAACCGAAGTCGGCATGGCGGCGATGGTCTTGGCGGCGGCCAGGGTTTCTTCCAGCAATTTATCTGCCGGCACCACGCGCGACACGAGGCCGATGCGTTCCGCCTCGGCGGCATCGATGGTGCGCGCCGTCAGCAGCAAGTCCATGGCCTTGGCCTTGCCGATGGCACGCGGCAAACGCTGCGTACCGCCCGCGCCTGGCGTGACGCCAACCTTGATTTCCGGCTGGCCAAACTTGGCGCTGTCGGCGGCGATCAGGAAATCGCACATCATGGCCAGTTCGCAGCCGCCACCGAGCGCATAGCCGGCCACGGCGCCCACCACCGGTTTGCGCACGCGCAAGATATGCTCCCAGTTGCGGCTGATGTAGCCCTGGGTATAGGTATCGGGATAGGTATAGTCGGCCATGGCCGCGATGTCGGCGCCGGCGGCAAATGCTTTTTCGCTGCCCGTGAGCACGATGCAGCCGATACTCTCGTCGGCGTCGAACTTCAGCAAGGCGTCGCCCAGCTCATTCATCATGTTGTCGTTCAAGGCGTTCAGGGCCTTGGGTCGGTTCAGGCGGATGACCGCCACTTTGTCCTGGATATCGATGATCAGGTCTTCGTATTGCATGGTGTCTCCTCTCGATGAACGGTGCAACGATTGTAGCGGCTAAAGGCAGCGGCGCGGCAGGTGCGCTGCTATTATTGTGAGCCCGATCTTTTTTATCGAGCAGCATATTTTCTCTTCCCTCGTCCAGTATTGCGCCCACTATCTGCGTGGCGACTGCAGCGCCGCCAGCGTCAATTTCCGCCGCCTGTGGTTCAGCAATGGCCTCAATTGCTTCGGCGCCCAGATTACCTCGCTGGCCCTGCCCCTGTGCGCGGTGCTCTTGCTGCATGCGACGCCGGAACAGATGGGCGTGCTGGTTGCGTTGCAGGCGCTGCCGTTCGCCCTGTTCGGCTTGCCCGTCGGCGTGCTGCTGGACCGGCGCAGCAAGCACCCGATCATGCTGTTCAGCGAAAGCATGTCGGGCCTGGCCCTGGCCAGCGTCGCCGTGGCTTACTGGTGCGGCGTGCTGTCGATGCCATGGTTATATATAGTGGGCTTCATCATCGGCACGGGCTTCGTCGTCGGTGGCGGAGCCGAACAGGTGTTTCTGACTTTCCTCGTGGGCCGCGATGGCTTGATCGATGCGCAGTCGAAATTTGCCGCCACCGAATCGGCTTCGCGCCTGATCGGTCCCGGCCTGGCCGGCGTGCTGGTGCAAGTGCTGTCGGCGCCAGTCGCCATCCTGTGCACGGCCTGCGGCTATCTGGTTTCCGTTTTCAATCTGCGCGCCATGAGCGTGCGCGATCCGCGTCCCGCACCGTCCGACAAGCACGCCTTGCGCGACATCGCCGACGGCTTGCTGTTCGTCTGGAGCGAACCGCTGCTGCGCGCGCTGGCCTGGGGCGCCGGCATCTGGCACTTCCTGTTTTACGCCAGCATGGCCTTGACGGTGCTGTTTGCCACGCGCGACCTGGGCATGAGCCCTGGCGTGCTGGGCATGACGCAGATGCTCGGCGGCGCCGGCGTCCTGCTCAGCGCCTTCATCGTCAAGCCATTGACGCAGCGCTATGGCGCCGGCCGCACCATCCTGATCGGCCTGGCATCGACCTCGCTCTGTTTTGCCCTGACGCCCACGATACCCGCCGCGCTGTTCGGCAGCGCGGCCGCCAGCGCCGTGGCGTATGCCATCTTGATGTTCTTTTTCGATTGCGGCGTGATGCTGTTCTTTATTCCCTACCTGGGCTTGCGCCAGAAAGTCACACCCGACCCCATGCTGGGCCGCATGACGTCGACCATGCGCTTCCTGACGGTGGCGACGGCGCCGCTGGGTGCGCTGGCCGCCGGCTGGATAGCGGAACATTTTGGCGTGCGCAATGGCCTGGCCTGCATCGCGGCCGGCAGCATCGTGTTGACGGTGGCCATGGTGTGGGGCACGCCGCTGCGTAGCGTGCGCACCTGAAGTGGTGAACGGGAATACACTGGCAAAAGATTGCCTTGGCGACACTATTCACGCCAAAGCCTGTGAGGCTTGATTTATATCAAGGTTTTAATTGATGCAAATCCATAAGCTGTCTTACATCACTTGAGGAGCACGCTATGTTTAACACCATCTTATTTCCCACCGACGGCTCGCCGCTGTCCGACAAAGCCGCCGAGACCGCCCTCGCCTTCGCCCAACTGAACAAGGCCAAGCTGGTCGCCATCAGCGTGGTGCAGCCGTTTCCGTTCTCGCCGATGGCGGACGGCGGCATCGTGCTTGACGCCAGCCTGTATGAACAGCAGATGCAGGAAGCGTCGCAACGCGCCATCGACAAGATCGGCGAAGCTGCGCGCGCCGCCGGCGTACCTTTCGAAGGCGTGGTGGCCGTGTCGCCGAGCCCGCACGATGAAATCGTCAATGCGGCGCAAACCTACCATTGCGACATCATCCTGATGGCTTCGCACGGCCGCAAGGGTTTGAACAAGCTGTTCGTGGGCAGCGAAACGCAAAAAGTGCTGGCCCACACCCACCTGCCAGTGATGGTCTTGCGCTAAGCCACACCACGAACTGCCCGGCGACGCTTTCCCTAGCGCGCCGGCGCCTGCTTCGGCAACAACACCCACACGGCGCCGCTCTGCTTCATGCGGCCCGCATTCTCGGCCGCTTCCGCGCCAAAGCCAAAGAAATAATCGACACGGATCGGCCCGCGGATGGCGCCGCCCGTATCCTGCGCCATCACCAGCCGCTGCATGGGAATCTCGCTATTGGCTTGCGTGGTGGACAGGAACACGGGTGCGCCCAGCGGCAAAAAGCGCGAATCGATGGCCACCGAACGCTGCGGCGTCAGCGGCACGCCCAGCGCGCCCTTCGGCCCCACTTTCGGGTCGGGCAAGCGCTCTTCCTTGAAGAAGACATAGCTGGGATTGGCGTTGAATAATTCATCCTTGCGCGTAGGATGGCCGGCGATCCACGCCTTGATGCCCTGCGCGGACGCCTGGCTCAAGGTCAGCTCGCCCTTGTCGACCAGGTAGCGGCCAATCGATTTGTACGGATGGCCATTCTGGTCCGCGTAGGCCACGCGCACGGTTTCCTGCGTGTCGGTCAGCTGCACGCGGCCGGAACCCTGCACCTGCAGGAAGAAGGCTTCGACTTCGTCATCCACCCACAGCAATTCCTTGCCCGTGACGGACGTGGCGCGCTCGATGTCGGCGCGGGTCGCGTACGGTATCACCTTCTTGCCGACCAGCTTGCCCCGCAAGCGCATGTTTTTCAGTTCCGGATACACGCCGGACAAATCCACCGAGACGAGGTCGTCGGGCACCTTGTACAGCGGTGTCTGGTATGGGCCGCCCCGCTTGCGCGCCCCGTGCAGCAGTGGTTCGTAGTAGCCGGTCACCAAGCCGGTACTGGCGCCATCGGCGGTGATGACTTGATTCGGCACAAAGAAGGTCTCGAAGAACAGGCGGATGGCCTTGTCGCTGTCGGCATTCACCTGGCGCGCGATCGTGCACGACTCCTTCCAGTCCGGACGTTTCACGAGCACGCCGCACGACGCCATGAATGCTGGCCAGGCGGCGCGCATGTCGTCGCGGGCCCAGCCAGGCAAGGCGGCAAACTTGGCGGGCACGAAGGTGGGCGCCGCCACATCCGCGGCATCCTTGGCCTCTGCCGGCTTGGCCGGAACCGGCCTGACGACGGTCGGCGCGATGGGCGGCGCCTTGCCGCTGGCAGCGGGCGGCGCGGGCGGCGTGGTACAGGCGGACAACGCAAGCGCGACGGCGCCGATTGAAACGGGTAGACTACCGCGTGTCAACAGACGGCGGGTAAATACTAAGCTGCGGGTAAATAACATAGGGGTGCGTATGTGGATCTTGATGATAGAGGCGCTGGTGGCGTTCTTCTTGCTGGCATTTATAGTCTGGTGGACCATGTATTCGGGTAAAAAACCCGTCCCACCGGCGCGCAAGCAGCTCGGCGAAGAACAGGACAGCACCGAAAAACTTAAGTAAGGGGCGCAAGCCCCCCGGCGTTGCGTCAATGCAGGGTGCGTGGCACCGACAGCACGAACTCGGGAATCGGCGCTTCAAACTGATGGCCATCTTCGGCCACGCAGAAATACTCGCCGTGCATCGAACCTTGCGGCGTGCCCAGCATGGTGCCGCTCGTGTATTCGAACTGTTCGCCCGGCTGCAGCAGCGGCTGGTGGCCGACGGCGCCCAGGCCGCGCACCTCTTCCACCTTGTTGTTCGCATCCGTGATGACCCAGTGGCGCGAAATCAGTTGCGCGCCAGCCGTGCCCGTGTTGACGACGCGGATCGTGTAGCTGAACACGTGCCGCCCCTGGTCCGGTGCCGATTGCTCGGGCAGGTACTGCGTCTTGACCGTTACCGTAAATTCATAAGTCGCCATCGTCATTCCTATTCAGACATTGCAGTCATTATGGCGGCGCGTGTGCCGCATTGGCCACGGCGCGCCGCGTATTCTGTGTTTCATCGTGCTTCAATAAGGCATGGTAGCGGCGTCAAGCGTAAAATAGCGCATCTTCGCATTTTCTATCCTTTGGCTACTCCACCATGACTACATTCCGTATCGCTCCCAGCATCCTGTCCGCCGACTTTGCCCGCCTGGGCGAGGAAGTGCGCAACGTCGTTACCGCCGGCGCCGACATCATCCACTTCGACGTGATGGATAACCATTATGTGCCGAACCTGACCATCGGCCCGCTGGTGTGCGAAGCGATCCGCCCGCACGTGCAAGTGCCCATCGACGTGCACCTGATGGTCAAGCCTGTCGATCGCATTATCCCGGATTTCGCCAAGGCTGGCGCGAACATCATCACCTTTCACCCGGAAGCGTCGGATCACGTCGACCGCTCCTTGCAGCTGATCCGCGACAATGGCTGCAAATCGGGCCTGGTATTCAACCCGGGCACGCCGCTGCACTACCTGGAACACGTGATGGACAAGATCGACATCATCCTGATCATGTCCGTCAACCCGGGCTTCGGCGGCCAGTCCTTCATCCCGCAGGCGCTGAAGAAAATCGCCGAAGCGCGCCGCATGATCGACGAATCGGGCCGTGACATCATGCTGGAAGTCGACGGTGGCATCAAGATCGACAACATCGCCGCTGCCGCCGCTGCCGGCGCCGACACCTTTGTCGCCGGCTCGGCCATCTTCGGCAAGCCCGACTACAAAGCCGTCATCGACGCCATGCGCGCCGAGCTGGCAGCCGTCAAGGGCGCCTGATGCAAGCGGGCACGGTGAAAGACCACGTACTGGCCGGCGTGCGCGCCGCCATCATCGACCTCGATGGCACGATGCTCGACACCGTGCCCGATTTTCATGTCGCCATCAACGGCATGCGCGCCGAGCTGGACCTGGCGCCCATCAGCGCCGACGCCATCAAGCTGATGGTCGGCAAGGGCTCGGAAAACCTGATCCGCACCGTACTGGCGCTCGACTTCGATGCGGCCGGCGTGGAACAGCGTTTCGAGCAGGCGATGGACGGCTACCAGCGTCACTACCTGGCCATCAATGGCCAGTTCAGCACCCTGTACCCGGACGTGGAAGCGGGGCTGGCGGCGATGAAGGCGGCGGGCTTGCGCCTGGCCTGCGTCACCAACAAGCCGATCGCCTTCGCCCTGCCCCTGCTGAAACAGAAAAACCTGGACCAGTATTTCGAGATCGTCTACGGCGGCGATTCGCTGCCGAGGAAGAAACCGGACCCGATGCCGCTGCTGCAAGTGTGCGCGGACTTCGATCTGGCGCCGGCCAAAGTGGTGGCCATCGGCGACTCATCGAACGACGCGCAAGCGGCCAGGGCTGCGGCTTGTCCCGTACTGACGGTACCCTATGGCTACAATCACGGACACTCTATACACGATACCGATTCCGATGGTATAGTAAAGACACTGCTCGAAGCAGCCCGTTTTATTAGCATGCAAAACTAACCGGCATACTGACCAAACCCACCACCATATCGTGAACACGTTTCTCATCAAAAAACACAATGTCACCCAAACCGGCTCGATTGAGGCCTGGCTTTGGCGACGCTGGCAATCCTGGCAGGCTTAAGGGCCGAGCCGTTACGATTGCTGCCGGCTGCACCCGTATAGTTTGCGCATATTGCGCCTGTTGCGTGCACCGGCAAGTTTTTTGATAACCCACCGCAGGGTTTGTGCACTATGCACACGCATACCCTGACGGCATGGAGAGAAACATGACCGAACTCGAATTCAAATCGCTGTCCCAGCAAGGCTACAACCGCATCCCCCTGATCGCGGAAGCGTTCGCCGACCTGGAAACCCCGCTCACGCTGTACCTGAAACTGGCACAGTCCCAACAAGGCGGCAAGAACACCTTCCTGCTCGAATCCGTCGTCGGCGGCGAACGCTTCGGCCGCTATTCCTTCATCGGCTTGCCCGCCACGACCGTGTTGCGCAGCCATGGCAAGCGCACCGAGATCGTCAAGAACGGCGTCGTGATCGAAGAGCACGAAGGCAATCCGCTCGACTTCATCGAACAGTACCAGTCGCGCTTCAAGGTGGCCCTGCGCCCCGGCATGCCGCGCTTCTGCGGCGGCCTGGCCGGCTACTTCGGCTACGACACCGTGCGCCACATCGAGAAAAAACTGGCCGGCGGCGCGCCGAAAGATGACTTGAAGCTGCCCGACATCCAGCTGATGGTGACGGAAGAACTGGCCGTCATCGACAACCTGTCCGGCAAGCTCTACCTGATCGTCTACGCCGATACGACGCAGCCCGAATCGTTTTCGAAAGCGCAGCAGCGCCTGAAGGATTTGCGCATGATGCTGCGTCGCGGTGTCGATGCGCCCGTCACCAGCGCTTCCGTGCGCACGGAAACCATCCGCGACTTTTCCAAGGAAGACTACCTGAAGGCCGTCGCCAAGGCGCATGAATACGTGATGGCGGGCGACCTGATGCAGGTGCAGATCGGCCAGCGCATCCGCAAGCCGTATGTCGATTCGCCACTGACTTTGTACCGCGCCTTGCGTTCGCTCAACCCTTCGCCGTATATGTACTTCTATAATTTCGGCGACATGCAGATCATCGGCGCCTCGCCCGAGATCCTGGTGCGCAACGAGAAGACGGCGGACGGCGGCAAGAAGGTCACCTTGCGTCCCATCGCCGGCACCCGTCCGCGCGGCGCCACACCCGAGCGCGACGCCGAACTGTCGGCCGAGCTGCTGGCCGACCCGAAAGAGATCGCCGAGCACGTGATGCTGATCGACCTGGCGCGCAACGATATCGGCCGCATCGCCGAGACGGGCAGCGTACACGTCACCGACCGCATGGTCATCGAAAAATACTCGCACGTGCAGCACATCGTCTCGAACGTGGAAGGCACCCTCAAGAAGGGCCTGTCGAACCTGGACGTGCTGCGCGCGACCTTCCCCGCCGGCACCCTGACGGGCGCGCCGAAAGTGCGCGCCATGGAAGTGATCGACGAACTGGAAATCACCAAGCGCGGCATCTACGGCGGCGCCTGCGGCTACCTGTCGTTTGGCGGCGAAATGGATGTGGCCATCGCCATCCGTACGGGCGTGGTCAAGGACGGCATGCTGTACGTGCAGGCCGCGGCCGGCATCGTGGCCGACTCCATCCCCGAAATGGAATGGCAGGAAACGGAAAACAAGGCGCGCGCCGTGCTGCGCGCCGCCGAACAAGTGCAAGATGGCCTGGATGGAGGGTTTTAAGATGCTGCTCATGATCGACAACTACGACTCCTTCACCTACAACATCGTGCAGTATTTTGGCGAACTGGGCGAAGACGTGCGGGTCTACCGCAACGATGAAATCACGATCGAACAGATCGAGGCGCTGAACCCGGACCGCATCTGTATCTCGCCCGGCCCGAAAGCGCCGGCACAGGCGGGCATTTCGGTGGCAGTGCTCAAGCACTTTGCCGGCAAGAAACCGATACTGGGCGTGTGCCTGGGCCACCAGGCCATCGGCGAAGCGTTTGGCGGCAAGGTCATCCGCGCCAAGCAAGTCATGCATGGCAAGACTTCCCTCATCGCGCATACAGGCGTGGGTGTCTTCAAGGATATCCCCAGCCCCTTCACAGTGATCCGCTACCACTCTTTGGCGATCGAACGCGCCTCGCTGCCTTCCTGCCTGGAAGTGACGGCGTGGACGGACGACGGCGAAATCATGGGCGTGCGCCACCGGGAATACGATATCGAGGGCATGCAGTTCCACCCCGAATCGATCCTCTCGGAGCACGGCCACGCCCTGCTGAAGAATTTCCTCGAGCGCTGATCCCATGCGCACGCCACGGCGTGCCATCAGTGTCCTCCTGCGCCATCATTGAAGAAGGAAGCATCATGCCGATCACACCACAAGAAGCCCTGCTGCGCTGCATCGAACACCGCGAGATCTTTCACGACGAAATGCTGTACCTGTTCCGCCAGATCATGTCCGGCGAAATGTCGCCCACCATGATCGCGGCCCTCACCATGGGCTTGCGCGTGAAAAAGGAAACCATCGGCGAAATCGCCGCCGCCGCGCAAGTGATGCGCGAGTTTTCCACCAAGGTGCCCATGGCCGACACCACCAACCTGCTCGACATCGTTGGCACGGGCGGCGACGGCGCGCACACTTTCAACATTTCCACCGCCTCGATGTTCGTGGCGGCCGCCGCCGGCGCGCGCGTGGCCAAGCATGGCGGACGCAGCGTCTCATCCTCGTCCGGCAGCGCCGACGTGCTGGACTCCCTGGGCGTCAACATCAACCTGCAGCCCGAGCAGATCGCCCAGTCGATCGCGCAAACGGGCATCGGCTTCATGTACGCACCCAACCACCATGCGGCCATGAAGCATGCGGCGCCCGTGCGCAAGGAGCTGGGGGTGCGCACGATTTTCAATATCCTCGGGCCGCTGACGAATCCGGCCGGTGCGCCGAACATCTTGATGGGCGTGTTCCACGCCGACCTGGTCGGCATCCAGGTGCGCGTGCTGCAGCGCCTGGGTGCGCAGCATGCGATCGTCGTATATGGCCGCGACAATATGGATGAAGTGTCGCTCGGCGCCTCTACCCTCGTGGGCGAGCTGGTCAACGGCGAAATCCGCGAGTATGAAATTCATCCGGAAGACTTCGGCATGTCGATGATCGCCAGCCGCAACCTGAAAGTGGCCGATTCCACCGAATCGAAAGCGAAGATGATGGAAGCGCTACGCGGCGAGCCTGGAGCCGCTGCCGACATCGTCGCCCTGAACGCGGGCACGGCGCTGTATGCGGCCGGCGTGGCCAGCTCGATCGAAGACGGCCTGGCGCGTGCGCGCACCGCCGTCAGCTCGGGTGCGGCCTTGGCGAAACTCGACCAATTCGTGCAGGTGACGCAGCAGCTGGGCACCCCGGCGCAAGCGTAAGTCCTCCGCCCTCCTTTATAGAATAGCGACCATCATGTCCGACATACTCGATAAAATCCTGGCCGTGAAGGCCGATGAAGTGGCCAAGGCCAAAGTCCGCCGCAGCCTGGCCAGCCTGCGCGGCGATGTGGAAAGCGACAGCGAACTGCGCGCCGGCCTGCGCGGCTTTGAAGCAAGCCTGCGCCAGCACATCGCCGCCGGCAAGCCCGGCATCATCGCCGAAGTGAAAAAGGCATCGCCGTCGAAAGGCGTGATACGCGCCGACTTCCGCCCTGCCGACATCGCCGCCAGCTATGCCCAGCACGGCGCGGCCTGCCTGTCCGTGCTGACGGACGAGCAGTTCTTCCAGGGCTCCGTGGAGTATCTGCAGCAGGCGCGCGCCGCCTGCGCCATTCCCGTGCTGCGCAAGGATTTCATGGTCGACATGTACCAGATCTATGAAGCACGCGCCATGGGCGCCGACTGCATCCTCCTGATCGTCGCGGCGCTCGACCATGGCCTGATGGCGGAGATGGAAGCGTGCGCCCACGAACTGGGCATGGGCGTGCTGATCGAAAGCCACGACGGCGAAGAACTGACGGCGGCCCTCAAGCTCAAGAGCGCGCTGATCGGCATCAACAACCGCAACCTGCGCACGTTCGACACGTCGCTGGAAACGACACTCGGCCTGCTGCCGCGCATCCCGCAAGACAAATTGATCATCACGGAATCGGGCATCCACAGCACGGCCGACGTACAGCGCATGCGCGATGCACACATCCACAGCTTCCTCGTGGGCGAGGCGTTCATGCGCGCGCCAGACCCCGGCGTGGAACTGGAGCGCCTGTTCAGTTAAACCATGGTAGGCTGGCAGCCATGAGACACGCGATCACCGTCCTTGCCGCCGCCAGCCTGCTGGCAGCCTGCCAAAGTACGCCGCCACCAGCGGTGAACGCACCCACGTCCACGCCCCTTCGCACGCCGGCGGCGATACAGCTGGCCGCCAGCATCGACGCCTACAAATCGCTGGTGGCGCAGCAGATCATGGCGGCCAACGCTGAATACACGTTCAGCGGGCGCCTGCCGCCCATGCTGCCGGCCATCGTCGTGCTCGACCTGAGCGCGGGCCCTGACGGCGAACTGAAAAGCGTGCACGTGCACCGTTCGCGCAACAGCGAAGCATCGGCCGCCGCGCTGGCCTCCGTGCGGCGCGTGCAAACCGCGTTTCCACCGGCCGGGCACCTGATGCGCCGCCACGCCCGGACCTTCGATTTTTCCGAAACCTTCCTGTTCAACGACCAGTACCGCTTCCAGCTGCGGACATTGTCCGGCCCTCAGTAACCGCGCAAGCATCGAGTTCGATGCGGTCGCGTCCCCGCTCCTTGGCCAGGTACAGGGCCGCATCGGCGCGCGACAGCAGCTGTTCCAGCCCTTCCACCACCGATGCCTGGCAAGCGACGCCGATGCTGACCGTACACGGTGGCAGCCCCGCATGACTGGGCTCGTGCAGCAAGGCGCGGATGCGTTCGGCCACGCCGAGCGCATTATGCGCCGGCATGTCCGGCATCAGCACGACGAACTCCTCGCCGCCGAAACGCGCCACGCAATCCGATTCGCGCAAGGCGCTGCCGATGACGGCGGCCACGTGCGCCAGCACCTGGTCGCCCACCGCGTGACCGTAGCGGTCATTGATCAATTTGAAGTAATCGAGGTCGATGCTGAGCAATGTCAGCGGCAAACGGCGGCGGCGCAGATTGCCTGTCTCGCGCGCATAGGCGTCGCCAAAGCCGCGCCGGTTCAGCACCTGCGTCAGCGGATCGTGGGTCGAGCGGCGTTCCAGTATCTGCTGCAGGCGGCGCGTGGCCACCGTCATGAAGCCCACCGTCAGCAGCAGCGCCATGAAATTGGCGACCGCCAGATAGATGCCGGCCGGCGTGCCAGCCACCATCAGGTTCACGCTGGCGCCGCCATGCAGCAAGGCCGACATGCCGCGCGCCAGTACCACGACAGCTTGCATCAGCATCAGCGCGCCAAAGAAAAAACTGGAAAAGTGGCGCTCGCCATGGCGCCACACCAGCTGCACCTGGCGCGCGTAAAACAGGAA
Source organism: Janthinobacterium sp. GMG2 (assembly GCF_033949445.1). Classification (NCBI taxonomy): domain Bacteria; kingdom Pseudomonadati; phylum Pseudomonadota; class Betaproteobacteria; order Burkholderiales; family Oxalobacteraceae; genus Janthinobacterium; species Janthinobacterium sp. GMG2. The sequence continues at coordinate 842,341 of NZ_JAXAWA010000003.1, read as the reverse complement.
GACCAGCAGGGAAAAGACCGCCACGCGCACCGAGAAATCGGGGCGCGCCAGCAGCCACCAGCTATTGCCGGCGATGGCCAGGGCAAGTATCAGCAGATAGGCGCGGCGGCTGGGCGCCAGGCCGAAGAATTTCTCCGTGCCCAGCATCGACAGGCCGATGCCGGCCACCAGCGCCGCATTGGCCGCGATCATGGACAATGCCGGCGGCAGCACCTCGCGGGTGCCGAACAGCAGGGACGCGCACACCAGCAACAGCAGACCGGCCGCCCAATGCCCGAGACCCTGCACCTCGCGCCGGAAGCTGCGATACACCGAGAACATGACGATGCTCATCGCCCCGCACATCAGGGTCGTCATCAGCATGATGGTTCGGGGATCGAGGGTTTGCACGTTGGGCGCGATCTAAAAGAAGCAGTTCGGCAATTTTAGTTTAGTTAAAGAAAAATTAGTTCATTTGCAGTAAATATGATGGCAAGAGACCAAGGCGGCCGGCGGATACGCTGCATTGAGAAATTGCAGCCTGAAATAGAAAACCGGCCAGTGACGGCCGGTTTTCTGTCTTACCGCATGACGAACAGCTTATACAGCGCTAGGGCGCTTCGGTCCCGTGGCTTTCTTTGGCGCCGGCAGCAGGGCCAGGCTGACGCCCGGCACGCGGTCGCCCTGCAGCACGGCCGCGAACGTCATCAGTTCGTCGCGGCGGAAGGCGTGAACCGCCACCTTGGCGCCGACGGCGTAGCGGCCCAGCAGGGTGTCCAGGTTGGAGCCCGTCACGCGCAAGCCATCGACGGCCACCAGCACGTCGCCCGCCGACAGGCCGGCTGCATGGGCGGCGCCGCCCTGGTGCACCTGCGCCAGTTTGGCGTCGTTGCCGTCGCGCCCCAGGTTGACATCGAGGCTGGCTTTTTCCGCCTTGCGCGCGTCGCTGTATTTCACGCCGAATGGTGCCAGCAGGCGCGCCAGCGGCACGTCGTCCGTGCCGCGGATGTAGCGCTCGAAGAACGGTTTCATGCGCGTGCCGCAGACTTCATCGAACAGGGCTTCGACTTCGGCCGGCGTCACGCCGCGCGCTTTACCCTTGTAGAAATCGCGGCCATAGCGCTGCCACAGCGCCTGCATCACGTCGTCCAGCGATTTCTCGCCATTTGTCTTGCTGCGGATCGTCAGGTCGAAGGCCAGCGCGATCAGCGAACCCTTGGTGTAGTAGCTGACGATGGCGTTCGGCGCGTTTTCATCCTGGCGGTAGTACTTGCCCCAGGCGTCGAAGCTGGAATCGGCCACGCTTTGCTTGGTGCGGCCGCTGCCGCGCAAGACGCTGTTGACGGTTTTCCCGAGCAGCTTGAAATAGGCTGCCTCGTCGATCAGGCCGGCGCGCACCAGCATCAGGTCATCGTAATAGCTGGTGAAGCCCTCGAACAGCCACAGCAGCGGCGAGTAGCTTTCCGCCTGCAGGTTGTACGGCGCAAAGGCGGCCGGCTTGATGCGCTTGACGTTCCAGGTGTGGAAGTACTCGTGGCTGCACAGGCCCAGGAATTTCAGGTAGCCGTCGCCGATCTCGGTGCTGTTCGACGCCGTCGTCGGCAGGTCGGCGCGCGCGCAGATCAGCGCCGTCGAGGCGCGGTGTTCGAGGCCGCCGTAACCGTCGCCGACGGCCATGGTCATGAACACATAGCGGTCCATTGGCGCCTTCTTTGTCTTCGGCTCGAAGAAGGCGATCTGCGTTTCGCAGATGGCTTTCAGGTCGCGGCACAGACGGTCCAGGTCCAGGTTCGGCACCTTGCCCGTGACGACGATATCGTGCGGCACGCCATGCGCGGTGAAGGTGGCCAGCGCGAAGTCGCCCATTTCCACCGGGTGGTCGATCAGCTCATCGTAGTTGGCGGCCTGGTAGCTGCCGAAGCCATAGCGCTTCGCTTTCAGCTCCGGCAGGGTGGTGGCCACTTTCCAGGTCTTGCAGGCCGCATCCTTCGGCTGCACGATGTGCACTTCATGGGCATCGGATTCCTGGCCCAGCACGCGCAGGAACACGCTGGTGCCGTTGAAGAAGCCGTGATTCTGGTCCAGGTGGGCGGCGCGCACGGACAGATCCCATGCATACACGTCGTATTCGACCGTCAGCGGGCCCTTGCACGGCGCGCCTTGCCACGAGTGCTTGTCCAGTTTGGTCAGCGCCACGGCCTTGCCCTCGGACTCGGCGCGGATGCTGACGATATTGCGCGAAAATTCGCGGATCATGTAGCTGCCCGGGATCCAGGCCGGCAGGGACAGGACCTGGCCGATGGCGGCCGGCGACTTGACGGTCAACGTCACCTTGAACATGTGGCCTGCCAGGTCCGCTGCGGCGATGCTGTAGATGATGCCGGCGGCCGGTGCGGCTTTCGCCTTGGTTTTCGCAACGGCTTTGCTTGTGGCATTGCCGGAGGCTTTTGCGGTGATTTTTTTAATCGGTGCTTTCTTCATGTTTTCCTCGTGTCTGGCATGGATATTCTACAATCGCCCGGGCGCGCCATGCACCGGCGACAAATCGTCAGGTGTATCAATATCGCGCAAGATGCCGCCGTCGTCCACTGTCACTTCGCACACGGCATGGCTGTTGACGATGCTGCGCGCGCCCTGGTCGCCATCGAGCGCCAGCAGCAGCGGCAAGTGATAGGCGCCAAATGCGACAGGATTGCCGCGCCGTCCCTCGAACACGGGCACGGCGATGTGCGCGCCATCGCCAATGGCTTGCGACAAGGCGGCGATTGTAGCCGCTTCCACGAAAGGCATGTCGCCCAGGGCGATCAGCCAGCCCGGCGCGCCGCGCACGTAATCGATGGCGCAGGTGAGCGAGGCGGCCATGCCCGTGTCGGCGTCATGGCAGACGCGCACTTCGCAACCGAGCGCGCCGAGCACGCGCGCCACCTGCGTATCGTCTGCGCGCACCACGGCAAGCACGCGCGGCAAGGCCGCCAGCATGGCTTTTGCTGCCGCCACCACCACCGGCAAGCCCGCATGCGGGCCTTCGGCCAACGGCTGCAATAATTTGTTCTGTACGCCGGAAGGGTCGAACCTGCGCCCCCTTCCGGCTGCCAGCAAGATGCCGACCGTACTCAAAAAACCGCTGCCGTCATGCGGCCGCCAGGTCGAACGGCAGCTTGCGCAGGCGCTTGCCCGTCAGGGCGAACAGCGCATTGGCAAAGGCAGGCGCCAATGGCGGCACGCCCGGTTCGCCCATGCCCGTCGGCGCGTCGCCCGACGGTACCAGGTGCACCTCGATCACGGGCATGTCGGGCATGCGCGGCACGGGATAGTCGCCGAAGTTCTGCTGCTCCACCACACCATCCTTGAGCGTGATGGCCGCGCCAGGGATGGTCATGCCCAGCGCCATCAGCGCGGCGCCCTGCACTTGCGCCTCGATCGTCAAGGGGTTGACGGCCAGGTTGCAATGCACGCCCGCCCATACCTGGTGCAGCTTGGGCGCGCCTTCCACCACCGAAGCCGTCACCACGTAGGCGACGACGGAATTGAACGACTCGTGCATGGCCACGCCCCAGGCTTGTCCCTTCGGCAGCTTCTTCTTGCCATAGCCGGACTTGGCCACGGCCAGATCCAGCGCGGCGATGTGGCGCGTATGCTTGGCATCGATCAGCTGCTTGCGGTAGGCGACGGGGTCCATCTTCGCCACGTGCGCCGCCTCGTCGATCAGGGTTTCCATGACGAAGGCCGTATGCGTCGAGCCGACGGAGCGCCACCACAGCACGGGCACGTTCGCCTTGGCCGTGTGCACGGACAGCTTCATCGGCAAGGTGTAAGGCTCACCCATGCCTTCGACCATGGTGCCGTCGACGCCATTTTTCACCATGAAGGCTTCGAACGGCGTGCCGGCCATGATGGACTGGCCCACGATGGTGTGGTCCCAGGCGAGGATCTTGCCCTTGGCGTCGAGGCCGATCTGCGCGCGGTGCACGTGCGACGGCCGGTAGTAGCCGCCCTTGATGTCGTCCTCGCGGCTCCACATAAGCTTTAACGGACCGCTCTTGCCCGCCGCCCGGTATGCCTTGGCGACGTTGACGGCTTCGACCACATAGTCGGACGAGGGCACGGCGCGCCGGCCGAAGCCGCCGCCCGCCATCATCGTGTGCAAGGTCACCTGCTCCGGTTTCAGGCCGGAAGTCGCGGCAATCGCCGCCTGGTCGCCCGTCTGGAATTGCGAACCGACCCACATCGTGCATTTGTCCGCTTGCAGGTCGACGACGCAGTTGAGCGGCTCCATCGGCGCGTGCGCAAGGTAGGGGAATTCGTAGACGGCTTCGATCTTCTTCGGTGCCTTGGCCAGCTTGCCCATGTCGGCAGGCCTGGCGACGGTGCCCGGCGTTTTCGCCAGCGCCTTGAAGGCGGCCAGCTGCTTGTCGCTGCTGACCTTTTCCACGGCGCTCGTATCCCATTCGATCACCAGCGCATCGCGCCCCTGCTTGGCGGGCCAGTAGCCGTCGGCGATGACGGCCACGCCGCTGCCGCCACGGTCGGTCTTCACTTCCAGCACGTCCAGCACGCCCTTGATGGCTTTCGCCTTGCTGGCGTCGAATTTCGCCACCTTGGCGCCAAACACGGGCGGGCGCGCCACCATGGCCACTTTCGCGCCTGGCGGCTTGAAGTCGATGCCGAACTGCTGCTTGCCCGTCGACTTGGCGGACGCGTCGAGGCGTTTCACGGGTTTGCCGATGATGGAAAATTCGCGCGGGTCTTTCAGCTTCACGGTGGTGGGCACGGGTTGGCGCATGGCCGCGTCGGCAAACTCGCCATACGTCGCCTTTTGTCCGCCGGGGCCATACAGCACGCCTTTCGCGGCGCGTACCTGGTCGGGGTTGACTTTCCACTGCGCGGCAGCGGCGCCCACCAGCATGGCGCGCGCCTTGGCGCCGATTTCGCGGTACTGCGTAAACGAGTGGGCGATGCTGCCCGAGCCGCCCGTCATCTGCATGCCGTAGGCGGCATCCTTGTACTGCTCGCCGGCGGGCGCCAGCGCGCCGTGCACCAGGCTCCAGTCGGCGTCGAGTTCCTCGGCGATCAGCATGGGCAAGCTCGTTTGCACGCCCTGGCCAAATTCCAGCCGGTTCACCTGCACCGTCACCGTGTTATCGGGGGCGATGTGCAAAAAGGCGTTCGGCGCATACACGGGCTTGGCGGGTGCGGCATCGGCCGCCTGCGCCAGCTTGCCTGCGCCCGGCAGGAAAAAGCCCAGCATCAAGCCGCCGCCAGCCACCGCGCCGGCTTTCATGAAACCGCGCCGCGACACGCCATCGGCCGCGCCAACCACAGCCACCGGCGCCGATGCCAGCGCCGCGCCCAGGGTCACCCCGCCATGCTGCAATGCTTCCTGATTCAACCATTCGATACGCATGCCGTTCTCCTCAGGCCAGGGTCTTGGCCGCGTCCTTGATGGCCGCGCGGATCCGTTGATAGGTGCCGCAGCGGCAGATATTGCCGCTCATGGCGCCGTCGATGTCGGCATCGCTGGGCGCCTTATTGGTGCGCAGCAGCGCCGTCGCGCTCATCACCTGGCCGCTTTGACAGTAGCCGCATTGCGGCACGTCGTGGCGTACCCATGCCGCCTGCACGGCCTTGCCCACCTGGTCGTTTTCCATCGCTTCGATGGTGGTGATCTTTTGCGCACCCACCGAGGAAATCGGCGTGATGCACGAGCGGATCGGCTGGCCGTCGAGGTGCACCGTGCAGGCGCCGCACAGGGCCGCGCCGCAGCCGAACTTGGTGCCCGTCATGTTCAGGTTATCGCGCAGCGCCCACAGGATGGGCGTGGAAGGATCGGCGTCGACTTGCGTGTCGCGTCCGTTGATATTCAAGGTAATCATCTGCTGCTTCCCCTTTTTGGATTGTTATGGCGTCTACGAACAACACTTGATGATACGACAGCGGAAAAAAACGAAAAAAAAGCGCGCCTTGCGAGGGCGCGCCGTCCAGCCTTCCTGGCGACAGCCCGGATTACTTAATGGTCGAGAATTTCTGTTCCAGCGTTTTCGCATCGACCGCGCCCGGAATGCGGCTGCCGTCGGCGAAGAAGATGGCTGGCGTGCCCGAGACGCGCAACTGCTGGCCCAGGGCCAGGATTTTTTCATGCGGGTTGGCGCAATTGGCGGCGACCGTGGCTGGCGCCTTGCCGTTCAACATCCAGTCATCCCAGGCCTTGTTGCGGTCCGGCGCGCACCACACATTGCGCGACTTGACGATCGAATCGGGCGACAGGATGTTGTACATGAAGGTGTAGACGGTGACGTTGTCGATTTCCTTCAAAGCGTTCTGGCGGAAGCGCTTGCAATAGCCGCAGTTCGGATCTTCGAACACGGCGATCACGCGCTTGCCATTGCCCTTGACGGTCTTCATGGCCGAATCGAGCGGCAGGTCGGAGAACTTGATGCGGTTGACTTCGTCCAGGCGCACCTTGGTGAGATCCTGCGACGTCTTGGCGTCGAAGACGTGGCCGACGAACAGGTATTGCGCACTCTTGTCCGTGTACAGGATGTCGCCACCCGTGCGCACTTCGTACAGGCCGCCGTACGGCGTTTCCTTGACCGAATCAACCTTGGCGCCTTCGCCCAGGCGCGGCTCGATCAGCTTTTTGATGTTCGCTTCCGTCGGCGTTTCGGCGCCAGCGCACGACATCATCAGGCCCGAGGCCATCAGCAAGGCGATTTTGCTCATGCTTCTGTTCATTGTTATCACTATCACTTCTCCACTTGAAACGCCCGGCGAAACTGGCAGGGGGCCCGGCGCCGTTATCTCTTTAATAAAACGAGCGCCGCAGACCAGCTGCGGCGACCTTGAATTTTCACTGCTGCCATTATCCGGCGATATCTTAAGATACGCTGATATTTACTGATGCCCCAATGCGTGCGAAATCATTTTCCGCTTCAGCGCAGGTAATTTATCCAGCAAGTTTAATCCCAAATTGCGAACCACGCGCAACGGTTCCAGATCGGCGCCAAATAATCGCGCCAGGCCATCGGTGGCCAGCTGCATCAGCAGCACGTCTTCCTTGCGCGCGCGCGCATAGCGGGCCAGCACGCGTTCGTCGCCGATGCCGCGGTGCGCTTCGCGTTCGCCAATCGTCTTGACCAGCTGCGCCACATCGGCAAAGCCCAGATTCATGCCGTGGCCAGCCATCGGATGGACCACGTGGGCGGCGTCGCCCACCAGTGCCACGCGCGGCGCCACCATGGCGTGCGGGCGCATCAGGGTCAATGGGAAGGCACGTACCAGCTCCGGCTGCAAAGGCGTGAGCTTGCCCAGCTTGTCCTGGCAGTATGCGGACAAGCGCGCGGCCAGGGCGTCGGCCGGTTCGGCCATCAAGGTCTCGGCCAGCGCATCGGGCGCAGACCAGACGAGAGAAACGCGCTCGCCCGGCAGCGGCAGCAGCGCGACGATGCCTTCGCTGCCCGTAAACCACTGGTGGGCCGCGCCATGATGCGGCTTTTCGCAGGCGAAGTTGCTGACCACGCCGCGCTGGCCATACGAGCGGTAATCGAGGCCGATGTCGCACTGGCCCCGCACCCACGACTGGGCGCCGTCCGCGCCCACCACCAGCGCGCAGGTGATGGTGTCGCCGCCATCGAGGTGCACGATGGCCGAGTCGTTCGTCCATTCCAGACGGCTGGCGCGGCCCTGCAGCACGCTGACGTTGGGCGCGAATTTCAGGGCGGCGTCCAGCGCCTGGCCCAGGTTGCGGTCTTCGATGATCCACGCCAGGCTGCCCACATGGGCGCCGTAGGCGTCGAAACCGAGTCCGCCCGCCTGCGCGCCGTCGCCGTTGACCAGCATGGCGTCGACGGGCGCCACCCTGTCGGCCTCTAAAGCGCCCCACACCTTCAGCGAAGACAGCAAGTCGTGCGCCGTGTGATTGAGCGCATACACACGCACGTCCCAGCTGGCTTCGACCGGCTTGGCGGCCGAAGGGGATGCGGTCACCGGCGGGCTCGCCGGAGATAACAGGGTGACGCTTTGTCCTGCCTGGGCAAACGCCAGCGCCGTGGTTTTCGCGATGGCGCCGTTGCCGACGATGCAAACGTCGCTGTGGCTGTGCATGAAGCGCCGCATGGTAGGGGGAGTGGGACTGTTCATGCGGCCATTATAGCGTTTGCCCCACCTGTTTCAGATAGTCCGGAAGTACAGAACGCGTGCCCCAGGTCAAGCGGCGCCATGAAAGACGGGCAACACGTGGTCCGCGATCTCCTGCATCGTCTCGGCCAGCGGGCGGCGGTTCTGCCGCAGCTGCAAGCCGATACTGAAACCGCCCTGCCCCAGCTTCGTCATGGCGCCCATCTCAATCCCACTGCGGCGCCAGACCGTCCGGGTTGGCCAGGCGCTCGCCCCGCTCCAGGGTCGCCATCTGCGCCATCTCGTCCGGCGACAGGGTGATGCGCTGGAAATGCAGGTTCGCTTCCAGGTTGGCGCGCCTGGTCGATGACGGGATCACGGCAAAGCCCTGCTGCAGCGACCAGCTCAGGGCCACTTGCGCCGGCGTCACGCCGTGCCTGGCGGCGATGGCCGCGATCACGGGGTCGGCCATCACCTTGCCATACGCGAGCGGCATGTAGGCCGTGACGTGGATGCCCTGGCTGCGCGCGAAATCGATGACCTTGCGGTTTGGCAGGAACGGATGGATCTCGACCTGCTGCGTGGCGATTTCCGATGCGCCCACCGTATCGATGGCTTGCCGCAGCTGCGCGTTGGTGAAATTCGATACGCCGATGGCCCTGGTCAGTCCCTGCGCCTTCGCCTGCGCCAGCGCTTCCATGTACTCGGCCACGGGAATCGCGTTGTTCGGCGACGGCCAGTGGATCAGGGTCAGGTCCAGTTGTTCCAGCCGCAGCTTGTGCAGGCTGTCCTTCAGGCTCGGAATCAGCTTGTCGCGCTGCAGATTGTCGATCCATATCTTGGTCGTGACGAACAGTTCGTCGCGCGGGACGGCGCTGGCGGCGATCGCCTGGCCCACTTCCGCTTCATTGCCGTAGATTTGCGCCGTATCGATATGGCGGTAGCCGATGTCGAGACCCGCGGTGACGGAATCGATGACGACCTGGCCCTGCAGGCGGAAGGTGCCCAGGCCGATTTCAGGGATGGCGGTGTGATTGGTGGTGGTATTCATGCGGCAGTCCTCTCAAATACATGTCGATGACGACACTATGCGCCCATCTTTTGTTGAGAAAAATACCGTTTATATCAAATCATATTTGATCTACAGGCAAGTAAGCTGATGCCCATGCAGGAAATCCGGGAAAAGTCGTCGCCGGCTCTTGCATTCCCGTTTTGGTCTGCTATAATTCGCCACCTTGGCCTGGTAGCTCAGTCGGTAGAGCAGAGGATTGAAAATCCTTGTGTCGGTGGTTCGATTCCGCCCCGGGCCACCAAGAATTCAGCAGCACCTATCAAAAACGCCACCTTCGGGTGGCGTTTTTGTTTGTGGCGCCGTCACATTCCCTCCCAGCTCATCATCCGGCACCATTGCACAAGACGCCGGCATTCCTGACACAGGATTTTCCCCACGGGAACATGTTAAGATTAATCAAAGATTAACGCCCGTATCAAGGAACATGACCGTGAAACAATGTTTATTACTGGCTGTTGCCAGTGCCCTTGCCAGTACCGGGATGGCGCAGCCTGCGCAAGTCGCAGCACAGGTGACAACGTCTTCAAGCGCCACGCAGCAGGAACCTCGGCGCGCAATCCCACTCAGGCCATGGGAAAAAAGGCTGGCAGCGTCGACGTTTTCCATGCAGATGCTGGCAAGCGGCCGCATTGATCCCGACTACCCCGGCTTGCCGCTTGGCCTCGCCGTGACCGCCATACAAAAATTCTTGGCCGACAAAAAAGGGGAATTCGAATCGACGGCTGATTATCAGCGTAGAAAGACCGCTGCCCTGGATGAGAAAATCATCGGCAACTCAAGCTTGAATGACTTGTTTGCCTTGGTGACCCCGGTCAAGAATAACGCACAATCTTCAAATGCCATCAGCTATGAATTCAATGCGAATACGGGAAAAGTAAAGCTCTTTGTCTTGCCTTACTCTTTTGAGCTCAATGGTATCGGCGCTCCTGACTACGACCTCAACAAACTGCGATACAAGGGCCTGGATCAATTTCAATTGAGTTCCAAACTGAAATCAAAAGGTCCGTACAAGGGGCCTGGCAGCTATCGCGCAAAATACCCCATCGAAGAAACCGACACGGCAAGGCTGGGCATTGCAGTCAATCGCATCCCGTTCCTGGATTTTCAGCGTGACAATTTTCAATCTAACAAGAAACCAGTAGTCCAGTTGACGATGGAAAATGCCGTCGCGGAAAAAGAGCTACCCGTCTTGAAGGCGCTGCTCGTGATGAAAGTGGCGGCGCCTTACCTGGTCTATGATTTCTACCGGTCCGAGTTTACTCCGGACAGAACGGACATGAAAACAATACAAAGCATTTACCTTGCCGGCAATATGGCCGGCATCATTTTTTACTCCGGCATCACTGGCGACATTCTGGGGCGATTACCTGCGGGATTTGGCCTGCCTGTCGCACCGAATTAATGCAAAAAAAAGCCAACCCGAAGGTTGGCGTTCTCAACACGCAAGGCGGCCGCCTGCGGCCAGCCACACATCGTTCTCACCACATCAAATCATCAGGAATCTGGAACGCCGCGTACGGATCATCCTCATCCACTTCGGTGCTGGCCTGCTTGACGCGCACGACGATGGCGGGGTCGCGTTCGGCGATCTTGTCGGCGATGATGCGCGGCACCAGTTCCACGGCGCCGCCCAGGCAGACGATCACCAGACGGCCCGCCACCAGATGGGCTTGCACGGCCGCCGTCACGTAGATGCGCTCGATCTTGTTGTTGAACGTGAAGTTATACGGCACGTCGCCGTTGTTGCCCTTGCTCTGGCGGTTCTTTTGCACCATTTGCGCGATCTGCGCCACGATGGCTTTCTGGTTGGCGGCCGCGTCGCGCTGGGCATTCAGTTCGCGCGCGCGTTCCGCGTTCTTGCGCTGCGTCTCGAGCGCGGCCAGGCGCACCTCGTCGACACTTTGCGTGCCGCTCTTGCGCTCGTCCTTTTTTTGCTTGCTCTTGTCCTGGTTGGCCAGCTTAACCTTCTTCTTGTCGACCAGGCCGGCCTTTAAAAACTGCTCTTGCAACGAGACCATAACTACTCCGTATTGAGGGTGCGCCGGCCAAGGCAGCGGCATCGGCCGGTGGAAAGTCGCTAGCATAGCAAAAAACAGGGGCACTGCCGCCGCAACATGGCTGCCCGGGCCAGCCAGCGGGCGCCTTGTGCCTGTCAGTAACAAAAAGACACACTCGAGTGGAAATTTTGTTGATAAATGTCATATAGTTAGTTACGTTCTGCATACCGGCATTGCCTGCCGCTTGCATGTCCCCTTCCACCGACTGCGCCTAAAGGATTTACCATGAAACAATTCATCGCCCTCTGCATCGCCGCCGCGTTTGCCAGCACCGCCTTTGCCGCCGCACCGGAAGCGGCGCCCGTCGCCAAGACGGCCCAACAGTCGAAAATGACGACCTGCAATGCGGATGCCGCCGGCAAGAAAGGCGATGAGCGCAAGGCCTTCATGAAGGAATGCCTGAGCGCCAAGCCGGCGCCGGCCATGACGCAGCAAAACAAGATGAAAGCGTGCAATGTCGACGCCAAGGACATGAAGGGCGACGCCCGCAAGGCGTTCATGAAGGAATGCCTGAGCGCGCCGAAGAAATAAGCGCCTCGCCTGCCTGTCCCCGCAACGCCAGCATCATGCTGGCGTTTTTTATGGCGCCGCGTAAGCCTGCATCAGCCGGTCGAGGAAAACAAACAGCTGGCCGTTCATCGCTTGCCAGTCGTGGGCGCGCAGGATCGCTGGCTGCTGCACGAAGCGGTGCGACGTGAGCGTGGCCAGTTCTGCTTCCGACGCGGCGATCAGCAGGTCGACCACCTCCGGCGTGAACTCCATATGGCACTGGAAGCCGTACACCAGATTGCCGTATTCGACGATCTGGCGCGGGCAGCCTTCGCTATAGGCGATGACCTTCCCGCTGTCCGTCAGGCCCGGCATGTCGCTGTGCCAATGCCCGGTTTCCAGAACATTGCCGAAATGCGCGAACTTGTCGCTCGCCTTTCCGTCCGCCGTCAGCATGATGGGGAACTTGCCGATTTCCTTTTCAGGGCTGTGCGCATGCGGCGCTCCCAAGGCCGCGCCGATCAGTTGCGCACCCAGGCAAACGCCGACCACCGCCTTGCCCGCCGCAGCGCATGCGGCTATCAGGGCCTGTTCGGCCGCGGCGTCGAAATGCGGACACTCCTCGCGCGTCGTCGACGGCGACTGCGGCCCGCCCATGACGACCAGCAGGTCGATGTCCGCGATGGAAACGGGCAGCGGCTCATGGGCATAAACGCGGGAATACGTGGCCTCGTGGCCCCGTTCACGCACCCAGGTTTCATAGGCGCCCGGCGCCTCGAATGCTTCATGCACAACGAAATGGACTTTCATGATCTTCCCCTTCTGTAGCGAGTAATTAAAAAACTATGGCCGGCCCAGCACCTGGGCCAGCACCGCGGCGAACGCCTGTGCGCCCGCGTCATCGATGGTCGACACGGTGATCCGCAATCCCTGCGCCGGCGCCTGCACGCCGAAGGCTTCGCCGCCGCGCACCAGCCAGCCATGCCGGGCCAGCGCCAGCACGGCCGCCTGGCTGTTACTTGGCAGCGGCAGCCACAGGTTCAGGCCATCGGCGGGACTGGCGCAGACCAGGCCTTGCGCCGCCAGCGCCGCCGCCACCATGTCGCGTCGGCGCGCATAGTCGGCGCGGGCCAGGACCACCTGCGCGGACACGTCGGACGACGACAGGCAGGCGCTCACGGCATCCTGCAAAAGATGGCTGACCCAGTTCGTGCCGGGCGCCAGTCGCAAGCGCAAACGCTGGGCCGTCTGCCCGTCGCTGGCGACAACGGCCAGGCGCAGGTCGGGGCCGAAGATCTTCGACACGGAACGGATCAGCGCCCAGCGCCGGGCAGCAGGGGGAATCACGTCCTGGTAGCCGGCCGTGGACAACAGCGAGAAATGGTCGTCGACGATGACCAGCACGTGCGGGTAGGCGGCCAGCACGGCGCGCAGCTGATCCGCGCGCGCCGCGCTCAGGCTGCAGCCGGTGGGATTGTGCGCGCGCGGCGTCACGATGACGGCTTGCGCGCCTTGCGCCAGCGCCCGTTCCAGCGCCCCGGCCTGCATGCCCTCGGCATCGACGGCCACGCCAACGGCGTGCAGTCCGGCGATGCGCAAGGTGTTGATGCTGCTGACGAAGCACGGGTCTTCCACGGCTACCTTGTCGCCTGCGGCCAGGTACGCCCCCAGGAGGCGCTCGACCGCATCGACGGCCCCATTCGTCACGGTGATGTCGTGGCCTTCGGGGCAATCGCCGGCCAGCCAGCGCCGCGCCAGCACTTCCAGCTCCCGGTCCACGGTGGCTTCGCCATACAGGCGCGGGCGGTATGGCTTGCGCGCCAGGGCCGCGCCAACGTCAGGCAGCCAGGCCAGGTTCGGATTGCCGCCGCCCAGGTCGGCCAGCGGCGAGCCGGGCAGCAAGCCTTCCTGCTCGCCGGGATCGCGCTGCGCGCGAATGGCCGTACCCAAACGCCCTTGCGTGACCGCGATCCCGGCCGTCACCAGGCGCTGGTAAGCCAGCGACACGGTATTGCGGTTGACTCCCAGGGTCGCGGCCAGCTCGCGCACGGTCGGCAGCTCCTGGCCCGGCAGCAACTCGCCCGCCTGCGTCAGCGCGCGGATGCTATCGAACAGTTCCGCGGCGGTTTTCCCGGCAATCTTCACGATAGTCTCAGACATGATATATTTTGGCATAGGACAATAATACACCACTCCCGCGACTGCTGCCGCTAAAGGCGAACACAAGGCTGACACATGAACACAGACACTCCCCTGCTCACCCCCACCATGCATGAGCGGCATGGGCGCTGGCCGCAAGCCGTGTCGGTGGACGACTTCCGCCGCAACCTGGCAGAAGTCCACGCGCGCATGGCCGCCGCCTGCCAGCGGGTCGGACGCGATCCGGCCGGCGTGCGCCTGCTGCCGGTCAGCAAGACCAAGCCCGAGGCGAGCCTGCGCCTGGCCTACGCCGCCGGTTGCCGCATGCTGGGAGAAAACAAGCCGCAGGAGGCGGGCCGCAAATGGGAAGCGATGGCGGACCTGGCCGACCTGCAATGGTCGGTGATCGGCCATTTGCAGACCAACAAGGCCAAGCTGGTGGCGCGCTTTGCCAGCGAATTCCAGGCGCTCGACAGCCTGCGCGTGGCCGAGGCACTGGAACGGCGCCTGCAAGCGGAAGGGCGCGGGCTCGATGTGTTCGTGCAAGTAAACACCTCGGGAGAAGCCAGCAAGTACGGCTTGCCGCCGGACGAGGTGGCCGCCTTCCTTCGCCAGCTGTCCGCCTTCCCGTCGCTGCGCGTGCGCGGGCTCATGACCCTGGCCCTGTTGTCGGCGGAAGCCGTGCGCGTGCGCCGCTGCTTCGTGCTGCTGCGCGAATTGCGCGACCGGTTGCGCCAGGGCGCCCCCGATGGCGTCAGCCTCGACGAGCTGTCGATGGGCATGTCCGGCGATTATGAAATTGCCATCGAAGAAGGCGCCACCGTCGTGCGCGTCGGCCAGGCCATCTTCGGCGCGCGCGACATGCCCGATAGCCACTACTGGCCCACGGCGCAAACGGACTAGGCGGCCCTATGCGCCTTGTGGTCGCGCCGTCAATCATGCCGAATGATCAAGATGACATGCTGAAAGATACCGCGTAATATTTTTACCATACTGCTCAGCTCGGCAGCAGAGCTCCCTGGGGAAAGGACGGCAGCGTGGCCGCGTCAAACGATCTCGCGCACTGGCGCGGACAGATTTTTGCGCGCCTGCTGCAGGCGGTGCTGCTGCTGGGCATCGTCACTGCCATTCCCAGCGCCCTGCTGGCCGCGCGCGAAGCTATCTGGTCCATAGTCGCCCTCGACTTGCTGGCCATCGGCTGGATCGGCCTCATCTGGCATCTGCGCGCCATGCCCTACCGCTGGCGCGTGTGGCAATTCCTCATCGTCGCCTATCTGGTGGGCGTGGGCCTGCTGATGAAAATCGGCCCCGTCAGCCAGATCTACATGATGCTCATGCCCGTGCTGGCGGCCCTGCTGCTGGGCATGCGGCCAGCCTTGTCGACCCTGGCCCTGACGTCGCTGACCATCTTTCTGCTCGGCCTGCATCCCGACGTGGAGCTGCAATTGCGCGGCGTGCCCGATTCGCCCGTGCTGCGCGCGCTGATCGTGGCCCTGAACTTCCTGTTCATCGCCGCCGTACTGACCCTGTCCTGCGCCTTCCTGCTGCGCCACCTGGAACGCAGCAGCCAGGCCCTGTCGCAGCTGAACGCCGACCTGCGCTTGACGGCCACGGCGCTGGCCCGCCTGAACGACATGGTGATGATCGCCGAAGTGGCCGATACCGCGTTAGGCGCGGGTACGGTGCCCGCCACGCGCATCATCTTCGTCAACGATGCCTTCGAGCGCAGCAGCGGCTATGCGCGCGCCGAAGTGCTGGGCCGCAGCCTGCTGTTCCAGCAAGGCCCCGCCACGGATGCGGACGAACTGGCGCGCGTCGCCGCCGCCATGGCCCGCGCCCAGCCAGCCAGGGCGGAATTACTGAATTACAACAAGGCCGGCAAGGCGTACTGGGTCGAGGCGGAACTGGTGCCGTTTACGGATGCGGACGGCAGGCAGACGCACTGGGTGGCCGTCGAGCGCGAAATCGACGAGCGCAAGAAATCGGAAGCGGACATCCACCGCCTGGCTTTCTATGACGTGCTGACGGGCTTGCCCAACCGGCGCCTGCTGATGGACCGCATCGGCCACTTGCTGGCCGCCGCGCCGCGCAACCATACCATCAGTGCGCTGATGTTCATCGACCTCGACCACTTCAAGCACATCAACGACGCGCGCGGCCACGCCACCGGCGACGCGCTGCTGCGCCTGGCGGGCGAACGGCTGGCGCAGCTGATGCGCAAGGCCGACACAGTGGCGCGCATCGGCGGCGATGAATTCGTCGTGCTGCTGGCGCACCTGGCCGATGACCTGGACAGCGCCGCGCGCGCCGCGGCCCAGGTAGCCGAGAAAATCCGCGCCGCCATCGCGCGCGACTTCGAGATCGGCGCGCAGTCCTATCATTGCAGCGCCAGCATCGGCGTGACCCTGCTGCCGAAAATGGAGCAGCAGGCGCACGACCTGCTGCGCGAAGCGGACATCGCCATGTACCGCGCCAAGGCCGAAGGGCGCAACGGCATCGCCTTCTTTGAAGCGGCCATGCAGGCGGGCGTGGAGCGCCGGCTGACCCTGGAACGGGCGCTGGCGCGCGCCCTCGATGACCATGTGTTATGCATGCACGTGCAGCCGCAGGTCGACCGTCACGGCCGGGTCACGGGCGCCGAATTGCTGATGCGCTGGCCGCAGGCGGACGGCACGTACATCGCGCCGGATATCTTCATTCCCATCGCCGAGGAATCGGGGCTGATCGTCAAGCTGGGCCACTGGGCGCTGCGCGAAGCATGCCGCGCCGCCAGGGTGCTGGCGCAGGCGGGATCGCCCGTCGCCCTGTCCGTGAACGTCAGCCCGGCCCAGTTTCGCCAGCCCGATTTCGCTTCCCGCGTGCAGGCGGCGCTTGCCGAACACGGCACGCCGGCCGGCGCCCTGATCCTGGAATTGACGGAGGGTTTGCTGATCGACCAGCGCGACGCCTCGTTGGCGCGCATGCGCGAACTGGCGGACCTGGGCATCCGCTTTTCCATCGACGATTTCGGCACCGGCTATTCCAGCCTCGCCTACCTGACCTCGATGCCGCTGTATGAACTCAAAATCGACAAGCGCTTCATCGACGACACGCCGCACGATGCGCGCGACACGGCCATCGTGCAAGCGATCCTGGCCATGGCGCGCCATCTGGGCTTGCGCGTCGTGGCCGAAGGCGTGGAAACGCAGGAGCAGGCAGACTTCCTCATCGCCCACGATTGCGACGGCTTGCAGGGCTTCCTGTATGCGCGGCCGATGCCGCTCGCCGACTTTCTCGCCTGGCTGGCCCGGCACCAGGCTTAGCTTTCCGACATTTCCTGCACGCAACTCCTCCGCTAGAATACCGGCCTCATAGCCTGTACCTTCATCATCCCCTTTGATTAAAGTGATCCCCGATGCGTCTGGTTCTTCCCCTGCTGCCGCTCCTGCTGCTCTCTTTGCTGCCCGCCGCGCATGCGGCCCCTTCCTCCACCGCCACCGCGCCCACGCCGATCACCTTGGACCAGGCCATGGCCGATCCCGACTGGATTGGCACACCCGTCGAAGCGGCATGGTGGGGCTGGAATGGCCAGCTCTACTACAAGCAAAAACGCCTCGGCTCGCCCCTGCGCGACACCTATCAATTACCAGGCGCGAACGCCAAGCTCAATAGCGGCAAGAAGGTCGACGATGCGCAGCTGGCTAACCTCGATGGCCAGCAGATGGTCGTCAACCGGGCCGGCACGCGCGCCATCCTGCTGCGCAACGGCGACTTGTTCGAGCGCGACCTGAAAAACGGCGCCCTGACGCAAATCACGCGCGGTGTGACGGCCATCAGCGACCCGCAATATTCCAGCGACGGCGGCGCCGTGCAATACCGCAGCGGCACCGACTGGTTCAGCTGGAGCCGTCTTGATCGCCTGAGCGCCCCCGTCGCCCTGCTGCGCGCGGCCAAGGACCCGGACGCCAAGCCGGAAGCGGACGCCCTGCGCGAACTGCAGCTGCGCCTGATCGTCAACCTGGCGCGCCAGAAGGAAGACCGCGACGCGAACCGCGAACGCCGCCATGAAGAGCGCCGCCTCGACGCCACGCGCGCGCCGGAACCGATCTACCTGGGCGAGAAAGTGACGATTTCCGGCAGCGCCCTGTCGCCGGACGGCCGCTGGCTGCTGTTCGTCACGCAGGATAAAGCTGCCGAAAAAGGCAAGCTGGGCAAACTGGCCCGCTACGTCACGGAAACGGGCTATCCGGAAGCGGACGACGAACGCACGCGCGTGGGCCGCAACATGCCGATCGCGCAAAGCCTGAAACTGGCGGACCTGCGCACGGGCCAGGTGCGCGAGATCGCCTTTGACAGCCTGCCCGGTATCGCCACCGACCCGCTGGCAGCCTTGCGCGCGGAACAGAAGCTGCCGCCGTTGAAAGGCAACCGTGCCGTACGCATCGACGCCCAGCGCGACGGCATCGCCTGGACCGATGACGGCAGCAAGGCCGCCGTGCGCATCCGCGCCATCGACAACAAGGACGGCTGGCTCGCCAGCGTCGACCTGGCCAACGGCGCCCTCGTGCCCGTGCACCGCATCAGCGATACGGCCTGGGTCAACCGCCGCGCCGAGGAATTCGGCTGGCTGCCAGACAACGCCACCTTGTGGTATCTGTCCGAGGAAAGCGGCTACGCCCACCTGTACACGAAACAGGGCGCGGCTCCGGCGCGCGCACTGACCAGCGGCCAGTGGGAAGTGAGCGCCGTCGAGTGGAGCCGCGACGGCAAGAATGCCTATTTCATGTGCAACCGACAGGCGCCAGGCACGTATGAAGTGTGCGCCAGCACGGCCAGGGATGGCGGGGCGCGCGAAGTCACGAATCTGAAAGGCGTGGAAAACTTCGGCCTGTCGCCCGACAACGGCAAGCTGCTGCTGCGCTATTCCACCAGCTATATGCCGGCCCAGCTGGCCACCGTTTCTGTCTCTGGCGGCAAGGCGAACATCCTGACCGATACACGCAGAGACGCCTTCAAGGCGCGCAACTGGGTCATGCCGGAACTGGTACAAGTGCCATCCACGCATGGCGCGGCGCCCATCTGGGCCAAGCTGTACCGGCCAAAACAGCTGGAAGCTGGCAAGCGCTATCCGATCGTCATGTTCGCGCACGGCGCCGGCTACCTGCAGAATGTGACCGAGCGCTATCCCGTGTATTTCCGCGAACAGATGTTCCACAACCTGCTCGTCGAGCAAGGCTACATCGTGCTCGACGTCGACTACCGCGCTTCGCTCGGCTACGGCAGCGCCTGGCGCACGGCCATCTACCGCCAGATGGGCCACCCGGAACTGGAAGATTTTATCGATGGCGCAAACTGGCTGGCGCAGCAGCACCAGGGCGATATCCAGAACGTGGGCATCTATGGCGGCAGCTATGGCGGTTTCATGAGCCTGATGGCCCTGATGCGCGCGCCGGACATCTTCAAATCGGGCGCCGCCCTGCGCCCCGTGACGGACTGGACGACGTACAACCACGAGTACACGGCGAATATCCTGAACACGCCGGACATCGATCCTCAAGCGTATAAAATCTCGTCGCCGATCGAATACGCGGACAAACTGACGGGCAACCTGCTGATCGCCCACGGCATGATCGACGACAACGTGTTTTACCAGGACTCCGTGCGCCTGTCGCAGCGTCTGATCGAGCTGAAAAAGGACAACTGGGAAATGGCCAGCTACCCGATGGAGCGCCACGGTTTCGTGCAGCCGGAAGCGTGGTATGACGAGTACCGCCGCATCTATCAATTGTTCCAGCGTACGTTGAAGTAAGCGATATCAGAATGTCGGGTTACGCGGCTACGCCGCTAATCCGACCTACGCCGGAGAGAGTAGGTCGGATTAGCCCGCAAGGGCGTAATCCGACACCACACTCACTCAGTCAAACGGCACCGGCCGCGGCGTCGTATCCGACGATGGCGGCAGGATCGGCAGCACGATATGCGGCTGCTTGCCCGTCAGGGTTTTCAGGAAGGCCACCAGTTTGGCGTTTTCGTCGGGCGTAAACGTGCGGCCCAGCTGCAAGCGGCCCATCACGTCGACGGCCTGCGTCAGGGTCGCCGCTTCGCCATCGTGGAAGTACGGATACGTCAGCTCCACGTTGCGCAGGGTCGGCACCTTGAAATTGAAGCGGTCCGCATCCTTGCCCGTCACGGCCGAGCGCCCTTCAGCCGTCATCGCCGTCTTGTACGGTTCCACCACGCCCATCTTCTGGAAAGTTTTGCCGCCCACGGCTGGGCCGTTATGGCAGGCGATGCAGCCGCTCGACTTGAACAGCTGGTAGCCGGCCAGTTCGTCTTTCGTCAACGCGCTTTTCTTACCCGACAGCCATTGGTCGAAACGGGAACCGGGCGTCACCAGCACCTCTTCAAAGGCGGCGATGGCGCGCGTGACTTGCTCGATGGTCAGCTTGTCCTGGCCAAACACTTGCCTGAACTCCGCGCGGTAAGCGGGAATCGAGGCCAGCACGTCGATGGCCAGCTCGTGCGTAAAAGCCATCTCGCCCGGATTGGCGATGGGGCCGCCCGCCTGCTCCTGCAAATCCTTGGCGCGGCCATCCCAGAATTGCGCCACGTTCATGCTGGAATTAAGTACTGTGGGTGAATTGATGGGCCCGCGCTGCCAGTTGTGGCCGATCGAGGTCTTGATATTGTCCGTGCCGCCCATGCTCAGGTTATGGCAGCTGTTGCAGGAAATAAAGCCCGAGCGCGACAGGCGCGGATCGAAAAACAGTTTCTTGCCTAGCTCGACCATCTCTGGATTGGCCGCCTTGGCGGCGGTGATGGGCTGGATCGGCTCCTTGCTGGCGGCGTGCAACGCGCCACTGAGAGCGAGGCTGGCGATGAAGAAGAAGGGGGACATGGTGCGGCGCATAGTCTAACTCCTGGAAACATTCCCGAATCGGCGGCGCGCGCCGGCGCGGGAATGCAGCGCGCCGGCCCGGTCGCCACCCGTACATCGCTGATTGGATGTTGATTTATATTAACTTTGACGGGTTGACAATGGAAATGACCGGGATCAAGGTTCTGGCCAAGTGCGAATCGCGCTTGCCATTTACGCAAGCGTGGCACATGATGAAGGCATGAAAACGCCTACCTACTCCGCCCTGTTGCGCGCCACGTGCGCCAGCTTCCTGCTGCTGGCCGCCAGCGCCTGCGGCAGCGCCCCCACGCAAGATGATGCGCCGCCCGCCCCCGGCAATGCCGGCTTGCTGGCGCAAATCCAGGCGGAAGTGGGCACCGCCGCCTGCGATTCCACCCAGCAATGTCAGACCATCGCGATCGGCGCCAAGGCTTGCGGCGGCCCCGAGCGCTACCTGGCATGGTCCAGCAAGGGCAATGACGGCAAGAAGCTCAAGGCACTGGCCCAGGCGCAAGCCGAGGCCAGCCGCAAGCAGCAGCAAGCGGACGGCATGATGTCGACCTGCTCCATCGTCACGGACCCGGGCGCCACCTGCGAAGCGGGACGCTGCGTGCTGCAAAAGAGCGCCATGGGCGGCAACGCCGCCATGTAATCGAATGTGCCGGCAACACGTCAGGATTGCAATTGCAAGGTCTTGACGATCTTGCTCTCCACCCTCTCGCCCGCGCCTGAGGTGGTGTTTTTGCTCTCCTTGCGCAGCAACAATAAATGGTCGCCGCTGACGCCATACTGGCGCGTCTCGTCCGACTTTTGCGTAAAGCTGACGACGACAAAGGCGCGCCCGCTCACGTCAAAGTGGAAATGGCTGGCCAGCGGCGTGCCGTCCGCGGCGATCCACACCTCGATGCCGCCTTCGAACTTCTTCACATACTTGCGGTCTTTCTCAGGCACCTTGTCGAGCGACAAAGTAAAGCTGAGCAGGCGCGCCGGCTTGCCCTTGTAGCTATCCATCTTTTCACTGCTGAACACGGCTTCCTCGATCTCGCGCGACAAGGCATCCGCCGCCGACACCATGGAACGCAGCTCCGTCGCCTTCATTTCTCCCAGCGCAAAGCCGATCGGCGTCTTCACCTTCGGATCCTTTACCCTGGCGCGCTGCTCGGCTTCCACTTTCGCCAGCAGGTCCTTGCCGTAAAGCACTTGCAAGCCCGCTGGCCCACCCTCGACAGTGACGGTGGCCTGGCCGCTATCCTCTTCCGCCGCCTTGCCCTCGCCCTCACGGCGCCAGCTTTTCGATTCCACCTGCGCCTTGATCGGCATCTGGCCCTGCAATCGGGCCAGCGCCGCAGTCAGATCGGCCAGCCCGTCGGCCCGCGCCGCACCGCACAACAAACTGAACAAGCCCGCCACCGCCAGGCCCTGCACTCCAATACGTCGCTGCATCGCCACATCCCTTCGGGTCATACAAGGATGCCAAAACACCATGTTTTGGCCATCTGTTGCATTTGAACACAGCTAGCTCTGGTCAGGTAGAAAGTCTTTCTGCTATAATTCGCCGCCTTGGCCTGGTAGCTCAGTCGGTAGAGCAGAGGATTGAAAATCCTTGTGTCGGTGGTTCGATTCCGCCCCGGGCCACCAAGAATTCAGCAGCACATAGCAAAAAGCCAACCTTCGGGTTGGCTTTTTTGTTTGCTGAATTGCTCGCGTCCAGCCTGTCGCCAGTCACGCTGCAAGCCGCGCAGCGCTGCGCGCCACATGAAAAAATACATCCCTACGCCCCTTCAAGTGCATAGCCTTCAATTTCAAGGCATAAAATATTGCTTAAAGATATATAATTTCCCTTAACAGACTGACTTCGGCAAGAGCTTGGCCGTTTGAACGTGACGCCACATGGCATCACTTTAAAAATTGAAAATGGATATATTCGATGAAGACTTTGGCAATTATGCTTGGTTCGTGCATGCTCGTTGCATGCGGTGGCGGTGGTAGCAGCTCCTCACCGGCCCCTGCTAACCCGGCAAAATTAACCGTCAACGGCACTGCCGCAACGGGGAAAGCAATTGCTGGCGCCATGATTACTGCCAAATGCCAGACGGGCACAGGCAACGCCACGTCGCTGGCCGACGGCAGCTACAGCCTTGCCGCCGCCGGTGGCCAACTACCGTGCCTGCTCCAGATCACCGATCCGGCTGATGGTTCGAAATTACACACGCTCGTGCTGGGAAGCGGCAACGCCGCCACTGCCAACATCACGCCACTGACCGAAATGCTGACGGCGCGGGTATTGGGTAACGAACCCGCGGTCTTCTTTGCCGCGTTTGACTCCGCTATTGCCGGCAGCAAGATCAATAGCACTGCGGTGAAAGCGGCGCAGGCCGACGTGGCTGCGGTACTGAGCGGTGTCGTCGACACGACCCCGCTCGCTGATTTCCTTTCCACGCCCTTGAAAGCGGCGACGCAAGGCAACCCCGCCGGCGGCGATGCACAGGACAGGGTTCTCGATGCGCTCAGAATAAAAATCAATGCCGCCCAGCTTACCCAGGTCGTGACCGCGCTGGCCAAGATCAGCAATCCAGACACCATCAAGCAAGTCATCGCCGATATTGCCGCAGTCCCCCCTGTCGCCCAGGCCGGGCCGGCACAAAGCGTGGTAACGGGCACTGTCGTTACCCTCGATGCCAGCGCCAGCTCGGCCTATGCCGGCCGTACACTCAGCTATGCATGGACCCTGCAATCCAAACCGGCAGGCAGCACGGCAAGCTTGTTGTCGCCGACCTCCGCCAGGCCCACTTTTACGGCGGATGTGGCTGGCACCTATGTCGCCAGCGTCATCGTCAACGACGGCAAGGTCAGCAGCAACGCCGCGGCGGTCAGCATTACGGCCAGTGTAGCCAATGCGGCGCCGGTTGCGAACGCAGGCTACGCGCAAAATGTCTTGTCCGGCAGCGTGGTCGAACTCGATGGCAGCGCCAGCTCGGATGCCAATGGCGATGTCTTGACGTTTGCCTGGATGCTGACGGAAAAACCGGCGAACAGTACGGCCACCTTGTCCTCTGCCAGCGCAGCCAGGACCAGCTTTACCGCCGATGCCTCCGGCTTGTATGTCGCCAAGCTCATCGTCAACGATGGCAAAGCGAGCAGTGCGGATGCAACGGTCACTGTCAGCGCCAGTGCCGTCGACACATCGGGACCCTCCGTGTCAGCCATCACTGTCACCCCCGCCACCGTCAACGTCTCGCAGGCAAGCCAACGCGTGACGGCCACGGTGACCGTGACAGATGCCACCGGAATCAATCTCAACGCCCTGCCCCACCCCTATTGGCACAGCATCGCCGATATCGGCGGCACCCGCATCGATAGCAAATGGGTGCTGGCCTACGGCGACGCGAAGCATGCCACCTTCAGTTCGACGGTGACGATCCCCGCAGGCGCCAAAGCCGGCTCCTGGACGGTTGGCTGGACAGCGTTCCGTGACACATTAGGATATACGAGTACGAATGGCGGCTACGAAAAGAGTTTCACCGTGCAAAGTAATGAACTCAGCGACACGTCGGGCCCCGCCGTTTCAGCCATCACCGTCAATCCCACCACCGTTGACGTCTCGCAGGCAAGCCAACTGGTGACGGCCACGGTGACCGTGACAGATGCCACCGGGGTCAATCTCAACGCCCTGCCCAATCCCTATTGGTACAACGTCGCCGATATCGGCGGCACCCGCATCGACAGCAAATGGATGCTGGCCTCCGGCGACGCGAAGCATGCTACGTTCAGTTCAACGGTGACGATACCCACAGGCGCCAAAGCCGGCTCCTGGACGGTTGGCTGGACAGCGTTCCGTGACACATTAGGATATACGAGTACGAATGGCGGCTACGAAAAGAGTTTCACCGTGCAAAGTAATGGACTCGGCGACACATCGGGTCCCGCCGTTTCAGCCATCACCGTCAATCCCACCACCGTTGATGTCTCCCAGACAAGTCAACTGGTGACGACCACCGTCATCGTGACAGATGCCACCGGGATCAATCTCAACGTCCTGCCCAATCCCTATTGGTACAACATCGCCGATATCGGCGGAACACGCATCGACAGCAAATGGGTGCTGGCATCCGGCGACGCGAAGCATGCTACGTTCAGTTCAACGGTGACGATACCCGCAGGCGCCAAAGCGGGGCAATGGGTGGTTGGCTGGACAGCGTTCCGTGACACATTAGGATATACAAGTACGAATGGTGGCTACGACAAAAGTTTCACCGTTAAATAAACGCGCCAGGCAGCACCAGACGATCAATCAGGGAGCTGCCAGCCCGCTTTGAACATCCTCAGCCAACCTTCGGGTTGGCTTTTTGTTTTCCTTTGCACAAAACCTCCCCCACCCCGCCGCTGTGTACGCAAACGAACGGACTGCAGCAGCCCAAGAGCCCATGCTGCAGGCAGACCACATCCCTTCCCGCCGCCAGCGTCCTGCGCGACACGGCGCAACGGCCATCTGGTCAGCTCTCCCCGCCACACCGCCATGCGAAACTCGCGCCCGACGCCGTCGAGCCGTTCCGTACATAACGGCACACTGCCAAAGGATGCATCATGAAAACTACCCTGATATTGCTCGCGCTCGCCTCTACCCTTGCCTTGACCGCTTGCCAGCGCGAAGCGCCACCCGCGCCCACCGTCGTACAAGTCGTTCCCGGCCCTGCAGGCGCGCCTGGTCCTGCCGGCGCGACGGGTGCCACTGGCGCTGAAGCTCCTGCCGGCGCGACCGGTGCGACCGGCGCCACGGGCCAGACCGGCGACAGCGGCATGCAAGGCAACGATGGCGCCAAGGGCGACGCTGGTGCTGCCGGCGATGAAGGCGCCAAAGGCGACACGGGCGCCAAGGGCAAACAGGGCGACACGGTGATTGTCGTTCCACAACGCTAATACGCTTCACGCCTGACAGCACAACGCCAACCCCTGCGGTTGGCGTTGTGCGTATGCGCTGTACCGTACAGTAACATCGGCCATCTCGGCCTATCCTGTTGTCATATAACAGGGAGATATCGCATGCTGACGATCATACTGGTGGTGGCCCTGCTGGGCCTGGTTGTACTGTTCGCGCCCGGCCCCGTGCGCCGCGCCCTGATTACCCCACACCTGCTGGCCCTTTTCAAGCGCATTTTGCCGACGATGTCCGACACGGAGCGCGACGCGCTCGAGGCCGGTACCACGTGGTGGGATGCAGACCTGTTTTCCGGCAAGCCCGACTGGCCCAAGCTGCTGCGCTATGGACGCGCCACGCTCACGGCCGAGGAGCGCCATTTTCTCGATCACGATGTCGAGCGGCTGTGCGAACTGGTCAACGACTGGGAAACGCAGCAGGCGCAGGATTTGCCGCGCCCAGCCTGGGACTACATGAAGGCGCAAGGTTTCCTCGGCATGATTATCCCGAAGCAATATGGCGGCAAGCAATTCTCCGCCTACATGCATTCGCAAGTGGTGATGAAGCTGTCGAGCCGCTGCTCGGCGCTGGCCGTAACCGTGATGGTGCCCAATTCGCTGGGGCCGGCCGAACTGCTGCTGCACTACGGCACAGAAAAACAGAAAAACCATTATCTGCCACGCCTGGCCAACGGCACCGAGATTCCCTGCTTTGCCCTGACCAGCCCGTACGCGGGTTCCGACGCGGCCGCCATTCCCGACCTGGGCGTGATCTGCATGGGCATGCATGAAGGGCGCCCTACCCTCGGTTTCCGCCTCACGTGGAACAAGCGTTACATCACCCTGGCGCCCGTGGCAACCTTGCTGGGCCTGGCATTCCAGACCAGCGACCCCGAGCATCTGCTGTCCGACAACGATGCACCGGGCATCACTTGCGCGCTGATCCCCGCCAGCCACGACGGCGTGGTGATCGGGCGCCGCCACCATCCCTTGAACGCCGCTTTCCAGAACGGCCCCACGTCGGGCAACGATGTGTTCATCCCCATCGACTGGGTCATCGGTGGCCAGGCGCAAGTGGGCAAGGGATGGCGCATGCTGATGGAGTGCCTGGCGGCCGGGCGCGCCATTTCGCTGCCCTCGTCCAGCGTGGGCATGGGCAAGATGGCCGTGCGCGGCACAGGCGCGTATGCGGCCGTGCGGCGCCAGTTCAACATGCCTATCGGCAAGTTCGAAGGGGTGCAGGAAGCGCTGGCCCGCATGGGCGCCAACCTGTACCTGATGGATGCGGCGCGCACCCTGGCCGCGCACGCCGTCGACCTGGGCGAAAAGCCGGCCGTCATTTCCGCCATCGTCAAATACCACGTCACGGAACGGGGCCGCGCGCTCGTCAATGACGGCATGGATATTCTCGGCGGCAAGGGCATTTGTGTGGGGCCCAACAATTTCCTGGCCAGCGCCTACCAGCAAATCCCCATCGCGATCACGGTCGAAGGGGCCAACATCCTCACGCGCAGCCTGATCATCTTTGGCCAGGGCGCCATCCGCGCGCATCCGTATGTGCTCAGGGAAATGGCTGCCGTCAGCGAAAGCGACGGCCGCAAGGCCTTGCGCGATTTCGATACGGCCTTCTTTGGCCATGTCGGCTTTGTGCTGGGCAACCTGGCCAGGGGATTGTGGTACGGACTGGGCGGCGCGCGCCTGGCGGCCGTGCCCGATGCCGGCGCGCCTGTACTGATGCCCTACTACCGCGCCCTGACGCGGCTGTCGACGGCGTTTGCCGTCATGACGGATATGTCGATGTTCGTGCTCGGTGGCGAACTCAAGCGCCGCGAGCGGTTGTCCGCCCGCTTGGGCGACGTGCTGGCGCAGCTGTACCTGGCATCGTCCGTGCTGAAGCGCTACGAAGACGATGGCCGGCCCGAGGCCGACCTGCCCTATGTGCACTGGTCGCTGCAAGATGCGCTGGTCAAGGCGCAGCAGGGCTTGACGGGCGTGCTCGACAATTTCCCCGCGCGCGTGCTGGCCGTGCTGCTGCGCACCTTGCTGTTCCCGTTTGGCTTGCCCCACCGTCCGCCATCCGACGAACTGGGCAGCGAGGTGGCGCTGGCCCTGCAAACGCCGGGCGCCGACCGCGAACGCCTGCTGGCCGACGGCTATGTGGCCAACGACAGCAACGACCCCGTGGCCTGCGCCGAGCAGGCATTGACCCTGCTGCCCGACATCCTGCACATCGAAAAACGCCTGAAAGACACGCCCGAAGGCGCGGCCCTGCGGCACCTGCCGCAAAGCCTGTCCGCCATGCAGCAGTGGCTGGCCGCAGCCAAGGCGGCGGGCTCGGTCAGCTGCCAGGAGCACAATACCTTGCTGGAATATGCGCGCCTGGTCGACGGCTTGATACAGGTCGACGATTTTTCGCCCGCTGCGGCGCAGCCAACACACTTGCAGGCGCACGGGGCCGATATCAACAGCCGCGCAGCCTGAGCCGGATTGCGGCCTATACTGAATTGAGCGGGTGCTGTGCCCGCTCTTTTCGGAAAGGAGTCGATCATGACGCGCAAATTCATCGATTGCCGGGAATTCCCAAGCGACACGCATTGCTCGGTGGCCATCTCGGCCGACAGCGAGGAAGAGCTATTGGGTATTGCCGTGGAGCACGCGGTCTCGGTACACCATCACCAAGACACGCCGGAACTGCGCCAGCAATTGCGTCAACTGTTCAAGGACGGCATGCCGCCCGAACACCTGCCCATGACGGGACAGGCCGGCAACAGCGGGACCGCGCACGCGCACTAGCCTGCCAGGGCTTGCGCCGGTTTCTGAAAGCGCAAGCCCGGCACGAGCGGCACCAGGGACACACAGGCTTGAACGCCTGACGCCTGAGCACCCCGGCAGCGGATATCAATCCCTTGATCCAAGGCAATGCAATATGCGGCCAGCCAGCATACAATCGCCGGCTTTGCCCATCCTCCATGCGCCACGCTCCCGAACTCCTCCTGCCTGCCGGCTCCCTGGCCAAGATGCACGCCGCCTTCGACTTTGGCGCCGACGCCGTCTACGCGGGCCAGCCACGCTACAGCTTGCGCGTGCGCAATAACGATTTTTCGACCTTGCAAGCCTTGCAGGAAGGCATCGATGGCGCGCATGCGCGCGGCAAGCAATTCTTTGTCGCCAGCAATATCTTCGCCCACAACGCCAAGCTGAAAACGTATTTGCGCGACATGGAACCGGTGATCGCCATGCGCCCCGACGCGCTGATCATGGCCGACCCGGGCCTCATCATGATGGTGCGCGACAAGTGGCCGGACGTCCCCGTACACCTGTCGGTGCAGGCGAATGCCGTCAACTGGGCCGACGTCAAATTCTGGCACCGCATGGGCTTGACGCGCGTGATCCTGTCGCGCGAACTGTCGCTCGACGAGATCGAGGAAATCCGCCAGCGCTGCCCGGAAATGGAGCTCGAGGTCTTCGTTCACGGCGCGCTGTGCATCGCCTATTCAGGCCGTTGCCTGCTGTCCGGTTATTTCAACCACCGCGACCCGAACCAGGGCACGTGCACGAATTCCTGCCGCTGGGATTACAAGGTGAAAAATGCGTCCGAAGACGCCAGCGGCGACCTGGGCGGCATGCAGGTGGTGCCGCTGGAATTCCATCAGGCGCTGGTCGAGGCCGACAACAATGCGTTTTCCACCCTGCACCAGCAACCGCGCCACCCGCTGGCCGACCAGCCCTATCTGATTGAAGAAGCCCAGCGCCCGGGCCAGCTGATGCCGATACTCGAAGACGAGCACGGCACCTACATCATGAATTCGAAGGACTTGCGCGCCGTCGAGCATATCGAGCGCCTGGTTAAAATCGGCGTCGATTCGCTGAAGGTCGAGGGCCGCACCAAGTCGCTGTACTACGCGGCGCGCACGGCGCAAGTCTACCGCCAGGCCATCGATGACGCCGTCGCGGGCCGCCCCTTCGACATCAGCCTGCTGGGCCAGCTGCAAGGCCTGGCCAACCGCGGCTACACGGACGGTTTTTACCAGCGCCACCATACCCAGGCGCACCAGAACTACATGCGCGGCGCGTCCGAGGCGGACCGCAGCCAGTACGTGGGCGACGTGCTGGGCGTGGCGGACGGCTGGGCCAGGGTGGAAGTGAAAAACCGCTTCGCCGTGGGCGACCGCATCGAGGCCGTGCATCCGGGCGGCAACCGCGACGTCACCATTACCCGCATGCTCAGCGATGACGGCAAAGAGATCCAGGTGGCGCCCGGCAGCGGCCACTTCGTGCGCATCGAACTTGACGGCGCTCTCGACAAGGCCTTGCTGGCCCGTTATTTGTAACCGCCAGTCTGCTGCGCGGGGTAGCGAAGCAGTCTACAAGTGTTTGATTTGACAAGAAAAATTCCGGCTGGCACTACCTAAATAATTTGTTTAGGCTTCAACATTGCTATACGATACGGCCACCCGCGCCCGGGGGCCTTATCGGCATCCCGTGCGTCCCTGACACGTTCACCGGAATCCCCGATGCCACCTGCCACACCCGCCCTGATCACCAATGACGCCGTCGTCCTCGGCCTGCTCGCCATGACCCTGGGAGCCGTCTTCTGGAGCGCTTCCCGCCCAGACGGCTTCTGGAAAAAGTTCTACACGTATATCCCGTCGCTGCTGATGTGCTATTTGATCCCGGCGTTGCTCAACACGTTCGGCATCATCGACGGCAACGCGTCCGGCCTGTACGCCGTGGCGCGCGACTACCTGCTGCCCAGCGCGCTGGTGCTGCTGTGCGTGGCCATCGACTTCGGCGGCATCATCCGCCTCGGCCCCAAGGCCATCATCATGTTTTTGACGGGCACCCTGGGCGTCATGCTGGGCGCCCTCGTCTCGTTCGAAGCCTTGCGTTTGATCCACCCGGAAACGGTGGCCGGCGACACGTGGCGCGGCATGACGACTGTCGCCGGCTCGTGGATAGGCGGCGGCGCCAACCAGGCGGCCATGAAGGAAGTATTTGAAGTGGATGCCACCATGTTTGGCCAGTTTGTCGCCGTCGACGTGCTGGTAGCCAACGTCTGGACGGCCGTGCTGCTGTTCCTGGCCGGCCGCGCGGGCGCCTTCGACCGCTGGACGGGTGCAGACTTGACGGCCATCAATGCGCTCAAGGACAGCATCGAAAGCTACCGCGCCCAGCACGCGCGCGTAGCCAACCTGACCGACATCATGATCATCCTCGGCGTGGGCCTGGGCGTGACGGGCCTGTCGCACTTCCTGGCCGGCCCCATCATCAGCTGGATCAACACCCTGCCCGCCGCATGGCGCCTGCAGGATTACAGCCTGACGTCGAACTTCTTCTGGATCGTCGTGCTCGCCACCACCTTCGGCCTGCTGCTCAGCTTTACCAAAGCACGCAGCCTGGAAGGCGCGGGCGCCTCGACCATCGGCTCGGCCATGCTGTACGTGCTGGTGGCTACCATCGGCATGCACATGGACTTGAAAGCCCTGTTCGACAAGCCATTTTTGTTCCTGCTGGGCCTGATCTGGATCGCCGTGCATGGCGGCCTGATGCTGCTCGTCGCCAAGCTGATCCGCGCGCCCCTGTTCTTCATGGCCGTGGGATCGCAAGCGAACATCGGCGGCGCCGCCTCGGCCCCCGTCATCGCCAGCGCCTTCCACCCATCCCTGGCCCCCGTGGGCGTCCTGCTGGCCGTGCTCGGCTACGCGCTGGGCACCTACGGCGCCTACATCACGGGCTTGATCTTGCGCGGCATGGCGGGGTGATCCCTGTCCTGGCTTGACCAGCCAGGCACGCAAGAATGACGACAACGCCAGCCTTAGGGCTGGCGTTGTCGTTTACGGCTCGCATCGGCCGCAGCATCCCAAAAAATCCCCACAATGTAGCAGAAACCCCTCAAAACCAAATTTCCGCACCATTTTTGTGCGAAATCTGCGATGATAGTTTCCCAAATAACCGATTACCTCCATGGAATTCTGATGAAATACGCATCTGCTCACGAGTATGTCCAGCATGTCGCCGCACGCAATCCAGGTCAACCCGAGTTTCTGCAAGCCGTCACCGAAGTCATGGAGAGCTTGTGGCCGTTCCTGGAACAGCACCCGAAATACGCGGAACAAGGCTTGCTGGAACGCTTGATCGAGCCGGAGCGCGTGGTGATGTTCCGCGTGTCGTGGGTCGATGACCACGGGCAGGTGCAAGTCAACCGCGGCTACCGCATCCAGCACAGCATGGCCATCGGACCGTACAAGGGCGGCATTCGCTTCCACCCTTCCGTGACCTTGTCCGTGCTGAAATTCCTCGCTTTCGAGCAGACGTTCAAGAATGCGCTGACGACCTTGCCCATGGGCGGTGGCAAGGGCGGTTCCGACTTCGATCCAAAGGGCAAGAGCCCGGGCGAAGTGATGCGTTTCTGCCAGGCCTTCGTGAGCGAACTCTTCCGCCACGTGGGTTCGGACACGGACGTGCCGGCCGGCGACATCGGCGTGGGCGGGCGCGAAGTGGGCTATATGGCAGGCATGATGAAAAAGCTCAGCAACCGCGCCGACTGCGTGTTTACGGGCAAGGGCGCCAGCTTCGGCGGCTCGCTGATGCGCCCGGAAGCGACGGGCTACGGCA
This sequence comes from Janthinobacterium sp. GMG2, assembly GCF_033949445.1. Lineage (NCBI taxonomy): Bacteria > Pseudomonadati > Pseudomonadota > Betaproteobacteria > Burkholderiales > Oxalobacteraceae > Janthinobacterium > Janthinobacterium sp. GMG2. Next base: position 810,087 of record NZ_JAXAWA010000003.1, on the reverse strand, counting down.
CCGTATATTTTGCACAGGAAATGCTGAAAACGCGGGGCCGCTCGTTCGAAGGCATGCGCGTGTCCGTGTCCGGCTCGGGCAACGTGGCGCAGTACGCTGTGGAAAAAGCCATGGCGATGGGCGCGAAAGTCATCACCGTCTCCGATTCGAGCGGCACCGTCATCGACGAGGCAGGCTTTACGCCGGAAAAACTGGCCATCCTGATGGAGGTCAAGAACCATTTGTATGGCAGGGTCAGCGACTACGCCGCGCGCACGGGCGTGCGCTTCGAGGCCGGCGTGTCGCCATGGCATGTGCCGGTCGACATCGCCCTGCCCTGCGCCACGCAAAATGAATTGCATATCGACGACGCGCGCACCTTGATCGCCAATGGCGTGCAATGCGTGGCCGAAGGCGCCAACATGCCCACCACCATCGAGGCAGCCAAGGCATTCGAAGCGGCCGGCGTGCTGTACGCGCCGGGCAAGGCCAGCAATGCGGGCGGCGTGGCCACGTCCGGCCTGGAAATGAGCCAGAACGCGGCCCGAATTTCCTGGCCGCGCGAGGAAGTCGATGCGCGGTTGCTGCAGATCATGCAGGGCATCCACGCCGCGTGCAAGCAATACGGCACGCGCGCCGATGGCACGGTCAGCTATGTCGATGGCGCCAATATCGCCGGCTTTGTGAAAGTGGCCGATGCGATGCTGGCGCAGGGCGTGATTTAATCATCGGCCAACGGTGGTGTCGGATTACGGCGCCTTGCGCCTAATCCGACCTACGCCGACCTACGACATTTCTGGCTTCATCAAGCTCTTGCGGCTGATGGTCCGGCCCGACACCATGAACTCGCCGTTGCCGCGGTAATGTAACGTTTCCGGCAGCTTGGGCGAGGTGGCCACGTGGGCTTTCACGCACTCGAAGATGAAGAAGCCGCCTTTCGGATTGCCCGCCACCTGGGCCAGCTTGCATTCGAAGTTGGCGTAGCACTCGGCGATCAGGGGCGCGCCCACCAGTTCGGCTGGTTGCGGTGTCAGGCCGAAGGCCGTGAACTTGTCCGTGTCTTCACCGCTGCAATTGCCGATGGCGACCACCTGGTCGACCATGTCGGCCGTGGGCAGGTTGATCACGCACTCCATGCTGCGCTTGATCATTTCATAGCTATGGTTCGCGTCGGAAATAAAACAGCCCAGCAACGATGGCGTGAATTCCATCAGCATGTGCCAGGCCATGGTCATGACGTCGCTTTCGCCCTGCCACGTTGAACTGACGAGCACCACCGGCCCCGGTTCGAGGAAGCGCCGGATATCGGCGACGGGATAATCTTCTTTGTGGTAATTTTTCATCTGGTCTCCAGGACGCGGTACGCCATAGCATAGACCAACGGCGCCTTGCCGGGCGCGCGGCTGGCCGGCCGCGGCGTGTCATCGGCACCGCGATTTGTGCCGTTCATCGCAAATTTCTCCCCCTTGGAGATGTTGCAACATAGAATACACTGATCAACTACTCAAGGAAACCGCCATGCGTCCTCTGTTCCTGTTGTCAGTCCTGTCCCTCGCCTGCCTCTCGGCCCTCGCGCATGCGGACGAGCAAACCCGCACGGTAGCCGCCTTCAACGCCATCGACATCCGCGGCCCCATCAGCATCGAAGTGGAATCGGGCAAGGAGCAAAGCCTGCTGCTGCGCGGCGACCAGAAATTCCTCAGCGGCGTCATCACGGAAGTGGTCGATGGCGAGCTGAAAATTTCCATGAAGGACAAGGACATCAAGAAGACCGAGGGCGACCCGCGCATCATCATCACCATGCCCACCTTGCGCAAGCTGATCGCGGAAGGCGCGGGCGAAAAAATCCTCACCAAGCTCAATGGCCCCCGGGTCGACATCAGCTACAAGGGCGCGGGCCGCCTGGCCGCCGATGGCCAGGTCGACTGGCTGCGCCTGAAGGCGCAAGGCGTGGGCGAAGTCGATACGAAAGCCTTGCTGGCGAAAAACGTCGATGTGAATTTCGACGGCATCGGCTCCGTCAAGGTGTATTCCTCGGGCGAGCTGAACGCCGTGGTGCGCGGCATGGGCGAACTGACCTACTACGGCAAGCCGAAGATCGTGCACAAATCGATCGCCGGCATCGGCAGCGTCAATGCCGCAAAATAAGATTTCCTAGAACAACAAGGCCATCAGGCCACTGGAGACCGCATGACCGCAACACATGATACCGACACGCCGCTGGTGCTGCGCGAGGAGCACGATGGCCTCGTCACCCTGCGGCTGAACCGCCCGCTGCAATTCAATGCCCTGTCCGAAGCCATGCTGGCCGCGCTGCAGGAAGCGCTCGACACGATCGCGCAACAGCCGCACGTGCGCTGCGTGGTGCTGGCCGCCGAAGGCAAAGCCTTTTGCGCGGGCCACGATTTGCGCCAGATGCAGGCGACGCGCCAGCTTGCGTATTATCAAACCCTGTTCGCGCAATGCTCGCGCGTGATGCAAGCCATTCAAAGCTTGCCCGTGCCCGTGATTGCCCGCGTGCACGGCATCGCCACGGCGGCCGGCTGCCAATTGGTCGCCAGCTGCGACCTGGCCGTGGCGGGCGCATCGGCCCGCTTTGCCGTCTCCGGCATCAACGTGGGCCTGTTCTGCGCCACGCCATCGGTCGCCCTGTCGCGCAATGTGTCGCCCAAGCGGGCCTTCGACATGCTGGTGACGGGGCGCTTCATCGACGCTGACACGGCAGCCGACTGGGGCCTGATCAATGAAACGGTGGCCGACGCGGCGCTCGACGAGGCCGTGGCGCGCCTGGCGCAGCAGATCATGGCGAAAAGCCCGACGGCCATCCGCTACGGCAAGCAGATGTTCTACCGGCAGCGCCAGCTGCCGCTGGACGACGCGTACGCGTATGCGGGCGACGTAATGGCGCGCAACATGATGGAAGAGGATGCGGAAGAAGGCGTGACTGCCTTCCTGGAAAAGCGGCCGCCCAACTGGGCGCGGCCGTAATATAACTTAACGCTCCTGCTTCATCTGCTGCTGCACGGACAAGCTCAAGGTTCCCAGGTCTTCCTTGCCCAGCATCGGCAATTGCGCCAGCAGGTTGGCCAGGGCCGAGCTGCCCGTCACGTCCAGCTCGGACGACTGCACCAGCACCGTGCCGGCGCCCGTGAAGTCGATCTGCTTTTCCTCGCCCGACAGGGTAAAGCCCGTGAGCGCGCCGGCGGCCGAGGCCCAGCCCTGCACGTGGGCGTAATCGTAGTGATACGAAGGACTGGGGCAATCGGCCCAGCCCAGCACGGCCTGCTCGTCCACGCGGCATGGCAACTCGAGGAAATGCACGGGGCCGTTCGACGAGGCGATGACTTTACCGGTGCCTATCATGGTCAGATAGCCGGGCAAGGTCGATTCCTGGCAAATCACATCCTTCGTAAAACCCAGCAGGTTTTTCGCGCGGATGGTCATGTTGGCGTTGTCCAGGTCGTAGCAGGCCAGGTCGTTGCCGTTGTCGCCCAATATCAATTGTCCCTGCCCTTGCGCGACGACAAAGTGGTGGATGTATTTCGGGGCATTGAAGGCGTTGCGCACGATCAGATCGAGCACGCTGCTGCCCATGGCTTCGAAGCGCAGTTCGCCATAGAAGGCGATCATCTTGCCCTTGCGAATGAATATCTGTTCCTTGACGTCGATGACATACGAAAAACGGTTCAGGTTATCGTTCTTGGGCAAGGTATCGGGAGTGTAAATCGTCATGGCTTACCTTTCGCTCGCTTGGATGTAGACCGTGCCCTGGCCCGTGAACTTCACCTGGTACGATTCGCCGGACGCTTGGCCGACGAAGGTTTTCCAGTTCAAGTCCGTGACGATGGTCGAGCTCAGCTGCCCCGTGTGGCCGATATACGCTTGCGGGTCGACAAACACGGGCACGTCCGGCGTGACGGGCAAGCCGATGGCGTTGCCGTCCGACAAAATCGCCACGTCGCCCGTACCCTGCAAGGTGGTGGTAAACAAGCCCTGGCCCGAGGCCATGCCGCGCACCACGCCCTGCACGCCGCCCTGGTTGCCGAGGAACATGGTGCCGGCCGTCAGGCGCGCATCGAAGGCCAGCAGGGAATCGCTTTCCACGTAAAACGTTTCGCCGCGCACGGGAACGATGGTGACGAACAGGCCGCCCTGCGCATAAAACACGCTGCCCGTGCCACGCGCCGACATCATGGCGTAGCCTTCGTTCGTGACGGCGCGCATGGCCAGGCTTTGCACGCCCTGGCCGGCCAGGAAGGAGCGGCTGAACGCCACGTCGCCCTGGTACGACACCATGGCGCCCTTGCGCGCGAACACTTCTTCATTGCCGAGTTTGACCTCAAGCATCTTTTCATTGATCTGCTGATAGACAGGCATGGCTGCTCCTAGCGTAACTTAACGTTCGGCGGGCTGGATGAACACCACGCCCTGGCCTGTGAATTTGTGCTGGTACGATTCGCCCGAGCTCTGGCCGATCATCGTGCGCCAGTTGACGTCGAAAACGAATTCCTGGCGGATGTCGCCCTTGAAACCGACGAAAGCGTCCGGGTCCACGCGCAGCGGATGCGCGGGCGTCACTTCCAGCATGATCAGGTTGCCGCGCGAAATGACGGCCAGGTTGCCGTGGCCTTCGACGGTGGTGGAAAACAGGCCCTGGCCCGAACTGGCGCCGCGCAAGCCCGCAAAGCTGGTGCCCGTCTTCAGGCTCGTGTCGTAGGCCAGCAGGCTGCTGCTTTCGATGGTCAGCTTTTCGCCGGCCAGCGCCATGACGGTGATCTCGGCCGCATTCTGCGCGAAAAACACCGTGCCCGTGCCTGAAGCCTGCATCACCTGCATGCCTTCGTTCGTCACCTTGCGCTTGAGCGCGCCGAAGAGGCCCTCGCCGCCGAGCAGGGACTTTTCAAATTTGATGGCGCCTGTATAGGCGACCATCGCGCCGGCAATCGCCAGCACTTTTTCATCCTGCAGGCGCACTTCCAGCAGGCGGTCGGTATTGGTGCGGAAACTGGTCACGCGCGACTCCCCAAGAATGCCAGGCCACAAAGCCATGGCTATCCGACAAGATACCGGGGGCGTTACCGCCATGCAAGTGCTATTCCTCCCGAACGGGGGTCTCCGTTAAAAAAAAGGCGTGCCCGGAGGCACGCCTTGCGTTCACAAAATGAACGATTTATTCAGCCAGCACCGGCTTGGCGCCGCGCGCGTTCTGGAACAGCGGCACGGGGTCATTGGTATTGACCTCGATCACCGTCACGCCCTGCACCACGCCAGCGACCTGGTAGCCGACGGCGCCCAGGTGGCGCTTGCCTTCGGCCAGGTTGGACCAGCTCAGCGAGACAGACGCGGTGCCGCCCATGAAGGCCGTACCCGGCATCAGCGCCTTGAAGCTGCCGTTGTTCAAGCCCGGCGCCAGCACCCACGACGACAAGGTGTAATCGGCCTGGCCGTTTTGCGGCGCAAAACCGATCACGCACACTTTGTAGGTGCCGGCGGCTGGCAGGCGCAGTTCCACCTGCTCATTGGAACTTTCATTGCCGCTGCTGCCGACCAATACATTGGCAGCGTTGTAGACCTCCATGTCCATGTCGGTATTCGCGCCGCCCGTCGTTTCCGTATCGTAGGTGGCAAAGCGCGCCGCCAGGGTGCCGGCCGGGATCACCACGTTGTGCACGTTCACACCCGTGGCGCCACCGGCCTTGCAGCTGGCCGAGGCCGTGCTGTTGTTGGCCTGGCCAATCGTGCGCGTCTGGCGCACGGCTTCGACGAGGCCCGATTTGACGCCGACCAGCGCACCCGTGAAGCCCGTGCCCAGGGTCAGCACCTTGCTGCCCGTGGCCGCTTCGCTGCTGACCAACGGAATGGCGGCCAGCGACGTGCCGCGCGCCGTCAGCGGGCTGCGCACCGTGTGCGTGCCATCCGTCCAGCTCAGGGCGCCGTAGGTCCAGGTATTGGCCGGCGCCGTCGTGCGCGTCAGCTTGACCTGGTACTGGCCCTTGGCGCCCGGCGCCAGACTCAAACTCGTTGGCGTCACCGCCACCGTGTAGCCGGGCAGGCTGGCAGAGACGTTATAGACGGCGCTGCTGGCGCCCACGTTGGTCACCGTGCGCGTCAGCACTTGCGTGCCCAGCACGTTGGCCGCCGTCAGCGACGCCAGGTTCAAGTTGTAGGCAGGAATGGTGCCGACGGCCTGGCAAGTGGCGGGACTGTAGACCTTCAGGTTCAGGCCGCACAGGAAGCGCGCATAGTCGATTTCCGACACGTCGTACACGAGGCCGGGATCGGCCGCGCTGTTCGGCGCGATGTGGCCGGCGCCCTGGCCCCACGGCAGCTGGCCCGAGTTCTTCGCCGTGGCATCCCACGACACGGAACCGTTCAAGCCATCGGGATACGTGCTGAACGCCGTCGTCATCAGCGCCGACTTGATGGCCGCGGGCGACCAGCTCGGATGCTGCTGCTTGAGCAGCGCCGCCACGCCGGCCACGTGCGGGCTGGCCATCGAAGTACCGGAATAGAAATCCCATTCCGCCACGGGCGCCGCGCCGCCGGCCGCCACGGCATCGCGCTGCGCCGGGGTCAGGTCGGCCGTCACGCCGGCGAGGATGTTGGTGCCGGGCGCCGACATATCCGGTTTCAGGATGTTCGCGTTGGCCACGTTCGGTCCGCGCGAGGAACGGTCGCTGACGATCGGCGCCTGCACCGTCGTGTCGGCGATCGTATGGATTTCGCCCAATGCCGCCGTGCCGTCCGGATTGGACGCCATGAAAGCCTTCAGCGCGTCGCCCTGCGCCTGCGCCAGGTGCACGGTCGACAGCGTGTGCGCCTGGTTGATGATGGTGTTGGCGCCGCCGGCCACGTTGGCGATGACCACGCCCGCCGCGCCCGCCGTCCTGGCATTCGCGCTCTTGTTGACCAGTACGTTGCCGCCGCGGTCGCACACGAGTATCTTGCCCGCCACTTTCGCCGGGTCCAGATAAGCGGAGGTGGCATCTGCACCGCCGAAGCAGCGCAGCAGATTGAGGTCCGTCGGCGACACGCCGGCCAGGCCAGCATCGCGCGAGCGGATCAGCGGCAGCGCCGGCGTCTTCGCATTGCTCGACGCGCCTTCCAGCCTGGTGCCATTGCTGAGGATGACATTGCCCGCATACAGGCGGTTGTGCGTGGAATTGGCCACCGTCGCCAGCCACGGGCTGATGTGCGAGACGGGCGCCGGCACGTCGGGCGCTGGCGTGGATGGGCCGGAATTGCCGCCCGACGTGGCGACAAACACGCCGGCCGCCGCCGCGCCGAGGAAGGCGACTTCCGTCGGCTCGTCGAAGGCGCCGCCGCCCGCGTTCGGGCCGATGGAGAAGTTGATGACGTTGACGCCATCCTTGACGGCCTGGTCGATGGCGGCCACGCTGTCGGCCGTGGCGCAACCGTTGCGGCCCGTCGATGCGGCCGTCCAGCAGACTTTATAGGCGGCGATGCGGGCACGCGGCGCCATGCCCGAGGCCTTGCCCAGCGACACGCCGTTCGAGGTGGCCAGGGCACCATTGTTGCCGCCGGCCGTGGATGCCGTATGCGTGCCATGGCCGCCGTGCCCCGTCAGGCCGGCGACGGAATCGCGCGGCGACAGGAATTCCGTCCAGTGCAGCGCCGACGTGGAAGCGCGGTAGTAGCGTGCGCCGATCAGCTTGTTGTTGCAATTCTCGGCGGAGAATCCCTCGCCCGTCTGGCAAGTGCCCTGCCAGCTGGCCGGCGGTGCGCCGTACACGACGTTGCTGCCGCTGTGGCTGGGCACGCCGTTCTCGTCGAGGCGGTCGGCAAAGGCCGTGTTCTCGGGCCAGATGCCGCTGTCGACGATGCCGATGATGATGTCTTCGCCCGCGTGTGTCTTGCCGCCCAGTTGTTCCCACAGGCCGCCCGGCTTGTCCAGGCCCAGGAAGGTGGGCGTGTAGCTGGTGTCGAGCTGCAGGATGGAGTCGGCGCTGATGCTGGCCACGCCGCTGTTTTTCTTCAGGGCCCGCACTTCATCGTCCGTCAGCAAGGCGGAAAAGCCGTTGAAGACGACGCTGTACTGGTGCGTGATTTCCGCCGCGCTGACAGTGCCGGCCACGGCGGCCTGCTTGGTGTCGAGGTAGCTCAGATAGGCCTGCACATCGGCGGCGCCCACGTTGATGCGCGCGCCCGGGGCCGGCTTGGTGGCGGCCAGGCCGTCGACCTGGCCCGTGTAGGTGGCGGCCGGCTTGTCGACCAGCTGCACGATGTAGGAGCGGCGTTCCTGCGCCTGCGCCGCTTGCGCCAGGCTGGCGGCCAGCAGGAGGATACCGAGAGAGACGGGACGTAGTTTCATCTCACGCTCCTTGCACGGTGAACGCTGCGAACTTGCCGGCGCGGCGGCGCGACAGCATGCCGATGGCGCCCAGGCCGGCCAGCAGCAGCATGTAGGTCGACGGTTCCGGCACGGCGCTGATGTTGATATTGTCGAGCGCAAACTGGCCCTGGTTAAAGGCGGGGAAATCGATGGAATTGCTGCACGCGCCAGTGTCATTGAAAATGCAGGCGTTGAAGGTCAGGCCCGTGAAGGAATAGTTGCTGAAGCCGCCCAGCAGGGATGCGCTCTGGAAATGGTAATTGCCATCGCTGCCCTGGCCCGGAAACGCCAGCGACGTGCTGACCACCTGGCCGTTGCTGAGGGTGCCGCTCAGTTGCAGCTTGCCCCACTGCATGTTGGGCAAGCCGGAAACGGGCGCGATGAAGGAATAGTCGAAACCGGCCAGGCTGAACGCCTGGTGGTCGGCACGCGCGAAATTCACGCCGCCATCGTTGAGGATGGCCAGGTAGTTGCCGGTGGCGCCCTGCGGGCAGGCGGCGATATCGCACGACGAGCCCACGCGGCCATCGAGGATGGCGCCCACGCCGCTGACGCCGCCGCCGGCCGCCGTGGTCGGGTCGGCCAGGAACAGCAGGTTGTAACTCGACGTATTGAGCGTCTGGCCGCTTTCATACACGTCGGGGGGCAAATTATCGAAGGTCAGGACACCGGCCATGGCCGGCGCCGAGGCCAGCACGGACAAGGTGGCCAGCGCGGCCAGGATGGTGGCGCGGCCGCGGGTAGCGGACCGATCGGCGGTGGCGGGCGATACCCGCGCATGTGATGGACGATTCATTCTATTCCCTTGGTTGTTGTGGATAGATAGGTCGGCAGGTCTCGCGCCCGCTTTCAGCTTTTTCACAAAAGTGTCAACAAATATAGCAAACCACACAAAACAAATATCATATTTTTAATATCATTTATTTATTTTTTATCTAACTCTGCGATACTTTGTTTTGTTTTATCTATGAAAGCTTGAGCAATCTCAACGTTACATCGGAACAACAATGCCTCGCACCGCAGACGTGCGCGCCAGCGCGCCGGCGCGACTTCAGATAAGCTCGAAAACCGCGCCTGCCGCGCCGTCATCCCCGTCACATCGCGGTACACCTGTTCCATCCTGGAACACTTGTCTCCCCGCCACGCGCCCGGCCACAGCCCCTGCGCGATGGCATGAAGCTTGCACAACAAGGGAATCGACCGCGCTCAGGGAGCAGCATCATGGAACACCATCAATTTGCCAGCAACGGCAGCGCAGGCACGCGGCCGGCCCGGCGCCTCCTCGTGTGCTGCGTGCTGGCGCTGGCTTTTTTCCTGCTGGCCGCCAGGCTGGACCTGGCCGAACGGCTGACCTACGCGCTGTGGCGCCAAGAGCACTGGCAACTCGATGAACTGGCCCTGAGCCTGTTGTTGCTGGCGCTGGCCCTGGCCGGCTTTGCCGTGCGGCGCGGACGCCAGGTGGCGCTGCTGCTGGCACAAAACCGCACCCTCACGCAGCGCCTGCTGCGCGCGCAGGAGGAGGAACGCTGCGCGCTGGCGCGCGAGCTGCACGATGAAGTGGGACAGGACTGCACCGCCATCCGCGCGGCCGCCAGCTACATCCTGCGCGCGCGCGATGGCGACCAGGCGAACGTGCAGGCGTGCGCGGCCAGCATCGCGCGCTCGTCGGAAGCGCTGCATGCGATGGTGCGCACCATGCTGCGCCGGCTGCGCCCGCCCGTGCTCGACAGCCTGGGCCTGGCGCCGGCCCTGCAGGCGCTGTGCGACAGCTGGTCCCAGCAGCACGGCATCGCCTGCCATTTCGCGCCGCACGCCATTCCCGCCAGCCTCGACGACTGCACCGCCACCGCCATCTACCGCCTGGTGCAGGAAGGCTTGACGAACGTGGCGCGCCACGCGGGCGCCGACCGGGCCACGGTGGAATTGCGCGCAGATGCGCACGGCTTGCTGCACCTGGCCATCGAAGACAATGGCCAGGGTTTGCATCCAGACAAAACGCCGGCAGATGGCTTCGGCATGCTGGGCATGCGCGAAAGAGTGGCCGGCCTGCGCGGCCATATCCGCTGGATCAGCGCGCTGGGCAACGGCTTGCGCATCGAAGTGGCGATGCCGCTGGCGGCAGGTGCGGCATGAACGCAGCCATGACCCCAATCCGCGTGATGCTGGTCGACGACCACCCGGTGGTGCGCACCGGTTACCGGCGCCTGCTGGAACAGGGCGGCGACATCGCCGTCGTGGCCGAGGCGGGCAATGGCGAAACGGCGTATGGTTTGTACCAGGAGCACGCGCCCGACGTCTGCGTGACGGATTTGTCCATGCCCGGCATCGGCGGCCTGGAATTGCTGCGCAAGCTGCTCGCCCGCGACGCCGGCGCCCGCGTGCTCGTGTTCAGCATGCACGACACGCCGCAGCTGATCGCCCGCGCGTTTGAGGGCGGCGCCTGCGGCTTCGTCAGCAAGCAGGCCGACCCGGAACACCTGGTCGACGCCGTGCGCGCCGCCCATGCGGGCCGGCGCTACCTCGATCCGCACAGCGCACCGGGCGTGCTGCAAGGCACTGCCAGCATGGAAGCGCAGCGCTTGAGCAGCCTGAGCCAGCGCGAATTCGAAATCTTCCGCCTGCTGGCCGAAGGCCGCAGCGCCGCCGACTGCGCCCGCCTGCTGCACCTGAGCAGCAAGACGGTGGCCAACCACCAGACCTGCATCAAAGAAAAGCTCGACGTGCCCGGCCCCGCCGCCCTCGTCCACTTGGCCTTGCGCAATGGCGTCATCGAGCACATCCTCCCTTAAAACGCGTAGCGCAAGCCCACATTTACGCTGCGCGGCGCGCCGGCCGCATAGAAGGTCGCGTTGACCATCGGATACCCGCCGTTCACGGCCGGCAGCGGCCGGGCACTGAAATTGCCGTTGGCATCGAATCCCGTCGCGCCCAGCTGGGCCGCCGTCGCATAGTGTCGGTCGAACAGATTATTCACCTGGGCGAACACGCTCAGTTGCCGTGTCAGCTGGTATTTGCCGTTCAGCTCGACCACGGCGTAGCCGCCGCTCTTGCCCGCGCCCAGGTACGCTGGCCCGCCCGCCTGGTGCGCATTGTTTTCATTACCGCGCGCATAGGAACTCGACACGGCCATCATGGCCAGGCCCACCGTCCAGTCGCGTCCACCCTGAACCTCCATGTGCGCCTTCAGGATATGGCTGGGCGTGAGGGGAATGCGCTTGCCCGGCGTGATGGCGATATTGCCTTCGAGGCCGGGCGCCTCGGCGTCGCTGCTGCTGTTGGCGCTGCCGTTGACGGTTTCCCGGCTTTGGTACGTCGCCTGCAGCCACGTGTAGTTGACGCCGAAGTCCAGCGCGCCCGCCTTGCCGTCGAGCGCCAGCTCCATGCCCTGGTGACGCGTCTTGCCGAAATTCTTGAAGTAGCCGAAACCGGCCTGGTTGTCGGCCACAAACAGGATATCGTCGTGGTTTTCCGCTCGGAACAGGCCCGCGCTCCAGCGCGCCACCTCGCCCCACTGGCCGCGCACGCCCGCTTCCCACGTCTTCGTCACCACCTGTTTCAAGGGCGGGTCGCCAGCCATGGCGTTGGGCAGGCGGCAAGGGTTGTCCGGGTCGGCGCAACCAAGCTCGATGGCCGTCGGCGTGCGGCTGCCTTCGTTGTAGCCGAGGTAGGCGCTCACGCCCTTGACTGGCGCATAGGCCAGGCCGATGGCGGGATTGAAGCGGCTGAAACGGTGGTCGCCATCGAGCGAACCGCTGCCGCCGCCCGGCGTGATGGCGTCGCGGTTGCGCACCGTGCTGCGGTTGTAGCGGCCGGAGATGGTCAGGGTCAAGTCTTGATTGAACGCGATGCTGTCGCTCGCATACACGCTCCAGGTGCGCATGCGCCCGCTCAAGTCGACCCGATTGTCGACGGGCGTGCCATCGTCGTCGATTTGCGTGCCGTCGGCAAAGAAATCGACGGGCATGATGCCGCGGTCCGGGTTCAGATAGCCGAACTGGCTGGTCTGGCGAAACGTGGCGTGGCTGGCATCGAAGGCGGCGCCGGCCGTGACGGCATGGCGCGCGCCCGCCACGTCGGCCAGCGCGGTGAACTGGCCGGAAAAACCATAGTTTTCCTGCTCGGTATGGCTGCGGTTGATCATGCCATTGCATTTTTCGGCCGGCTCGTCATTCAGCAGCACGTTGGCTATGCAGCGCCACTTCGGAAACGGCGTATTGGTCACATTTGCCCCGCTGACGGGAAAGCCCGTGTAGCCGGCCGCCGCCAGGGCCGCGCGCTCGGCCGCGCCGGGCTGGTAGCCGGACTGGTCGAGCGACTCGTCGTTGAGGTCGCCATTGAAGGTGTGCGTGTCGATCTTGCGGTAGTAGACATTGCCGGACAAGAGCAAGGCAGCGCTGGCCTGGTGCTTGCCCGTCAGATTCAACAGGGTCGACCTGTTTTTCGTCAAGTCGGGCTTGGTGTAGACGCTGCGGTAGTCGCGCGCCAGCAGGCGCTGTTCCTGCAAGCCGTTGCCCGTCAACGCATTGTCCGCGTGGGCCACGGTGACGGCGATATCGGTGCGCGCATCGCCCCAGCCCAGCTTGCCAAACACCTGGCGCACGTCGGATGGCGAATCGTCACGCCAGCCATCTTCCTTGAAGCGGTTGCCCGTCACGTACCAGTGCCAGCCCTGCGCATTGCTGCCGCCATGTTCAACTTCCACGGCGCGCCGTTGATCTGAACCCAGGCGCGCCTCGATGGCGGTGCCCGGGTGGCTCTTGCCATCCTTGGTCCGCAGGGCCAGCGCGCCACCCAGGGTGTTCAGGCCGAACAGGGGATTCGAGCCGGGCATCAGGGTCAGCGAGGCGATCGCCAGGCGCGGTATCAAATCCCAGCTGACGACGTCGCCAAATGGCTGGTTCAGGCGCATGCCGTCGAGGTACACGGACAGTCCCTGTGGCGTGCCCAGCAGCGGCGAGGCCGTATAGCCGCGGTAACTGACGTCGGGCTGGAACGGGTTGTTCTGCACTTCGTTCACGTAGACGCTGCCCAGGTTGCGGCGCAGGAAGGCGGAAATATCGAGCGCGCCGCTGGCGGCGATCTGCTGCGCGCTGGCCGTCTGCACGGGCGCGGCCAGCGCATCGCGCGGCTGCTCCACGGTGGGCAACGGCATGCTGCCCGTGATGGTAACGGTGGGCAAGTCGCCCGAGGCGGCCAAGTTCGCGGCCAGGCTGGCGGCAGCAGGCTCGGCGGCCTGCGCCTGGCACAGCGCCATGGCAGCGGCAGCCAATAAAGTCAGTTTCATGCGGGTCCCCGTTTTTATCATGGTTTTTATGTCTGTCCAGTATCGGACAGCCACCATCGATGAACTAGGGAAAAACTCCCGCCGTGCGGGCAGGCTATCGCTGCAAGGGCAGATAGCTCTGCTTGAGCTGGCGCAGCACAAAACTCGATTTGCTGTGGCGGATGCCGGGAATTTTGTATAAACGCTCGCGCAGCAGCCGTTCATAGTCGCGCGTGTCGCTGACCGCGATGCGCAGGTAGTAGTCGTAGTCGCCGGAGACGAGGAACGCTTCGAGCACTTCCGGGATCATGGCCAGCGCGTGGCCGAATTCGAACAGGGCCTGGTCGGAATGGTCGTCCAGGGTCACTTGCACGATGACGGTGTCGGCCAGCCCTACCTTGGCCGCGTTGACGTTCACCGTGTAGCCTTCGATGACGCCGTCGTCCTCCATGCGCTTGATGCGCGCCCAGCACGGCGACGAAGTCAGGCCCACCTTGGCGCTCAGTTCGTGCAGGCTGATGCGGGCATCCTGCTGCAGGGCCGTCAGGATGGCGAGGTCGAATTTGTCGAGCTTCATTTTGCAATTTCCCATGTTTGCAGCAAATTTTGCTGATCAAGGCATTTTATACGAGAAAACCAGCAGCCTTTTCTGCCAGGGCAAGCAGAAAATAGACACATGAAACCCGATCCCGCCCCCCTCCTCGCTCCCGCCCACGATCTTGCGCCGCGCAACGGCGCCAGCACCCTGATCGACACCCTGCTGGCCCTGGGCGTCGACACCGTCTTCGGCTACCCGGGCGGCGCCGTGCTGCCCCTGTACGACGCGCTGCACGCGCAACCGCGCTTGCGCCACGTGCTCGTGCGCCACGAACAGGCGGCCGTGCACGCGGCCGAGGGTTATGCGCGCAGCACGGGGCGGCCCGGCGTCGTCTTCGTCACCTCCGGCCCCGGCATGAGCAATACCACCACGGGCTTGCTCGACGCCCTGTGCGATTCGATTCCCGTCATCTGCATCAGCGGCCAGGTGGCCACCACCAGCATCGGCACGAACGCCTTCCAGGAATGCGACGCGCTGGGCATCTCGCGCCCCGTCACCAAGTGGAACCGGCAAATCCGCACGGCCGACGAGACGGCCGCCGTCGTGCACGAAGCGTACGTGCAAGCCACGCAAGGGCGGCCGGGCCCCGTGCTGATCGATTTTCCCAAGGATATGCAATTGGCGCAGGTCGCGGCCAACACGCCGCCGCCATCCGTCGCCAACGTCGCCGCCCCCCTGCCCGAGGCGGCCGATATCGAGCAGGCCGCCAGCCTGATCGCCAACGCGCGCCAGCCCGTGTTCTATGGCGGCGGAGGCCTCATCAATTCCGGCCTCGATGCCTGCGCCGCTTTCCAGCAGCTGGTGAAACTGGCGGCCGCGCCCTGCACCCTGACCCTGCTGGGCCTGGGCGCCTTTCCCGCCTCGCACCCGGCCTTCCTCGGCATGCTGGGCATGCACGGCACTCTGGAAGCGAACCTGGCCATGCACCATGCGGACCTGATCGTCTGCGTGGGCGCCCGCTTCGACGACCGGGTCACGGGCAGGCTCGATGCCTTCTGCCCCGGTACGAAAATCATCCACGTCGATATCGACCCGGCGTCGATAAACAAGGTGGTGCGCGCCGACGTGGCCCTGCGCGGCGATTGCGCGCCCGTGCTGGCGGCATTGCTGGCGCAGCTGCGCGGCCGCCTGCTGGCGGACCGCCAGCCGTGGTGGCAGCGCATCGACGGCTGGCGCGCGCAGGACTCGCTGGCGTTCGACGACACGCCGGACGTGATCGCGCCGCAGGCGCTGATGCGCCGGCTGCAGGCGGCCCTGGACGGACAGGACGCCATCGTGTCCACCGACGTGGGCCAGCACCAGATGTGGGCGGCGCAGCATTTGCGCTTCGAGCAGCCGCGCCGCTGGCTGACCTCGGGCGGCGCCGGCACCATGGGCTATGGACTGCCGGCCGCCATCGGCGCGCAGATCGCCCATCCGGGAAAATGCGTCGTGTGCGTCAGCGGCGACGCGTCGATTTTGATGAATATCCAGGAACTGGCCACGGCCGTGCAGCACCGCCTGCCCGTGAAAGTGGTGCTGTCGAACAATGGCTACATGGGCATGGTGCGCCAGTGGCAGGAACTCATCCATGACGGGCGCTACAGCCACAGCTATACGGAAGCGCTGCCCGATTTCGTCGCCCTGGCCCGCGCCTTCGGCTGGCAGGCGCAGACGGTGAGCCGGCGCGAAGACCTCGACGCGGCGCTGGCGGCCTGCCTGGCATCCGACGGCCCGTACTTCCTCGACGTGCGCGTGCATGGCGCAGAAAACTGCTTCCCCATGATGGCGCCCGGCGCGGGGCACCATGAAGTGACCCTGTCCAAGGGCAAGGTGTACAGCGAGCGGTAGGTCGGCATAACCACCGGCCACGCCGACGATGTTGTCGGATTACGCGTGGCGTTGCCACGCTAATCCGACCTACTCGCCCCCACGGGTAGGTCGGATTAGCGGCGGTACGCCGCGTAATCCGACATCACCACCGGCCGGATTACGCCCATATCCTGTAGATCCAGTAACTTTCATCTTCGCGGCTGGCGCGTGCCAGTTCGGTGGGGCTCAGGCCGGTGATGGCGCGCACTTCGCGGCACAGGTGGGCCTGGTCGGCGTAGCCGCCCTCGGCGGCGATATCGGTCCAAGAAGCATTGCCTTGCAGCATGGCCTCGCGTGCGTCGAGAAACGACTGTTCCGCGCGGCGCATGCGTCGCAGGGTGCGCATGGGCTGGCCGGCCCAGGCCTTGATGCGGCGCTCGATATTGCGCGCGCCGCTGGCCAGGCCCGTCGAGGCCGCCTGTACGCCCAGGCGGCGCACCCAGTCCTGGATGGCGCCGGTGGGATGGTCGCCGCTCTTGCGCGCCAGCGCCCAGCGCGGCGCCAGGAATGCTTCCACCAGCGCGATGCGCGCTGCATCGTCGGGCGCGGCAAGCACGGCGTCGGACAAGGCCAGCCAGTCGGCGTCGAACAGCGGTTCCAGCGGGCGTACCTGGTCGAACAGGGCCGCCATGTCGATGCCCGTCAGCGCATGCAGGGCGGCCGGATACAGCATCACCATGAACGAGTGCACGGGGCCGGGGTTATAGCTGACCAGCGGATAGCCGCGCGGCCCGCTGAACAGGGCGGGCGGCATGCGCACGTGCAGCAGGTCGGGACCGGGCGCGGCCGCCTCGACGTCGCCCGCGACCGTCCACAGCAGGCAGCACATGGGCGTGGCGGGAAAGCGGTTCAGGCGCTGCGCGGGCGGCAGCGGCGCGCAATGCGTGGTGTCGCGCACGAGGAAGGCGCGCACGCAGGAAGCGAGCGCGGTGCGCGGCGCGATCAAACGGGTCAGGGGCGTGGAGGCGGCAGGCATGGCGACGATTGTACCGGCAATTTTTGGCCGCGCGCGATGTCGTATTCGTTCAAGACGCGTGCGCGCAAGCGCGCTAGAGTCTAGCCATCGTTCCCACGACAACAGGAGCTTTCCATGCCACCACTCGACCACGCCGCCGCACCCGCCACCACCCTGCGCCAGATCCGCCAGTTGCCGGGGCCATTCGCCTTGCCCATCATTGGCAACGCCATGCAAGTGCGGCTGCCGCGCATCCACCGCGACGTGGAAGGATGGGTACGCCGCTATGGACCTTTCATGCGTGCCTGGTTCGGCCGCACCCTGGTACTGGTGGTGGCCGACAGCGAGGCTGTGGCCGCCGTGCTGCGCGACCGTCCCGATGGTTTCCGCCGCCCCCTCAGCAGCTACATCGTCTCGGAGGAAATGGGCGGCAATCCCGGCGTCTTCCTGGCCGAAGGCAGCGAGTGGCGCAACCAGCGCCGCATGGTGATGGCCGGCATGGCACCGGGCGCCATCAAGGCGTATTTTCCCGCGCTAGTGACGGTGGCGCAGCGCCTGCAGCGGCGCTGGCAGCTTGCCGCCATGCAAGGGCAGGCGATCGACCTGGACGGCGACCTGAAGCGCTACACGGTCGACATCATCGCCGGCCTGGCCTTCGGCACGGAAGTCAACACGCTCGAATCGGGCGAGGACGTGATCCAGCGCCACCTGGACGCCATCCTGCCCGCCGTGGCGCGGCGCAGCCTGTCGATGCTGCCGTACTGGCGCTACGTCAAGCTGCCCGTTGACCGGCGCCTGGACCGCGACGTGGCGGCGCTGGACGTGGCCGTGGCGCAACTGGTGCGGCAGGCGCGCGAACGCATGGAACAAGACCCCGCGCGGCGCGTGCGCCCGCCCAACCTGCTCGAAGCCATGATCGCCGCCGCAGACGAACCCGGCAGCGGCGTGAACGACCGCGCCGTGGCCGGCAATGTGCTGACCATGCTGCTGGCCGGCGAAGACACGACGGCCAACACGATTTCCTGGATCATCTACCTGTTGCAGCGCCATCCGCACAGCCTGGCCAAGGCGCGCGAGGAAGTGCGGCGCCTGGCACCCGACGTGACGCAGTTCACCGTGGCGCAAATGGATAGCCTAGACTACCTGGGCGCCTGCGCCAGCGAGGCCATGCGCTTGAAACCCGTGGCGCCCTACATTCCGCTCGAAGCGCTGCGCGACACGGTGGTGGGCGACGTGGCCGTGCCCGCCGGCAGCATGCTGTGGTGCGTGATGCGCCACGACAGCGTGTCTGATGCACACTTTCCCGATGCACAGGGTTTCCAGCCCGAACGCTGGCTGGAAGGCGGCGAGGCGAACAACAAGCGCGCCGCCATGCCTTTCGGTGCCGGCTTGCGAACGTGCCCGGGCCGCTACCTGGCCTTGCTGGAAATCAAGATCGCCATGGCCATGCTGCTGGGCAGCTTCGACATCGCCGGCGTCGACACGCCCGATGGCGGCGAGGCGCAGGAACTGATGGGTTTTGTGATGTCGCCCATCGGCCTGACGATGCGCCTGGCGCGGCCGCAGTGATACCATGGGAGAAGTCCCATACATTCGACCTTCCCATGACCATCCGCCTGGAATCGCCGCAGCAAGCCGACGTGCAAACCCTGATCGCCGAGCTTGACGCCTACCAACAGACCCTGTATCCGGCCGAGTGCGTCTATTCGCTGGACCTGGCATCCGTGCCGCCTGATACCCTGCTGTTTGCCGTCGCCCGCGATGCGGCAGGCGCGGCGCGGGCCTGCGGCGCCATCGTCGTCACGCCCGATTTCGGCGAAGTCAAGCGCATGTACGTGCACCCGAACAGCCGCGGCCTGGGCCTGGCCAAGCGCCTGCTGGCCCTGCTGGAAGAGCAGGCGCTGGCGCGCGGCTGCCGCTTGCTGACCTTGGAGACGGGCATC
Source organism: Janthinobacterium sp. GMG2 (assembly GCF_033949445.1). Classification (NCBI taxonomy): domain Bacteria; kingdom Pseudomonadati; phylum Pseudomonadota; class Betaproteobacteria; order Burkholderiales; family Oxalobacteraceae; genus Janthinobacterium; species Janthinobacterium sp. GMG2. Next base: position 791,145 of record NZ_JAXAWA010000003.1, on the reverse strand, counting down.
CACCAGCCCGAAGCCATCGCCCTGTACGCGCGCCACGGCTACCAGCGGCGCGGGCCGTACGGCGACTATCCCGACGATCCGTTCAGTGTCTTCATGGAAAAACCGCTGCAGGTGGCGGCATGAGTACGCCTGCCGACAGCCTGTTTGACATCCGCGCGCGCCTGCGCGCCTTTGCCGACGAGCGCGACTGGGACCAGTTCCACACGCCGAAAAACCTGGCCATGGCCTTGTCCGTGGAAGTGGCGGAACTGGTGGAACACTACCAGTGGCTGCCCACTGGCGCGGACGCCGAGCTGGACGAGGCAAAACGCACTGGCATCCGCCACGAGCTGGCCGACGTGCTGATGTATTTGGTGCGCCTGGCCGACAAGAGCGGCGTCGACCTGCACTCTGCCGTGCTGGAAAAGATGGAACTCAATGCGCAGAAATACCCGGCGCAGCAGGTACGCGGCGACGCGCGCAAATACAGCGAATACTGAACAGCCACCCGTGCGTGGCCGCTGCGCAAAAAAGCGTAGCATTCAGCCATGCGCATTCCTATCCTCCTGCTGCTTGCCTGCCTGCTCCCTGGCCCGATCGCCCTGGCGCAAACCGCGCCCGTGCCGCAGGTGAAAGTGGGCGCCACGCGCGACCCCGTCGATAAATCCTACCGCAAGATGCTGCAGGGCGTGGACCGCTTCGAGCGCGACCGTGCGCTGGCGCCGCAAGCGAGCTTGCGCTTTCGCCTGCTGCCGCGCCAGCCTGGCGTGGACATGACGGGCGTGCGGCTGCGCATCGCCGGCGACACCGTCAGCATCCCGTTACCCTTGGCCGAAGACAACAGCTTTGCCCCCGTGCGCAATGCGCAAGCGGCGCGCGAAGACGCCGTGCTGATCGCCAACCGCAAGGCGACCACCATGAGCTGGCGCGCGCAAGTGATCACGCCCGGCTTGCCGCCCGGCACGCGGCGCCTGGGCGACCTGCGCCTGGAATGCCGCGCCGGCATGGATTCCGGTCTGATCTCGAACGACCCGCAAATCATCGCCTGGCTGTCCAGCATGCTCTACAGCACGGACAAGGTCTGCTCGCAGCCGGACGGCAATTATTTGTTCTTCACGGACCGTCCCCTGTTCGGCGTGACCCTCGTGCATGGCGAGCGCCGCCTGGCATTGCCGTTCAGGATGCTGTACGCGGGCGGCGAGCAGACGCCCGCCTCGCTGCCCTATTGCGATTGCCAGGTCTTGCTCGACCACACGTATTACGCGCCCTTGTGGGATGCCAGCTGGCCCGACGACACCCTGCTGGAATTTACTTACATGGACGAGGTGGCGCCATGAAATGGCTGCTGACCGCCATGCTGATGCTGCTGGCCGCCTGCTCCGGCACGCGCGCCTTGCAGGCAAGCAAGAACGTGCCTTACGCAACCCTGGAACAGACGGTGCAAGCAGGCAGCAGCACGCGCGAACAGGTGCGCGCGGCGCTGGGAGAAAGCACGTCCATCCGTTTCGACAGCGGCAATGAAGTATGGATGTACACCTACCCGGCCGTCTCGGGCGCGCAGGGAGAATATGTGATTTTGTTTGGCGGGGATGGGGTGGTGAAGAAGGTGCGCAGCGGGGAGGTGTATCGGGTGAAGCAGTAAAAGTACCCAGGCAAAAACCGGGGTCAGACCCGACGGGTCTGACCCCAGCCTTTCGCCGTTGGGGTAATTAGCGTGCTTTCAGCAAAGCGCGCGATGTCACGCCCGCGCCCACGCTGCGCCCCACGCCAGCTGTCTTGCGCTTGGGCGAGGCCTTCAATTTGAAGATGCCGATCGACTGGGCCACGCTGTCGGTGCGTTGCGCCAGGCTGGTGGCGGCGGCCGCCGCCTGCTCCACCAGCGCCGCATTCTGCTGCGTGATGCCATCCATGTGGATGACGGCCTGGTTGACTTGCCCGATGCCCTGGTTCTGCTCGCGCGTGGTCGAGGAAATCTCGTCCATCACTTCCGTCACGCGGGCTACCGAGGCGATCACTTCCGTCATGGTGGCGCCCGCATTGCTGGTCAGCACGCTGCCCGCGTTCACGGTGGCGATCGAATGGTCGATCAGGTTTTTCACTTCTTTCGCGGCCGTTGCCGAGCGCTGCGCCAAGCTGCGCACTTCGCCGGCCACGACGGCGAAACCGCGGCCGTGTTCGCCCGCGCGGGCCGCTTCCACGGCCGCGTTCAAGGCGAGGATATTCGTCTGGAAGGCGATGCCGTCGATGAGACCAATGATGTCGAGAATCTTGCGCGACGAGGTGCTGATCTCGTCCATCGTGGTGACCACTTCGCTGACGATGGTGCCGCCCTTGGCCGCGACGGTAGACGCCTGCGCCGCCAGCTTATTGGCCGTGTCCACGTGGTCGGCGCTGTTCTGCACCGTGGAAGTCAGCTCTTCCATGCTGGCCGCCGTCTGTTCGAGGCTGGACGCCTGCGATTCCGTGCGGCTGGACAAATCCATATTGCCCGTGGCGATCTCGGCCGTGGTGACGCGGATATCCTCGAAGTTGGCGCGCACGTCGCCGATGATGCTGTGCAGGTTGATATTCGTCTGGCGCAAGGCCGCCATCAATTGGCCCATGTCGTCGTCACGCACCTTGTCGATGACACCCGTCAAGTCGCCGCCGGCCATCTTGCGCGCCACCGTGATGGCCTCGCCCAGCGGCGCGACGAGGGAATTGTGCAAATGGGCCCAGAAATACAGCATCAGCGCCACGGCCGCGGCGGCAGCGCCGCTGAGCCAGCTGCGCGTGGCCGTGCTCGTGTCGCCATCGATATTCCACACGGCGCAGCCGAGAATGGCCAGCACCACGCCGAAGACGATGCAATGCAGGGCCAGGTCTTGCGACAGGGTCAGCTTGCGCCACTCGGCCAGCTTGGCGGCCAAGCCCTGGCGCACGACGCGGCCATTGCGGATCGCCAGCTTGGCGCTATTGCCGTCTTTAAAACTCTTATACAGGGCTGCCGCTTCGTTGATCTGCTCGCGCGTGGGCTTGGTGCGCACGGACATATAACCGATCGGGCGGCCGTTTTCGATGACGGGCGTGATATTGGCGAAGACCCAGTAGAAATCGCCATTCTTGCAGCGGTTCTTGACCATGCCGGTCCATGGCATGCCAGTCTTGATGGTATCCCACAGGTCGGCAAACGCTTCGGCCGGCATATCGGGATGACGCAGAATATTCTGTGGCGCACCCAGCAGTTCCATTTCTGAAAAACCGCTGACTTCAATGAAATACTGATTGGCGTAATTGATGTTTCCCTGTAAATCCGTCGTGGAAACAATCGTCATGCCTTCATTTAATACGTATTCATTTTGCGTGATAGGCGTATTGACCCGCATCGTCGCTCCTCTATTTTTTTCAACTAGCATAACAAAATCATAAAAACAATATACCACATCAAGCACCCATGATATATCGCCCCGGCGACAGTGACACTGGTCAAAAAATTTAATAAAAGCTAATTCATTTATGTTTTAGAATTTACTTTGATTCAACTTGATTGATTTTATTGAATGCAAAATTCAAATTGCGCGCAGACACAATAATTAATAAAAAATTATTTATCGGCGAAGCAGGCAATAAATACGCCGTATGCGCCGACAAAAAGGCGCAAGGGAACTGGCGCAATGGCCGGCATGTGGCGACGCCTGCTACCAACCATAGCGCGGCAACAATATTCATTTCTTGAGGGAAAATAAAAACTGGCGCGAATGCGCCAGTGGGGGATGTGTCTCCAATCCGCGACACAGGCGCCGAAGCACCCGTGGGGATGGATTACTTGTAGGTCTTACGGGGAGGCGACTTCGGACGCGGTGGCGCCGGTTTGCGCTCCGTCGTGCCGTCATCGAGGCTGATGCGCAGTTTCTGGCCCGAGACGACGACCGATTTCAGATGGTCGAGGATTTCCGGCGGCATGCCTTCAGGCAGGTCCAGCACGCTGTAATTGTCAAAGATATCGATACGGCCGATATGCTTGGCTTCCAGGTTCGCTTCGTTGGCGATGGCGCCGACGATGTTGCTTGGCGTCACGGCGTGCTCGCGGCCCACTTCGATGCGGTAGGCCGTCACGCCTGGGCGTGGACGTTCCTTCTTCGGCGCGCGCGGCGCAGGGGCTGCGTCGCCCGCATCCGCAGGCGCATCCTTGAACGCTGGCGCGGACTTGGCGGCGAACGGCTTGCGCGGCGCGGCTGGTGGCGCCAGGTCCGGCGCGTCGCCGTCGCGGCTGATGCGCAACTGCTGGCCCGCGACCCACACGGTTTTCAGCTGGTCCAGCAATTCTTTCGGCATGCTGTCTGGCAAGTCCAGGACGCTGTAGTCGTCATAGATTTCGATGCGGCCGATGTTTTTCGAATCGATGCCCGCTTCGTTGGCAATGGCGCCCACGATATTGCCTGGTTTCACGCCATGTTGATGACCGACTTCAATGCGGAAGGTCTGCATGCCGGCGTCGGCTGGACGCAGGATGCGTTCCTTTTTCGGGAAGGCCGGGCGTTCGCTGCGTTCGTTGCGGTCGAAGCGGTCATTGCGTTCGAAACGGTCACTGCGCTCAGGGCGGTCAAAACGGTCTTGGCGCACTGGACGGTCGTCTTGCCACGTAGCTTGCTCGCGCGCCTTGTTCTTGTCCAGCAGCAGCGGCGTATTGCCACGCGCCATCTTCGCCAGGGCAGCGGCGATTTCAATGGCGGGAATGTTTTGCTCGCGTTCGAAATCTTCGATCAGCGATTGGAACTGTTCCAGTTCGCCCAGGGCCAGGGTTTCGCTGATTTGCTCCTTGAACTTGGCGATACGCACGTCGTTGACGGCCTGGATCGTTGGCAGTTCCAGCATGCCGATCGGCTGGCGGGTCGAGCGTTCGATGGCTTTCAACAAGTTCTTTTCACGCGGGGTGATGAACAAAATCGCTTCGCCGCTGCGGCCGGCGCGGCCCGTACGGCCGATGCGGTGGGTATAGCTTTCCGGATCGTGGGGCACGTCGTAGTTGACGACGTGGCTGATGCGCTCGACGTCCAGGCCGCGGGCGGCCACGTCGGTTGCCACGAGGATGTCGATCTTGCCGTCTTTCAACTGCTGGATCGTGCGCTCGCGCTGGGCTTGCTGGATATCGCCATTGATGGCGGCAGCCGAGAAGCCACGGGCTTGCAGCTTGCCGGCCAGCTCTTCCGTGCCCAGCTTGGTGCGGGCGAAGATGATCATGCCGTCAAACGCTTCCGCTTCCAGGATGCGGGTCAACGCGTCGAGCTTGTGCATGCCCGACACGAGCCAGTAGCGCTGGCGGATGTTGTCGGCCGTGCCCGTCTTGGCGGCGACCGTCACTTCGGCCGGGTTCACCAGATAGGTCGTGGCGATGCGCTTGATGACGGAAGGCATGGTGGCCGAGAACAACGCCGTTTGATGGCCTTCCGGGGTTTCTTTCAAGATACGTTCGACGTCGTCGATAAAGCCCATGCGCAGCATTTCATCGGCTTCGTCAAGCACCAGGGTTTTCAGCTTGGACAGGTCGAGCGAACCCTTGTCCAGGTGATCGATGACGCGGCCTGGGGTGCCGACGATGACGTGCACGCCGCGGCGCAGGGCCGACAGCTGCGGGCCGTAGCTTTGGCCGCCGTAGATCGGCAGCACGTGGAAGCCGGGGATGTGGGCGGCGTACACCTGGAACGCTTCGGCGACCTGGATGGCCAGTTCGCGCGTCGGTGCCAGGACCAGGGCTTGGGGTGAGCTTTGTTTCAGATCGATGCGCGACAGGATCGGCAAGGCGAAGGCGGCGGTTTTACCCGTGCCCGTTTGCGCCTGTCCCAGCACGTCGCGGTTCGCGAGCAATAATGGAATCGTGGCCGCCTGGATAGGCGACGGTGTTTCGTAACCGACATCCTTGAGCGCGCGAATCAGCGGCTCGCTCAGGTTAAGGTCGGAAAATAAGGAAATTGGTGTATCAGACATGAAATCACTCACAAGTTCGCTCGAATCGCCCAATGCGAAAGAGTGTATCCGCTAGTTTACTCTTTACTGGACCTTACCGGGTGGAACGGGGCGGCAGAACGCCATTTTTTGCAGTCTAAAACGCAGAAAAATCGGCGATCCGCACGCAATTGGTGCAAAAACCAAGCAATATTATATGTTTTGCAATAGATTCGACTACTTTACAGATGCGCCTCGATATTGCTTGCCGCATCGACCGAGTGGCGCAAAAATTCCAGCAAGTCCTCGTTCAGCCGGTCCTTGTGCGTCGTCGCCAGGCCGTGCGGCGCGCCCGCATACACGAGCAGCTTGCTGCCGATGATGAGTTCGGCAGTGCGCCGCGCCGAGGCGGCAATCGGCACGATCTGGTCGTCGTCGCCATGGATCACCAGGGTCGGCACGTCGAATTTGGCCAGGTCAGCCGTAAAATCCGTCTCGGAAAATTGCTTGATGCACAGGTAGGATGCCGGCATGCCCGCCTGCATGCCTTGCCGCCAGAAATCGTCGCGCACGCCCTGCGACGGCTTCGCATCGGGCCGGTTGTAGCCATAGAATGCCTCGCTCAAATCCTGGAAAAACTGGCTGCGGTCGGCCTGCACGCCGGCGCGGATGGCGTCAAATGTGGACAGGGGCAAGCCCAGCGGGTTTTCCGTGGTTTGCAGCATCAGCGGCGGCACGGCGCCCACGAGCACGGCGCCGGCCAGGCGCCCGGTGCCATGGCGGCCGATGTAGCGCGCCACTTCGCCGCCGCCCGTCGAGTGGCCGACGAGGGTGGCGCCGGTCAAATCCAGCGCGTCGATCAGGGCGGCCAGATCGTCGGCATAGGTATCCATGTCGTTGCCGTCGAACGGCTGGCTCGAGCGGCCATGGCCGCGCCGGTCGTGCGCGATGACGCGGTAGCCGCGCGAGGCCAGATAAAACATCTGGTCTTCCCACGCGTCGGACGACAATGGCCAGCCGTGGCTGAAGACGACGGGCGGGCCGCTGCCCCAGTCCTTGTAGTGGATCAGGGTACCGTCGGCGGTACGCAGCGTATTGCTCGATTGCAAGTCAGTGGCAGTCATGGAACGCTCCTTGTCGGTGGACCAGCAGCCATTGTGGCCGCAATCGGCCCGCGCGCGACGCGCGCTACGCCAGGGCATTGCGGTAGAGTAAGATTGTCGCTGCTTTGCTTTCCCGTATTCACTTTTGGAGTCGTCATGCGCTTTCCCTTCGTCCTCGCCGCCAGCCTGTTCAGCACGGCCGCCCTCGCCCAACCGCTCGTGGCCGAAGCGCCCCTGCGCGCCCACCTGTCCTTCCTGGCCGACGATTTACTGGAAGGACGCGGCACGGGCCAGCGCGGCGGCGACCTGGCCGTGCGCTACCTGGAAACGCAGGCGGCCGTAGCCGGCCTGCAACCGTTGAAGGATGGCACGTACCGCCAGGCGCTGACCATCGTCGGCAGCAAGGCCTTGCCATCGAGCAAAGTCACGTTCAGCGCGGGCGGCAAGACCTTGTCGCCCGCCTTCGGCAAGGACATCGTCTTTGGCGCGGCAAATGGCCAGCAGACAGTGGCGTTCGATGCGCCCGTCGTGTTCGCCGGCTACGGCATCCGCGCGCCAGAAGAAAACTGGGACGATTTCAAGGGCGTTGATGTAAAAGGAAAACTCGTCATCATGATGGTCAACGACCCGCAGCCCACAAGCGCCGAACCGCAGCGCTTTGCCGGCAAGTCGCTGACCTATTACGGCCGCTGGGTCTACAAGTACGAGGAAGCGCTGCGCCAGGGCGCCGCCGGCGTGCTGCTGATCCACACGACCGCGTCGGCTTCGTATCCGTGGTCGGTGCCGGCCAACGGTTTCGGCCATGAACGCTTCAACCTGGCCGGTGCGGGCAATGCGATGGAAGGCTGGCTGCAGGAAGACATGGCGCGCACGCTGTTCCAGGCCGGCGGACAGGACCTGGACGCCTTGCGCGCGCAGGCGGAAACGCGCGCGTTCCGCCCCGTGGCCCTGAACGCCACGGTCAAGGTGCAACTCGACAGCCAGGTACGCAGCATCGAGCAATTCAACGTGGCCGGCATCGTGCCGGGCACGGATCCGAAATTGAAGGACGAGGCCGTCATCTACTCGGCCCACTGGGACCACCTGGGCAAGGATGACGAAGGCAGCCAACGCGCCGGGCAAAGCGACCATATCTACAACGGCGCCATCGACAATGCGTCGGGCGCGGCCGCCTTGCTGGCCATGGCGCAAGTGGCCGTGAAACAGCCGGCGCGCCGCACGCAGATCTTCCTGTGGCCGGCAGGCGAAGAAACGGGCATGCTGGGCAGCACGGCCTACACGCGCGCGCCCCTGTGGCCGCTGGCCAAGACAGCCGCCGACCTGAACCTCGACAGCATGAATTTTGTCGGCAAGACGCACGACATCGGCGTGGCCGGCGCCGAGCGCAGCAGCCTGTACGCGAGCGCCGCCAAGGTCGCCAAGCGCATGGGCCTGCGTCTGGCACCGACGATCCCGGACCTGTCCGGCGCGTTTTACCGGGCCGACCATTTTGCGTTTGCCAAGGCTGGCGTACCCGCCTTCAACGTGGGTTCGGCCGTGTTTTCCGGCGACGGCTCGTTCGACTTCGTCCAGGAGCCGAAAGCGTCGGGCGAGCGCCTGGTCGCCTTTAAAAAGGACTACCACCAGGTCACCGATGAGTACAACCCGTCGTGGGACTTGTCGGGCATGGTGCAGCAGGCGCAGTTCACCCTGAACCTCGGCTATGAAGTGGCGAACGACAAGAATTTGCCGGTATGGAACAAGGGCGAGGCGTTTGGGAAGGTGAAACGGTAACCTCAAGCGTAGGTCGATTAGCGGGGCATCGCCCCGTGTAATCCGACAACATTGTTGGCGCCGGTGGTGGTGTCGGATTACGCGGCGTTGCCGCTAATCCGACCTACGAGCGTTCAGATTGCCATGATGCGTTTCAGGTCGACGAACGCCGTTTCATACAGATGCTGAAACGCGCCGACCATGACCTCTTCCACGCCTTCGGCCGCGTCGAATTCGCTCGACCATTCGGCCACGCACTCGTTCGCGCCCGGCTCGCCCGTGACGCGCAGGGTGGAACGGTAGTTCTTGACGGGGATCGGGCCCGAAACGATGGTGTAGCTGTAGCTCTTGTCCGCTTCGCTGTAGCTTTGCAGGCGTTCGGCGATGATGGCGCCGTCCGTGGTTTTCAGGCGGCGCACGCGGCCGCCGTGCTCGGACAGGCTGGTCTTGATCGAGCTCGACCATTCAGCCAGCGACTGGAAGCCGCCGATAAAATCCCACACTCGTTCGGCGCTTGCCGCCAATGTTACAGAAACAATTACTTGGGCCATCTTTAATTCGGTTCCTCATCCAGGTTTGCCGGGCGCCGCGCCCGGCCGGCCGGAGTTGCCCGGCACAGCCGCTATTTTAGCGCCCATGCCGCTTTGCTGCTGGGCGGAAAATAACGGCTGGCCAGTCTGGCAAGGCAGTCTTACAGATTTTCCGCCAAGAAAATCAGGGAATTGCCATGCGCCTGGGCGGCGGAACGCTGCTGGTAGCTGTCGCGGTGGGTGCAGTTGAAACCGTGCTCGGCGCCTGGGTAGATATGGATTTCCACGTCTTGGCGGTCTTCGAAGCGCTCGGCGATCTTTTGCACGGCTTCCGGCGGAATATGGCTATCCTGGCCGCCGAAATGCATGAGCAGCGGCACCTTGATCCGGTCGGCCAGGTCCAGCTTGTTCTGGATGCCGCCGCCGTAATAGGCGATGGCCGCATCAACGAGACCGGCCGCGGCCGCCTGATACGACAGCCGGCCGCCGAAGCAGTAGCCGACCGAGGCCAGCTTGCCCGTCACTTCCGGGCGCGCGCGCAGGACAGCGACGGTGGCGGCGATATCGGCGTCGGCCTGCGGATTGTCGGTGGCCTGCATCAGCTCGACGGCGCGCTTCCAGCCGTCCGCGTCATAGCCCAGCTCGATGTGCGCGCCGGCGCGCCAGAACAGGTCCGGCACCAGCACCACGTAGCCATCGGCCGCATACTGGTCGGCCACGGCGCGGATGTGCTCGTTGACGCCGAAAATTTCCTGCAACAGGATGATGGCGGGACCCTTGCCCACGTGCGGCACGGCCAGGTAAGCCTGGAAGCTGCCGTCCGGGCCGGCGATATCGATCCACTGCGAAGTTGTGCTCATAGAAAACTCCAGTCTGAGGTTGGGGGGAATGCCACAGCCAGGCATGTTACTGGTTTTTCCTCTTTTCTGCCCCCGCCCTTGGTCCAGGCTCAATACATCTCGCGCAGGTAAATCACGGGTCCCGATTTGAAGACGCCGAAGACGACGGTGCCGACGGTGCTGGCCAGGTAGGGATGGCTGCCCACGGAAACATCCACGCTGCCGGCCTTGCCGGCGCCGGGCGCCAGCAAGGTCAGGAGATTGGTTTGCGGCAGTGCGCCTTGCGTGACGGTGTATATCCGGTCATCAACGGCCAGCTTGCCGCAGTCCAGCGTTTTCTTGCAATTGACAAACAACACGTCCGACTTGTTCAAGGCACTGACGTTGTCAAGCAGATTCGTGACCCACTTCGTCCCATTCCAGTACTGGACTTGCACGGCCAGCCTGACTGGCAGCAATTCGGAGCCATAGCCGTGGGGCACCATCCATTGCCCCGACAGCACGGTCATCCGTGCCTCGTTCTGTATCAATGGCGAGCTTGAGCTGACGATGGCGCCGCCGGGATAGGTGCTGCTGGCGCGCAAGCGCACGTCGGTAGGCGCCACCTTCAGCGGCACGCCGGCCTTGCCCGGAAAACGGTAGGCGACCATGGGCAGGGCAACGCCGAGGGTGAATTTCGCGGGCGCCACGCCGGTGATGGTGGTCTGCGCCTTCTTGCCATCGGTAAGCCGGCTGCTGCCATCGGGGGTACTCGGCGGAAAGGAAATCGTGCCCGTGGCTGCATCGAGGCCTTCGAGCAGCACGGGCGCCAGGACGCTCGGGACGCGGTCGTCATAGTTTTTGGTCGGCATCCCGCCCAAGGCGCGCGCCGTCACGCGCATGCCTATCGCCTGCCCCGAGTAAGCGTAGCGGCCTTTTTCCCCGTCGTTGGCGCAGGTGAGCGGTGCGGCGCACGGCGTGGCGATGCCGGCGGGAGCGCCGGTTTTCACCAGTTCCGTAATGAAGTGGTGCGGGATAAACTGCACCTCCCCGCTCACGCCCGAAGCCTTGGGCAAGGCCGGCACAGCAAGGTTGGCATCCAGGTAGCCGTTGGGGTTGGCCAGATTGAAGGCGATGGTGATCGTTCCCACTTCCGGCCAGTTCATGTCGCTGCTGACAACGCTGCCATTCGTAAAGACCACGCCACCCTGCATGGCCGGCTTGGCTGGTGTGTCCGGCGCGGCGATCTCGCTGGTCGTCGGCTTAACCAGGCTGGACAGCGAAGGCAGCACCGTCTCCGCCGGCTTTTCATTGCCGAAGTTCGGCGTCACGGCGCCCACACTATTGAGCACACTCATGCTGACCGCCACAGGCGCACCCGCGCGCTGGGGGTTGGTGATGGCAACGACGCTGAACGAGGCCGGCACGACGGTAACCTTGCCACTGCCCGTCATGCTCAAGCCGGCGTCGCCGGTTGTGGCCGACCCCGTATAGGTGGCCTTCAAATTCAGCTGTCCCACGTCCGCATACGACATGATGGCGGTGGCGACGCCCTGGTCGTTGAACGCCAGGTTGACGTTCGCGCCCGCCGTGCCGCAGGCGCTGGTGCTGTTCGATGCCAGTGGCACGAACGCCCCGGTTCCCTGCACGAAAACAGGCAGGGTGCCGCTGGCGGGATTGCCATAGCTACAAGCGAGGTTCAGGTTCTTGCTGGTACTTTTGAACAGGGGCACGCAAGCCTGCGGGGTCGAACTGGGGGGCGCCTGCACGGCGCTGATACTGAACGATTGCAGCTTGGCAGAAACATGATTGACGGGAGTGACCGTCAAGCCTGTCGCCGCAAAGCTCATGTCGCAGCTGCTGCTGTTGTCCGAAGCACGTTTGCATACGAGCGCGCCCGTGGTACCGGGCACGCTCGTCAGGCTCAGGGTGGCCGTGCCGGCCGTGTACTGGCGCACGCTGGCCGTCGCCACGCCGGTGTTGCCTATCTGCGTCGCCGTGCCGCCAGGGCTGACATTGACATTCACGCCGTTCGTGTACTTGGCGCTGCAGGCGGCATCCGCGCATGCCGTCACCGTCACCGTCTGCGGCGCGCATGTCAGGGCATTGCCCGGATGCTCGATCTGGAAATGGTGGGGCCCCGCCTGCGTACCCGGCCCGCACTTCGGACCCATCGGTTCATTGAAAGCCCAGCCGCTGTTGTTCGTCACGCAGCTGCACGGATTGGACGGTATATAGGTTTTGCAGGTGATGGTTTGCTGCACCCGGCCCTGCCAGCCCAGAGTGATGTGGTCGACCTTGGCGTTGCCCGTGATATAGGCGTTGGACGAGTCGAGCGTTACCTCGCCAGCGTCCACATTGCCCTTGATGCCATTGCCCGAGGCGATCGACAAGGAATTGCTGGCTTCCACGTCGCCCGTGACGAGCAGGCCGGACGCTTTCAAGTCGATCGCCGGCGATTTCAGGTTACCCGTCACCTGGCTGCCGGAACCGATGGTCAGCGAAGTGGTTGCCGTGATATCGCCCTGGATGCGGGTATTGGCGGCCAGGATATTGACGATGGTGCCGCTGATGGGCCCGTTGATGACCGAACCCGAGGCGATTTCCACCGGGCCCTTGGCGCTGATCCTGCCCGTCACCGTGACGTTGTTCGAGCCCATCTTGATGGCCGTGGCGGAGATATTCGCCGTAATCGTCTGTTCCTGCGCACCCAGGAAGAAAGTGCCGCCCTCGGCTGTCAGGTTTCCACCCGTCACCTTCAGGTTCGGCGGATTGATGTCCTTGATGTCGAGATTGCCCTTGACCGTCAGCGCGGCATTGCCGCTCATCGTCAAGCCCTGGTTGTAGCTCATCGACAAGGAACTGTTGACTGTCACACCATACGCGCTGCCGATGACGATGACGTCGGTAGAACCGAGCGCCAGCGAGGCGCACGTGTATTGCAAACCGTCCTGGCTCAAGCTGCAGCCGCTGACGGCGCCGCCATTGAAGTTGAGCGTGGCCGCGTGGGCAAGGGATGAGCCCAGCAGCAATGTCAGGGCGGCAAAAAAGTGGAGTAAGCGCACGATATTCAGGAATCCGATCGGTGGGGAGCCAGCGGGCGCGCCGATTATTTCATGCTAACCTACGCCATCGCTGTTGTTGCATTATGGCAGTATTTATCCCCCTCGCGCATATCGCATGATCAAGCAAAGCCCCAAAGAATTTCCCCTGCGCACAGTCGACATCATCGTCTATCCCGGCTTCAAGGCGCTCGAAGCCATCGGCGCCATGAAGGTGTTTGACTACGCCAACACCCATCTGCGCCTGCGCAAGCTGCCCGGCGGCTACGACGTGCGCATCGCCTCGACGGCCATCGGCCCGGTCGAATCGGACACGCTGATGTCGCTGCACGCGAGCAAGGCACTCGACGCCAGCCGCCTGCCCGACCTGGCCGTCATCGTCGGCTGCCATCACGTCGAGCAAGTCTTGCAGGACATCCCCGCGCTCGCCGCCTGGGTGGCCGAGGCTGCGCCGCGCATCGATACCCTGGCGGCCCTGTGTACGGGCTGCTTTTTCCTGGCCGAAGCCGGTGTGCTCGACGGCAAAAGCGCCGCCACGCACTGGAGCGCCGTGGACAGCCTGCGCCAGCGCTATCCATTGATACAGGTCAATGCCGATGCGATTTTCGTGCGGGAAGGGAAATTCTGGACGTCGGCCGGCGTGACGGCCGGCATCGATTTGGCGCTGGCCCTGGTGGAAGACGATTTCAGCCGCGATATCGCGCTGGAAGTGGCGCGCGACCTGGTCGTGTATTTGAAGCGGCCCGGCGGCCAGTCGCAGTTTTCCGTGCACCTGTCGAGCCAGATGACAACGCATCCGACCATCCGCCAGTTGCAGGGCTGGATCATGGAGCATCTTGCCGAAGAACTCACCGTGCCGCTGCTGGCGGCCAGGCTGGCCATGAGCGAACGCAATTTTACGCGCGTGTTCCAGCGCGAAACGGGGACCAGCCCCACGGAATTCATCGACACGGCCCGCTTCGAAGTGGCGCGCCGTTTGCTGGAAGACAATGTATCTTCCTTAAAACAGGTGGCCGTGCAGGCGGGCTTGCATAGCGAGGACAGGCTGCGCCGCCTATTCCAAAAGAAACTCGCCATCACGCCGCGCGACTATCGCGAGCGCTTTTCCAGCACGGCGCGCTAGGAGGTCAGCGCGGCTTGCCGTGACGCACGTGGCGCGTGGCCAGCTGGCGGCTCTGCAGGGCCAGCGGCGTAAACAGGAGTGCGCACAGCAGATACGTCGCCAGCAGCGCCAGCCAGATGGCGGGCGTGGCAAGGCTGGCGGCATTGCTCCACCACAAGGCCAGCAGGGAAGACAGGGCCGCGCCGAGGAAGACGGGCAGCATGCGGCGCAAGGTCGCGAGATAGGCAGTGGCAAACATGGACGGCTCCCAAAGCAAGGCGGATGTCTTCACACTAGCAGGGGCAGGCAGCGAAGTACAGCGTGCCGCCCTACCCCGTCCGTCATGTGTTGCGCAATGAGTACAGTCCGATAAAATTAATACAACACGACGGAACGGATCGATTCGCCGCTCTTCATCAGGTCGAAGCCCTCATTGATGCGTTCGAGCGGCAAGCGGTGCGTGATCAGGTCGTCGATATTGAGCTTGCCTTCCATATACCAGTCGACGATTTTCGGCACGTCCGTGCGTCCCCGCGCGCCACCGAAGGCCGAACCGCGCCATTCGCGCCCCGTCACCAGCTGGAATGGACGGGTGGAAATTTCCTGGCCCGCCGCCGCGACACCGATGATGAACGATTTTCCCCAGCCCTTGTGCGTGCACTCGAGCGCCTGGCGCATCAAGGTCGTGTTGCCCACGCATTCGAACGAATAATCGGCGCCGCCATCCGTCAGCTGCACGATGGCGTCGACGACGTTTTCCACTTCGTTCGGGTTGATGAAATGCGTCATGCCGAACTTGCGCGCGATGGCCTGGCGCGCCGGGTTGATGTCGATACCGATGATCTTGTCGGCGCCGACCATTTTCGCCGCCTGGATCACGTTCAGGCCGATGCCGCCCAGGCCGAACACGGCCACGTTGGCGCCCGCTTCCACCTTGGCCGAGAACAGGACGGCGCCCACGCCCGTCGTCACGCCGCAGCCGATGTAGCACACCTTGTCGAATGGCGCGTCGGAACGGATCTTTGCGAGAGCGATTTCCGGCACGACGATGTAGTTCGAGAACGTGGACGTGCCCATGTAGTGGAACAGCGGCTGGCCATTGAGCGAGAAGCGGCTGGTGGCGTCCGGCATCAGACCGCGGCCCTGCGTGGAACGGATGGCCTGGCACAGATTCGTCTTTTGCGACAGGCAGAACTTGCACTGGCGGCATTCCGGCGTGTACAGCGGGATGACGTGGTCGTCCTTTTTCAGGGTCGTCACGCCCGGGCCCACGTCGACGACGACGCCGGCGCCTTCATGGCCGAGGATGGCAGGGAAGATGCCTTCCGGATCGGCGCCGGACAAGGTGTAGTAATCGGTATGGCAAATGCCCGTGGCTTTCAGTTCGACCAGCACTTCGCCGGCGCGCGGGCCGGCCAGGTCGACTTCTTCGATGGTCAGCGGGGCGCCCGCCTTCCAGGCAATCGCGGCTTTGGTTTTCATGTGTGTCATTCCTGCTCGGTTTCAGATGCGCCATTATCGGGCGCCGGCAGGCGCGATGGCGCGGCTGGCCACGCGCTTGTCTGAAAACGCGGCGCATTTGTCCGATGGCGCCGCACGTTTGCGCCAACGCAAACCTACAGGCACAAAGACGCGCATTCTTGGCACAGGCTCCCCGATTGAGCCGCCGTTGCGCCGTTCCCGCAGGAGACCGACATGCGCCATATCCTTTCCCGCTTTCCCCGGCCCTGGCTGGCCCTGCTGCTGGCATGCTGTTTGGCCCTGCTGGCCGCCTGTGGCGGCGGCGACGATGACGACCCTGCGCCTGGCCCCACCACCGGCAGCCTGACGGTCAGCATCGGCGGCTTGCCGGCCGGCGTGGCGGGCGCCGTCACGGTGACGGGACCTGCGTCCTACAGCAAGACATTGACGGCGAGCGCCACGCTCACGGATCTGGCGCCCGGCGCCTATACGCTCAACGCCGCCAGCGTGACACAAGGCACGGGACCGCTGGCGCCCACGCCCGTCACGCAGCAGGTGCAAGTCAATGCGGGGGCGACGGCCAGCGCCAGCGTCCTGTATGCGGCGGCCACGCCGCTGACCCTGGGCCTGCAGGAGGTGGCCAGCGGCTTGAGCGTGCCCATCTTCCTTACGGCGCCGCCCGGCGACAGCCGTTTGTTCATCCTCGAACGGGCCGGCCGCATCCGCGTGGTGCAGAACGGCACTCTGCTGGCCACGCCCTTCCTCGACATCAGTACGCTCACCACCACCAGCGGCGAGCGGGGTTTGCTGTCGATGGCCTTCCATCCGCAATACGCCAGCAATGGCTATTTCTTCCTGTATTACACCAACCTGGCCGGCGATATCGTCATCGAGCGCCGGCAGGTGTCGGCCGGCAACGCCAACATGGCCGATCCCCTGTCGGCGCTGACCATCCTGACTATTCCCCACCCCACGTTCAGCAACCATTATGGCGGCCTGCTCAGCTTTGGGCCGGATGGCTATCTGTATGCGGGCACGGGCGACGGCGGCGGCGCGGGCGACCCGGCCCGCAATGCGCAAAACACGAATGTCCTGCTGGGCAAGCTGCTGCGCCTGGACGTCAACGCCAGCACGGTGGCCCAGCCGTACGCCATTCCGCCCGGCAACCCGTTTGCCACGGCAGGCGGGCGCCCTGAAATCTGGGCCTACGGCTTGCGCAACCCGTGGCGCTACGCCTTCGACGTGCCAGCCCAGCTACTGTATATCGCCGATGTGGGCCAGGCCAATCTGGAAGAAGTCGACGTGCGTCCCGTGGGCCAGGCGGGCAACAACTATGGCTGGAACATCATGGAGGGCACGCAGTGCTACAACAGCACCAGTTGCAACCAGGCGGGGCTGGTTCTACCCGCCATCACGTACAACAACGATACGGCCAACGGCTGCTCAATCACGGGCGGCTATGTGTACCGGGGAGCGGCCTTGCCGGAGCTGGCGGGGCAATACCTGTATTCGGATTACTGCAGCGCCTGGCTGAAGAGTTTCAGCTACAGCAATGGCACCGCATCGGCCGTAAAAGACTGGGGCATCACGAATGTGGGCAACATCCTGTCGTTCGGCCAGGATGCGCAAAACGAGCTGTACATGCTGAGCGGCACGGGCAAGGTGTACAAGATTGTACGCAAATAAGCGTACGCAAAAAGATGGGCCAATAAGGTGGGCCAATGAGGTGGGCCAATGAGCATGTGCAAGCAGTCATGGCGACGCACGCCTGAGGCCGCGTTTTTCGACGGGGCGCGGGGAACCGGCTAAAATTGGTTTTTCCGCCGCGCCCTGCGCACCAGCCCAAGAGAACACCATGGCCCGTTTGAAACTTGAATTTCCCGAAGACCAGTACTGCTATTCCTCGCAACTGACGGTACGCACGACGGACATCAATGCCGGCAACCATCTCGGCAACGATTCCATGATTTCCATGATTTCCGAGGCGCGCGCCCGCTTCCTGTTCGAATATGGCGTGCGCGACATCGAAGCGGACGGCACCGGCATCATCGTCACCGACCTGGCCACCACCTACCGCGCCGAAGCCCATGCGCGCGACCAGCTGCTGTTCGAAGTGGGCGTCATGGATTTCAACAAGTATGGCGGCGACATCACCTTCCGCATCACGCGCCCGCGCGACAACACCCTGATCGCGATGGCCAAGTCCGGCTTTGTCTTCTTCAACTACAAGCGCAGCCAGGTCGTGCCCATGCCGGAAGAGTTCGGCAGCAAGTTCCCGCAGGTGAACTGGATCGATTGACAGCAGCTCGATGCCGCCATGCTGTATCCTTGCCAGGAAGATAATTAATTCTGGAGCGGCATGCAATCAGCAATAACGGCAAGACTGTGCCTGGCCCTGGCGTTGCTGGGCGTCTTGCCATGCGCCCTGGCCGCGCCGCAAACCGTCACGCTGTACGGCGACGATGACTACGCGCCGTACAGCTATGTGGAAAACGGTGTCTTCAAGGGCATGTATATCGACATCCTGCGCCAGGCGGCGGGCACGATGCCCGGCTACCGGCTGGAATTGCAGCCGCGCCCCTGGAAACGGGGGCTCGACGCGCTGGAAAAAGGCCAGGTTTTCGGCCTGTTTCCGCCCGGACGCAAGACGGAACGCTCGTACGTGCAACCATATTCGGCCGTGCTGCACCGCGAATCGGTGGTGCTGTTTTGCCATGACGCCGTCATGCGCACGCCGCGCACGCACTTCCCGACCGACTTTGCGGGTCTGACCATTGGCGTCAACACGGGTTTTTTGCTGTCGGAAAAGTTGATGGCGCCAGCCCGCCAGGGGCTGCTGCGCCTGGAAGCGGCCAAGGGGAATGAAGCGAACCTGAAGAAACTGGCCCTGCGGCGCATCGATTGCTACGCCAGCGACCGCGGCGCGGCACGCCACACGGCGCGCCAGCTTCAAGACGAACTGGCCGGCTACGGCTTTCAATTGCGCGAAGTGCTGGAATTGTCATCCGAAGCCACCTACATCGCCTACAGCGCCCGCAACACGCCCGCCTACAAGGCCGATTTCATCGAGAGGATGAATGCCGCCCTGCTCGCCATGCGGCAGAACGGCGAGCTGGCGCGCATCGAAGGCGCTTACCTGCGCTGATTTACTACTTGCTCACTACTTGCGCGCGTGGCGCTTCACCTTGACGCCAAAGGTATCGGAAAACCAGTCATCGATCATCAGCTTTTCATAGCGCAACTTTTCATTGCTGAAGTAAGGATTGATGCGGCTCAGGTATGACATATCGGACAGGGCCGCATTGCCGCTGCTGATGACCTTGCCATCCTGTTCCAGCACATACTGCAGGCGCATGCGCGGCCAGTCGACCCGGCCATTCATGACGCGGATATCATGGCCGGCACGCAGGGAAGGATTTTCACGTCCCGCCAGGTCCACATCCGTGACGTCGATTTTCAAGGTCCGCCCGGGCGGCAGCGCCGTACCCAGCTTCTCGAAATGCCGGGTCAGCTCCTTCAGTACGTCTTCCCGTTCGTGCGGGTCGAACGGCACATCCGTGAATTGATCCGGTTTGCTGAAATGCACTTCGGTTCCTGCCCAGGCCGCGCTGCTGGCCAGCAAGGCCAGGCCGGCGATCAGGGCGCGCGTTGTCTTCTTTTTCATGATGTAATCCTTTCAGGAAAAATATGGGTGGCGCATGAGCCACTTTTTATCCGATTCACTATACCCCCATGCGCCGCCGTTCAAAGCGAAATTCATACCTTGTTACCTTTTCCTACGGCAACTCTGACAAGACCGGCCGCCACTTTTTTGCAGATTCATTAGCAATATTAATTAAAACAAAGTATTGTCTTGAACATATAGTTGCCTAAGCGATAAAGTATAGATAGTGTCGGCAGCACGGATTTAAAGTGCTTTTTTAGCACGTGTGTTGCATGATTTTAGTCAATTGTTCTTGCTTATTGTTAATACTTAGCTGTCAGTCTACAATCGACAAAATGCGCCCGAAAAACGCGCAACGCCGGTCATGGCGCACAGGAATTCCTGGCGCGGGCGTCTCAGCATTGCGTCAGTTATGCCTTTTAGCGGAACTTGCCCTTATGTCATTTTTGTCTTCAGCAACGCCCAAGTTACCTCCCTGGAAAGTCCTGCTCGTCGATGATGAACCCGACATCCACGACATCACCAAACTGACGCTGAGCCGTTTCCGCCTCGAAGGCCGCGCGCTGAGCTTCGTGCACGCGTACAGCGGCGCCGAAGCCAAGCAGGTGCTGGCGCGCGAAGAAGGCATCGCGCTCGTCTTCCTCGACGTGGTGATGGAACGCGAAGACAGCGGCCTGGAAGTGGCGCGCTGGATGCGCGAAGACCTGGGCAACCAGTTTACGCGCATCGTGCTGCGCACGGGACAGCCGGGACAGGCGCCGGAAGAACGGGTGATCGTCAACTACGACATCAACGACTACAAGGAAAAGACGGAACTGGACCGCACCAAGCTGTTCACCACCACCTTTGCCGCCCTGCGCGCCTACCGCGACATCATGAAGGTGGAAGAAGCGCGCCAGGCCCAGCTCCATTACCGCGAAGGACTCGAGCGCGTCATCGCCGCCTCGGCGCACATCTTCAAGCAGCGCAACCTGCGCGACTTCGCCAGCGGCCTGCTGCAGCAAGTCGTCGCCCTGCTGCGCCTGGAAACGAGCATGCTGCTGCGCCTGCGCGGCGCCAGCGCCATCACGGGCGAGCAAGACTATGAAATCCTCGCGCAGATCGGCGACCATGAAGCCGATGGCGGCATCCTCAGCCCGTCCCTGCTGTCGCAGCTGGACGATGCCAAGAGCAACAAGATTTCGCGCCTGCATGGCGACACCTATGTCGGCTATTTCCCGAACAGCAGCGGCAAGGCGTCCTTGCTGGTACTCAAAGGTGTGGAAGAAATCTCCGATCTCGACGCGCAATTGCTGGAAGTATTCTGCTCCGGCGTGGCCATCGCCTTCGACAACATCCTGCTGACGCAGGAAATCACCGATACCCAGGCCGAGCTGATCTTGCGCCTGGGCGACGTGGTCGAATCGCGCTCGCACGAAGGCGGCAACCACGTGCGCCGCATGGCCGAAGTGTGCCAGCTGCTGGCGCAGGCGTCCGGCATGTCGGAAGAGGAAACCATGGTGCTGCGCCACGCGGCGCCCATGCACGACATCGGCAAGATCTCCACCCCCGACGCCGTGCTGCTCAAACCGGGCAAGCTCGATGCGGCCGAATGGGAAATCATGAAGCAGCATCCGACGGTAGGCATGTCCATCCTCGACGGCTCGCAGCGCCCGCTCCTGAAGGCAGCGGCCGTGATCGCCCACCAGCACCATGAAAAATTCGACGGCAGCGGCTACCCGCAAGGCCTGGTCGGCGAAAACATCCACAAATACGCACGCATCGCCGCCGTCGCCGACGTCTTCGACGCCCTCATGCACAAGCGCTGCTACAAGGACGCCTGGCCCCTGGAGCGCGTGGTCAGCTACCTGCGCGAAGTGAGCGGCAGCCACCTCGATCCGCAGTATGTGGAGTTGTTGATTGCGAATCTCGATGAGGCACTGGCGCTGAATCAACGTTTCCCGGATTAGCAGGTCAGAGCCAAGTGCCCCCGGGCGATACGCACCCCGGCAAAACACGCTTCGGCCCAAGCTCCCAACACGGGCACTCCGGGCCAAGCGGGCCTGAAAAATGTCGAGGGCAAGGCGCAGCGACGCAGACAGTACGCATGTACGGCAAGGAGCTGCAACGCCGCCATCGGCATTTTCTCAGGCCCGCGTCTCCGGCCCGCCGTTTTCAGGTTTTCAAGGACACATCATTGAAACCGAGAGGGAAGCGTATCTTGTAATGCAATCCCATGCCTGGCGCACTGACCACCTTCACCGTCCCTCCCAGCGGTCCCGTCACCAGGTTGTACAGGATATGCGCACCGAGGCCGCTGCCGCCGGAACCGCGCTTCGTCGTGAAGAAGGGATCGAACAGCTGTGCCAGGGTGGCGCTGTCCATGCCCATGCCGTCGTCGCTATAATCGAGTTCCAGCATGTCACCCGCCGTTCGGGCGGACAGCTTGATCTTGCCCGGTTCGCCTTCCGCAAAGCCGTGCACCAGTGAATTGACCACCATGTTCGTGACGATCTGCGAGACGGCGCCCGGATAGCTGCGCAGCTGCACCTCGGGCGCGCAGTCGATCTCCACTTTGACCGGCTTGCCCTTGAGCTTGGGCTGCAGGGACAGCAGGACTTCATCGAGGTATTTGCGCAAGTTAAAGCTGCGCAATTCGTCCGACGACTGGTCCACGGCCACCTGCTTGAAGCTGCGCACCAGCGCCGCGGCGCGCTGCGTGTTCGTCGTCATGATGCGCAGGGTCTGGTCGATGATGTCGAAGAATTGCCGCAAGCCGTCTTCATCGAGCTGGCCGCCTTCCAGGTCTTCGCGCGTGAGTTTCAATTCCTGCACCAGGTGGCTGGTGGCCGTCACGCAAATACCCAACGGCGTATTGATTTCATGCGCCACGCCCGCCACCAGGCGCCCCAGCGATGCCAGCTTTTCCTGGCGCACCAGTTCCGACTGCGCTTCCTGCAAGGCGCTCAGGGCGCTGTTCAGGGCCGCGTTCTGTTCTTCCAGCGCTTCCTTGGCCTGGCGCATGGCGCTGTCGGCCTGGATGCGGGCCATCGCCACGGCCACGTGGCTGGCCATGAAGGCCAGCACATCCAGTTCCGCCTGGCCATACACGACGGATTCGTCGTAGCTTTGCACAATGATCACGCCATATTTGCGCTCGCCCAGCAGCATGGGCGCGCCCATCCAGCTGGCGATGCCGACATTGCCCAGCGGCTCGTCCATCTCGCCGCTGGCCACCAGCGCCGCATAGCTGCTGGCATCGAGCAGGCAAGCCTTGCGCCGCGCCAGCACGTACGAACTCATGCCGATGCCGTAATGAAAGCGTTTCACGGGCGCCTGCGCATCCTTCTCGTCGACGAAATACGGGATCGTGATGTCCTTGTTGTCCGGGTGGTACAGGGCGATCAGGAAATTCTTGGCCGTCACCAGCTCGCTGATGATGGCGTGCAGGCGCGCATACAGGGTCGTCGCGTCGGCCGCCTGCGCCGACAGGTTGGCGATTTCATACAGCGCATGCTGGAGGTTTTCCGCGCGGCGCCGCTCGGCCACCTCGTGCGCCAGCAGGGCCGTGCGCTCCTGCACCGCCTTTTCCAGCCGGTCCATACTTTGCATGCCTTGCAGGGCGCTCGACACGTGGGTGGCGATCAGCGCGAACAGGGCCTGGTCTTCCAGGCTGAAGCGGTGCTGCGCGTCATAGCTCTGGATGACGATGGCGCCCAGCACCTGGTGCTGCTGGTCCAGCAGCGGACAGCCGATCCAGTGCTCGGCAGCCGTGCCGCCGCCCCAGGCGCCGCCGCCGATGGCGCGCATGGCGTCGTCGTCGGCCGTCATCACCAGCTGCTTGCGGTTGACGATGACCCACGCCGTGGGCGACTGCGCGGCGCTGGCCAGGCGCACGCCCTCGTCCGGGTCGGGCGCGGCGTCGAATTCATCGACAAAATACGGAAAGCGCACGAGGCCGTCGTCATGGTCGCTGAGCGCCACGTAAAAGTTCGCCGCATACATGATGCGTCCCAGCGCCGCATGCACCGCCTGCAGGAATTCGCTGATATCGCTGCAGGTGCTCGAGCGCTGCCCGATCTCCAGCAACACGGTTTGAACGGCTTCCAGACGGCTGAGACGGCTTTCCATGGGTGACTATGTACCTTGTGCAAGTATATGTTCTGAAAATCAATATTATCAGTTCAGCCCGGCCTTGGCACGGCATAAAACGGAGAATCTTGCCTTGAGGCAGAGCAACGCACGCCACGCGCACATTTGCCACGCTGGCAATACAGTGGCAGACTAGGCCCCTTCCTACAGACCAGACCGTCCTCATGACCGCCACGCTACGCGCCTCGCTTCGTCCCTATACCCTCGCCGGCCTGCTGGCCTTTGCCGCGCTGGGCATGCCGCCGCTGTGCGCCGCGCCAGCCAAGGCGCCGGCGGCGGAAACGGCCGATGGCGGACGCTATTTCGGTCCCCTCGTCGCGGGCAAGATGCATGGCCAGGGCCGGCTCGAGTATGCGAGCGGCGCATTCTACGAAGGCGGTTTCGCGCGCGGGGTGTTTTCCGGCCAGGGCAAGCTGCGCCAGGCGTCCGGCGTCGAATACACGGGCGCCTTCCGCCAGGGCGCCTTCGATGGCATCGGCCGCTACACCTCGCCCAAGGGCGAGATTTATGCGGGCAACTTCGTCAAGGGCAGCTTCGAGGGACAAGGCCGCTTCCAGGGTGCCGACGGCGCCACCTTCGAAGGCCATTTCAAGCACTGGCGCCCGCACGGCGCCGGCAAACTGACCGACACGGACGGCACCGTCTTCGAAGGCGAATTCGTCCAGGGCCAGGTGCAGGGCAAGGCCAAGGTCACCACCAGCGACGGCATCCACTACGAAGGCGAGCTGAAAGACTGGAAATTCGAAGGTGAAGGCGTGCTGCGCACGGCCGACGGCGACGAATACAGGGGCGGCTTCAAGAATGGCCAGTTCGACGGCAAGGGCGTGTTGCGCTACGCCGTGGCGCAAGCGGACGGCCGGCGCGAAGACAGCGGCAACTGGACGGAAGGCCAGTTGGACGACCCTGCCCTGGACAAGCTCACGCGTGACAATATCGAGCTGGCCCTGTACAACCAGCGCAGCCTGCTCGACGGCGCCCTGGCCCGCATCGCGCCGCGCGACACGGCGAAAAAGATCAATCTGTATTTGCTGGGCGTGGCCGGCGATGGCGCGCAGGAAGTGTTCCACCGCGAAACGGCCTTTGTGCAGCGCCAGTTCGACCGCGATTACGGTACCGTGGGCCGCTCCTTGATGCTGGTCAACAGCCGCAACACGGTGGCCCAGCAGCCGATGGCCACGCGCACCAGCATCGCGGCCAGCCTCGACACGCTGGGCGCGAAGATGGACAAGGCCAACGACATCCTGTTCCTGTTCCTCACCAGCCACGGCTCGCCCGAGCACGAACTGGCGCTGGCGCAAAACGGCATGGACTTGCACAGCCTGCCCGCGCAGGAGCTGGCTTCCATGCTCAAGCACAGCGGCATCCGCTGGAAAGTCATCGTGATCTCGGCCTGCTATGCGGGCGGATTCATCGCGCCATTAAAAGATGACAACACCCTCATCATCACGGCCGCGCGCAGCGACCGCACCTCGTTCGGCTGCGACGACCAGAACGATTTTACGTACTTCAGCGAAGCGTATTTCAAGGAAGCCTTGCCGAAGAGCGCTGGCTTTGCCGAAGCCTTCGACAAGGCCAAAGTGCTGGTGCAGGCGCGCGAAGCGGCCGACTTTAACGAAGGCGGCATGGAAGCGGAAGAGCATTCCGAGCCGCAGTTGTTCCAGGGCAAGGCCATCGCCGCGCAGCTGAAGGCGTGGCGCGCCCAACCCCGCTAAGCGCTTCTTTCTGTACAATAGCCGTCACCATGCGCCGATTCTTCCTCATTTTTCTGCTGTTCGTGCTTCCGCTCCAGATGTCCTGGGCCGCGGCGAGCGCGTATTGCCTGCACGAGGAAGGCAAGGCGGCGCAGCACCTGGGTCACCACAGCCATCAGCACAAGGCAGATGCGGACAAGCAGCCTGCCGGCGACAAAAAAGTGGCGGACCAGCAGAAAAAAGGCCAGCCGCACAGCGACTGCAACGTCTGCCACGGCATCGGCCATGCATGGCTGCCAGCCGGCTCCAGCCTGCCCATCGGCGACACGGCCTCCGTCAACGCGGACACCTCCCCCTTCTTTTACGCTTCCCACATCCCGGACGCTCCCAAGCGCCCTGACTGGTCGTCGGCCATCTAGGCCGACGGGACGTTTCAATCACTTATCGCAGTAAGTCAGGCGCAGGCCTGCGCGTCCCGTCGAATTCTTTTTCCGTACCTTGGAGAATTCGATGCACCGATTCATTTTCTTGCTATCCGCTGGCCTGCTGGCCGGCAACCTTGCCCACGCGCAATCTGGCGTGGAACCCGCCGCACCGTTGACCCTGCCCGCCGCGCTGGCGCTGGCCGAGGGCGGCAACGCCACCCTGTCCGCCGCCCGCCACGAACTGGCGGCGCAGGGCGGCGCCCTGCAACAGGCACGCGCCCTGCCCAATCCGGAACTGCAAACCGTGCTGGAAGACACGCGGCGCGCCACGCGCAGCACCACGGTGCAACTGAACCAGCTCATCGAACTGGGCGGCAAACGGGGGGCGCGCGCCGCCGTTGCCCAGCGCGGCGCAGACCTGGCGCAAGCGGGCCTGTCAATGCAGCAAGCCGACACGCGCGCCGCCGTCACGAGTGCTTTTGTCGACGTGCTGGCCGCGCAGGAAGGCTTGCGCCTGGCCGACAGCGCACAGGCCCTGGCCGCGCGCGCCAGCGACATCACGGCCCGTAGGGTGACGGCCGGCAAGGCTTCGCCCGTCGAGGAAACCCGCGCCAGGGTCGCCGAAGCGAGCGTGCGGCTGGAACTGAACCTGGCCCGCAGCACTCTGGCCAGCGCGCGCAAGCGCCTGGCCGCCCTGTGGGGCAACGCCACGCCGCGCTTCAGCGTCGCGGAAGGACGGCTGGAAACCTTGCCGGCGCTGCCACCGGCAAGCGAACTGGCGGCGCGCCTGGAGCTAGCCCCGGCCGTACGCCAGGCGCAAAGCGCGCTGGCCCAGCGGCAAGCCATGCTCGACGTGGAACAGCGGCGCGCCACGCCCGACGTCACCGTCAGCATCGGCATGAAGCGCTCGGAAGAGCTGGGCCGCAACCAGGCCATCATCGGCCTGGCCCTGCCGCTGCCCCTGTTCGACCGCAATGCGGGTAACAAACTCGACGCCCTGCGCCGCAGCGACAAGGCCAGCGACGAGCTGGCCGCCGCCCGCATCGCCGTGCAAACGGACGTGGCCGCCGCCACCGAACGCCTGGCCACGGCCCGGCTCGACGTGGAAAGCTTGCGCCAGGACATCTTGCCTGGTGCCCAAAGCGCCTATGACGCGGCCAGCAAAGGTTTCGAGTTCGGCAAGTTCGCCTTCCTCGACGTGCTCGATGCCCAGCGCACCTTGCTGCAAGCCAAAAACCAATACCTGCGCGCGCTGACGGAAGCGCAACACGCCGCCGCCGACATCGAGCGCCTGCTGGGTACACCAGCTCCTTTGTAAGGAACACCATCCATGAACATCACACTCAACAAAAAGCAGGCGGTCGCCATCGCTTCCATCGCGGCCGCCGGCATCGTGCTGGCCTTTCTGATCCTCGGCACCGGCAAGTCCAGCGCCCCTTCGGTCCCTGCCGTCAAGGCGGAAGCACATGCGGAAAAGAAAGACGAACACGGCCACGAAGAAGTGGAAGGCAAGCTGGAATTGACGGCGGCGCAAAGCAAGGCAGCCGGCGTCGTCATCGCCATGGCCGCGCCCGGCCGCATCAAGACGACGGTCGCCCTGCCCGGTGAAATCCGTTTTAATGAAGACCGCACGGCCCACGTCGTGCCGCGCCTGGCCGGCGTGGTCGAAACGGTGCAAGCGGACCTGGGCCAGCTGGTCAAGAAGGGACAAGTGCTGGCCGTCATCGCCAGCACGGAATTGTCGGAACAGCGCAGCGCGCTGCTGTCGGCGCAGCGGCGCTTGTCGCTGGCCCGCTCCACGTATGAGCGCGAGGAAAAACTGTGGCGCGAGAAAATTTCAGCCGAACAGGATTATCTGCAGGCGCAGCAGGCGTGGCGCGAAGCGGAAATCGCCGTGCAGAACGCGCAGCAAAAGCTCAGCGCGCTGGGCGCCACGAGTACCAGCAAAGGTCCGCTGAACCGCTATGAGATCCGCGCGCCGTTCGACGGCATGGTGCTGGAAAAACATATCACCCTGGGCGAGGCCGTCAAGGAAGACGCGAATATCTTCGTCATTTCCGACCTGTCGACCGTGTGGGCGGAAATCGCCGTGCCGGCGAAAGACCTGGCCACCGTGCGCATGGGAGGCAAGGCGGAGGTGAAAGCGTCCGCGTTTGACGCCAGCGCGCAAGGCACGATCACCTACGTGGGCGCGCTGCTGGGCGAGCAGACGCGCACGGCCAAGGCACGCATCAGCTTGCAAAACCCCGACATGGCCTGGCGCCCGGGTCTGTTCGTCACGGTGGAAGTGGTGTCCGGCGAAGCGGACGCGCCCGTCACCGTGCACAGCACGGCCATCCAGACGGTGGAAGACAAGCCCGTCGTCTTCGTGCAGGTGAAAGACGGCTACCAGGCCACGCCCGTGGTGCTGGGCCGCAGCGATGGCACATTGACGCACATCAAGCAGGGCCTGGCAGCCGGCACGCCGTACGCGGCACAAGGCAGTTTTGTTCTGAAGTCCGAGCTGGGCAAAGACTCCGCCGGCCACGAACACTGATCACGTCAAACTAAAGGAAACCATCATGTTTGAACGCTTGATCCGCTTCGCCATCGACCAGCGCTGGCTGGTGATGCTGGCCGTCGCCGCCATGGCTGGCCTCGGCATCTACAGCTATCAAAAGCTGCCCATCGACGCCGTGCCCGACATCACCAATGTGCAGGTGCAAATCAATACCCAGTCCGCCGGCTATTCGCCGTTGGAAACCGAGCAGCGCGTGACCTTCCCCATCGAGACGGCCATGGCCGGCTTGCCGAATCTGGAACAGACGCGCTCGCTGTCACGCTATGGCCTGTCGCAAGTGACCGTGATCTTCAAGGATGGCACGGACATTTATTTCGCGCGCCAGATGATCAACGAGCGCTTGCAGGAAGCCAGGGAAAGCCTGCCGTCCGGCATCACGCCCAAGATGGGCCCCGTCTCCACGGGCCTCGGCGAAATCTACCTGTGGACGGTGGAAACGCAGGACGGCGCGAAAAAGCCGGACGGCACGCCGTACACGCCGACGGACTTGCGCGAAATCCAGGACTGGATCATCAAGCCGCAGTTGCGCAACGTCACGGGCGTGACGGAAATCAATGCCATCGGCGGCTACGCCAAGCAATACCAGGTGGCGCCCTACCCTGAAAAACTGGCCGCCTACGGCATCAGCCTGCAAGACGTGGTGACGGCGCTCGAGCGCAACAACAGCAACGTGGGCGCCGGGTATATCGAAAAACAGGGCGAGCAGCTGCTGATACGCGCGCCGGGCCAGGTGGCATCCAAAAGCGACATCGGCAACATCGTCGTCGCCAATGTGCAAGGCGTGGCGATCCGCATCCGCGACGTGGCCGACGTGGTGCTGGGGCGCGAGCTGCGCACGGGCGCGGCCACGGAAAACGGCCGCGAAGTGGTGCTCGGCACCGTCTTCATGCTGATCGGGCAGAACAGCCGCGCCGTCTCGCAAGCCGTCGACAAGAAGATGGTGGAGATCAACCGCAGCCTGCCCAAAGGCGTGCACGCCGTCACCGTGTATGACCGCACGGTCCTCGTCGACAAGGCCATCAATACGGTAAAGAAAAACCTGCTCGAAGGCGCGGTATTGGTGATCGCCATTTTGTTCCTGTTCCTCGGCAATATCCGCGCGGCCGTCATCACGGCCATGGTGATTCCGCTGGCCATGCTGTTCACGTTTACGGGCATGGTGCAATACCACGTGAGCGCCAACCTGATGAGTTTGGGCGCGCTGGACTTCGGCATCATCATCGATGGCGCCGTCGTGATCGTGGAAAACTGCGTGCGCCGCCTGGCCCACGCGCAGCAGAAACTGGGACGGCCGCTGACCTTGCAGGAGCGTTTTCAGGAAGTGTTTGCCGCATCGCAAGAGGCGCGCCGTCCCCTGCTGTACGGCCAGCTGATCATCATGGTCGTGTACCTGCCCATCTTCGCGCTCACGGGCGTGGAAGGCCGCATGTTTACGCCGATGGCGCTGACGGTCGTCATCGCCCTGCTGGGCGCCATGTTGCTGTCGATCACCTTCATTCCGGCCGCCGTGGCGCTGTTCATCGGCGACAAGGTGGCGGAAAAGGAAAACGCCATCATGCGCGCCGCCAAGCGCTGGTATGCGCCGCTGCTGGACAAGGTGATGCGCAACACGCCCGTCGTACTGACGGGCGCGGCCATGGCCGTCGTGCTGTCGGGCTTGCTGGCCACGCGCATGGGCAGCGAATTCGTACCCAGCCTGAACGAGGGCGACATCGCCATCCAGGCCCTGCGCATCCCCGGCACCAGCTTGACGCAATCGCTGGCCATGCAGCAGCAACTGGAAAGCAAGCTCATGGCAAACCACAAGGAAATCGCGCGCGTGTTCGCCCGCACGGGGACGGCCGAGATCGCGTCCGACCCCATGCCGCCGAATATTTCCGATGGCTACATCATGCTCAAGCCCCGCGACCAGTGGCCGGAACCGAAGAAACCGCGCGAGCAGTTGCTGGCGGAAATCGAAGCGACGGCCACCAGTTTACCGGGCAATAACTACGAGTTTTCGCAGCCGATCCAGCTGCGCTTCAATGAACTGATTTCCGGCGTGCGCAGCGACGTGGCCGTCAAACTGTTCGGCGACGACATGCTTGTCCTCGACGGCACAGCCGCGAAGATCGCCGGCGTACTGGGCAAGATTCCCGGCGCGACGGAAGTGAAGGTCGAGCAGACGACGGGGTTACCGATGCTGACGGTGCAGATCGACCGCGAGCAAACGGCCCGCTACGGCCTCAACATAGCGGACGTGCAAGCGGCGATTGCCACGGCCATTGGCGGGCAAGAGGCCGGCACCCTGTTCCAGGGCGACCGCCGCTTCGACATCGTCGTACGCCTGCCCGACAGCCTGCGCAGCGACCTCGAGCAGCTGAAACGCTTGCCCATCGCCCTGCCCCTGGGCGCGGCGGCGGAAGGCCGTGCCCGCTTCATTCCGCTCGGTGAAGTAGCCAGCCTGCAAGTAGCGCCGGGACCGAACCAGATCAGCCGCGAAGACGGCAAGCGCCGCATCGTCATCAGCGCGAATGTGCGCGGACGCGATATTGGATCGTTTGTCGCCGACGCCACGCAGCAGCTGCAAGCGCAAGTGGCCATTCCCGCCGGCTACTGGACCAGCTGGGGCGGCCAGTTCGAGCAGCTGCAATCGGCGACGAAACGCCTGGAGCTGGTGGTGCCCGTGGCGCTGGCCCTCGTCTTCGTCTTGCTGTTCGCCATGTTCGGCAATCTGAAGGATGGTTTGCTGGTGTTCAGCGGCATCCCGTTCGCCTTGACAGGCGGCATCGTCGCCCTGTGGCTGCGCGACATCCCCATGTCGATCTCGGCGGCCGTCGGCTTCATCGCCCTGTCCGGCGTGGCCGTGCTGAACGGCCTCGTGATGATCGCCTATATCCGCCAGTTGCGCGAACAGGGCATGCCCTTGCACGATGCCATACGCGAAGGGGCGATCACGCGGCTGCGGCCCGTCTTGATGACAGCGCTGGTGGCGTCGCTCGGTTTCGTGCCGATGGCGATCGCCACGGGCACGGGCGCCGAAGTGCAGCGTCCGCTGGCCACCGTGGTGATCGGCGGCATTTTATCGTCGACGGCCTTGACCTTGCTGGTGCTGCCGCTGTTGTACAGGCTCGCGTATGCCGCAAAAGGTAGGTCGGATTAGGTCCGAAGGAACGTAATCCGACACCACCACTGGCGCAAACAATATGTCGGATTACGGCCTTTCAGGCCTAATCCGACCTACGCCCTGCCGCTGCTGTACCGGCTCGCGTATGCCGCAAGAGGTAGGTCGGATTAGCGCGCAAGCGCGTAATCCGACACATTGTTGACGCCGGTGGTGGCATTGGATTACGGACGGCGGTAGCCGCCCTCGATCCAGTTCGCGGCGGACGTCGCATTGAACTTGAACGCGGCCGACGTACGCACCTTGGCGATCTGTTCGCCGTCGGCGTCGTAGGCGCTCAGTTCCGCGTACGGGTGGTCTTCGTCGGGGACGATGTCGAACATCACCTTGACTTGCCCCTCGTCGGTGGCGACGAACAGGCTCTTGTGCAATTGCGCATGCAGCTGCTGCTCGTGGCGGCGCAGCACTTCCGAGGCCGTCTTGACCAGGGTATTGAAGGCGTTGACGTCAAGCGGCTTCGGGTTTTTCTTGTCGCGGCCCATGGTCCACGGGCCCACCAACGCCGGCTCCGGTTCGCCATCCTTGATCATGGCCACGGCCCAGCCTTCGTCTTCCTCGTTCTTGATCACTCTCGCCGTCCAGCCATTGCCTACCCACAGGCGCGGCTCCTGGATCGGGGCGTCATTGTCCTGCTCGGCTGCTTCGTCGGAAAAGTCGGGAAAATCGGTACTCATGGCGGTGCTCGTGATGGAAGGTCGGGGCTAGCATGATAGTCGAAAACGCCCGCCCGTGCCGCGTTCCCGGCGGCACGGGTGAACGTTCAACACTTCCGTCCGGCATCTTCCCAGGCGACTGTCAGCACATGGACATGGCAGGCCGGTTGGGCCAGGTCAGCGGCGGGCCCGGCGGCTCCCAGCGCGGGTCGATGGCCGGCAGCGGCGCATGGTAATTAAAGGGATTGATGATGATCGGCGGTATCGCCGATGGCGCGCCGACGGGCTCGGCGCAGGACTGAGTGGCGCTACGCTGGCGCGTGATTCGATGGTCAGGGGGGGATAGCGATTGATCCCCGGTATCTGCAAACAAAAGCATGTTGCCCTCCTTGCGAGAGTGAGGTATTCAGTATAGGACGGCTTGCGCACATTACAAGAAAAGAAATCTTGTTCCAGATCAGCGTTTTCTGGCCTCCAGCGCCTTCCATACCGTGAAAATGACGGCCTGTCGCACGCCGCTGGCGGCAAGCCGGGCGCGCCCCTACAGTGTGACCATGCAATACCCGATCACCCACACTGCGAGGCCTACCATGAAAAAACTGCTCACCTTCGTCCTCATCGTCATGCTCGCCTGCCTGTTCCTCGACAAGGTCGGCGGCAGCGACATGCACATGCAGTTCAACGGCGACGATGTCGACGGTCCGCTCGAGTGGCTGTTCGGCCTCGTGTTTGCCGGCGGCGGCTTGCTGATCGCCGCCATTGCGGTGGTGTGCGCCGCCGTCGTGGCGGGCGTGGTGCTGGCTGGCGTGAGCGTGGTGCTGATCGCCGCCGTGGCCCTGTGCGTCGTGCTGGCGCTCGCGCTGAGCACGCCCGTGCTGCTGCCGCTGCTGATACCCGTCGCCATCGTCTGGCTGATCGTCAGCCGCAACCGCAAGCAGACGCAAGCGCGTCAGCACAGCCTGTAATCACTGCGCCATGAACTTGCTGAGCACGCCGTCGCCGCCGCCATCATTCTGTTCGATGCGGTTGCGCCCGCCCCGCTTGGCCCGGTACAGCGCCTCGTCGGCGCGCGCCAGCACGGCGTCGCAATCGGCATCGGTACCGGCCATGGCAGCCATGCCGATGCTCACCGTGATGGTGATCACCGTGCCGCCATCGATGGTCAGCGAGCTTTCCGCCACGCGCCGGCGCAGCCGTTCGGCAAACACGGCGGCGGCGCCCAGATCCGTGCCCGGCAACAAGATGGCAAATTCCTCGCCGCCCACGCGGCCCGGCACGTCGACCTTGCGCAGCGCCTGGCACATCAGCGCGCCCAGGTGGCGCAGCACGGCGTCGCCCACGGCATGGCCATACTCGTCGTTGACGCGCTTGAAGTGATCGATGTCGAGCATCAGCACGCTGGCGCAGCTGGCCAGCTCGCGCTGCAAGCGGGCATGCTCGTTTTCCAGCGACGCCATGAAGTGGCGCCGGTTCGGCAAGCCGGTCAGGAAATCCGTGGTGGCCAGCTGCAGCAGTTCCGCGTTCATGCGCTTGCGCTCGGTGATGTCGAGCGAAGACACCATGACGAAATCGAGGCTGTCCGCATGGCCAGGCATCACCAGCAAGCTCAATTCATTTTGCCGCGCCGCGCCATCGAGACGCACGAAGCTGCTCTCGCACTCGTACAGGTGGGCGCCGCCAGCCAGCGCCAGCAGCGCATCGCCGAAACGGGGCAAGGCGCTGTCGTCGAAATTCTGCGCCAGGCTCAAGGCGCCACGGCGCTGGTCGTCCTCGTTGGCGCGCACCTGCGCCAGCGCGGCGCCGTTCGCGTCGATGATGCGCACCAGCCCCGCCAGCCGCCGCAGCGCGTCCGGATTGGCCTGGAAGTGGGCGCCCAGGTCACGCACGCCCGCTTGCTCGAGTGCATCGAGCGCCGCGCGCACGGCCGACCAGTCCTGTTCCCACAAGGCCACGGGCGCATGGTCGTACAGGCTGCGGAAACGCGCTTCGCCCGCGCGCAGGGCCAGCGCCACCTGCGCCTGTTCGATGGCCATGCCGGCCAGGTGCGCCGCCTCGCTCAGCCGCGCCAGATGCGCGGCACCCGGCAAGGTCGGCTGGCGGTGATACGCCATCAGCACGCCGAGCAGCTTGCCCGAGCCGCCACGCACGGGCTCGGCCCAGCACGATTGCAGCTGGGCCCGGCACGCCAGTTCCATCGTTTCCTGCGCAGCGGCATGCAGATCGCCGACGATCACGCGCTGGCCGTCGCGCACGGCTTGCGCGGCGATGCCGTGCACGCCCTGCAGGGTGTCGAGGTCGTGGCCATGGCTGGACAGGTTGAAAAACGCGGGCAGGCTCGGCGCCGCGCCCAGCACCAGGCGGTGGCGGCTTTCGTCGAGCAGCAAGATGCTGCACAGCATGGCGGGATGGTCGGCCTGCACGCTCAGCACCACGCTTTCCAGCACCCGTTCCAGCGGCGCGCCCGTGGCCAGCATTTCCAGCACTTGCCGCCGCGTGTGCTCGCGCCGTTCCATCTGGCTGCGCTCGCTGATATCGCGGAAGGTCCACAAACGCGCCTGCTCATTGCCCAGCTGCATGCTGCGCACGTATTGCTCGACCACCCGTCCATCGCGCAGGTGCAGCACGTCGCGCCGCTCGCGGTGGCCGTGCGGCGCGTGGGCGCGTGCCCCGAGGAAAGGCGCCGCCTGCTCGAGCTGGCTTTCCACATGGCGCACGAGCGCCGTGCCATCGGCTTGCCAGTCGAGCGCGTCGGGCACTTGCCACAGGTCGCGGAAACGCCGGTTCGACGTGAAGATGCGGCCGTTGATATTGTCGACCAGAATGCCGTCGATGGTCGAATCGAGGATGCTGCGCAGCATGGCCTGGCTGCGCTGCGCCGCCTCGGCCATCGCCAGCACGCTCGCCTGCCCCTGCTCCAGCTGGCCGGTCAGCTCGCTCGAGCGCGCCAGCGCCGCCTGGGCGCGGGCACGGCCCGCCGCCAGCAGCCAGGCCGCCAGCGCCAGCACGATGCTGGCCAGCAAGCCGGTCCAGGCCACCAGACGGGGCCGCGCCAGCAGGTCGCCATCGAAGCCCGGCATGGCGCGCACGCGCAAGGTCCAGGGGCGGCCGGCGATGGTGATCACTTGCCGCGACACGAGGCTGTCCGACGCGGCAGAGGAAAAGCCGCCCGGCAAGCTGTCGTACATCAGGGTCGCCTCAGCCAGTTGCGCGCCGTCATAGATTTCCAGGTCCAGCTGGCGCGCCGCCTCGCCGCCCACGCCCGCCATCAGGTCGCCCATGCGGAACGGCGCAAACACCCAGGCGCGCAAGGCGGCGCGCCGCTGTTCCACGCTCGCATGCAGCATGCCGTTGTCATACACGGGCAGCACGACGAGGAAGCCATGCGCCTGGGCGCTGCCGCTGTCTTGCACCAAGTGAATCTTGCCCGTCATGGAGGCGCGCCCCGTATCGCGCGCCTGCTCGAGCGCGGCGCGGCGCACGGGTTCGGACCAGAGGTCATAGCCGAAGGCCAGCAGGTTGCTGTCGCTTAAAGGTTCCAGATAGGTGATGGGCGCATGCCAGGCGCGCTGGCCGTGCGGACGCACGGCATAGCCGGGATAGCCTTCCGCGCGCACGCTGGCCTCGTGCCGCGCCAGGGCGGCGCCGGGCAACAGCGGCAGGTAGCCGATGCCGTGGATGCCAGGAAAGTGACGGTCCACCTGCTGCACCGACAGATAGGCATGGAATTCGCGGCGCGTGACTTCCTGCGAACTGGCATACAGTCCCTGCACCCCGTGCAGCACCTGGATATAAGTCTGCATGCGGCCGGCGATGTTGCCCACCAGTTCGCGCACGCGGAAATCGAAATCGGCCTGCACCTGCTGTTCGCTGGCATCATGGGCATTGCGCCAGGCGCCGTACGTCAACCCCAGGCACAGCGCCAGCACCAGCGCGGCCAACGCACGCGGTCCCACCCAGTGCGACACTGGCCGAGCAAACCACGACGAAGACGCGCGTGTAGACATGACAGGCTGACAGGACGGACATCAAACCATTTCACGGCCAGCAACATGGCTGGCAGCGGGCTGTACAACTACCATCGGTAGTCGATGAGAATGATAGTACGTTACAGCGGGCGCCCTTGCAATGCTGAATATTGTATTAAAAAGAGCACATATTTCGTGAACGCAATGATGTGTACTCCAGGAAAATTCGATGCCATGAAAACCATCGCCCGACACTGGTATGATCGCCCCGCAATCCATTACCGAGGAGCCGCGTTTGCAGCAAGATAGCTGGCAGGGAACACTCTGGCTGGCGCCGGACTTTGCCATCTTGCATGGCGCAGCGGGCGCCACGGACAGCCACGCCCATTATGCGCACCAGCTGATGCTGAGCACGGGAGCGCCCTTCACGGCCGAGCTCGACGGCATCATCCACACGGCGCGGCACTTGCTGGTCGACAGCCTGCGCCCGCACGCCATCATCGCCGCGCCGGCACCCATGCTGACCATCTATGCGGAACCGCAGCGCCTGGGCGGCGCGGCCCTGCTGGCGGCGGCCGCCAGCGCCGGCGTACCCAGTCTCGACAGCCTGGCCGCCGCGCTGCAGGCGCAGCCGCGCGAGCGCTTGCCCGATCCCCGCCTGCTGCGGGCGCTGGACAAGGTCGATGCGCTCTTGTCTGGCAAGGTCAGCGCGGCGGAAGTGGCCGAGGCCGCGCATTTGTCGCTAAGCCAGCTGGAGCGCCTGTTCAGCGCCCAGCTGGGCTTGCCTGTGCGGCGCCTGGTGCTGTGGCGCCGCTTGCGCCTGGCCATCCGCTTCATCTTGCTCGGCAGTACCCTGACGCAGGCGGCCCACGGCGCCGGCTTTGCCGATGCCGCGCATTTTTCGCGCACCATGCGCAGCCTGTTCGGCGTGCGCGCCGACCGCAGCTTGCGCCAGCTCGACGTCAAGCTGCTCGATTGACGGCACGATTGAGTGCCTGCTGCAAGCCGGCCGGCAGCTCCGGCGCGCGCACGCCCTCTTCCGCGCGGAACGGCTCCAGCAGCTGCGGTCCATAAGCGACGGGATAATCGGGACGGCTGCCGATGCCCAGGTCTTCGCCCCGCATGCGGTAGCCGGGCGCGTCGAAGGCCGTGCCCAGCAGGCGGTCCCAGCACGTAAAGAACAGGCCGAAATTCACGTCGCCGGCCGTGCCGTACTTCATGTGGTGAAAACGGTGCAAGGGCGCCCAGGCGAACACGTGGCGTAGCGGCCCCATGCGCATGTCGACATTCGCGTGCTGCAGCAACAGCTGGATCGCCACGGCAAACGCCAGCACGGCCATGACCTTCTCCGGTATGCCCAGCAGCAGCAAGGGCAGCATGCCGCCCGCCGCTTCGAGCAGCAGATGCAGCGGATGTTTCATCCAGCCATTGAAACCGTACATGCGCTGCACGCTGTGGTGCACGGCATGCAGTTTCCACAGAAAATAATAGCGGTGGCTCAGGTAGTGCACGAGCGTGATGCCGCAGTCGGCAATCAGGATCGCCAGCAGCAACTGCGCCCAGAACGGCAACTGGACTGGCCAGAATGCGCCCAGCGCCAGGTGCCCGGCCAGCAGGGGAAAAGCCGCCAGGCCCAGCAGGTACAGCGCTTCATTGACGAGCGCATGCAGCGTATCGCGCCAGCTGTCGCCGTGACCGTCGTTCCACGCGCCGTCGTACGGCAGATAGCGTTCGGCAAGAAAGGAAGTGAACAGGGCCAGCAGCAGCAAGGGCGGCAAGACCCACAGGGAATAGTGGCACGCCGCGATCAGGCAAGCGGCGGCGCCGATGAAGCCGGCCCAGAACACGGGGCCGTACAGCGCGGCAAAGAGGGATTTCATGGCAAGACACTCCTGTGGCAAAAACCACAGCATGGCTGGTCT
This sequence comes from Janthinobacterium sp. GMG2, assembly GCF_033949445.1. NCBI lineage: Bacteria > Pseudomonadati > Pseudomonadota > Betaproteobacteria > Burkholderiales > Oxalobacteraceae > Janthinobacterium > Janthinobacterium sp. GMG2. Next base: position 753,242 of record NZ_JAXAWA010000003.1, on the reverse strand, counting down.
CCCCGCCGCGCCGCTTGAAGAAACGGCGCAACCTGTTACTTCAGGGCTTTTCTCGCAGCATATTGCTGGTAACCATTCGCGCGCAGGGCGCAGGCGGGGCAAGTGCCGCAGCCATAGCCCCAGTCGTGCAATTCACCCCGCTCGCCCAGGTAGCACGTATGCGTGCCGCTGCGGATCAGGTCGACCAGCGGCTGGCCGCCCAGGTCTTCCGCCAGGTCCCAGCTTTGCGCCTTGTCCAGCCACATCAGCGGCGTTTCCAGCTTCAAGCGCGTGTCCATGCCCAGGTTCAAGGCCACTTGCAGCGCCTTCATCGTGTCGTCGCGGCAATCCGGATAGCCGGAAAAATCCGTCTCGCACATGCCGCCCACTAACACCGTCAAGCCGCGGCGGTAGGCCACGGTGGCGGCCACGGTCATGAACAGCAAGTTGCGTCCAGGAACAAAAGTATTCGGCAAGCCGTTTTCCTGCATGACGATCTCGACGTTCTGCGTCATGGCCGTATCGGAAATGGCGGAAATGAGCGACAGGTCGATCATGTGATCCTGGCCCAGGCGGCTGTCCCATTCGGGCGACTGCTGGCGTATCTGTTCCAGCACGCCGGGACGCACGGTCAGTTCGATCGCGTGGCGCTGGCCATAATCAAAGCCGATGGTTTCCACGCGGCTATAGTGTTTCAAGGCCCAGGCCAGGCAGGTGGTGGAATCTTGTCCACCGCTAAAGAGCACCAGTGCGGAGTCCGTTGCTAGCATAATTTCTTTCTTTTCAGTTTTATTCTGTCCGAGTGCGCGGGAAAACATGATTCCCTGCGCAAAAAATACTTATTCGTCCGCCATCAGTTTACCTATTCCGGTAACATGCAGTCAGCATTTACTTATCTGGAGCACCATGTTTTCTGCACGACCCATACGGCATACGGCTGCCGGCAAGGCGATACGACCACGAATTTTGGCACAAGTAGTGGCAAAAGTAATGGGGCAACTGACACTGGCGGCCGCCGGCGGTGCCATCTTGCTGTTTCCTGCCGCCCATGCTGCCGCACAGGAGGCCACGCAGGATGCTGCTCCAGAGAGCGCCAGCGCCACGGAAGCGGCACCTGCCCCGCTGCAGTACGAGGTCAAGGTCAACGCGCCCGGCGACCTCGATGAGCTGCTCGAAAAAAACCTAGACCTGGAACGCTTCCGCGGCAACCCGCGCATGGACCGCGAGCAATTGCGGCGCCTCGTGCGCGCCACGCCCGAGGAAGCCAAAAACCTCATCGCCACGGCCGGGTACTATACGCCCGTCGTCACGGTGCGCGTCGATACGACGGGCGCCAAACCCGTCGTCATCGTCGACGTCGACCCGGGCCAGCCCGCGACCATCGACAAGGTCGAGCTGGAATTGCGCGGCTTCGACCCCACGCCGCCGCTGGCCGCCAGCGAGCCCTACGATACGGAAGCGCTGAAGCGCAGCTGGGCCCTGAAGACGGGCAGCGTGTTTCGCCAGTCCGACTGGGAAGCGGCCAAGCGCGCGCTGCTGCGCGAAGTGGTGCAGACGCGCTACCCGCGCGCCCAGCTGGTCGATACGCAAGCCGTGGTCGACCCGGAAACGCACAAGGTCTCGCTGCTGGTGGTGCTCGACAGCGGCCCCGAGCTGCGCTTCGGCGAACTGCGCATCGAAGGATTGAAGCGCTACGATGCCAGCATCATCCGCAACCTCGACAAGATCCGTCCCGGCGATTACTACAGCGAATCGGCGCTGCAATCGTTCCAGGCGCGCCTGCAGGACACGGGCTACTTTGCCAGCGTGGAAGTGAGCGCCGACATGAGCAGCATCCTCAGCGAGCAGATCGAGGCGGGCCAGGAAAGCCAGCAAGCCGATGCCGCCGGCGCCACGCCCGAGGCCAAGCCGGCCAACCGTGGCCCCGCGCCGCAGCTGCCGCTGGTCGTGCGCGTGACGGAAAACAAGCAGCAGAACGTCAGCGCCGGTCTCGGTTTCAGTACGAACACGGGTAACCGCGCCCAGCTCAACTATGACAACCTGAACGTGTGGGGCACGCGCTTCAAGAGCGCTCTCACGATGGAAACGAAGAAACAGGCGGCGCACGCCAATTTTTACTTTCCAACGACCGAGCGCGGCTACAACGACAGCGCGGGCGCTTCGTTCGAGCGCAGCGACATTTCCAATGAAATCACGGCCGTGACGACCATCTCGGCCAAGCGCAACTGGGGCGGCACCAACCTCGAGCGCAGCCTGACATTCGAGTTCCTCAGCGAAGACAAGACCGTCGTGGGGCTGGAACAGACGCGCAGCAAGAGCTTGCCGCTGACCTATGCCATCACCAAGCGCAGCCTCGACAGCCTGCTGTTCCCCACCAAAGGCTATGTCATCAATGCCCAGGTGGGCGGCGCCCTGCTGCCCGTGCTAACGGACGAGCGCTTCGTGCGCGTGGCAGGCAAGGCCGTGTATTACCGTCCGCTCGGTGAAAAGGGCGAGCTGATCGTGCGCGGCGAAATGGGCGCGCTGGGCTCAAAGGAAAAACGCGGCGTGCCGGCCGTCTACCTGTTCCGCGCGGGCGGCGACCAGTCGGTGCGCGGCTATGCCTACCAGGAACTGGGCGTCAAAGAGGGCGACGCTACCGTCGGCGGGCGCTACATGCTCACCGGCAGCGCCGAATACCAGTACTGGTTCAAGCCGAAGTGGGCCATTGCCGCTTTCTATGACGCCGGCAACGCGGCCGACACCATGAAAGCGGCCATGACGCCGAAATCGGGCTACGGCCTGGGCGGGCGCTACAAGAGCCCCGTCGGTCCCATCAATGTCGACGTGGCATATGGCCACGCCGTCCACGCCTACCGTTTGCACTTCTCTCTGGGATTCACTTTCTGATGTCCGATATGACTACCGAATCGCCCGGCGCCGTCCCTCCGCCGCCGGCGAAAAAACCGCGCCGCTGGGTGCGCTACGTACTGATCGCCGTCGCCAGCCTGGCGGTGCTGCTGGGCGGCGCCTTCTGGTTCCTGGGCCGCGAATCGACCTTGCAGATGCTGGTGCAAAAAGTGGCCAGCGCCAGCGGCGGCGACATCGAAGTGTCGGGCGTGTCCGGCTCGCTGTACAACCGCATGCACCTGGGCCACGTCAGCTACCGCAGCAAGACGCAGCACATCACGGCCGACAATATCGACATCAACTGGTCGCCGTTCCAGTTCTTCTCGGAAGGCATTGCCATCAGCGAACTGCACGTGGCCAGCCTGTCCGTGGAAAGCACGGCGCCGTCCGAGGAACCGTCGACCATGCCCACCAGCCTGGCCGCGCCGTTCAGGATCGGCATTGCCGACGCGCGCCTGGACAAGGTGACCCTGGTCAACCCGGGCGGCAACACGGTGTTTGAAAAAATCCATTTCACCTTGTCGGGTGACAAGTCGCAATGGCAGCTGGAAGACGCCTCAGCCCTGACGCCGTTCGGCCAGGCCACGGCCAGCGCGACGATAGCCGCCACGCAGCCGTTCAAACTGTCGGGCAAGGCCGGCTTGACGCAGCTCAACCCCGCCGCCGGCGAAAAACCGGCTGCCCTCGCCTTGCAGCTGGGCGGCGACTTGAACGTGCTGAACGTCACGGCCAAGGGCAGCGCGGGCGCGGCCACGGCCGACGCCCGGCTGGCGCTGGCGCCGTTCGATCCCGTCATCATCCTGCGCTCGGCCAGCATCAAAGGCCGCAACATCAATCCGGGCAAGTTCGACGCCACCTTGCCGCAGGCGGACCTGAGCCTGGAACTCGACGCCGCCATCGACACGCGCCCCAACGCGCAAACCGTGTCGGGCAAGCTGGCCATCCTCAACCACGCCACGCCGGGCCCCATCGACCAGCAAAAGCTGCCGCTGCGCCAGTTCGAGGCACGCCTGGGCGGCACCCTGACGGCCACGACGCTCGAGTCGGCCATCATCGACTTCGGCAACGCAGGCAAATTCACGGGCGGCGGCAAGCTTGACCGCGACGCGGCCGACGCGCCCATCGGCAATGCGCAGCTGACCTTGCACACGGACAAGATCGACTTGCAGCACATTTACAGCAGCATCAACAGCACCAAGATCGTCGGCGACATCGTGCTCGACAGCGACGGCAAGACGCAAACGCTGCGCGCCAAGCTCGGTGAAGCCAAACTGCGCCTGGACGTGGAAGCGACCTTGGCCGACTCCTTGGTGCAACTGCGCAAGGCGACCTTGCAAGCGGGCAAAAGCAGCGTCAATGCGACGGGCCAGATCAGCCTGAAGGACGAGCAGCCATTCAAGGCCGTGGCCAGTACCAGCCGTCTCAATCCCGCCGACTTCGGCGCCTTCCCCGTGGCCGACCTGAACCTCGACGTGCGCGCGAATGGTCACGTGGCGCCCAAGTGGCTGGCAAATGCGGACTTCACCGTGCGCCCCAGCAAGCTGCTCGACCAGCCCCTGTCGGGCAAGGGCAAGCTGACGGCCGACGCGGCCCATTTCAGCGGCATCGACGTGCAATTGGCGCTGGGCAAGAACAATGTGACAGCCAAGGGCAACTTTGGCGGCGCCGGCGAAAAACTCAACTGGAATGTCGATGCGCGCCAACTGTCCGCCCTGCAAGGCGACTTGCTGGGCACGGTGCTGGCCAGCGGCGTGGTGCAGGGCACCATGCAGCAGCCGCGCACGAGCTTTGTTGCCGATGCGAAGGGCCTGGGCCTGACCAGCGACAAGCGCCCTGCTCCCGACAGCGCCATCCACGCCAGCGGCGAAGTGGGCTTGACGGGGCCGAAGCAGCAAGCGGAATTGAAAATGACGGGTTCCCTGCAAAAGATCAACCCGGCCGCGTTTGGCGCATCGCTGCCCAATGGTAACGTCAATGCGGACTTCAACGGCAGCGGCCGCCTGACGAGCGACTGGCAAGTGGCCCTGAACCTTGCCTTGCGCGAATCGACCTTGCAAAACGCGCCGCTGGCCGGCTACGCCAAGCTGTCGGCCAACGCAAAACGCATCGACAGCGTCGATACGGAATTGCGCCTGGGACCGAACAGCCTGCTGGCCAAGGGTGCGCTGGGCGGCGCCACGGACCAGCTGACGTGGAAGCTCGATGCGCCGCAACTGTCGACCCTGGGCCCGCGCTTTGCCGGCGTGCTGCATGCGGCCGGTTCCGTCTCGGGCAAGATGGATGCGCCCGCAGCCCAGCTGACGCTCGACGGCAAGGACTTGACCTTCTTTGGCGACCAGCAATTGAAAGCCGTCAAAGGCAGCGCCAGCGTGGGCGCCGGCCAGGGCGCGCTCGACCCCATGGTCAGCAGCCTGGAGATCACGGGCTACAGCACGCCCACCTTCAAGCTGGCCAGCGCCCGCCTGGGCACGACGGGCACGCGCGGCAGCCATACGGTGAGCGTGGCGGCGCGCAATGACGATTTCGACGCCACCGTGCAAGTGCGCGGCAGCCAGAGCGGCGCCAGCTGGACGGGCACGATCGACAGCCTGCAAAACAAGGGCCGCTATGCACTCGTGCTGCAAGCGCCCGTGCCCGTGAAAGTGGCGGGCCCTGCCAACAGCGGCGTGGCGGGCCTGGGCCAGCCCGAGCAGATCAGCGTGGGCAACACCGTCATCAAATTGCCGGCAGGCAGCATCACCATGCAAAGCCTCGTCAAGAACGGCCCCCGCTGGACCAGTTCCGGCCAGGCGGCCGGCGTGGCGCTGACCTATCTGGCGCAAGTGATTCCCGCGCTGCAAGCCAATGCGCGCAGCGACCTGACCCTGGGCGCGCAATGGTCGCTCGACATGCAGGTGCCGACGGCGAAACAGAAGGATCCATCTTTGGCCGGTATGCTACACATCTACCGCGAAAAAGGCGACGTGACGGTGGGCGTGGAACAGCCGCTGGCGCTGGGCTTGCGCACCCTCGATGCGAGAGTGGATGTGGCCAACCAGCAATTGCGCCTGGCCGTGAAACTAGACGGCGCGCGCGCGGGCCAGAGCGACATCAATGCCACCGTGCAAATGCTGGGCGGACGCATCAGCAACGACAGCGCCCTCTCGCTGACGGGCACCACCAATATCGATTCGCTGGCGTGGCTGGCGCCGCTGACGGGCCAGCCGGGCCTGGAACTGGGCGGCGCCTTGAAGGTGGCCCTGTCCGGCAGCGGTACCATCGGCGCGCCGCAATTGAATGGCGACATCAACGGCAGCAAGCTGCTCGTCAACTGGGCCGACCAGGGCTTGAAATTGCGCAATGGCGTGCTGCAGGCGAAGCTGGCCGGCGATCAACTGCAATTGCAGCGCCTGAGCTTTGACGGCGGCGATGGCAAGGTGCAGGCAGATGGCTGGGTACGCTTTGCGAATGGTGAAGCAAGCCTGGAACTGAAACTGCTGGCCGACCGCCTGCAAGCGCTGTCGCGGCCCGACCGTACCCTGGTCCTGTCGGGCAACAGCACCCTGGTGCGCAACGACAAACGCTTCAGCTTCGAGGGCAAGTTCAGGGCCAACCGCGCGCTGATCGAACTGGCGCCGCAAGACACGCCGACGCAAAGCAGCGACGTGGTGGTGCTGGGCAAGGAAGTCAAGGGCAGCAAGGAAGCGCCGTCGCTGCCCCTGAATATCGACCTCGAGTTCGACCTGGGCAATGCCTTCCACCTGCGCGGCATGGGCATCGACGCGGACCTAGCCGGCAATGTGCGCGCCAGAGTCATCAACCGCGCCGCGCCGCGCGTGACGGGCAGCATCAAGGTCACCAGCGGCCAGTATGCGGCCTACGGGCAGAAGCTGTCGATCGAACGGGGCTTGATCGCCTTCACGGGCGCCTACGACAACCCGTCGCTCAATATCCTGGCCGTGCGCAAGCGTCCCGAAGGCGAAGCCTTGTCGGAAACGAACGTGGAAGCGGGCGTGGAAGTGCGCGGCACGGCCCAGGCGCCGACGGCCAAGCTGGTGTCCACGCCAAGCGTGTCGGACAGCGACAAGCTGGCCTGGCTGATCCTCGGCCACGGCGCGGAAACGGCGGCCGGCGATGAAATGGCCCTCCTGACGACGGCGGCCGGCGCCCTCTTCGGCGGCTCCGGCGGCGGCCTGCAAGGCAAGCTGGCCAATTCGCTGGGCCTCGATGAAGTGGGCCTGTCGCAGGCGCAAGGGCTGGAAAGCACGGTCGTCACCGTCGGCAAGCGCCTGTCCTCGCGCGCCTACCTGACGTTCGAGCAAGGCACGAGTACGGCGACGAGCCTGGTCAAGCTGCGTTATAAGCTGAACCGCCGCATCACCTTGCAATTCCAGACGGGCACGAACAATGCGCTCGACGTGTTGTATACGTGGGCGTTTGATTAGATTGGCGGCCAACCATGTTGTCGGATTACGCGGGGCGTTGCCCCGCTAATCCGACACCACCAGAAACACAAAGGGCGCCTCGGCGCCCTTTTCTTTGCTCTAACGCAAACAGCTTACTCAGCCACGTCGAGCCCCCGCTCGATCATGCCTTCGACGTAGGCGCGCAGGTACTGTTCCAGTGCGGGACCGGACAGCACGTTGGCCGTCAGCGCGCCGTGCGGCGAGCCTTTCAGCACGCCGTCGTGGTACACGCGCGCAATCCAGGCCACATCCGCGCCCTGGGTGTAATCGAGTTCATAGTCGAACGATTCTCCGCTGACTTTGCGTGTGTAGACTTCCTTGACAATTGCCATCTAAAACAGCCTTTCTTGAAGAGATTAACTGGGGTGAGGGTGCGGCACGGGATCGTCCTGCGGCACCGGATGCACGGGCCCCGGCTGGCGCCCGGGCGCTTCTTGCGGCTCCGGCGCCGGCATGGGTTCATCGACGGGCGCCGGGTCGGGCGCGCGGTGGGTATGGATGACTGACATGGCTGGCCTCCCTGCGGGCAAAGGAAGACCATACCACGAGATGCGCGCCGCTGCCCTTATTTGCTTGCCGGCTTGGCGTCGGCGGCTGGCGGCGCCGCGTTCTTCACATATTTCTCCAGCCAGTTGTTGCTTTCGTACAGCATCTGCATGATCGATTCGCGCGCGCGGTAGCCGTGGCTCTCGTTCGGCAACATCACCAGGCGCGCCGTGCCACCCAGTCCCTTGACGGCCTGGAACATGCGTTCGCTCTGGATGGGGAAGGTGCCAGAGTTGTTGTCCTGCTCGCCATGAATCATCAGCAGCGCATCCTTGATCTTGTCCGCATAATTAAACGGCGACATGGCCTGGTAGACGGCCGGCGCCTGCCAGAACGAGCGCTCTTCCGCCTGGAAGCCGAACGGCGTCAGAGTGCGGTTGTAGGCGCCGCTGCGCGCGATGCCGGCGCGGAACAGGCGCGTGTGCGCCAGCAAATTGCCCGTCATGAAAGCGCCATATGAGTGGCCGCCGATGGCGATGCGGTTGCGGTCTGACACACCGCGGCGCACCACTTCCTCGACGGCCGCCTCGGCGTCGGCCACCAGCTGCGGCAGATACGTGTCGTTCGGTTCCTGATCGCCATTGCCGACGATGGGGAACGATGGATTGTCGAGCACGGCGTAGCCCATGGACAGGAACGCGGCCGGGCCCCAGAAGCTGACGGCATTGAATTTGTACGGCGAACCCTTGGTCTGGCTGGCGGCGCTGGCCGTCTTGAATTCCTGCGGGTATGCCCACATCAGGGTCGGCAGCGGACCGTCGCGCTTGGCGTCGTAGTTCGGCGGCAGCATCAAGGTCGCCGTCAAGTCCACGCCGTCGGCGCGCTTGTAGCGGATCAGCTCTTTCTGCACGTCCTTCAATTGCGGCAGCGGATGGGGGAAATGCGTGAGGGCCGTCAATTGCGCCGCGCCCTGCTGCTTCAGGTTGCGCACATAGTAATTCGGCTGCTCGGTCGGCGATTCGCGCGTCGACAGCAAACGGCTGCCGTCCTCATCCAGCACGGCCACCACGTTTTCATAATACGGCGCTGCGCTCTGGAAGAGGCGCTGCTTCTGTTTCGTCGCCAGGTTCAGGCGGTCGATGAAGGGACGGTCGCCTTCCTTCGACGCACCCTGGCCGTCGAGCAGGATGGAGTTGTCAAAGGCGATCAGCAGGCGCGGCAAGCCGGCCGCGTCGGCCCGCATGACGGGCTGGCCCGGATCGTTGTAGCGGTCTTCGAACGATCCCGCATACACGAGGTCGGCCGGCGCGGAAGGTTGATCTGGCGAAATTTTCCACTGCTTGACGGCGCGCGTCTTGTACCACGCTTCGCTGAGCAGGGCCAGGTCGCCGCGGCCCCAGGCCACGCCCGCATAGCGCGAACCCAGCTTGGCCAGCACGGCCGGCTTGGCGGTGAACGGCGCCGCCTGCGTGTAGACGATGTCGCGGATATCAACCGCCTTGGCAGGGTCGCCGCCATCCTGCGCTTCGGCCCATACCAGGGTGGCTGGCGCATCAACGCGCCAGCTGACGGAACGCACGCCGGCGGACACGGCATCATTGCCTGGGGGCAGGCCTTCTTCCAGCGGCAGGGCCGCCACCGCATGCACCACCTTGCCATTCAGGTCGCGCACGTCGATCTTGTGGGCAAAGTCGGAGGCCGGCACGATGTAGGAATACGGACGCACGATGCTGGTCGTCAGCAAGTGCTTGCCATCGGGCGAGGCCGCCACGCGCGAGAACTGGCCGGGCTGGCCCACGAGGCGCTGCTTGCCCGCCACGTCCAGCAAGGCCAGCTGCACGGTGATGTAGTGCTCGAACAGCTGTGCATCCTGTTCGTTTTTCAGCAGGTCGGGATAGGTGCGCAATTGCTTAACGCCGCCGCCCGGCACGCTGTCCTGGATGGACGGGCCCGTCGGAATGCCGCTCGCCACGGGCGCCGCGCCCAGCTTGGCCGGTTTCAGCTGCACCAGCAAGGTCTTGCTGTCCGGCAGCCAGGAAAAGCCGCGGCCATACACGGTCGACAGCGCTTGATTGCCCAGCTTGCGCGCCGCTTTCGTCTGCACGTCGAGCAGCCACAGTTCCACGCCCGATTCCTTCACGCCCTTGGCGGGATCGGCAAAGGCGATGTGCGTAAACGCCAGGTAGCGCTGGTCGGGCGACCAGGCCAGGTCGGCGATGCGGGGCGAGGCGGGCAAGCCGCTGACCTTGATTTCCTTCTGCGTATCGATGTCGAGCAAGCCCAGTCCCGTGTGAAAACTGAAACGGCTGGCCGAATACGTGCGCGGATTGATGCGCAAGCCCGCCAGTTTCAGTTCCGGCTGCGCCACTTCGCTGATGCTGGGCAAGGATGGCGTGGGCAGCACGGCAGCCAGGTTGCGTTTCGGGCTCAGGCTCAGGGTCGGCGCGCGCGGCGCATCGACGATGGCTTGCAGGGGCGCTGGCGGGGCTTGATACGCGCCATCTTGCGCCATGGCCAGGGAAGACGAGGCCATCAGGCCGACAGTGATGGGCAGCAAAGGCAAACGAGTAGACATGGAACTCCAGTGTATGAAGGTGGCGACAACAAGCAAGCGCACCGCACCGCTCATGGCGGCGCTGTGTGACAGGGCATAGTGCGTTCATGCCATGTAAATGTCAACCAGCAACTTTTACCGTTTGACAAGCATCGCCGCCCATCCCCATCTGGCTTACAATCGCTGTTTTACCCGCACCCGAATGTCTACATGGAAACCACTACTCTCGCCCTGCTGTTCCTGGTCCCGCTGCTGGTCTGGCGCATTTATTCGCGTCTGAAGAAACTGGTGGCGCGCCAGAAGTCGCAGCTGTGGCGCCACTGGAGCGTGGCGGTCGTCTTTCCCGCGCTGCTGCTGTTCCTGGCGACGACGACGAAATTCGAGCTGTTGCCCCTGTCCAGCCTGGGCGCGGGCGCGCTGGCCGGTGGCTGGCTGGGCGTGCTGGGCCTGAAACTGACGCGCTTCGAACAGGTCGGCAAGGATTTTTTCTTTACCCAGCACCGCTACCTGGGCCTGGCCATCACGATGCTGTTCATCGCCCGCCTGCTGTACCGCGGCATGGAAATCTACCTGAACACGCGCCTGGACGTGCCCGTGCCACCGCCGCCCTTCGGCCAGAGTCCGCTGACCATGGCCGCCTACGGCCTCGTCATCGGCTACTACGCCGTGTATGCGTGGGGCCTCGTGCGCTGGCGCCAGCGCAACAAGCCGCTGCAGGCATCGGAGTAAGTCACATCAGTCAGTAGTACTGGCACAGGCCGGTACACGTCGTCACCGACAGCGCCTGGCGTATCGCCGCCAGCGCCGGCGCCAGGGCCGGATCGAGATCCTTGTCCGCATCGGCCAGGCTGGTCAGCAAACGCTCGCGCAAGGGCGGCGCCATCAAATTGGCATTCGCTGCGGCGTGCTGCGCGGCCGCTTCCAGCATCCGCTTCTTTTGCGCCACGTTCCAGAACGGCACTTGCACGAACTGCACCACGTTCACAAACATGGTGCTCGATCCCTTGCTGAAGGCGCGGGCGCGCATGCGCTCTGTACTGCTCACCTCGGGCAAGGGCTGGCTGCTGAACTCCTTTTCCATCAAGCCAATCAAGTGCGCATGGCAATGCATGCCAAAGGCGAACAAGGCGGCCATTTCATCGCCGTAATCGGCCAGGTTCTGCGTCACTTGTTCCCTGCGCGCCTGCTGCAACTCGGCGCCCGACAACGGCAGCGGCCGCGTGAGGCCAAATTGGTAATAGGACTTGCCCAGATTGGTGCTCCGTTCGCACAGGGCCACGCTCTGATTCATGTCTTGCAGCGCGGTCACGGGCGCCTGGAACAGGCGCGGGCCGTCGGCGATATGGGCAAACAGCTGCGCCACGCCAGGGTCGCCCAGGCGCGGCAAGCCGCTTTGCGGCGTCGCCTTGGCCATCAGCGCTTCCAGCTGGCCGCTCGCTTGCTGGAAATCGGTATAGCTGTCGGCGAAGGCGGCGGGCGCCACGAGGGCGGAGGAAAGGCAGAACAAACGGCCGAGGCGGCGCAGCGGCATGGAAATGGACAGGGACATGAGATCAGGAAAACACTATTGGATAACTGGCAATTATAGGCAATCTGTATCCACAGTGTATTTAATTGCTTTTACGCCAGCATTTTTCAAACGATGATGGTCACACGCGGCCAGCGCGCCGCATAGTTTTTGCTGGCCAGGCGCTGCGCATAGCCGTCTTCGCTGATGCGCGCCGGGTTGCGCCGCACCACCATGTCGAACAGGTCATCGAGGCCATGCGGTGCGATGACGCCGATCCCGCCGTCAGACTGCAGATGGATGCCGACCGCCGTGGCAAACTCGGGCCAGGAAGCGATGGCGTCGTCGAGCGACAGCAGCGGCGGCACGGCGTAGCCGAACTCGTCTTCAAACCACAGGTGCACCCGGGCCTGATTGCACACTTCCCACGGCACGCCGGGCAGCACGGTTTCCAGGCGCTGGCGCAACTGCGTTTCGCTATCCGGATGCACATCGTGCGCATCGAAATACGCCACGTCGATGTCGCTCAATGCCGACGGTTGCGCGTAGCCGTGCAAGGCGTCCCACACAAGGTTGCGCACGGCGCCGGCGCCGATACAGCAGTGGGGCAAGCCCAGCTGCGCCACGGCGTGCAGGGCTTGCATGCACCACGGCGTGGCGCGGGCGATGGCGCGCAAGCGCGCGGCCAGCGCTTCCTGCGTGCTCATTGCTATGGCCGGATCCGTGGCGCCACGCCGTCGTGGTCGCCCGCGCCTTCGACATTGCCGAAATACACGTCGAGATCCTGCTTCGGATGGAAGTTGCGCAGCTTGACTTGCAAGGTGGTGGGGTTGATCTTGGTGAACGTGCCGGGGAAGCACAGGCTGACCAGCTCGTCCGGCTTGCCCTTGATCAGGTTCAAGGTAAAGTCTTCGATGCCATTCTTCCACGTGTTACCGGTCGTCAAAATGTACGACACCCACACGGCATTGACGAAACCGCTTTCACCCTGCTTGGCCGCCAGGCGGTTCCACGTCTTGTAGAAGGCCTTGTCGCCGCAGTATTTCTTTTCAAATGTATCGCCATCGCCCAGGTAGGACGCGCCCGGACCGGCCGCGACGAATGGCACATATTGATGGCGCACGCGCACGACTTTGCCGGCGGGGAATTTCTGCTGCCACAGATAGATGACTTTGACGGTCCAGGCCGGTACCCATTCCTCGTCGTACAGCTGGGCCAGCAAACCTTCGCGTATCATGATCTTGCTCTGCGCGGCCGTCAGCGGCGCCACCTTCTTGTCGAACGGGGTGTGTGAGGGGAAATAGGCAATTTGCGCATCCGACAGGCCCAGCTGGCGCAAGCGGGACGTCACGTCCTCGGCGTCGAGCTTGGCGACGAAGGTCGTTTGATAGTCCTTGCGCTTGCCATCGACGTCGACGGTGAACTGCTGCGGCTGGCCGTAATACGTGGGCGAGCCATGGTAGCCGGCCGAGTATTCGGGCAGCGGAAAGAAGATCGTCTCTTCCACATCCTTGACCGACTCGTTGAGGAATTCATACTCGACCTTGATCAAGTCCGTGCTCACGCTGAGCACTTCCTTTTTCATGGCCACGGCATCCGTCTTGCCGAACAGGATGCCGCCCGCGCTGACGGAACCGATGCCGTCGTTGGCCACGGCTGGCGCCGAGCACGCCAGCGCCAGTACTGCAGATGCGAGCAAAGTGCGTACAAGCATCACGCCGCCTTGCCCGGCGCGGGTTCGACCCGGCGCTGCAGCACGAAAATCGGTTGCGCCCATTGGGTATCCTTTTTCTTCTTGCTGGTGATCAAAGTAAGCTCGGACGGATCATAGACGTCCGTGTTGTGCGTCAGCGGCGTCGTCATCAGGTATTGCGCTTCCGTATTCTTCAGGAACTCGCCGACCAGCTGAATGTTGCGGATATCCAAATGGGCAAACGGTTCGTCGATGAAGACGAAGCCGCCGGAACCGTCTTCCGATTTCAGCAAGCCGATCAGCAGCACCAGGGACTTCATCACCTGCTGGCCGCCCGACGCTTCGCCATCGTTCATGCCGATGACGCCCTTGCCGTCGAACTTGAAGCGCACGTGCAAGCCAGCCTGCGACAGTTGCACATCGTCGTTTTCCAGGCGCACGGGGTCGGCATGGACTTCGATGCCAGCCAGCTCGCCCAGCTCCTTGATGTTCTTGCTGTAGGTCTTGATGGTGTAGCGCAAGCGCTCCATGTAGGCGCCGCGAGCATTGCCCGTCGCTTCGATGGCGCGGTTGTTCTGGTAGCGGCGCTCGTCCGTTTCCGACTGGCGGCCATGCAGCTGGTCCGACAGGCGGTGGTGCTGGTCGATGACGGTCGCGTCCAGTTCCCAGTCGTCGCGCGCCAGGCTGTTTTGCAGGCTGGCCACGCGCAGATCGACCTGGTGCGCATTCTGGTGCTCGGCCACCAGCGCCGCGCGGCGGGCGGGACGGCGCCAGCTTTTCGGCAGGTGGCGCCACGCATGGCGCAGGGCCAGCAAGGCGCGCGCATGCTCGGCGCGCTGTTCAATCTGCTTCTTGTAGCCTAGGCGCGAACCGGCTTCCGCTTCCGACAAAGCCAGGCGCGCGTTTTGCCACACCGTATCGGCACGCGTGCGCGCCACGGTGGCGTTCTTCGTCAGGTTCTGCAGCTCGCCCAGGCGGCCGCCCACTTCCAGGCGCTCTTCCTTGAGCGGCTTGGAATTGCGCAGCGCTTCGGCGAATTCTTCCTGGCGTGCACTGAGTTCCTTGGCCGCGTCGACGCCGGCGATGCGCGCCTTCAGGGCGCCCACTTCGGCCGCCAGTTTCGAGATCGCCAGGGTGAGCGTGTCTTCCTGGCCTTCCAGGCCCGGCAAGGAGCGCAGCAGCGCTTCCAGGCGGCCGCTGCGGCCAGCCTGGCCGAAGCGGTAGCGCGACGCTTCCACGAACAGCGAGCGTCCGCCGCGGCGTTCGCGGTGGTAGGCCTCGGGCGTGATCCACTCTTCGTGGTTGCCCAATTTAAAGCCTGCTTCAACGGAGTCGACGCGCGAAATGCGCGACAGCTGCTCGATCAGCCAGCTTGGCACGGGCGCGGAAAATTTCACCACGGCCAGCAAGCTTTCGTCTTTCGCTACCGGAGCCGTGACCAAGTCGGGCACGATGAAGTGGCGGTAGCGTTCCTTCTCGGCCAGACGGTAAGCGGCGGCCGCATCCTTGGCCTTGTCGAGCAGAACGACCGAGGCGTAACCGCCCAGCACGCCTTCGACGGCGCCCTGCCAGCGGCTGTCCGTCACTTCGACGATGTCCGACAGCATGGCGTGGCTGATCCCCGCGTCACGCAGCGCGCGGCGCATGCCGCGCACATTGTCCGGCTCCGGCATGGCCGTCTTGCCTTGCAATGCTGCAATCGTTGCCTGCTCGCCCGCGATACGCGCCGACAGGGCGTCGCGCTGCTGGCGCTGACGCAGCAGTTCCGCTTCCTTCTGTTCCAGCTGGGCCGCCACTTCGGCGATGTCGCTGCCCGAGTCCGCCGCCAGCTTGTGCAGGCGATCCTTCTGTTCCAGCAGGCTGTCCAGCGGTTTCAGCTTGGCATTGATCAGGGAAAGACGGCTCTGCAGGCCGATCGATTCCTGCTCCAGCAGGGTCTCGTTCATCTGCGCGTCAGACAGGGCCTTCGCTTGCGCGGCCAGCGCATTGCGCTTGTCGGTCAGCTGCTGGTCTGCCTGCGCCATCGGCTTGCGCGCATCGCGCAATTGCCGGCTGGCGATGGCCGCCTTTTCGCGCGCCTCGTGGTATTGCAGGCTGGGCAGCACTTCTTCCAGCAGGTTGCGGCGCTCTTTATGCAAGCCTTCCCACTGGTGGTAATTGGCCACGCGCAGGCGCAAGCCTTCCAGGTTGGTCTTCGACGCTTCCAGTTCCGTCTCGAAGCGTTTCAGCTCCACTTCCGTGTCGCGCTGGTGGCGCTTGGCTTCGTCGTAGGCGTCCAGCACTTCCTTGTCGCCGAACACCTGGAACACCAGATCGAGCAGCTGGCGCGGCGCATATTCGCACAATTTGTCCGTCTCGCCCTGCTCCAGCGCCAGCACTTTCGACATGGCTGGCGACAGGCCCGCATTGGCCAGGCGCTTGCGGTAGTTTTCCACGCCGAGCCAGTCGTTGGCATCCGTGATGTCTTCGATCTGCACATTGCCCGGACGCATCAGATACTGGCGCTTCCAGTCGCCGCCATTTTTCTGGATCTGGCAAAACAGGGTTACTTCATCGTCGCTGAAGAAGCCGGAACTGCGGAATGGCCGGTTCGACAACTGCTTGCCCACGTTCTTGTTGTCGACCACGGCGCGCAGCCAGGCCGTCTGCTGGCCCGAGTGGCGCGCATAGTGTTTATACGTGCGCCCCATCGAACAGTCGAGGCCGAACAGGGTGCGCAAGGCGTCGAGCAAGGTGGTCTTGCCCGAACCGTTCTGGCCCGCGATGGTGATGATCTTCGCGTCGAGCGGAATATTCTTGATGCGCTGCCAGTAATCCCAGTGCACCAGTTCAAGTGATTTGATATGAAACATGGGCGCTTTCAGTGAGGAAGGTCGGACGCGGGCTCGTCGCCAGCGTCAGGCAGGTCGCCGATATCGGCGGACAAATCAGCGGACAAGTCAGCATCGAGGTCGACGGCCACCAGGCGCGCCGGCGCCCGCTTGAACACGTCGGCCAGGGCGCCGTTGATGATGCGCTCTTTCAAGACGTCCGTGTCCATCATCAGGTCCAGCAGCGGACCTTCCAGGATGAAATCGCCGCGCCGCTCGATGAAGCCCAGCTTGGCCAGGGTGCCCAGATTCATGTCCATGCGCGTCTTCTTGCCCAGCTTGTCGCCGAAGTCCGACAGCAGCGCCTTGTAGGAAATGCCGATCGACGCGTCTTCCGCGCGCGGCAGCGGTTTTTCCGTGCCGAACATATCGTTCTGGTCATCGTCCGCATGCTGGTGCGTTTCCTGGCGTTCGCGCTTGGGCAGGATGATCTGCGCCCACAGCACCACCAGCAAGGCCACGCCATCGCGCGCCAGGCCGAAATTATTGTTTTGCCACACGTCGCGCGCGCCGAAAATCTTCGGCTCGATGGTGCGCGTCAGGGCCAAAGTCACGTGGTCGGCATACACGTTGTCGAGCAGTTTCAAGCCGCAGGCCAGCAATCGCGCATCGATCTCGGCGCGGAACAGCTCGTCGGACAGCACGCGCTTGACGAGCTTGTCGTCGCGGCGCAGGGTTTGATGCGTGAGCAGGCGCGCAATCAGGATTTGGGAATCGTCATTCATCAAAGGTGGCGCCATCTAAATCAAGTGAAACATTCAGTGAAAGCGAGGCGATCGACATGGCCGCCACGTGGGGGTCGGTCAGTTGGACCATCTCGTCGGTCGGTGTAAAGGTAATCGGCAAGCGGGCCAGTTCGGCCGTCGAGCCTTGCAAGCTCGCTTCGGAGACGTCGCCCAGCAGCGGCAGCATCGAAGCGCGGTATGACGCCACGGCAAAGCTGGCCGGCAGTAGCGAGTCCTGCACGGGCACCGACTTCGGCCCCTCTTCGCCGATGCTGGGGAAATTGCCCAGGCTGGCGAAGTTCGACAGGCGGTCCAACAGGTCATCGAGTTCAAGCTGCATGGCGGGTCCGTCGCTGATGGTGGTGGGCGCATCCTCTCCGCTGGGCAGGCCCGTGTTGGTAATGCCTGCCGCCCGTTCGGACAGCAGTTCCGTTTCGGCCACGTCGATCATCTCGGCCGGCGTGGAGAACAGCGGCACGACGGGCTGGTCGATGGCGCCTTCAGCCAGGCTGGCCAGGTCTTCGTGCAGCAAGAGCCAGCGTTTGATGTCCGTGGTCGACAAGCCAGACTGGCCCAGGTGCACGCGCTGGCGCTCGATCTGGTTCAGGGCGCGCGAAAACATGCCTTGCATGTTGAGCAATTTGCTTTGCGCGCGGCCGATCGCCTGCGCCGCCTTGTGCGTGGCGCTGTCCGCGTTTTCATCGGACGTGATGGCCACGAGGATTTCGGAGCCCTTCTCGACCCAGTCGCAGGCCATGTTCCACTTCGCTTGCGCCGTGCGCAGCCGGAATTCGGAACCGGACGCGATGGCGTCGGAGAACTCCTCCGTCAAGTCCACCAGACGCCCCAGCAAATGCTGGAGTTGTTCAACGGATACGCCGCCGACGGCTTGCGCGCCCGCTACCTGCGACAGCAGAAAACCCATTTCCGCTTCGTCTTCCGTCTGGCCCAAGCCCAGCAAGCTGTCGATGGCCGACAGCACGTTGCGCGCCATGGGCGTCACGCGATACACGCCCTGCTGCGCATCCCAGGCCAGCAACTGGTTCGAGCGCAGGCGCAGCAAGACCGTTTCCAGGCTTTCCGGCAACAGGTAGGCGAGTTTCGTGTTGATATCGGCGCGCGTATAGGCGGACGTGGCCGCATCGGACGCGAGTTCGCGCAACACGAGCAGACGCACCAGCACGCCGTCGAAACCGCCGTGGAACAGGGCCGTAAACACTTGCAGCAGAGGCTGCGCCCGCTTCAAGTGAAAAACTTGCTCTATTTCATCGGCCGAAATATTGGGCTGAAAATGCGCCTGCAAGGAATCGTGATGCTCTTGCTCTGTTTGATTTGCATCCGTAGCCACGGCTGCACTTGCCATTATATCAATCATTCTTTTCCGGATGAGTGTTCAGCGGGCGGCGCAGCGGGCTAACGCAGCGCTGCGGGGCGGGGGCGTCAGTATATCAGTTCTGACATGCAATTTGACTGATGGCCAGCGGCGGAAATCCGGGGTCAGACCCGGCGGGTCTGACCCCAGCATTTGCTTTGGGGCAAGAAAATCGAATGCAAGCAAGCGTGGAAAACTACTTCTGTACAATCTTTTGCAAGGTTTGTTCCACGTAATCACCATCTTCATCGGCGAACGTCACCTTCACGGGATACCATTCCAGCGACGGCGCCAGCCACAGGTCCACTTGCTGGCCCTTCTTGTCCGGCGGCGGCGCCTTGATCAGGTGCACGGCCTCCACCAGACCCTGGCCGGTGGCGACAGTCTCCTGCTTGACGACCTTGAAGGTCCACGGCTCGGCGTCGCGTCGGCCGGCAACGAAGAAGCTCCATTCCGAACCGGGCGTGAATTTCTCGGGCGTGGCGCGCGCTATGCTGACCAATTGCCAGACGGTGCTGTTGCGGTCCTGCTCGCCGCCTTTCAGCGGATAGCTGTCGTCGCCTTCGCTGAAGACGATGGTCTTGCTGTCGCGCTTGAAGGTGGTCGTGGCCGCTTCCTTGCGGAAACGCTTTTCCACGAACTGCGCTGGCGCCAGGCCGTAATCGTCGACCGTGCCTTCGCTGCGCTGCTCGAGGATCTTGCCGAACAGGGCAGCCTTGGTTTCGGCCAGCAGCGAGTACTTGCCATCGCCGGCGCGCCAGTTGCTGACCGATTCGCCGGACAGCGCGATGCCGCGCTGCTTCGCCTTGATCGAATAGACGAGGTCAGCCGACGGCGCCAGCTTGTACGGGCGCTTGATGACGGGATGGTCCACGGGCGCGTCGGCCATGGCGGGAGCGAAGGTGGCGGCCAGCGCGCCGGCGGCCAGCAAGTGTTTCAAAGAATGCAGAGTCATCATTTATTTTCCTGTAGCGTCATTGACGCGAATTTGGGTCACGGTTTGCGTGGTCAGCGCCCCGTTCGCTTCGGTATTGCGTATTTGTACCGGATACCATTGCATCGATGGCGCCAGCCAGATATCGAGCTGCGACGAATACGTGCCGGGCTTCGGCGGCCGGCGCAAATGCCAGGTCACCAGGCGGCCCATCTTGGTCTCCAGTTCTTCCTCGCCCACCAGCTGGAAACGGAACACGGTCGCTTCCTTTTCCTCGCCGACGAGGATGTCGATATTGCCAGCCAGCTGATTGACGTCGGCGCGGCCGATGGCGGCCAGCTGGAATGGCACGGTGGCCTTGTCCTGCGCCCCCTCCTGCCATGGCGCCGTGGCCGTCGTGGCCGAAAACGTGATGGCCTTGGCGTCGCGGTTGAAATGCGTGGCCGTTTGCGCGCGGCCCTTGCGTTTCTCCGTGGCCGTGACGGGCACGATGCCGCTGCCATCGATCAGGCCTTCGCTGGTCAGCACCAGCAGGTTGATGCGCGTGATCAGCATGCTCAAACCCACTTCCAGTTTCAGCTGGTACGTGTCGCCCCGGTTGTCCCACGCCATGGCTGCCACGCCCTGCCACTTGGTGCCGTCCGCATCGCGCCGGTCCACGTGCAGGTCGAACTGGGCCGATGCAGGCGCATTCGTCTTGTAGCGCCGCGCCTGCTCGACGGGCGGCGGCGGCGGACTGGCCGGTGCCGGTGCTTCCGCCACGGCGGGCGGTGGCGCCGTGATGGCTGGCGCGCTGGCCGCCGGTGCCGCTGGCGTGACCGGCCCTTGCGGCGCGTCGCTGGCGGGCGCCGTGAACTGGGCCGTGTCGCTCGACGGCAGCTCCGTCGGCGGCGGCGGTGGCGGCAAGCGGGGCTCGGGCAAGGGCCGCAGCTTGGGCGGCGGAGGCGGCACCGGCACGGGTGCGGGCGGCTCGGCGATCAAGGCCATGCTGACCACCTGCGCATGATCCTGCCCCAGCGGCACCATGCTGGCACGCGAGGTGAGCCATTCCAGCGCCACGTAATGCAGTGCGCCGATGACCGCGACAAAAATGACGGTGCGGCGGCGCGGTGGCGAAAAGAAGGAGTCAGGCATCATAGGCCGTAGTGTAACGCCTTCCCCCTACTTCCCGCTTCTTGCCCGTACTCAACTCCTGCTGTTTTATGTAAGAAAATGTTGGCGGCTTTGCGTCAGTTGCAAGCTGATATCTGCTACGCTAGGCACATCCACCTACCAGGAGATTTCGCATGGCAAACCCGCAAATGCCCCAAATGCCGGGCGCAGCAGTTGTGACCGACACCCTCGACTTCGTCAAGAACCTGTGGGGCAGCATGAGCGTGCCCGGCATGGGCGTGCCTGGCATCACGGCGCCCACCATGTCGGTGGAAGAGCTGGACAAGAAAATCAACGACTTGAAAGCCGTCGAAGCCTGGCTGAACCTCAATACCAGCATGCTGCGCGGCAGTATCCAGGCATTGGAAGTGCAGCGCGGCACCATCGCCACCCTGAAATCGATGGGCGCTTCCCTGGCGGCAGCCATCACCCAGCCCGGCGCCAGCGAGAAATCCGTGTTTGAATCGGTACCCTACGCTTCCGCATTTTTCCAGCAAGCCGCACCCGCAGCTGCGGCGCCAGCGCCTGAACCGAAACCGGCGCCTGCCCCCGCACCGGAACCGGCTGCGGCGGCGCCCAGCGATGCCGGCAGTCAGGCGGCAGCCCAGCTGGCCAATCCAAGTGCCTGGTGGAATTTGTTACAAGATCAGTTCAAGCAGGCCGTGTCGACAGCCATGTCGCCCGATGCTGCCAGTTTTGGCGGTGGAGCGGCTGGAGCGACGGCCAAGCCAGCGGCCGGCAAATCCGCCAAGCCCGCTGAAGCAGGCACGGCAGCCAAGGCCAAGGCCCCGCTGCGCAAGGCGCCGGCAAAGCGCGCGGCACCCAAGTCGAAAGCACCAGGCAAGGCCTGATGTTTCAAGCTGGCGATATGATCAGGCGATACGATGAATGCGGATCGCCTCGATCTGATTGTCGGCTTGGCGTTTTACGTCACCGATCGTGATCAGGCCTTCGTCGGCCAGCGCCTTGGCGTGCTCGTACGAAGACTGGAATGTTTCCAGCGTGTCTCCCTTGGCGGCGACCGGGCGTACCCAGGCAACGGCGCCGACTTTCATTTTTTTGTATACTTCATTGACCACATCACGCATAGTTTCTTCCTTATTGTTGTAGAGCAACTCAAGCACGGGCGAACCCACGCTGGCCCCTAGTTTATCATCCGGCACGCTCACGCACGACTTTTCCCCCTTTTTCCGGCACCGGCGGCGCTTTTTCCGCTACCACGACGGCCTCTTCCGGCCCGGGCGGCGGCGTCAACTGCACCAGTTGCTCCATCAATTGCGCGAAGCGCTGCTGCCCTGGTGCAATTTTGTCCACATACAACAACACTTCCATGGCTTCGGCCGCCAATTCCGCCTGGTAGCCGCGCTGCTCCAGGAACGAGACGATGATTTGCGCGGAATTGAACAGGATGCGCAGGTTATTCGGCAGCTTTTCGCGCGCCGTGCGCATCCAGGCCACCGCTTCGTTGAGCTTGTCCGTCTTCCACAGCAGCACGCCCTTGTTCATCAAGTCCGACGCTTCCTTGCGCGAGGCGATGATCAGGCTCGTGCCCTCGTCGCCCATCTTCGCCTTGTCGAAAATTTTCTGCACCTCGTCCTGCACCACCTGGTTGTCGTGGTTGTTCTTGACCACGTAGCACAGCAGGCCGGCCGGCGCATCCTTGACGCCGACGGCGAACAGCAGGGTCGCCAGTTCCATGCAAATGCTTTTCTCGGGCCGCGCCGGGTCTTCGGCCAGCATGGCTTCGAGCTCGTCGCCGCACTTGCGCGCGCGCCGGTAATCGCCCGTTTCGTGGTGCACCATGCCTTCCGTGATCTTCGCGCGCAGCCCGATCTGCTCGGGCGAGAATTCGCGCTGCGCCAGCAGCAGCCACTGCAGCGCTTCCTTGGCATCCTTTTTGAGGCCGCACACGCGCGCCAGGCCCAGGTAAGCGTCCGGCGTCTTCATGACGGAAAACTCGCCGATGGAGATGCATTTGCGAAAGGCCTTTTCCGCCATGCTGACATTGCCGACCTTCAAGGCCGCCAGTCCCAGGTTGCGCTGGCGCGGCACGGAATTGGGCGACAGGCGCGCCGCCTTTTCCAGCACGCCGCACGCTTCCTCGTGCTGGCCCATCAGCTGGTAGGCGACGGCCATCTGGTCGTAGGCATCGATGTAGTACTTGTTTTCCACGATCACGCCTTGGAAGATTTGCCGCGCCGCCTCGTGCTCGCCGTTGTTCATGCGGATCTTGCCCAGGCCAGCCTTGGCCCAGCTGTAATCGCGGTCGGCCAGCACTTTCTCGTACACGGCACGGGCCTTTTCCGGCTCGCCGCTTTTCAGCAGCAACGACGCCTTCATGCGCAGCAGTTCCAGCTCGTGCAGCTTGTTAAGCTCGATCTGCGCGTCGCACAGCTTGGCCGCGCGCAGATAATCCTTTTCCATGCAGGCCTGGTCGATTTCGCGGAACACCTGCTTCTTGTGCCACACGCGGTTCAGCCGCGTCAGCAGCACGCCTTCCGTGATCGGCTTGATCAGATACGCGTCGGGCTGGTGCTCGGCCGCGCCCATCACGGATTCCACGCTTTTCTCGGCCGACACCATCAGCCACACGCTCGACGGCGCCGTCAGGTTGCGCACGCGCGTCTCTTCCAGCACTTGCTGGCCGTTCTTGCCTTCGCCCAGGTTGTAATCGCACAGCACCACGTCGTAGCGCGTCTTGGCCAGCAGCTTCATGGCTTCGCCGCCGCTGGCCGCCTGGTCGATATGGCGCGCGCCCAGGTTGCGCAGCGATTCGCGCAACAGGATGCGGATGCCGATGAAATCGTCGACCAGCAGATAATGCTTGTCGGCCCAGTCGGTGCTGCCCGCTTCGGCGGCGGTGGCGTGGCTGTCTGTCGTCATGGAATCCTCGTTCAGGGCAGGCGCAGGATGAAACAGCCGCCGCCCAGGGCACCGCCATTTTCCAGCGCGATGCTGCCGCTGCTGCCCCGGTGCTTGTGCATTTTTGCCACTTCGCTGGAAAAATACAGGCCCAGTCCCGTGCTGTTGGTGGAAAAATTCACGCCGGCCGCCATGCCATCCATGGCCGCGCTGCCCGCGTCGAGCAAGGCCTGCGTATAGCCGTCGCCATTGTCTTCCACGCGCAGCTCGAGCATGCCGCCGTGCTCCCGCACGGACAGGCGGATCGTGTCTTTCGTGTAACGGATGGCGTTGTTGATCGCATGCGCGAGCACGCCGATGACCAGGTCTTCATCGAGGGTCCAGATCAGCTCTGGCGGGCAGGCCGTCTCCAGGGCGATGCCTTTCGACGCCAGCAGGATCTTTTCCTGGTCCACCACCTGGTCGACCACCTGGCTCACCAGCTGCGGCTGCACATCAAACGGGTAGCCGGGCTTGCCCACTTCCTTGTACAGGGCCAGCAGCTGGATCAGATTATCGTTGAGGCGCTTGGTCTGGTACAGCATCTGCGCCATCTGCAGGTAGGCGGGGTCGGCCTGGGGGGCTGTTTTCGCCTGCTCGGCCGCCAGCAGCGACTCCAACGTGCCGCTGACCACGCTGATCGAGTTTTTCATGTCGTGCACGGTCGACGCCAGGAACAGGAATAGCTCGGGCGAGCTGTGTTGATCTTCCACCGGATATCTCCTTGGGCCGCAGCTTCAATATTGCCAAGGATAAATTATACCGCCAGCCTGCGGGCGCCAGCCAGCCGCGCGCAAAGTCCGTGATATGACGCAACAATGCCGCCCCCGCTTGCGCAGGGGCGGCATCAGCTTGACAAGCAGGCAAGATCAGCGGCGCGCGCCCGCCAGGCGCTTGACCACGACGATCATGCGGTCGATTTCCTCATACGTGTTGTAGAAGGCGAACGATGGCCGCACGGTCGCTTCCACGCCGAAGCGGCGCAAAATCGGCTGGGCGCAGTGGTGGCCCGAGCGCACGGCGATGCCCTCGTCGTTCAGCGCGCGCCCCACTTCCGCCGGCTCGTAGCCGGCCAGCACGAACGAAGCCACGCTCGCCTTGTCCAGCGCCGTGCCGATCAGGCGTACGCCGGAAATGGCCTGCAAGTGATGCGTCGCGTACTCCAGCAGCGCGTGCTCGTAGGCGGCGATGTTTTCCAGGCCGATGCGCTGCACGTATTCGATGGCCGCGCCCAGGCCCACGGCATCGGCGATATTGCCCGTGCCCGCCTCGAAACGGTTCGGCACGCCCTGGTAGACGGTGCGCTCGAACGTGACGTCGGCGATCATGTTGCCGCCGCCCTGCCATGGCGGCAATTGCTCGAGCAAGTCCGCCTTGCCATACACGGCGCCGATGCCCGTCGGGCCAAATACCTTGTGGCCCGAGAACACATAGAAATCCGCACCCAGCGCCTGCACGTCCACGCGCAAATGCGACACGGCTTGCGCGCCATCGACCAGCACGCGCACGCCGGCCGAATGCGCCAGCGCGATGATCTGCGCCACGGGCGTCACGGTGCCCAATGCATTCGACACCTGCGTCACGGACACGAGCCTGGTGCGCCCGTTGAGCAGCTTGCGGAATTCATCGAGGATGATCTGCCCGCTGTCGTCGACGGGAATCACGCGCAGGGTCGCGCCCTTTTCCGCCGCCAGCTGCTGCCACGGCACGATGTTGGCGTGGTGCTCGAGCTGCGAGACGATGATCTCGTCGCCGCTGCCGATGTATTTGCGGCCAAAGGTATTGGCGACCAGGTTGATGCCCTCGGTGGCGCCCCGCACGAAAATGATTTCATTGGGTGAAGCCGCACCGAGGAAATTGGCCACCTTGGCGCGTGCCGCTTCATACGCATCGCTGGCGCGCGCGGCCAATGCGTGCGCCGCGCGGTGGATGTTCGAATTCTCGTGCGCATAGAAATACGACACGCGGTCGATCACCGATTGCGGCTTGTGCGTGGTGGCCGCATTGTCGAACCAGGCCAGCGGCTTGCCGTTGACGCGCTCCGCCAGCACGGGAAAATCGCGCCGCACGGCATGCACGTCGAACGGCGCCGGCGTCTGGTGCTGGCCCGGCTTCGTCGCCGAGGGCAGCTCGGTCTGGAAATAGAACACGGGCTGGCTGTTCGCCGGCGATACGGGCAGCTGGCGCACGGGTGCCTGCTGCGGCGCGGCCTGTCCCAGACCCTGCTGCGCCAGGCCATCGAGCTTGCCGTCCGACGCCGGATAGCCATGCGCGCCACCGACAAAATAATACGGCGACGGCGCGCCGAGGCTTGATGCACGCGGCGTCGGCACGGAAGCCGGCGCCGGCGCAACCGGTGCTTCCAAAGGTGGCGTCACGGGCGGCACTTGCGCCGTCGCCACGCCAGGAGCGATGGCGGCGAAGGAAGGGCCGGGCTGCGGCGGCGGACGGTTCGCATAGCGGGGCGCCGCATCGAGCACGCTGCCGGAACCGCCGAGGCTGGGCGACTTGTCCGACGCGGGGGCCAACCCCGGAAAACGGGCAAAGAATTCACCGGCCAGGCGGTTCAAGGTCGCTTCATCGGGTAAAAACGGGACGGCAGGCAAGCCCGCCGCGCCATCACTTGTAGGTGTCTGGGTAGTCATGGTATTTACCGATCTCCACGTCTTCCAGTACGGCCAGCGCATCGTCGGTCAGCACGGCCAGCGAGCAATACAGCGAAATCAGGTAGGACGAAATCGCATGGCGGTTGATGCCCATGAAGCGCACGGACAAGCCCGGGCTTTGCTCGCCCGCCAGACCAGGCTGGAACAGGCCGATCACGCCCTGCCGCTGTTCGCCCGCGCGCAGCAAAATGATCTTCGTCTTGCCGTCTTCGATCGGCAGTTTGTCCGATGGCACCAGCGGCACGCCGCGCCACGTGAGGAACTGGGAACCGAACAGGCTGACCGTCGGCGGCGGCACGCCGCGGTGCGTGCATTCGCGGCCAAAGGCGGCAATGGCCAGCGGATGGGCGAGGAAAAAGCCCGGCTCTTTCCACACTTTCGTCAGCAGTTCGTCGAGATCGTCCGGCGTGGGCGCGCCCGTCAGGGTAAAGATGCGCTGGTCGTCATGCACGCTGGCCAGCAGGCCGTAGTCGGGATTGTTGATCAATTCGCTTTCTTGGCGTTCCTTGATCGTCTCGATGGTCAGGCGCAGCTGCTCCTTGATCTGGTCGTGCGGGCTGCTGTACAGGTCCGACACGCGCGTGTGCACGTCGAGCACCGTGCTGACGGCATTGAGGAAATATTCGCGCGGCTGGTCGTCGTAGTCGACGAAGGTTTGCGGCAGTTCCGACTCGTCGCGCTGCGAGCAGGCGACGCGCACGTCCTTCGGATTTTTCACGCGGTTCAGGCGGTAGATACCCGCTTCCACGGGCAGCCATTGCAGCAGGTGCACGAGCCAGCGCGGCGTGATCGTGGATAACTGGGGGACGCTCTTGCTTGCATTGGCCAACTGGCGCGCGGCGTTATCGCCCAGCGCGAACTGGTTCTCTGTTGCTTCTGCCATGACTACTCCTGATGAAAAAAGTGAATATGCTTATCTGAAAAACGAATAAAGTATCGGACGCCCCTCTCTTTTTCTCAACATGCTATCGCCATCATCACGGCACTTAATCCAACCGCTTTACTCCACCAATTCCGGCTCGCAGCGCGCCATCAATCCGGCCAGGCCGACGCCCAGCGCGACGGCCAGCTTTTCCACCGTCAGCAGCGACGGCGTGGCGGCGCCCCGTTCGATTTCGCCGATGAACGAGCGGTTCAAGTCGGCCGCTTCGGCCAGCCGCTCCTGCGACCAACCATGCCCTTCACGCAACTGGCGCACGGCCAGTCCAAACTGTTTGATCAACATGCTGTCCTCATGGGTGGTGGGCAAAAGCGGGGTGGGATGGTGCCGGCAATTCCGGTGCCTCCTGCTGGTTGTGCGCTTGCGTGACATGGCTGCCGGGCGCCACGCTGCGGGTCAGCCAGACATTGCCGCCAATGACGGAGCCCTGGCCGATGGTCACCCGTCCCAGGATCGTCGCGCCCGCATAAATGACCACGTCGTCCTGCACGATGGGGTGGCGCGCCAGTCCCTTTTTCAGCACGCCGTCGGCGCCGGCCGGAAAGCGCTTGGCGCCCAGGGTGACGGCTTGATAGATGCGTACCCGTTCGCCGATGATGGCCGTCTCGCCGATCACCACGCCCGTGCCATGGTCGATGAAAAAACTGCTGCCGATGATGGCGCCCGGGTGGATGTCGATGCCCGTCTGCGAATGGGCCACTTCGGCGATGATGCGCGCCACCAGCGGCGCGCCCAGTGCATACAGGGTGTGCGCCAGGCGGTAATGGATGATGGCCAGGATGCCCGGGTAGCACAGCAGCACTTCATCGACGCTGTGCGCGGCCGGGTCGCCATGGAAGGCGGCCGCCACGTCCGTGTCGAGCTGGGCGCGGATGCGCGGCAGCGCGCGGGCGAAGCGCTGCACGATGGCCAGCGCCTGCTGTTCGATGGAGACCGTCTGCTGCAAGCCGTGCTGGCGCGCGTGGTAACTGAGTTCGCGCCGCACCTGTTCGTGCAAGCCCGTGAGGTTCGTGTCGAGCGTGTGGCCGACAAAGAAATCTTCGCTCTCCTGCTGCAGGTCGAGGGGGCCCAGGCGCATGGGGAACAGGGCCGCGCACAGGGCTTTGATGATGTCGTGCAAGTGCTGGCGCGACGGGAATTCGCGCGCGCCGCACTCCTGGTTGCTGGCCAATCCTTCGCGCCACTGCTCGCGCACGGCGCGCAATTCATCGACGATCTGGCGCAGTTCCCATTGCGGCTGCGCGGCAAGGGAGGCGGGGGGAATGGCTCGCTGGTTCATGGTGGTCCCGGGAAGAGGTTCAGTCTTGCAGCCAGGGCAGCGCATGCCAGCGCCAGCCACCGCTGTGGCCGCGCTGCTGCTGCTCGTCAAGGTCGCCCTCGAAGCCTTGCGCGATATTGAAGACGTGCGTGAAACCGGCCTTGGCCGCCGCTTCGGCGGCCGCGGCCGAGCGCTTGCCGCTGCGGCACAGCAGTACGACGACGGCCTCCTTGCCGCCCACCTTTGCTTCCAGTTCGCGCGTAAAGCGGGGATTGCGGTTCATGGCCGTGCCGGTGGCCCACGCCACGTGCAGCGAGGCGGGCACGTAGCCGACGAAAGTGCGTTCTTCATGCGTGCGCACGTCGACCAGCACGGCTTTGCCGGCCTGCACCAGTTGCCACGCATCCTGCGCGCTGACGATGCCCGCATACGGCAAGCCCTGCGCCTGCGCCTGGGTACGCGCGAGATTGAGCACTTCGTCAAAAGCCGCCTCGCCATGCGCGGCGCGGGGATCGAAAATCAGTTCTGCAGCAGCCATCTTTCCACCTCTTTATTCCGTCGTCAAAAACCAGCACGAGTCCACTGTAGCGAACTTATGTTGTTCGGAAAACAAATTAAAAAGAGTTTGGAAAGCTGAAAAACGTATATGGAGATATTGCAGCGTAAAGCCGGGGTCAGACCCGCCGGGTCCGACCCCGGAATTTGCCTTTGGGTGTCCTCAGGAAGCGCGGCGGCGTTCGCGAAGTAGAAAACGCGCCGGGTCAAGCGCCTCTGCCAACTGACGTTCCAGCGGCAGCGGCTCGCCTTCCAGCTGGCACGCCAGCAGCTCGGCCGCCAGCGGCGCCCAGATCAGGCCGCGCGAGGCGTAACCGAGCAAGCCAAACAGGCCGGGCCAGCGCGGCACGTCGCGCAGCCGCTCGCAGCGGCCTGGCGTGCCGGGATCGGGCAAGGCACCCGCCAGCGGCAAGCGGTCCGGCGCCATGCAGCGAAAGCCCGTGCGCCCGGCCAGCGGCGCGGCGAACGGAGCCACACCCAGGATGCCGGCGATCTTTGCGATATTGTCTTCCTGGCTCGATGGGCGCAACTTGGCGTCCGTATCCGCATCGTAGCTGGCGCCCACGCAGACGACGCCCTCGTGCGCCGGCGTCATGTAGGCCTCGCGGCAGACGACGAACGGCAACGACGGCAAGCTGCCTTCGGCCAGGTGCGTGACCTGACCGCGCACGGCGTCCAGCGGCAGGCCGGCCGCCTGTTCAAAATCGATGGCCCCCGTGCCCGCCGCCAGGATGACGTTGGGCGCGGCCGCGATCAGGGCGCCGTCCGCATCGCGCACCAGCCATTCCTGGTCGCCACGTTCCAGACGCAAGGCGCTGCTGGAAAAGCGCCGCGTGAGCAAGGCGCCGCAGGCGTCCAGCATGGCCGCGCAGACGGAAGACGGGCGCGCCCAGCCGCCCTGCTCGAACCACCAGGCGCCATCGGGCGCCGGCGCGCCCAGCATGGCGGTCGCCTCGGGCGCTTCCAGCCAGCGGGCGAATTCACGCGGATACAGGCCACTGGCGGCGATCTGCCGCTGCACCTGCGCATGCGCGCCGTCGCGCGCCAGGTGCAGCACGCCGCTTTGCGCACCCTCGATGGCGGCGCCGATGCCGCCCAGGTCTTTCCAGCGGTTCAGCGAATACAGGTAGGCGGCGCGCACGAGGCGCGTGGCGATATTGTCGTCCTTCGACATCAGCGGCATGAAGATGCCGGCCAGGTTGCCCGAGGCCTCACTGGCCGGTTGCATGTGGCGCTCGACCAGGGTCACCTTCCAGCCGCGCGCGGCCAGCCGTTCGCAGGCGGCCGCGCCGGCCACGCCCGCGCCGATGACGATGGCGCGCCGCTCGGGCGTGGTGACGGCCGCGTACTCTGCGCGCCGCGCATAAAACACGGCGCGCAAACGGCTCTCGTCAAAAACAAAGCCATTCTTTTGCAGGGCCGCGCGCTGCGCCTCGTCCAGATGCACGGCTTGCAGACGGGCGCCATCGGCCATCAGGCGCGCCAGCACCGGCGTGGCTGGCGGCACCCAGGCCAGGTGTACTTCATCGACGCGCGCCGACAGTTGCGCCAGGCAGGCATCGGCTTCGCCGATCAGCACATCGAGCGTGACGAGGCCATCGTGCGAGACCATGCGATGCAGGCCCGGCACGCAGGGCGGCCATTGCGCACGCCACTCTTCGGGCAAGTGGCGCGCATCGACGGGACGCGGCGCCAGCGCGATGTAATGCAGGCGGCGACCGCCATGCGCCGCACAGGCGGCACGCAAGCGGGCGCCGTCAAAATCCGTATCGAGCAGGACGAGCACGCGGTGCATCAGCGCCCCGCGCGGCAAAAGCAGGCGGGCGCATGGTCATTGATCATGCCGATGCCCTGCATGTAGGCGTAGATGATGGTCGAGCCGACGAACTTGAAGCCCAGCTTGAGCAAGTCTTTCGACAGTTGGTCGGACAATGCCGTCTTGGCGGGGAATTCACCCGGCTGCCAGCTGTTGACGATGGGCTGGCCATCGACATACGCCCACAGGAAGCCGTCCAGGGTCTGGCCTTGCGCGCGCAGGCGCAAATAGGCTTGCGCATTCGTGATGGCGGCCGCCACCTTCAGGCGGTTGCGCACGATGCCGGGGTCCGCCAGCAGCTGCGCCACCTTGTCCGGGCCATACGCGGCGATCTTTTCCGCGTCCCAGTCGTCAAACGCGGCGCGGTAGGTGTCGCGCTTGTTGAGGATGGTTTCCCAGCTCAGGCCAGCCTGCGCGCCTTCCAGGTTCAGCATCTCGAACAGCCGGCGCTCGTCGTGGCAGGGCACGCCCCACTCCGTATCGTGGTAATCGAGATAGCGGGGATTGGCCGGGTTGGCCCAGGAGCAGCGGATGGTGGTCATGGTCGTGTTCTTAATGTGCAGGCAAGTGCCAGTATAGTTTATCGGCCGCGCAGGATGCGGCCCAATTCCTGCAAGCCGTGCTCCATCTCGGCCGGGGGAATGGCCGCAAAGCCCAGCAGCAGCCCGGGCGGCGTGGCGCACTCGGGCCCCGCCGCCGGATCGGCATAGTGGTTCAACGGACGCAATTCGATGCCCCGTGCCAGGCCCGCGCGCGAGACCGTTTCTTCATCGTGGCCGGCGCGAAAATACGCGCACAATTCCAGGCCGCTGTCGGCCGGGCCGCACGCGAGCTGGTCGCCCAATTCGCGCGCGATGCCGCGCACCAGCAGGTCGCGCCGTTCGGCATTGCTGTCGCGCGTGCGGCGGATATGCCGGCCAAAGTGGCCCTCGGCGATGAAGTCGGCCAGCGCCATCTGCGGCACGATGGCCGTGTGCCGATCCATCACGGCCTTGGCTTGCACCAGCGCGTCGGCCAGCGCGGGCGGCGCCACCATGTAACCCAGGCGCAGGCCAGGGAACAGCACTTTCGACAGGGTGCCGACATACACCACGCAGCTGGCCCGGTCCAGGCTTTGCAGCGAAGCCAATGGCGCGCCCGCGTAGCGGTATTCGCTGTCGTAATCGTCTTCCACCAGCCACGCCTTGTGCTGTGCGGCCCAGGCCAGCAAGGCCAGGCGGCGGGGTAAACTCATGCTCACGCCCAGCGGCATCTGGTGCGACGGCGTCACGTACGCCAGCTTCGCCTGCGGACAGTGCGCCACGCCATACGCCACGTCCAGCCCCTGCGCATCGACGGGGACGGGAAACACGCGCGCACCGGCCGCGCGCAGCGGGCCGCTGGCGCCCCGGTAGCCGGGCGACTCCATCCAGACCGGGTCGCCGGGCGCCAGCAAAATGGTCGACAGCAGGAACAGCGCCTGCTGCGAACCGGACGTAATGACGATCTGCTGCGGCGTGCACTGGACACCGCGCGACGCCTTCAAATACACGCACAGCAGTTCGCGCAGCGGCAGGTAGCCGGCCGGATCGCTGTAGCCGAAATGGTGGTCGGGCCTGCGCCAGCGCCGCGCTTCCAGGCGATTCCACACGTCGAACGGGAAATGGTCGATGCGCGGCATGCCGACACGGAAGGCCCGCAGCGGGCCACGGTGGAACGCCACCTGGCGCATGGCCGTCACCACGCCCTGGCCGCGCGCTGACAGGGGGCGCAGCAGGCCAGGCGCTTCCATCTTGGCGGCCGGCGCGGCCATGGGTACCTCGACGCTGACGAAGGTGCCGCGCCCCACGGCGCCATCGAGATAGCCTTCGGCCGTCAGAAGCGCATACGCATTGAGCACCGTCTGGCGCGACACGGCCAGCAGGCGGCAAAAATCGCGCGTGGGCGGCAGCTGCATGCCGGGATTCATGCGGCCATCGAGGATGGCGGCCTTGATGGCCGCATACAGCTGGCGAAACAAGGGTTCGCTGGCGCCGCGCCGCAGCGGCAAGGTGGCGATGATCTGGTGCAAATGGGAAGCTGGCATGGCGGCACTCTCGAATTGGTAGCTTCAAGATAGCACTTATTGGCTGTTTTAAATAGCCAAGACTGGCGCTAAGATGGCGCATCCCCCTCTACTCTTGCGGAGCACCCATGCATCAGTTTTTCGCCACCGTGGCCTGGCAGCGCGACGGCCAGGATTTCGCCGGCCAGCGCTACAGCCGTGGCCATCAATGGCAGTTCGACGGCGGCCTGACGGTAGCTGCCTCGTCGTCGCCCCTGTCCGTGCCGCTGCCCATGTCGGTGGCGGCAAATATCGATCCGGAAGAAGCGCTGGTGGCGGCCACGTCGAGCTGCCACATGCTGTTCTTCCTGTCGCTGGCGGCGCAGCGCGGCTACGTCATCGACGATTACCGCGACGAAGCCATCGGCGACCTGGGCAAGAATGCACAAGGCCGCCTGGCCATGACGCGCATCGTGCTGCGTCCGCGCATCGCGTTTGCGGGAACGCCGCCCTCACCCGAGGCGCTGGCCGCCCTGCACCACGACGCGCACGAACGCTGCTACATCGCCAATTCGCTGACGGCCGACGTGGTCGTGGAAGGAGCTGATTAAATGTACTCGCCCGCCAGCTTTCGCGAAGAGCGCCTCGACGTGCTGCATGGCTTGATCGACACGCATCCGCTGGGCGCGCTGGTGCGCCACGATACCGATGGCTTGTGCGCCGACCATCTGCCGTTCGAGATCGCCGCGCCCACGCTTGACGCCCCATTCGGCACCCTGCGCGCTCACGTGGCGCGCGCCAATCCGCTGTGGCGCGCCGCCAGCGGGAACGACGAAGCACTGGTGATCTTCCAGGGCCCGCACGCCTACATCACGCCCGCCTGGTATGCGGAAAAGCAGCGCAGCGGCAAGGAAGTGCCGACCTTTAATTACGCGGTCGTGCACGCCCACGGCCCCCTGCGCGCCATCGACGACGCGGCGTGGCTGCTGGGATTGGTGGAGCGGCTGACGGCGCGCCATGAGGCAGATCAAGCCGCGCCATGGCGGGTGAGCGACGCGCCGGCCAGCTATATCGAGAAACTCTTGAAAGCCATCGTCGGCATCGAAATCCCCCTCACGCGCATCACGGGCAAATGGAAGTTGGGCCAGAACCGCAGCATGCAGGACCAGGCCACCATGGCGCGCGAACTGGCCTCCGGCACCCAGCCCGGCGCAGCGCAGGCCCTGGGTGCGCTGATCGCCGCCAACGTCACGCCAGCCAGCTGACGGTCGCCGAAAACGTCAGGAACGACAGCGCCGTCGAGACCAGAATAATGCGGGCGATGCGCGCCGTCGCTGTGCTCTCGACGATGCGCAAGGCGCGCAGCGAGGCCCGGGGCCACGCGGCCACCCTCACGCCAGCCAGCTGACGGCCGCCGAAAACGTCAAAAACGACAGCGCGGTCGAGACCAGGATGATGCGGGCGATGCGCGCCGTGTTAGCGCCGAAGCGCTCCGACAGCAGCGAGACATTGCTGGCGCTGGGCAGGCAAGCCACCAGCACCATGCAGGTCAGCGCGAACGGATCGAGCGGCGCGCCCAGCGCGATGGCCGCATGGCCAACACCCCACACCAGCAGCGGATGCAGCAGCAGTTTTTTCAGCGCCACGGGCACATACTCGCCCAGCGGCGCCGGATCGGCCGTGCTCATTTGCGAACGGGCCAGCACGGCGCCGATGGTAAACAGGGCAACTGGCGAGGCGGCGTCGGCCAGCAGGTCCACCGTCTGCATCAATGGCTTGGGCAAGGCCAGTTCCAGCCACGACGACATGGCGCCCAGCACGATCGCCCACGGCATCGGGTTGCCCAGCATGCCCTTCATGGCGTTGACGATGGCGGCGCGGCTGCCGTGCGCGCCGCCGCTGCCGATACGCGACAGGGCGATGCACAAGGAACTGGTAATCAACATGTCGACGACGATGGTGACGATGACGGGGCCCGAGGAACGGGGTCCCAGCAAGGTCAACAGCAGGGGCACGCCCATGAAACCCGTATTCGGGAAGGCCGCCACCAGCGCGCCGAAGGCGGCATTGTTCCAGTCGATGCGGTGGCTCAAGGTCATGGCCGTGGTGACGCCCACCATTATCAGTGCGCACAGCAAGTAGACGCCGAACACGCTGCCATCGAGCAGCTGCGCGATGGGCGTGGCGGCGCCGAAGCGGTACAACATGCACGGCAGCGCGAAGAACAGGACAAAACTGTTCAAGCCGCCGATGGCGGCCAGCGGCAGCAGCGTACGCCGCACGGCCAGGTAGCCGCACAGTACCAGGGCGAAGAAGGGAAAGGTGATGGCGAGGATGGTCAGCATGAAGCGCCATTGTAGCGCGCTGCTGCGGCTGGCCGCCGGGCGCAAAAAAAGGCCGCTCGCGCGGCCCAAGGAGGTTTCGGGAAAGCGCCAGCGGCTATGGCTTGAGCTGGGCGCGGATCTCGCCGGCCGGGTAGGCGGCGCTGTGCACGTTCACGTACAGGTTGCCTGCCTGGTAGCTCGCATACTGGGGCGGCGTGAGCATGGCGCCGGCCGGCACGGCAAACATGCCTTCGGCCGTTTTCACCAGAGGCATGATGACGGGGCCGTTGGCGCCGGCCGGCGCTTCATGGATATGCGCGACGGTGGCCACCATGCCCGTGTAGCGCACGCCGCCGCTGACGCTGCGGTCGTGGGCGACACGGATATTACTGCTGCCGCTGGCCGTGCTCGTATTGGCCGGCACTTCCTGCGCGCCCGTCAAGGTGACGTCATGGCCGCCCGGCTGATGCGGGCCATGGGAACAGGCGCCCAGCAGGGCGGCCAGCGCCAGCACGGTGGCGGCGCGGCGAGCGTGTTGTGGCAATGTAGTCATCGCAGTACTCCTTCAACGGACATCGGGTCACGGATGGCGCCTCGCCCTGCACAGCCAGGCCTGCGCCGCACTTGCATTGCATAGTGCGACGGTAACGCCATGCCGTGCAGTCCGTCTTGCTTTGCGCCAAACTCGGCGCACCTCCGCCAGCGCGTCTTCAGGCCAGATGCCCTTCCGCCACCCAGCCGCGGTTGGCGGCCGGCGCCTTCGGCTTGGGCGCGATGCCGCTGCTTTTTTCCGCGTCGAGGATGATGCTGCGCATGCTGTCGCTGGCGGCAGGCCCTGGCGCGAACGCGTAATACTCGTCATTGATGGGCAAGCCCGTCGTGGCATCGACCAGCACCGGATCGGCGGCCAGGCCCGTGTCGCGGCTGGCGATGACGAGGCTGGCGCCTTCGGGCGCAAAGTTTTCATTGCCCCAGGCGATAAACGCCAGCAAGACGGGCTTGAAGGCGCGCCCGGACTTGGTCAGCACGTAGTCATAGCGGGGCGGCTTGGCGCAATACAGGCGGCGCGTCATCAAGCCGCCTTCCACCAGGTCGGCCAGGCGGCGCGTCAGGATGGTGGGGGCGATCTTGAGGCTTTTTTCAAATTCGTCGAAGCGCGTCTTGCCGTAAAACGCTTCGCGCAGGATGAGGATGCTCCACCATTCGCCCACCTTGCCCAGGCTGCGCGCAATCGGGCAAGGCAAATTATTAAAGTTGGTATGTTTCATGGCCATCTCCTCACATTGATTCAACACAACAATCGAAAAAAATTTCAGTTGCAACACGGAAACTTAGTTACTATCATTTTGAAAGTGAGCTGCTTGCCCCTGCGGCGGGCTGAAAATACACGAAAACTCACACTTTCCTTGTTCAAGTACAATCATGGCTGGTTCTGCTCTCCCAATCCCGGTGCGAAAAACGGTGCCAGCCACGCCTTCCGGCGCTGCTGCCCACGCCCGTTTTTCACTCGATGCGTTCACGATGACCCCTTTGAAGCTTGCCGTACTGCCTGCCCTGCTCGCCCTGTCCCTTTGCCAGACCACCACCGCCGGTACCGCCGCTTCCGCAACGCTGCAGGCCACCTTCGTCGTGCAGGAAGCGTGCACCATCATCTCGCAGCGCAACATCACCCAGGTACGCTGCCAGCACAACACGCCTTATCTGCTGCACCAGCAGGCGACGCCATCGGGCGCCGGCCTCGTTACCGTCACGTTCTAAAAATAAATCGTTGCCGTCACCGTGTCCTTGTAGTCGCCGGGGCGGGGCGACACCTGCGCCGGCACGCGGCCGTAAATCGTCAGCGGCACGCTGGCGCCCGTGCCCGTGCCCGTCACCATGCTCGTGCCTGCCGTGCCATCGCCCCAGGGCGCGCCATCGAGCGTGGATGACAGCAGGTAGCTGACCTTGTCCGTCGTTAAGAGGTTTTTCATTTGCCGGTTGGCCACATTGGCCGCCACGCTGCCGCCGTTCAGGGCAATCTGATAGGCGTTATTGTTCACGCAGCGCACGGACAAGGTGCTGGTGCTGCGCAAGTTGCCCGTCAGGATGGAGGCGTTGGCGAACGCCATCGGGCTGGCCGCGATGGTGCAGTCGTTGACGGCCGTGGCACTTACCGTGAAACCGAAGCTGCCGCTGGTGGCCGAGCACCCCTGCAGGTTGACGAGGCCATACGTCGTGTACGTGTAGGTGCCCACGCCGGCAAAGCTCGACGCATAGACGGTATTGGCGTTGGCGACCGTGGGTACGGCGGCCAGGGCCGTGCCGGCAGGAATCTTCGCGTACACGGTAAAGGTAGTGGAATACGTGCCGGGCGGGGCCAGCAAGCCGGCAGACAGGGTCATGCCGAAGGTCGATGGCGCGCCCGCCACGCCGGCGCCGCCCCAGATCTTCGCCGTCGCATATGAACTGTCCACGTACACGTTGTACTCCATGCGGTTGCTGCCATTGCCCAGCTTGCGCGGCAGGGCCGAGGTGGAATTCGTGCCCAGCCCCAGCGAGATGCACACTTGCGCATTGGGCGTAAGCAACTGTCCCAGGTTCAGCGACGAAAACAGGCAGCTGAAGGTGCCCGTGGCCTGCGCCACGTAATCGGTGCCGGAAATCGGGCTGACGGAGCCGAAATTGATATTCGTCATGCTGACCGTGCAGGTATCGGCCGCCTGCGCCACACTACCCCAGGCGCAGCCCAGCAGCAAGGTCAGCCATGGCAGCAGGCGGCGCATCAGCGGCCTCCTCCGGTGGCAGCGCAGCGCAACGGCCCGATCACGGGCAAGCCGCCCGCGGCAGGACGCACATACGCAAAGCCGACCGTGCACGCGCTGTCGCCCTCGCCCACTTGCAACTGATTCTGTTCGCGCAGATCGTCGACGAAAATGATGCCGTCAAAGCCCACGACCGTCTGCTTGCCGCTTTGCACATGCAGCACGGGCAAGCCCGTGGCCAGCGGCTTGCCATCGGCGCTCTGCACGATGACGGTGGCGGCGCTGTAGCGTTCGACGGGAAAGGCCGCCAGCACGCCGGCCAGGTGTTGCGGTACAACCGTCATATTGGTCACGGGTACGCGCGCGTCGACTTCGAGTTCATCCGTGGCGATGCTGATCTGGTTATTGCCATAGGGATTCAAATTCGGCACCAGCAGATAGCCGCTCCCGCCCGTCACGCCGATCTGGCGGTTTTCATGCAGCACAGGAATATTGCCCACGCCGCCAGTGGAGACCAGCGCAAAACCGTTGCCCACCTGGCGCGTCGTCTCGACATGGCCATCCATCAATACCAGCGCGCCAGCCGCGCCCAGCGAGGAGGCATTGCCCATGCTGCTGCTTTGCGTGCGCGCACTCACTCGGCCGTCATTGCCCAGGTATTCCACTTGCGCCTGCCGGTAGGTATTGCCACCCACCGTGCCAGCTTGCAAGTTCCAGCCGAAGCCGCCGCCAAAGTCGGCCGCGCGCTGCGCGCTGACGCTGCGGCCGCTCTCGCCGTTTTGCCGGCTGGCGCTCGTGCTGATGGACAGATTATTGTCGAAGGCCGTGCTCAGGCCGACATAAAATCCCCGTTTCTCGCGTTGCCGCAAATCCTGGAACAGGCTGGCGTTCAGGAACAGGCCGTGCAACAGGGTGGCCGAATAGCCCAGGGTGGCCAGCTTCGATGACGGTGCGCCCGGTGCGCGGTAGCGGATATAGCTGCTGCTGATGCTGCTTCCCGCCGGCAAGGGCAAACTTACGGTAAAGCGGTCCGCCGCGCGCACCACGGGACTGCCGTCGCGCGAGGCCAGGTCGCCGAATCCGGCGCTGGCGCGCACGCTTTGCACGTCGACGCTGAAGCGCGGCCCCATGTACTGGTAGCCTGCGCCCAGCTGCGCGCCACGGCTGTGGCCGGCGCTGGCCGACAGCGATCCGCTGAGCACGCCCGCCTGGCCCAGCCGTACCAGCGCGCCCGCCCCCGCCTGATACAGGCCGGCAGCCAGTTCCGCATGGCCTTCGATGGTGAAGCTGTCGCTGACGCCATGGCGGACGGAAGCGCTGGCAACGAGCTGCCGCTCATAGCCGAACAGGCGGCGGCCATAGTCGCGCCGCACGGCGCCCGCCTCGACCGAATAATCGCTCAAGCCGGCAGCCAGCATGCGCGTATCGACATACAGGGGCAGCACGGTCGTCACGCTGCGCCCCAGGGCATCGCGCGTGATGAGGGTGGCTTGCCCGGCGCCATTGATGCCGGCCACCTGGTTCAGCACGAACGGACCGCTGGGCACGCTGGCAGCATATTGCTGCACGCCATTGACGTACAGGCTCAGCGATGAGGGCACGAGCGCCGTGCCATCGACGGAGGCGACGGGAAAGGTCAGCAGGTCGGGGCGCAGCTGGAAATTCTTGCGCCACTGCACGCCGCCCACGCGCACGGCGCGGCTCCAGCTGAGCGAAGACGAAATCAGGTCGCCCACTTGCCACGTCTGCAGGGTCTCGGGGTCGGCGTGGCTCCAGAAGGTGTCAAAGCGCATGTACTTGCGCTGGTCCGACCCCAGGTTCACGGTGCCGGTATTGCTGAACACGCCACTGTCATTGAAATAGCGCAAGTCGTTGAAGATGGCGGCGCGCCGCGTCCGGCCCAGTTCCGCATAGGCTTCGTAATTGAGGACGGCGCCGGGCGTGACGCGCGACGGCGGCGTCTGCGGGGCCAGGCGCGCGTTGATGCGGTACGGCGAGCGCAAGTCGTCCGCCACCTGCAGCGACACGCTCTGGCGCGCCGCATCATAGTCATAGCTGAGTCCGGGAATCGCATCGAGCGCCACCTCGGTCTGACCGGGTGCGGACAGGCGCGCCGGGTCCAGCCCCAGCTGCTGCAAGTTCGCCACACTGCTGCGCAAGCCTTTGCCCACCTGGGTAAAGCGCAAGATCAGCCCGGTTGATTCAGCATTCACAGTCACCTCCAGATACAGTTCATTCGGCGCCATCGGATCGCTCGGCAAGCTGGCCGGTCCCGGATCGGCACCCGTTTCGGCGGCCGATCCATCGGCCCTGGCCACCGGTGCCATGGCCAGCAACAGCAACAGCAACAGCAACAGCAAGGATGCCAGTGCGCGTCTCATGGTTTAACCCGGTTCGCGGCAAGCCCGCCCGCCATGGCGGCCCGGTTCAAGGTGTCGAATTCGTGGCAACGAGCGCCTTTGCATTCACGTTTGCCGCAATACTCAACGGTCCATCCAGTTCGGCCTCCCTAGCGACGGGCAGGCGCCAGACGCGCATGCGTGCCGCCAGGACATAGCCAAACAGGCCCTTGCTGATAACAAACTCCTTGCCCGCCTGGTTCGTCAACGTCATCGCACCGATCTGTGCATGGAAATTGCCGCTGTTCTTGACACGCAACATCCACTCGCCCCGCTCGCGAAACACTTGCCAGTCGAGTATTTCCTTGCCCGGCGCACCGGCCGGCAGCACGAACACGGGCACCGAATAGCGCAGGCGGATATCGATGCCGCTGCGGCCCGCTCCATCTTCGCGGCTGACTTCATCGATGAGCACGCGATACGTCTTTTCCTGCACCACGGGACCGGCCTGGGCACGCACGAGGCGGATGGTCTGCCGGCTGTTGGCGGCAATTTCCACGATCGGGGGACTGGCCACCAGTTCCTGCGTCGGCGCCAGGGTTTCCTCGCCATCGCGCTGCTCCCAGGCAAACACCCGCACCTGTCCGTAGATGGGCTGGTCGCCGAGGTTTTGCAGGCTGATGCCGGCCGCATTCTGTGGCGCGCGCAAATTGAGCGTCACCGGCGAAATCTGCAGATTGGCGCCGTGTGCGCCCGCCGCACAGCAGGCCAGCAGCGCCAGCACGCTTTTCATCAGGGAAACAGCACCGGCCTTCACGCAGCGCCTGGCTTAAAAGTACACCGTGGCCGTGATGGTCGACTTGTAGGTATCGGGCGCCGGTGTCGCTTGCGGCGGAATATTGCCGTACACCGTGATCGGCTGCGATGAACCGTTGCCGGTGCCGCCGACGGTATTCGTGCCCTGGGTATCGCCCCACAAGGTGCTGCCGGCCGTCTGGTACAGATTGAACTGCACCGTCCCCAGGTTGCCGCCCGTGCCGCTCATATAGCGCGTGGTGCCGCTCGATCCCGTGCCCGAGCCGGCCGTCAGGCCCACGTTATACAGCGTGGTATTGGTGCAGGTGACATTCACGGTCGTATTGACGTTAACGGCAGTAGCCAGTACACCCTGACTTTGGCCAAAGTCGAGATTGGCCGCCGCGATGGTGCAATTGGCGATGATTTTCAGGGTGACGTCAAAGGTGGTGGTGGCGCTGCCATTCAGATACACGGCGGCGTCGGCGCTACGCGGCAGGAACGCCGTGGCGGCAACCGCCACGCTGGCGGCAACGATAAGGCGGGGAAAAATAACTCGCAACATGATACCTCCTGATGATGGAACATCATTAATGAGCCCACCAATATGAAGGGCATCGAGGATAGTCACGGTATTGCCGGCGTTTTCTCGGGCACGCAAACCAGGACGACAAAAAACTTGTGCCGAGAGTCAGGAACCCGGGGACTCCGGCATTGTTTGCAGCATTTGCAAAACAGATTTTTTGGCAATCGACATTGCTTAAAATCAATGCATGAGCGAATTATTGGCGATCTGGGAAATCCGCGCTTCTTCTGGCGGAGAAACATCTTTTGAAACACGAGAAAAGCAGAAAAAAAAGAAAAAGCAGGGCATAATAAGCAACAACTTGCTATTTGGTTAAGTCATCCATGCCATGCCATTGACCAGCGAAACCATCAAAAAGAATATCCTGCTCGTGGACGATTCCGCGTTCGAGCAGCGCATGCTGATGGAGCTGCTCAGCGAGCAGCCCTATCGCTTCAGCATTGCCTTCAATGGCTACCAGGGCTACCAGCTGGCATTGGCCACGCATCCCGACCTGATCCTGCTCGACGTGCGCATGCCCGAGATGGATGGCTACACGGCGTGCCGTTTGCTCAAGGCCAATCCCGAAACGGAACAGATACCCGTGATCTTTCTCAGCGGCGCCGATGCCGCCAAGGAACGCATCATGGGCTTGCAGGTGGGCGGCGTCGATTACATTTCCAAGCCCTTCCTGCCGGAAGAACTGGCCGCGCGCATCCATATCCATCTGGGATTGATGCGTAGAAGCAACAGCACGCCACCGACAGCGCCCCCGGTCAGCGAGCGGCAGCAGCATCCGGACCTCGTGTTTGTCAATGCCGTCAAACAACTGATTCTCGACAACCTGGGCAGCCTGCCCAACCTGTCCGAAATCGCCCGCAGCGTGGGTACCTACCGCGAAAAGCTGACCCTGATGTTCCGCGAGCAGACGGGCATGACGGTCTTCGCTTTCATCCGTGAAGCGCGCATCGCCCGCGGCGTGGAACTGCTGCAGCAGACCGAGATCGACGTGCAGGATATCGCCCTGCTGATCGGCTTTCACAACGCGGGCAACTTCGCCACGGCCTTCCGCGAACGCATGGGCGTCACGCCCAGCGCCTACCGCCAGCGCCTGCATGAACAGACGGGCCAGCGGCAGGTGTCAAACGGTCATTAGAACTTGTAGTTCAGCTTGAGCGAGGCGAAGCGGCCGCGCGGGTCGGCCTGCGTATAGTCGAAGCCCGAGGCCGAGTAATCCCACGGCGCGCGCTTGTTGGCCAGGTTTTGCACGATGAAGGTGACGTTCGCCGCTGGCGTGACCTGCCAGCTGGTGGTCACGTCAA
The DNA here is from genome assembly GCF_033949445.1 of Janthinobacterium sp. GMG2. Classification (NCBI taxonomy): domain Bacteria; kingdom Pseudomonadati; phylum Pseudomonadota; class Betaproteobacteria; order Burkholderiales; family Oxalobacteraceae; genus Janthinobacterium; species Janthinobacterium sp. GMG2. Next base: position 710,391 of record NZ_JAXAWA010000003.1, on the reverse strand, counting down.
ACGTGCTGAAGGCGGCCACGGATTCATCGAGATGCGTGTTTTGCGCATAGCTGCCCACGTAGTTCCAGGTGAGCGTGGACGACCACTTGCCCTGCTCCCACGTGGCCGATGTGACGCCGCGCCATTTCGGAATCGAGCCGAAATAATTGGTGCCGGCACCATCGGTGAGCGGGGCGCCGTCGGACAGCGGTTCGGCAAAGCGCAGCACGCGGCTCAACTGGCCGGCCAGGGTCAGCTTGCCCCAGTCCTTGTCGACGAAGCGCTGGCGCAGGTCGAGGTCGATACCCGACACTTCGCGCTGTCCCTGGTTGCGGTACTGGCGGTACAAGGTCGTGATGCGGCCATCGGCATCGCGCGTGATCTTCTGCGGCGCCGACGCTTCGTTGGCGAGCGTGGTGGTCGCGCTTTCCGTGCCGATCACGCCATCTTGCTTGATGCGGTAGTAATCGAGGCCGATGCTCGAACTGCTGGTCGGCGACACCACCACGCCCAGGTTCAGGTTATTCGAGCGCTCCGGACGCAGCGCCGTATTGGCGATGGTAATGGCCGTCACGCCGCGCGTCTGCGTGGGCGTGATCGGGTCGCGCGGATCGAGCACGCTGACGTAGCTGACGGCCGTGCTTTGCGTGATTTCCGGCAGCGACGGCGCACGGAAGCCGCGCGACACGGTGCCGCGCACCAGCAGCCACGGCGCCGCCTGGTAGCGCGCGCTGGCCTTCGGCGAAAACGCATTGCCGAAATCGCTGTAATGGTCGGCGCGGCCCGCCAGATTGACGGACAGGTCTTTCACGACGGGCACGTTAAATTCGGCAAACAGGGCCGACACGCTGCGCGAACCGTTGATGATGTTGATGGCCGGGCGCAGCTCCGTACCCGACAGCACGGCCGTCGAGGTTTGCGAATCCATCTTTTCGCGGCGCCACTGCGCACCGGCGGCAAAGCCCAGCGGACCGGCCGGCAATTGCCACAGGTCTTTCGCGGCCGAGAAATCGACGGTGTCGAGGGTCGACTCGGCCGGACGCAGGGTCGACAGGCGCAGGCGGTTGCGCACCGCTTCGCTGTTTTGCGACTGGTCGAGGAAGTTATAGCTGCCATCGGCCAGCACCTTCTGGAATTCGTAGCGGTTGACGAAGTTCTGCACGGTTTCTTCCAGCTTGCTGCTCGAGTGGCCCACGGCCGCATCCCAGTCCCAGCCCGCCAGCGTGCCTTTGACGCCCGCCAGCGCGCGGTAGAAGGTGACCTTGTCCTGCTTCAGGCGCGGCCCCAGGTCGAACAGGGTGGCCGTGAACGGCAGGGGCGTGGCGCCCGGATTGTTCGGGTGGCCGACCGGCAGCACGACGGGGATGGTGTCGAGCGCCTGCGTGGCGTTGTTCCACACGCGCGTGGCATTGTTGACGGTGAGCGGCGCGCTGAAGGTCTGGTCGGCGCGCGAATAACTGTGCAGCAAGTCGACGTAAGCTTCCGTGTCCGCGTTCAGCTTGAAGGTGGCGCGCGCGGCCGTGTGCACGCGCTGGATGCCGGGGATCAGGGTTTTATACGGCGACGGGTTATACGCGAGCACTTGCCCCGTCTTGCCGGGCGTGATGTCGCCGTAATTGACCAGTTGCAGCGGTCCGCGCACCCCGCCCAGGGTCCGCGTCGGGTCGCTGCCCGCATAATTGGTGGCGACCCAGCCCAGCGCGCCACGCTGCTGATTGCGGAAGTCCGCATCGCGCATCCACGCCACGTCGCTTTGCTGCAGCTTGTCGCGCTGCTGCGCGTCGATCGAGAAGACCAGGCTGTAGCCGTCTTCCTCGAGCTTGCCGAAACCCGTCTGCAGCGCCGCGCTCTTTTCATGCTGGCCCGTGCCTTCGGTCGAGCCGCCCCACTGCGCCGTGATGTCCGTGCCCGTGAATTCCTTGTACAGGATGATGTTGACGACGCCGGCCACGGCATCGGAACCGTAGATCGACGAGGCGCCATCCTTGAGCACCTCGATGCGCTGTACGGCCGCCATCGGCAGGCTGTTCAGGTCGACAAAGGTTTCCTGCAGGTTTTGCGCCGTCGCATAGCTGGCAACGCGCTTGCCGTTCACCAGGATCAGGGTATTTTTCTGGCCGATGCCGCGCAGCGACAGGCCCGAGGTGCCGGCCGAGAAACTGCCCGTATATTGTTCGTTGTAGCTGTTGCCGCTGTTGGCGGAGATGGCGCGCAGCACATCCGACACGCTGGTCTTGCCGCTGGCTTTCAATTCCTTGGCCGTGATGACCTGCACGGCGCTGGCCCCCTCTTTTTCGCTGACGCGGATATTCGATCCGGTGACGTTGACGCGCAGCATGTCGTCCTCGGCATGGGCGATGGTGGAGACGGCGGGAAAGGCGGCGGCGATGGCAAGACTGATGGCGAGTGGTTTGAACATGGTTTCCTCTTATTGGGATTGCAGCCTTTTTCACATAAAAAAGGCCGAGCAGGGGCACACGGACCGGATTGGCCTGCGGGCAAAACGACGACGGGGGGATGAAGGAATTACGGGATGCGTGGACGGGCACGCATCGGCATCCACTGCGCCATGCATTGCATGGTCAGCTGGTGCCGGGCGGCGTAAAAACAGGCAGAAAGGGTAAAACGCAACATAAAAGACACCGGTAAGCGGGGAAAGGCCACTATATCCCGGTGTCTTTATGGGGTGAACGAATTAAAAATTGAATGTATATACGATTTGGATCTAAGGACTTGGTTTTTGGCAATATCAGGCGTCGGCCAGCGCCGGCGGCACGGCCGCCGCGCGGCGTGCCTGCACGCTCCACCAGTACCAGGAAATGACGGCGTTGACCCAGTAGGCCGCATACAGCACGGCTGTCAGGTGCAGGCCGCGGCTGTAGTAGAGCGGCACGGCGACGGTGTTGACGAGCAGCCAGAAAGCCCACGTTTCGATGCGGCGGCTCATCAGCAGGAATTGCGCGATGATGCTAAATACCAACACCGCCGAATCGATGAATGGCGCGTAGGCGTTCGTGAAGCGGTGCAGCAGCATGCCGTAGATGGCCACGGAGGCGATACCGGCCGGCACGACCCAGGCCAGGCTGCGCCAACCCGTGCGCGTGATCGGCAACGGCTTGCCGCCGGCGCCGCGCCGCCATTGCAGCCAGCCGATGACGCAGGTGACGATGAAAAACAGCTGCAGCATCACGTCGGCGTACAGGTTGACCTGGAAAAACAGCACGGCAAACAGCACGCAGCCGACCATGCCGATCCACCAGGAATGAATGTTATTGCGTCCGGCCAGGATGATGGAAGCAGTCATCAAGACATTGGCGGCGATCTCGAGCGGGGGAGTCAAGCGGATTTCCTTTGGATGAAGACACGCCGCCACTATAGCCCATTTGATATCCGCAACCCGCCATGCACTGCTTGACTTCCGTGGCCATTCTGGCAAATTGCTAAGCAGTACCCCCTGAACCACTGCGGAGATGTTCCATGCGCTTGCGCCACGTGCTGCTTGCGGCAACGCTGCTTGGCAGCGTCCTGCCCGCCCTGGCCTGCCGCATGACGATGGCGCTCGAGCAATGGCCGCCGTATGTCTACCGCGACGCCCAGGGCAGTTATACGGGCCTGGACCTGGAACTGCTGCGCGCCATCTTCAAGGAGGCGCGCTGCACCTTGCTGACCGTGCCGGAACTGCCCACGGCGCGGCGCCAGTTGCTGTTCCAGAAAGGCGAACTGGACCTGTTGCCCGCCGCGTCCGAGACGCCGGAACGCCAGTCCTATGCCCGCTTTTCCCTCTCGTATCGCGATGAAGCCGTCGGTGTCTTCAGCAAATCCGGCGCGCCCGGCAACCACCGCCAAGTCGCCAGCTTCGCGCAGCTCGCGCGCGGCAAGTCCACCCTGCTCGCGCCCAAGGTGGGCTGGTACGGGGCCGACTATGCGGCGGCCCGTCCGGCAATGGAAAAAGACGGCCGCCTGAATACCTTCGGCAGCTTCCGGCAAGGCATCCTCATGCTCGACGCAGGCCGCGCCGACCTGTTGCTGGGCGACGTGCTGGCCGTGCGCCACGAAGCGCGTCTGCAGGGCGTGGCCTTGAACACCCTGCCCTTCCTGGCGCTGCGCGCGCCCGTGCACCTGATGCTCAACGCGCGCACGACCAGCGCCGCCGACCTGGCGCAGCTGAACGCCGCCATCACGCGCCTGGAACAGCGCGGCGTGCTGGCGGCGATACGCAGCAGCTACGAAGCGCCGTAGCGGCGGTCAGCCCTTCGATGCCGCCTCGAGGATTTCCAGCTTCGTTTCGCGGCCATTCTTTTGCACGCCCTGCGCCTTGTCGTAGCTTTCGATCAGCGCGCGGTACGGCGGCACGATATGGTCGGTCATGATGGCGGCGAATTCCATCGCATCGGCGCGGTTCCAGGTGCTCATCACTTCAGCCAGCACGGCATACGTGTCGATCGGCACGGCGCCCGCCTGCGTGACGCGCGCCATGGTGATGTCGGTGGCCATCTTCGACCAGTTGCCCGAGGCGTCGATGATGGCAAACACCTTGTAGCCGGCCGCCAGCGCGCTGATGGTGGGAAAAGCCATGCACACGCTGGTGAGCGTGCCGGCGATCAGCAGGGTCTTGCGGCCCGTCTTTTCAATCGCTTCGACCCAGGCCGGATTGTCCCAGGCATTGATCTGGCCCGTGCGCGGGATGTAGACGGCTTCCGGATTGAAATGGTGGATTTCCGGGATCAAGGGGCCGTTCGGGCCATCGGGCACGGACGCAGTGGTAAACGTCGGCATCTTGGCCAGGCGGGACAGCTTGGCCAGCGCCGTGACGTGGCCGCGCAGCACGTGCTGCTCGATGTCGCGCACCAGCTGGAACAAGCCGCTCTGGTGGTCGATCAGCAGCATGACGGCGTCGTCGGGATCGATCATCGGTGGCAAACCTTGGAAGTTGGCGGGGGTGTTCATGGTGGTCTCCTGAAAAACCGTGCCGCGGGATGCGGCACGGGTACTACACAAATTCGCTACACAAACTCGCTGCACAAATTACTTCGCGATGCGGGCGAAGCGGCCGCTGTTGAAATCCTCGAACGCCTGCGCGATTTCCGCTTCGGTGTTCATGACGAAGGGGCCATGGCCGACGATGGGTTCATCGATCGGCTCGCCACTGAGCAGCAGCACCACGGCGTCGTTGTTCGCCTCGACGGTGATGCTGTCGCCGTCGCGCTCGAACAGCGCCATCTGCGCTTCGCGCACCACGCTCTCGCCGTTGACCAGCACCGTGCCATGCAGGACGATCAGCGCCGTGCTCCAGCCGCGGGTCACGGGCAGCTCCGTCAACTTGCCCTGGGCCAGGCGCACATCCCACACCTGCATCGGCGAGAACGTGCGGGCCGGGCCATGCTGGCCAGCGAAATCGCCGGCGATCACGCGCACGGAACCTGCATCGTCGGGCAGCGCCAGCGTGGGTATCGTGTCGCTGGTGATGGCCTGGTAACCGGGCGCCGTCATCTTGTTTTTCGCCGGCAGATTCACCCACAGCTGCACCATTTCCAGGGTGCCGCCCGACTGCGTGAAGGCAGGCGAGTGAAACTCTTCATGCAGGATGCCGGCGCCGGCCGTCATCCACTGCACGTCACCGGGACCGATCACGCCGCCCTGGCCCGTCGAATCGCGGTGCGCCACTTCGCCCTTGTAGACGATGGTCACTGTTTCAAAGCCGCGGTGCGGGTGCGAGCCGACGCCGGGCGGACGGGTGCCGGGGGCAAATTCGGCGGGGCCGGCATAGTCGAGCAGCAGGAATGGGCTCAGCTGCTTGCCATGGCCGTTATACGAAAACATCGAGCGCACGGGGAAACCATCGCCTACCCAGTGCTGGCGCGGTGCGCTGTAGATACCTGTGACTTTGTTCATCTCGATCTCCTGTTGAGGTTTGCATTACGATGGAGACAGAATAGACCTGCAACGATAAAGCGGGTAGACGGTAAAATAGGCCATCAGCGTTCCAAAAATAGAACGATCAAGGAGGTGGCATGCAAGATCTGAATGACTTGTATTACTTTGTGCAGGTGGTCGACCATGGCGGCTTTGCGCCAGCCGGGCGCGCGCTGGGCATGCCGAAATCCAAACTGAGCCGGCGCATCGCGCTGCTGGAAGAGCGCCTCGGCGCACGCCTGCTGCAGCGCACGACGCGGCATTTTTCCGTCACCGACGTGGGACAGACGTTTTACGAGCATTGCAAGGCGATGCTGGTGGAAGCGGAAGCGGCGCAGGAAGCGATCGAACTGACGCGGGCCGCGCCGCGCGGCACGGTGCGCCTGTCCTGTCCCATCGCCCTGCTGCAATCGCTGGTCGCGCCCATGCTGGCCGGTTTCATGCGCGCGCATCCGCAAGTGACTCTGTTATTGGAAGCGAGTAACCGCCGCGTCGACCTGGTGGCCGAAGGCATCGACGTGGCCATCCGCGTGCGTCCGCCGCCGCTGCCCGACAGCGACCTGGTGCTGCGCGTGCTGGCCGAACGGGGCCAGTGCATGGTGGGCAGCCCCTTGCTGTTCGCCGGCGCGCCCTTGCCGAAGGCGCCGGCCGACCTGGCCGACTGGCCCAGCCTGGCCCTGGGCATGCCGCAACAGCACTACCAGTGGGATTTATATGGCCCCAATGGGGCGCGCGCCCAGCTGCGCCATACGCCGCGCTTCGTCACCGGCGACATGCAGACCCTGCGCGACGCGGCCGTGGCCGGCGTGGGCGTGGTGCAGCTGCCGACCATGATGATCACCGAGCAGGTGGCCAATGGCAGCCTGCTGCCGCTGATGGAGCAGTGGCGGCCGCAGCGCGAAATCATCCACGCGGTATTTCCCTCGCGGCGCGGCCTGCTGCCGGCCGTGCGCGCGCTGATCGATTACCTGGCGCACAGCTTCGCCGCGCTGCCGGAAGAGTGAAGGTTTTCAGGTACGATGGTGCTCTTTCAACAGGCGTGAAAAAAGCATGCGTTTATTGATACTGTCGGACCTGCACCACGAGCTATGGCGCGACGAAGCGCCGCAGGGCGACCTCGCGCTCAGCTGCCCCGACGCCGTCATCCTGGCCGGCGACATCGACACGGGCACCCGCGCCGTCGCCTGGGCCGCCACCGCATTCGCGGGCCTGCCCGTGCTGTACGTGCATGGCAACCACGAAGGCTATGGCCACCATCTGGACAAGGTGCGCCAGGAGCTGCGCGCGGCCTGCGCCGCCACGCCCAACGTGCATTTTCTCGATGCGGAGTCCTATGTGATCACCGACCAGGCAGGCAACAAGGTACGCTTCCTGGGCGCCACCCTGTGGACGGATTTCCGCCTGCTGGGCGACGACACGCGGCAAGCGGCCATGCGCGACGCGGAAGCCGTCATGAACGACTACAAGCGCATCCGCTTGGCCGGCATGGGCTTTCGCAAACTGCGCGCGGCCGATACGGCCATGTTCCATGCGCAGCAAAAAGCGTGGCTGGCGCGCGAACTGGCGCAGCCCTTCGACGGACGCACTGTCGTCATCAGCCACATGGCGCCGTCGCTGTTGTCGGTCGACGATGCCTACGGCAGCGAAGGGTGTTCGCCCGCCTACGCCTCGCGCCTGGACGACCTGGCCGCGCAGGCGGACCTGTGGGTGCATGGCCACCTCCACGTCTCGCGCGACTACCGCATCGGCCGCTGCCGCGTCGTCAGCAACCCGTGCGGCTACAAGACGCGCAGCGGCACGCCGCAAAATCCCGCTTTTGATCCGAACTTCATCGTCGAACTGCCGGTCCGCTAATCGTCAGCTTTGAGGCGGCCCGCCAGCATTTGCTGCAGGCGGTGCTTGCCGGCCCGGCGCGCCGCACGCGGCGACGCCTCCGACTGGTGCGCGCCGGCGCCGCCGCGCAGTTTCGCTGCCGCCACCAGCGGGTTGCGCGGCTTGGACGTGGCTTTCAATTTAATTTTCATGGTGTTTCCTTTCAACCCGGTCGTCCAAAACAAAAAACCCCGGCAAGTTTCCTCACCGGGGTTTTCAAGGACACCGGCTCGGGATCGGCAACATGCCGATGGCCCCGAGCGTCATGCGCGGGGCTAGTGGAGGTACAACTTGCTGCCAGCCTGCTCGAACATGGGTATCCTTTCTTTTGTTGGGTTAATCTGCACTGCGGACGCTGATTCTGCGCCGCATGCTGCGGTGCGTCAACCGCTTTTCGTGGCGACTGCACCAACGTTGTTATTCTGTCGCAGCCGCTTTTTCTTTCGCGATACGGGCATCGAGCTTCGCTTCATTTTTGGCAGCGTACTGGCTGCACGCCTGGGCATCGATGAAGGGATTCGGCGTGACACCTTCCAGCAAGCGCCTGAGTTTTTCGTCGGCGCCGGAATGGTCGGGGTGGGCCGAAATGAGGATATCGCAGGGCAGCCTGGCGAAATCCTGCATGGTGCGACGGAAGGCCGGCGTCATGTCGCCATGCGCCGCATCACCGCTGAAGTGAAAATGGCCGGCGCCCACCGGCGTGAGACTCGCACCGAACACCACGTTCAGGCATTCCTGCCCTGCCGCGTCCTCGCACGACACCCAGGTCCAGCTGGTGCTGCCAGGCGTGTGGCCCGGCGTATAGCGCGCCGTCACCTTCACGCCGCCCAGTTCCAGGGGCTCGCCATCGGCGATCTCGCGCACATCTTGCACGGCCGGCATGGGATCGATTGCACCCGCTTGCGGGTCCGTGTCGAGCACCCTGCCAGCGCGCAGCGCCTGTGCGCCGAGCGGGCTGGCGACCACTTGCGCGCCGCTGTCGCGGGCCAGGGCGGCGATGCCGCCCGAATGGTCGAAATGCGCTTCCGTATTCAGGATGAACTTGATGTCTTCCAGGCGAAAACCCAGCTCGAGGATATGTTCCTTGATGGCGGCCACTGATTGCGGCAGCGCGCCGTCGATCAGGATCAAGCCTTCGCGCGTGTGGATCAACACCACGCTCAAGCCGCCCACACCCACGTAATACGTGTCGCCGTGGATGCGCGCCGGCTGCTGCGGGCGGTTCCATTGCGCCGCATACGGCGAGGCGATCGGCTGCGTCAAGGGATCGATGGCAGGCGTTTCCGCATGTGCGGCAAACGGCAGCGCCGAGGAGGCCAGCGCGATGCTGAGCAAAGTCTTGGAAAGGAAGAAAGGCGGCATGCGGCTCCAGGGTAAGTTGCGGTAATCGATGCCACAGGGTAACGTCGCTACCCTCGCGCGGTCAAGCAGACGGGCGCGGCAACTTGCGCTACGATAGAGGCCCAGTCACTGCTCCCCTATTGCCATGCGTTTGCTGATCCTGTCCGACCTGCACCTGGAAGTCTGGGGTGACGACACACCCGCCATCGACCTTGCCGCCTGCCGACCCGACGTGGTGATCCTGGCCGGCGACATCGACACGGGCAGCAACGCCATCGCCTGGGCCGCGCGCACCTTCGGCGCCCTGCCCGTGCTGTACGTGCACGGCAACCATGAAGGCTATGGCCACCAGCTCGAACACATGCAGGACGCCGTGCGCGACGCCTGCGCCAGCGCGAATGCGCAAGGCGCTAACATCCGCCTGCTCGACGGCGACGCCGTGACGCTCGGCGGCGTGCGCTTCCTCGGCATCACGCTGTGGACGGATTTCCTGCTGTTCGGCGAGGAGCGCCGGGACGAAGCATTGAGCGCGGCGCAAGCCTACATGCCCGACTACAAGCGCATCAGCACGGGCGGCGACACGCCGCGCCTCTTGTGCGCCAGCGACACGGCGCAGCTGCACGTACAGCACCGCGCCTGGCTGGAACGGCAGCTGGCGCAACCCTTCGTGGGCAAGACGGTCGTCATCACGCACATGGCGCCCTCGATGCTGTCGGTGGAAGCGCAATACGCGACCAATCTCGGCTCGCCCGCGTTTGCCTCGCAGCTCGATGCACTGGTGGCGCAGGCGGACCTGTGGGTGCATGGCCACATGCACGCCTCGCTCGACTACCGCGTCCGGGATTGCCGCGTCGTGTGCAACCCTTGCGGCTACAAGCGGCCCGACGGCACGCCGGAAAATGAACGCTACGATCCCGGCTTCATCGTCGACATCGCCAGCGCGGGTTAATTTTTCCGATAGCGCAGCTGCACCACGCCGCTGGGCAGCTGGCGCGTGCCGTCCAGGCGCCAGTCGCTGCGCGGCAAGCCGTCCTCGAACAGGCGCACGCCCTTGCCCAGCACCACAGGCAGCACTGACAAGGTCAGGCTGTCGATGACACCCTCGCGCAAGCCGGCACGGATAACGGCGCCGCCATCGAGATACACGTGGCGGCAACCCTCTTCCGCCAGCGCCTCCAGCACGTCCCGCACGCTGCCTTCGCGGCGCTGTTCACCATGGCGCGGCGCGAAGCCGCGGTGGCTCAATACCTGCACGCGCTTGCCCGCATACGGCCACGGTTCGAACCCCAGCACGGCGTCATACGTGGTGCGGCCGATCAGCAAGGTATCGACTTGCTCCATCAATGCCGTGTAGCCGGTGGCATCGGGCGAGTCGGGCGCCAGTTCGGCCAGCCAGGACAGGTCGCCGTTCTCTCCCGCGATGCAGCCATCGAGGCTGATACCGAGAAAAACGCTGACGAAAGTTTTTTGCATGGGTTCTCCTTGATTTAATTCTACAGTGTAGAATTATGCCCATGAAAACCCAAAAACTTCAAGCCACGGAATCTCCCGTGCGCCGCGCCGGGCGTCCGCGCCGCACCAAGCCCGCGTTGGACAGCGCCGCCATCCTGCAAGCGGCCCTGGCCCTGCTGGAAGAAAAAGGTGACGCGTTTTCCATGCGCGCGCTGGCGCAGAGCCTGGGCGTCGATGCCATGGCCGTGTATCACTACTACGCGGGAAAAGAGGAACTGTTGCTGGCCTTGATGGCGCAGCGTTTTGCCGCGCTCGATCCGCAGCAGCCGCCATTTACGCGACGCCAGGCAGCGCCACGACGTGTGCTCGCGCTGTGCGCGCTGTACCTGGAACTGGTCAGCGCCACGCCGTATTTCGTGCGCCTGATGGCGCGCGGGCTGGTGGAGCAAGCCGACGTGGCCCAGCGGTTCACGGCGCTGTTTGAGCAAGCCCTCGACGGTCTCGATTTGGACAAGAAAACCCGGCTGCGCGGGCGCGATGCGCTCGTCGATTTCCTGCACGGCTATGCGCTGGCGGGCAGGCCGGCCAGCGAGACGCAATGGCACGCCTCGGTCGGCCTGATCCTGGCGGGCATGGCCGCCGGACGCACTGCAGTGTGACGTCCAGCGGCCGGACGCACTACCCGGGCATCAGCCCAGCAGCTTGAGCAGCGCCTGCGCGGCCGCTTCCGACGATGCGGGATTCTGACCCGTGACCAGCAAGCCATCGGTGACGGCGTACGGCTGCCAGTCGCCCAGTTTCGAGTAGACGCCGCCGTTTTGCTTGAGCATGTCCTCGACGAGGAAAGGCACGATGGCAGTCAAGCCGACGGCGTCTTCCTCGGTATTCGTAAAGCCCGTCACCTGCTTGCCGCGCACCAGCGGCGTGCCATCGGCTGCCTTCACGTGGCGCAGCACGCCGGGCGCGTGGCAGACGGCGGCGACGGGCTTGCCGGCGGCGATCATCTGCTCGATCAGCGCGATCGAGTGCGGGTCTTCGGCCAGGTCCCACAGCGGGCCATGGCCGCCCGGGTAAAACACGGCATCGAAGTCCCCCGCCTTCACGTCGGCCAGCTTGCCCGTGTTGGCCAGCACAGCTTGCGCATCGGCGTCCTGCTTGAAGCGGCGCGTGGCGTCCGTTTGCGAATCCGGCTCGTCGCTTTTCGGGTCCAGCGGCGGCTGGCCGCCGTGGGGCGACACTACCGTCAGCTTCGCGCCCGCTTCTTTCAGGGCATAGTAGGGCGCGGCGAATTCTTCCAGCCAGAAGCCGGTTTTCTTGCCGGTATTACCGAGTTGGTCGTGCGAGGTCAGTACCATCAGGATGTTCATGTTGTGTCCTTTTATGTCAGGGTTACAGTGCTGCTTCGAGGATACGGCGGCTGCGCGCGAGGTCGATATCGCGGTGTTCGCCGAGTGAGGTCATGCCATGTGCTTTCAATTGTTTCAGTACCGCTTCCACCGCTTCCTGGCCCAGCTGATAGGCCGACAAACGGGTCGGGATGCCCAGGCCTTCAAAGAAGGCGCGCGTGCGGGCGATGGCGGTATCGATGCGCTCGTCGTCGCTGCCCTCCGTGATGTTCCAGACACGTTCGCCATACTGTAGCAATTTGCCGCGTTTCTGCTCGCGCTGTACGTCCAGCAGCGCTGGCAGCACCAGCGCCAGGGTGCGCGCATGGTCGATGTCGTACAGAGCCGTCAGTTCGTGGCCGATCATGTGGGTGGCCCAGTCCTGCGGCACGCCCGCGCCGATCAAGCCATTCAGGGCCAGGGTGGCGGTCCACATCAGGTTGGCGCGAGTCGCATAATCGTCGGGCGAAGCGACCGCCTGCGGCGCGATCTCGACGAGCGTTTGCAGCAAGCCTTCGGCAAAGCGGTCCTGCACCATCGCCTGCACCGGATAGGTCAGATACTGCTCCGTCGTGTGGACAAAGGCGTCGACCAGGCCATTGGCCACCTGCGTGGCCGGCAAGGTGAAGGTCTTGCTGGGGTCGAGTACGGAAAACTGCGGGTACAGCAGCGGATTACGGAAACTCAGCTTGGCATGCGTGGCTTTTTTCGTCACCACGCCGCCGCTGTTCATTTCCGAGCCCGTGGCAGGCAAGGTCAGCACCGTGCCGAACGGCAAGGCGCGCTGCACATTGGCGCCGCCGCGCTCGGCGATTTCCCACGGCTCGCCGTCGTACAGGGCGGCTGCGGCGACGAACTTGGTGCCATCGATCACGGAGCCGCCGCCGACGGCCAGCAGGAAGTCCACTTTCTCGCTGCGCACCTGGGCGACGGCGCGCATCAGGGTTTCATAGCTGGGATTGGGTTCGATGCCGCCAAACTCCTGCACGCTGCGCTGGCCCAGCGCAAGCGCAGCTCGCACTTCGGCCAGGGTGCCGGTCTTTTCCGCGCTGGCGCCGCCGTACAAAATCAGCACGCGCGCATCATGCGGCACCAGGATGGACAATTTGGCGACGGTGTCGGCGCCGAACACGATCTTCGTCGGGTTATGGAATTCAAAATTCTTCATGCTGCTGCTCCTTTATTATTAGACTGGTCGTCTAGAATGCAGTTCAAAAAATGCGGACGTGGTGTGTCCGCTTGTTTGCTTGGTTTGCTGCCTATCGGTCGCTGTCCGGCGGCAGCTGCAACATCGCCAGGGTCGCACGCCAGGCTGTTTGCAAGGCGCTGGCGTCGCGCCGCAGCTTGGTCAGCATGGCCGCGCCCAGCCACAGCTGGTACAAGGTGGCGGCCATCTGCGCCGGATCGGCCACCGATGGCAAGGTATCGTCCACCCTGCCCCGCGCGATGGCCAGGGCGAGCCTGGCGATGATGCGGTGGGTGCCGTCGAGCAGCGCCACGCGCATCGGCTCCGACATGTCCGCCACTTCACTACTCAGCTTGACCACCAGGCAGCGGCAGTCGCAACCGCTGCCATCGAGGCTCTCGCTGGTCCAGCTGGCCCAATACGCCATCAGCGCCTGCGCCGCGTTCTGGCCCGGCTGGCCCAGCACGTCTTCCATTTCCGCCAGGTAGCCGGTGACGTAATCTTCCAGCATCGCTTCGCCAAACAATTCCTTGGACTTGAAGTAATGGTAGAACGAGCCCTTGGGCACGTCGGCGGCCGACAGGATCTCGTTCAGCCCCACCCCGGCAAAACCCTTGCGCGTGATGATGGCCTTGCCCTGGTCGATAATGTGCTGGCGCACGTCGGTGTATTCAGCTTTCATGCGAGGCATTGTAGCACAATTAGACCAGTCGTCTAGGACCTTTTATTTCAATGCAACGACTGCGACCTAAGCGCGCTTGTCACGCATGGCGTCTTCATCAGGCTGCTCGCGAAGATCAACGGCGCCATGATCCTGGGCGCGCCATTCGCGGCGCAATTGCGCCATCCGGCTGAAGGCGGTCCTTGCCAATTTCCACCAGGCGAACGGACGCGGGTCGGCCAGCATGCTGAGCGCTCGGGAGTAATCGAGCGTCAGCCCGGGCGTCCACGCCATCGTCACGGCACGCTTGCGGATCTGGGCGGCGACCCACAGTTCCGGTGTCGCCAGGATGCGGAAAAACACTCTCCAGCCTGCTCGCTCCCCGTACAGGCGTCCAACGGCGCCGTCGATAGCCGCTTCCAGAGCCCGGGCGACGGTACTGGAACAATTGCGATGCGTGAGATTGTAAGTCGCGTCCTCCCGATAATGGCGCCAGAAAGACTGCAGCTGGCGCGGATCGTAATTCCGGATACGGACCTGAACGGTGGACGGGCACCATGCCTTCGACTCTGTCGCGTAATCGGGCTGGAATACGCCCGGTACGTCATTCTCGCGGGTGGCGCGCAGCAGGCGCCCGAAATCGTCGGGCGAACGGTCGATCTCCACACTCGGATACAGGCTGATATAAATACCCTCCGGCGACTCCAATGCCGCATGCCCGGTGGAGATCACGCCGTTGACATCGACCGCGGCGATATAGCGGTCGACGATCGGATAATTCTGGGTGGGCGACTTGGCTGAACCGGAAGGCGTCCAGACGTGCACCGTCAGCGCCTGCTCATGGTCCGCGGGAGGACCTTCCCACTCCACTTGCGTGAATGCGGAAGCAAGCTGCTCATCCGGCTGAACGTCAGGCCGCACCGATTCCGACAGCGCCGGGTTATCGCTCATGCGGCGAACACGGGCGGCCAGGGCGATCAAGTTGGCGCCGCCAAACATCAAAAACAAGCCCAGGCAATACGGCAGTGTGCCGACATAATGCGTCGGGTAGGGCTGATAAAAGAAAATGGCCAGCGCAATCTCGGCCACACCCCACGAGAAGGCCACGCGCCAGCGGCGATAGCGGACCATGTAAGCGGAAATGCACTGTATCAGCCCATCGGCGAGAAACAGCGTCCCAAAAATCATCGATAACAGGAAATTGCCATGGTGGTGACCGGCGAAGATCAGCATCGCCGCCAGCACGACGGCGCAGCCTTTCACGTATCGCAGGATGCGTTGGCCGCCGACGCCGGTCCATGCCACAGCCAGCGTTGCCAGGCCTTCGGCCAGGAACAGGTAAGCAAAGAAATTGATCGGGAAGTACAGTGCGTTATCGAGTGCGTCGATAAATATGACCAGGCCTGCGAGCAGCCATATTAATCCGATCAACAGGATACCGCGCCAGCGCTTGCGTAGATATTCGACGCCCAATAACAGCAACACCAATCGAATCATGAATGCTCCTCCTGTTTTTAACTGCAGCAGCAATACTCGAACAATACGCATTTACCGGCTGTCATGGCTGTGAAAGCGTATGGCCACGGACTCTCACATCATTTGAGAATGACAATTGTCGCAATCAATGAATTAGCGTAAAAAAATGAAATTCTTCAGAAAAGTATCATAAAAGATAAAAATGTCAGGTTTGCTTGTCGGCAGCCCTATCAACAGCATGCAATCGGTTCGCGCACTGCGTCACACACTAACGCGGCGTTAGCATGTCGCCCTGGTGACGGTGTCCCAATACTTCATAACCGACGACCGTGATGACCGGTGCAAAGAGCAGAATACCGAGACATTCAACGATATTCGCGCCAAAGATCGCCGCCATGATCGCTGTCGCGATGACGGCAGCTGTTGCAAGCAAAAGCAATATATGCAGTTGATCGAAGCGGCGCACAAGAAAATAGTGGAGCGCATAAATCAAGGCGAGGAAAATGGTCACGGGAATCGCGGTGGCGAGCAGGGCCGGGAGTGTGCCGATATGGGCCTTGTTTTCAATCAGGTTCGCCGCGACGTCAAGGCCAGCCCCCGTTGCCACAATAGATGCAATGATCAGTATCTGCCCATAGCTCCAGATGAAAGCGCGTGAGCGATGCACGTGCAGCACATTTGCCGACGGCAGAATGGAATACACCCACCACATGCCAAAGGTCAGTCCGACACCTGCAAGGCAAGCGAGCGCCGTTTCCAGTGTCCAGCCCTGGTGCTCTATTTCGGCAGACAAAGTCGCGACCGTACCGACCAGCCCTTCACCCAAGGCAAGGATGGCGAACAGGCTGTAGCGTTCGGCAATGTGCTCCGCGTGCCATGGCGTACCGCCATCCTTGCGCTCCGCCAGCACGGGGCCGGCGAACTCGATGAGAAACCAGATGACAACGAGGGCAATGGTCACGCCCATCGAGAAAGGGAAAAGAATAATCACTATCCAGCCTATCTGGGCAATCGCAATGGCGGCGGCATAGGTGAGGCACGCGCGGCGCCGTGCGACGTCTTGCCTCGCTGCCCGCAACCATTGAAATATCAGCGCCACGCGCATGATCACGTAGCCAAGTACCATCACCGAGTTATCGAGTTGCTGGCCGTGTTCGAGGGAAGAGAACAGGCGCGGCAAGCCAACCGCCAGCACCAGCACACCCGTCATCTGTACCATGGTGGTGATGCGGAAAATCCAGTCGTCAGTGTCGTAGGCGGATGCAAACCACGTGAAATTGAACCAGGCCCAGCAGATGCAGAGACTCGAAAATCCAAATCCGATGAGCGCGCTGGCGTAATGGCCTGCCGCGAGTGCGTGTGCGAACTGTGCAGCGGCAAACGCAAAGCATGTGACGAAAGTCAGGTCGAATAACAATTCCAGAGACGATGCGACACGGTGCGGCTCGTGCGGATCGCGTCCTGACATCCGCCGTATGTGATGGTGCAGAACTTTGCCAACAGAATCAGATGTGCTCATGCGTTATTCCTTGCCAGCGAACGCGATATCAATAATGGTTTCAAGAATCGGGGGATGCAGCTGCAAACCGCTTATATGGGCAAATTCAGGCATGGCCCCCCGGTCAAACTCTGTCAGGCGGGAAAATCCGTCGATGCGGAGAGCTCGCGCCACGTCTCCATTTCCTGTGCCACAAAGGCGTTTTTTGCAGCAATCGCAGCCAGCGTATCGGTGCCCATGGGAAGGCGCAGTGGCGGATTGGGCGCGTCGGCAAGGCGGAGCATGGCGGCCGCCAATTTTTTGGGATCACCGGGCTGATTGTGGTTCAGCGCTAACGCTTGTTTGCGCACGGCGCCCGAAGTCGCCGCGTAATCGCCAATTTCATCGGGTGCTACGAGCAGCGACGAGGCATCGAGGAAATCGGTGCGGAAATAACCTGGTTCAACGATGGTGGCGTGAATTCCCAGTGGCTTGAGTTCGGTATACATGGCTTCCGTGATGCCTTCGACGGCAAATTTTGTCGATGAATACACCCCGAACCCTGCCGCAGCCTGATAGCCGCCGATCGATGAAATATTGATCACGTGACCGGAACGCTGCGCCCGCATTGTGGGTAGCACGGCGCGCGTCACGTTCAGCAAGCCGAAGACATTCGTGTCAAACATCCGTCTCACATCCGCATCGCCAGACTCTTCCACGGCAGCCAGCAGACCGAAGCCCGCATTATTGACGAGCACGTCAATACGCCCAAAATGTTCCAGCGCAACACGCACGCCCAGCCTGATTTGCTCCTCATTCGTCACGTCGAGCGCAAGCGGCAGCAACGCGGAGGATGTGCCAAGCCGCTCGACGACCGCTGCCGCGTTACGCCCGGTTGCGACCACCGCATTGCCGTCCGCCAGTGCCGCCTCTGCAATCAGCGCGCCGATGCCCCTGGATGCACCGGTGATCAACCAGACGCGCTTGAATTCGTGCTGTTGAACGTTCTTCATCATTCTGCTCCCGAGGTGCTTAAAGGGCGAATGATAGAAGCAAAAATTGGCATGAACTAGTGGTCAAATGCTAGAATGATAATCAACTAAAACTTGCTAATCATTCTCGCTCCATGAACGATATCCGCGCCATTACCGTCTTCGTCCGCACGGCAACGCTGGGCAGTTTGCGGCGCGCGGCCATCGACCAGGGCATCTCGCCGCAGGCGGCCAGCCAATCGGTGATCCAGCTGGAAAAATCACTTGGCGTGCGCCTGTTCCACCGGACCACGCGCAAGCTGAGTTTGACGGAAGAAGGCCAGCGCCTGTTCGACAGCGTGAAACCGGCACTGGCCATACTGTCGTCGTCCCTCGACGAAGCGCGCCGGTCAAAGGACGAAGTGAACGGGATATTGCGCATCAACGCTCCCCAGTCGCTGGGGCTGTCCGTGCTTTGGCAATTTTTCGAATTATTCCACCAGTCCCATCCCAAAGTGCAGCTCGACATCCAGCTCGATGACCAGTTCACCGATCTGGTGAGCGGACGCGCCGATGTCGGCTTCCGGGGTGGGCCGCCGCCCTCGGGAGGGTCGATTGCGCGGCGGCTCGTGCCCATTCAGCTGATCGTTTGCGCATCGCCGGACTACATCGAGCGCCACGGCGCTCCTCGGACGATAGACGAACTGAGCCAGCACAGCTGCACCGGCTATCGGTGGGCAAATACAGGCAAGGTCGCCCAATGGCAGTTCCAGATCGGCGATGAAATTGTGCATCGGGACATACCGGCCGTCATTTGCGTGAACGACACCGCGATGGAGACACGGGCGGTGTTATCGGGTCTTGGCATTGGACAGCTAGGGAGTTTCGAGGCGATGCCGCATATCCGTAGCGGCCGGCTCGTGCCTTTGCTCATGCAGCATGTCAGCGAGTGCGGCGCCATCTATATCTACTATGGGCATCGGGCGGAACAGTCTCTGCGGGTGAGGACTTTTATTGATTTCATGATCGAGAAACTCGCTGACAACCGCGCATTCTTCCTCGATAGCTCGGAATTGGCCGCTTCCATCCCTCGTTGAAGGCATATCCTCCTACGCAGGTCGGGGGCTGAGAAAAATCCATTCGATGAATTGCGGCAGCACCGGCCACCGCATTCTCATCACCGATCGCCATGTCCAAATCAGATGGTGCCGGGTCGTTGAGTCTCACATAAGGCGGGATTAGAAATTATGAAAATCAATGACTTAACTAGATAAATCTCACAGAAGTCGGGACTGAATCTCAGATAAGTCGGGATTATTCAGCGAAATCCCAGATAAGTCGGGATTATTCAGATTGCGTATTTTTTTAGCAGTCTCTACCTATCGAAACTACTCCGCACCTGCTTCTTGTAATCTGAATTGAGATGAACGGATCGAGAAAGACAGGTTCGCGAAAATAGTCCATATGCTCCAAGTAATCAGTTTTGTCAATTGGTCGAGGTGACGGTAACATGAATGAAACCTTGTCGGCAGGATCGGCGCTAGATTTCATGGCTCAGAAACCGCTGCTATCGGGCGTCGCTAACTTCAAATGTTTGAATTTCCTTGAGTCGTCCGTCGCACGCCCGCATTAGCACGTCATACATGTCTGGTCGGACCAACAGATCACTGCCGCATACCGAGTGCCATTCAATGTCAGAGGCGTCGCCACGGACACGCCAGGTGCGAAGGACTACCGCCGGCTTGCCAAATTTATCATTCCAACAAAGCGGTGCCCCTTGCGACGCAGGAATCAATTTCCCGCGATGCTGCAGTATCAGTGGCGGAATGAGAAGAATAGGAGCACCCAACCAATCAATGCAGACATATTCTTTAACCAGCTGCGCGCCTCGTGAGTCAGCAAGGACTTCGGCTGCATCCGCTACATCCCACCAATCATCCGGGTACCCGCCCCTAAAAGGACTGGCATTGGTAGGCACCGTTCCAGCGAAGTCGGCGACAACAACCCCAGACCGGAAGGTTGCGCACCGATCGGCCGGTTCGTATTTGTCGCCATCAGATTGGAAATGGCATACCTCCTCCATTGCCAATCTGACCCAGCCCCCAAAAAAAGGATCATCTGTGGGCACAGTAACGGGTGAAACGACCTGATTTACGCCGTCAACGGCGGAACGCCACGCTGGTCGCGCAATCCGGCTCAAAGCGAGCGCCGTATGCAGCTGTATATCTGAGAGCATTGCGTGAAACATGAATTCCACTACTTCCTTGTCCCACTGCCCACTCGTCCATAGATGTTCGGGAAAGGCCATCATCGTTTCGTCCAAAACCGATATGAGCAATTCGCTCGACCATGGTAGAACCAGGGCAGGTGGATTGACTTTACGATGCCGGCCATTCGCCAACTCCAACCGCTCCCTCATATGATGCTTGAAGGTCTCATTGTCAGCCGCACCGACGTGCTGCATCCTCCTTGCAACAAATTCAAAGAGGTCCGGCCACAGTTTGCTAAGCTTTGGCAACAGCCGCGGGACGTCGCCGTACACGGCCAGCATCTTTCCCCGATGAGAACTTGGCGTCGAGGCGGAAACACCGCCTTTTCTGGTGACCGCCAAGGGGTGACCGAGTCGAGCAAGCAACTGCTCTGCCAACATCGACAGGGTCCACGAAGTTGAGTTGGCATAGCCGCGTAACAGGTCTTCACTGGCTTGTAGAATTGCGTCAACGTTTGCAGGTGATTCTAGGAGTACCTGCAGGATCGTCTGAACTGTCGATACAGTGCTGTCCCTGGACAGCATCCATAGGACCGGCTTTCGGAATACGTGAGCATGCGCATTTAAGAGACGTGAGAATCCTGAAATTGCAGCGATGCGTCTTGGCAGCGCTGGGGAAGCGGTTCGCACCAGGAGTAGTGTTGCGAGCGCTTCATTAACGGACCAATTGACGACCTCCTTGGCGTCGAGCGGCTCAAAGACTGTACGCGCGCGCGGAAGGGGCAGCCTGGTTTCGATAACAGCAAAAGCCTCTTTCCAGGCAGAGGCCGCAACTTCAAAATCGCCCCAACTGGCAATTTGCTCGACGAGATGCTTGGCAATGCCATTGTGTCCGCCAGAGCGTACCTTACGCGCCGTTTCATTGGCGAGCGTTGCAAAGGCCTTTTCTTTGTCAAGTTCAATGGCCCGCCGTAAAAGTTCTGTGTGATTGCGGTCACCGAAGTTGAGCCATCCCCCTCCACCGCGGGAACTGGTGAAAGCGAGCGTATAAGCCACGGTCGCCAAATCGAAGTGCCCGGCCGCATCTAGGCACTTTGCAAGATGCGCAATTGGGTGGGTACGCTGGAACGAGAAAGAAGGTGTCTCGTGCACCAGAAAATACAGCAGGCGCACGGCCTGGTCTTCCTGGCCCCTATCAACCATTTCGCTCATCGCATAGCTCATTGGCGCCGCAATAGAAGAAAACGGCTCATCGATCGTTGCCTCGCGTTCAGAGAAGCTGCGCAGGTAGGTCAAGATGTCGACAAGGCGTGTCGAAGGTGGAAACGCAGTCGACCGTGTGAACTCAGACAGGCGCTTTTGCAGCGACGGCGCAGCGCCTGAGTGCTTTTTGCTTTGTCCACCGTGCAGTGGCTTGCTTGGACCAGTCCACACTAGCCCGTTGTTGAGAGCGAAAACGTATAGGGGGAGCAAAGCGCCCTCTCGATGCTGGCAAGGGTCGTCGAACGCTTCGGCGCAAAGTCGTGTAAAACGCTCTTGGCCATATTTTGGATCATTGATGAGTATGCGCACCAAGGGAGCGAGGCGCTCTTCACTCATGTCCTTGCCATCATTCTCGTAGGCGATATCAAACAGAATCGTCTCCCATAATGCATCGACCAGGAGCGGATTAGCCGAGTCAAGAGGATGGCAAAGGATGTCTTTCATTGCCTGTTCTGCTCGCCAGTAAGGGACATCGGGACTGGCCATGTAGTCACGGCAGAGAAGCTCGATTGAACGTATCGGATCAACCTTGATCAGCGAACGAAACCAAGCGCTTGGCGCGTTCTTTGTTTCTCTTCCATCGGTGTGAAGGAGTACAGAACTTAGCAACGGTTCCAGGGCCGTCAGTGCATCCAGAGCTTCATTGGTGCTGTACTTCGACAGCACCGGTACACTATCAATAGCATCGAAGAGTGTAATGTCCTTGTGAAATCCATAACCGAGCAGGAACGTTCCAGCTTGATGCCAGTGCTCCAAAGCACGGTCCTTTTGTCCCATACAGGCGTGCAGTCTGGCCATTTGCATCCGAAATTCTGCGTGGGTACCGTAATAGGTCCCTCTGTCCTCCGCTTCCGCCAAGTGATCTTCCATTGCAACGACCACAGCATCCGCCACTGCCAAAGTGGGAGCGTGTGCGACCAGCAGCATCAGGAACGTGTAGTGCGAAATGGGTCCCCCGTCTTCCCTGTCAAGCGTCGTTGCGGTTCCTTTCCTGGCATCCGAAATGCATGCGATTGCGTTTTTGAATTCGTCCTTGGTGCGGGTGAGGCGTAGTCCACGCTCAAGACTTTCCTGAATAACTCTCTGAATCGAATACAGGTCGCAAGCGCGCGGCGTCCCTTCAAATGGTCGAGTGTCCTTGATCAACTCGGAAAATGCCCCATCGATGTCATATGGCAGACTATTCGTCGCCAGGGTTTCAGCTTGCGCAAGTGCGATGACGTAACGCAGCCAGCACCGGTACCAACCAGCTCCACGCAAGCGGCCCGCTTGGCTCGCCAGCCATGCAGAACCAGATGAAGAAAACGAAAGTAACCTTACTTGCGCAACCCAGCGCCTAACCTCAGGTGCACTGAGCACATGGTTCGTTCCACCCAAGCCGACCTCAGGCTCTGTTATGGTGCCTGCGATGCCGTTCGCGTAATGTGGCGCGGCACCTCTCTCAATACACCAGACCGCCTCTTCCGGCGACTCGGCTTGAAGTAATGCGTGCGTGGCATACTGTTGCGCTCCGGGCAGGTTTTCGGCATTGATCGCTGCATCAGCAAGGCCAAGCAGCAGGGCACATGCGACTGGTCGCGAGATCGAATATCGTGCCGGTGTTGTTGTCTCGACCCGCGCTACGATTGCTTCAACGATCGATGTGGATATCTCCTCGGCAAGGAGCGTTGCCAGGCGCCTGACAAATAGAAAAGGCACGTCCGTCCCGATCTCACAAAGGTGAGTGTATACACGGCGGACAATTCGAAACCCTTGCCCTATGCGCAGCCGGCCAAGAATTGCGGCGAGACTTAATTCGTTTTCGTCCGTTAAACCGGCGCCGGGATCGACGTCATGCCTATGCGTGTCATCTGAATCAGGAATGGGCAAGGCAAGGTACTCTCGCCAAGGAGCAGCCGCTCCCGCGCGGTCAACCAATGCACACGCCTTCAGCCCTTCGTCCCTGGCGATCGTAGGGCGACCATCGAACAAAAGCCGCTCCGCGAGGGCTTCCGGTCCATGAATTAGCAAATACGTCTGCCAGTATTCCTGCCAGTCGTTAGTGCCGTAGTCAAAGCAAGAGTTCACGGCACGGGTAAGCTCGGCAAAGCGTAGCAAGGCGGGCCAGTCGAGCGCTCTTGCGGCAACGTCACTGGCAATTTCAAGATTGCGCTCGATCGCATCGATTGGATGCCCATGCAGGACACTTTTGTGAGCAAAGCATGTCGAGACGATCCGCAGAATTTCCGCGTCCTTGCCGGCGCGCCGCAGAGCCGCGAACAAGAAGCGATAGCACCTTGCATCGGCATAGACTCCCTTCGCTGAAAGCCAAGCGATCACTGGCTCCAATACCTTTGCCAGGTTACGCCCCTTCGATTGGAGCCCTTGCAGCATAAATCGCCGAAAACTCTCGTGAAATATGCGGTACCCGTTTTGACCAGTGGCTACACTCAGAATCGGAGACAGAGCAGCTAATGCGCCTGGTACCCAGTCCTCGAGCAGCGAGCCCACAATCTCGCGCAGATCGGCCTCGGACACCGAAAAATCCAAAACACCAAACACATCTGCTATCGCCTGAGCCTCGATGCTCGAACGGCTATATAAGTATTGGTAGTATAGGGCGATGTCGCCGTTGATCTCAGGCGCCGAAGTAAGCCAAGCACCTGGATCGACAATATCTGCGGAGAGCAAGCCATCGACCAAGCCGCGGCAAAGATACCTCGCGTACAACGGATTGCCCTCCGATCGCATTGCCAGAATAAAGAAAATATCGTTGCGGCGGACATCATCAACTATTCCAGCATCCGTGAGCGCATCGTGGACGCCGAGCTTGCAGCCAAACGACGTTACTTCCTCCGCGGACCACGTCTCAATCGAGTGCTCCACGACACGGTGCTTGAATGCATCGCGCAGCGGATCGAGGTGTGGCCCCGGTTGCGAGCCAATCACCAACGTGATCGCATCTGGAAGCCTCAACGTAGCCAGCTGCTCGATGATGTCAGCCTCGTTCTCGCAAAGACTCGGGGACGCGCCTACAACGCGCGCGATGTGATCCAAGCCGTCGACGATGAGAACCACACTGTTGCCACTCACTTCAACTTGGCGGAAGAATTCTTCCAGTTCTTGTATGCCGGCCGAGAAGAGCTGGGGAAATGAAAGTGACCGTGCCCGCAAGGCGTCGCTAAGCTCGCCAAGCAGGTTTCCAAAGAAAACGTTTGTCGTGACGCGATGCTCCACCTGATCGTCACCGGGTTCAAGGAAGCAATAGTGACGCGCGACCAGGAGGCCTTGCCGGTCGAGATCCTCGGCTAATTGAGTCAGCACCCATGACTTGCCCGCTCCGGGACCGGCGAGGACCAGATGTACGCCGCCCCCAGCGATTGCGCCTTGCAATTTCGCCCGTAGTGGTAGTCGTTCTTGTAAGACCGCACGGTCCAAGGGAAACGCCTGTGCTACCCGGCCGAAATCGGTTCTCAAGGATAGGCGCCTGGCCGTTTCCGAAGGTGTAAGGGTCGCCCCGAACACCCGAGAAGTCGCAGCAATGTTAATCGCGAGAGCGGCAACGTCTTCTAGCCTTCTCTCATCGTTCGGATATCGACCAATTCCAATCTGTTTGGTAAGGATATTGAGCAGCAGAACTTCCATCGGACCCGGACGTTCAAGGTCGAGAGTGGCAGTAGGAAGCGCGATCTCAATGACGAAACATTCGCAAAAACGGCGAACCTCTTCCCGTGTGTTGCCTGCCGCACCTGATTGCGTCGCAGTAAGAGATGGGAACACCGGAGTCGAACCAAGCGGCCAAACACGGTCGATATCCAATTGAAACTTTGACGTTGGGTATCCGGGAAACGAATCAGGCGCATTCGCCGGTACGAGCAACGGCACAATCTTGTCAGACACTTCGGGTGCGCTCCATGTAGCGCAAAGTCTATATTCGTTCGCGTGACCAGCTCCTTCAGCCAGGAATGTGGCTACCAACCGGTCAATGCGCAGTGAGACGGCGTTGCTACTGAAGTCCGAAAAGGAGAGGTGTCGGTTTGCATTGTCGCTGGACTTGATCTGTCTGCGGACTCTGCACCCCGCCACGTTGACTTCAACATCGTCGAATCGATCATCCGCGACAATTTTCTTGTCCACGACTACTGACTGCTTGCCATGCACCAGACTGACCATCAACAGGTAGGCAGTGACCAAGTCCTGATATGCGTACCCGCGGTGCGCTACGCCCAAGCTGCCAATATTCGAACTGCCATTGTTCGCGGAGGAGGAAGAAGCACGCTTGGAAGGAATGGGGAACTCCAATTCTATTGTTCGAAAATGCCCACAATCTGTAGCAAAGCATGAGGCGGCGTGGGAACTGCCATGATAACGCTGTTGCTGAAAGCTTCTTCCAGCCAATCAAAACCCTTCGTCCAATATATCTGATATTGGGTGCACGAGCGCAATACGTGGAATAAGACTGGAAGGAGGTGGACGATAAGGGTTACCTAGGAGCCACCCAAGGTGGGCTCTACCGTTCCACAAGGCATTTCACCCACAGCAGAGCGCGACATTCCCCCAAGGAAGCGCGCTTCCATTTAGCCACTCTTATTCCACCGATTATTCCTCAACTGCGGACCAAGACAATCACGTAAAACCCTTTGGGCAGCTAGAAACGATGGACCGTACCACTGCCCATAGAACTGTGCGTCAGAACTGTTTTGATCAACATCGAGCAACGCAACCCACCAGTCTCCGTGTCCAATGTGTCGCGTTAGTAAGGATCCGGGGTAGATCTCACCATTTATCAGTTGGTCAAATACATCAGGTTCGATGAGAAGTCCCCGGCAAGGCATCTTCATTTCCAGCATTCTCACAAAAAGATCATATAGGTCGACGAGCTGCGATAGTCCAGATGCGCCCACATGTGAGCTTACGTGCCAAACGCCGTTTATCGTGATGTACTTCCATTCATCAAGCCCAACTACGATTGTGCATTCACCATACTCGGATTGAGAGCCAACTATGAATATGAATTCTGGGGAGGTCGACTCTAAGAACTGCAGTGCATCCAACGGACTCAATGCGACTGGCTCAGGGCAGAAGAAGACCTCTTGTTCACCATGTATGAGCCACTCTGGATTTACGCCGAAGCGCTCAGCAAACGTTCGCATGAATGTGATCGGCGGCTCACTCAATCCACCGAAAAAATTCGAAACATCCGTTATGCGTTCTGCGCCAAGTATTTCCGCCACCCGCGAAACCGATAGAAAGTCATATCGCTGACCTGCTTTGAATAGCGCCATGACATGCTGAAGACGACGCGATAACGTTCCAACGCTCTCCTCTCGGAACTCCTTGGGTGCGAATTGCTCAGTCATGAGTGCATGCTTTGCCGATTGAGCATCTAATCTAAAAAACGGAAAAAAATGCTGAGCGACCTTTGGATGCCGATCTAGCATTAGAAGAAGGTCCTCCCACGCAACTACATGTACCGAAAATTCTCCTTGCGCCAGCCGACGTTCCGATAACAATCGAACTCTCGTCTGCAAGTGTCCGTCGCGACGAGCCGTGGTCGCAAAAATGAAATGCTTTAGCCGAGGCTCAAACTCCTCCGCCCTTTTAACTTCCCTCTCGATTTCTGATAGAGCAACGCGAGATGAAGCTCCAGCCCGTACTTTGCACTGAACACCGTACAGCTCACCGGTTCCCGAATATCTCCCGAAAAAATCGACACCAAACTGCGATTGCCCAGAGACACCATTGAGTTGCGCGTTGTGATCATCCCAGACGTCTTGATACAAGGCGAGACACAGCCTCTCAAACTCGATTGATGAGGACGGGGCAGGAAGAGAGAGTTCACGGAGGTTCATCTGTTTCTCAAAAACTGGCAATGTAACAAGATCAATCGGTCCCCGACTCTATCGTCTGAAGAATCGATATACCGCTCGAATTCGCAGAAAATTTCAAGGCTTCGAGATGGGCTCCAAGGCTGGAAATAGAATTCGTCCCCACCTTAATAGCAACGAGAAAAGAACTTAGCTTCATGGTGTTGGGCTTGCTTTTCGTAAGCTCAGCTCGGCTTTCGGCTAACAACTCGAGGAGATCATCCTTATCAAGATTTGGAAAATCGATCGTAGCTACGATCGCTGAGAATGCATCGAGCGATGCAGCTAGGGCGCCAAATTGCGACTCTAGCGGCAACGTCACATCTGTTTTAGATGCACTCAGTCCGCGCTGCTGTTCACATAAGCGCGTTCGCAAGGTGCGAGAGAGTGCATCAAATGTCGACAGATTTTCCAGTTTTGCCTTCAGGTAATCGTTATGAGAATCATCAAGGTCAACAGACGTAAGTGGCATCCCCGAGTTCGAAATATTCCTCGTCAAGACTCTCAGAAAAGCAATTGATGGCTCATCTTGGTCTTTCAAATCAGTAATCAGTTTTAACCACTCCTCGGTTTCTGGCAGCATTGTCTCTGCGGCCATTGCCAAGCAATACCCTAATAGCGGGCGGGCAGCCCTGTCCAATCCAGCGGCGAGACTCAGCCAATCCTTTGCTACTTCATTGCTCTGTTCTTTGTCCAGAAGTTCTCGCTCGTGCCGGAAGTAAAGCGGAGTAGGATTTTCTGGATCAATCCTTCTCATTAGCATCAGTAGTGGTTCAAGGTTCTCAAAAGGGCGCTTCCCCTCTGGAAAAACATGGCGATACCGCCAAAGTTCAAGGATCGCGCCCCTGCAAGATGTAAACCGGTCAACCAACTCGTGCGGCTCGGCTTCCTCTACAGCAGCGATTTCGGCTGCAATATGATGTGCCATCCAGCAGCCAAGGGTGTCGCCGGCATCCTCAAGATCAAGTTCCGAGACAAGGCGCTTACCTAAGGCCAGCACCTTAAACATATGATTCGATAGTTCCGTCATGGTGAAATATCATTACTCCGGTGTAGGGATAGCTGCGATGAAACGACTCATCGCTATCTCGTTCATAGCGATATTTCTTTATTCGTCGCTCAATACGAACTTCAACAACCAAACTCATACTTGTCGCGCGCAAAATTTCCTGCATGGCGGTGATGGACGTTCGAAGAATTTTTCCCTCGTCCGTCGGACCGATATCGCGGTCCTCATCCGCATCGTTCCAAGTGGCCCATATTTCGCATCGCAGTAGTACTTCCGAAGTATGATCAGAGCGCACACGCCACGAACGTTGCTCAGTATCCGAGGTTAGGCCCAGCAGTTCGACAATATATGGCGCTGGGGACAATGCGGGATATTCAAGATCACCGGACCAGGGGTCATAACGATCTAGGCTTTTTTCTATCTGCTGACCCACAACCCAGCCCTTCAGCTTGAATTCACCGTCATCCTCTTCCGAGTCCTCTCCGAACTGGGGAATATGATGGGAATACGGGGATTTTGAGGTTTGTAGCATTCGCATCAACGAAGTTGCACGTTCCGTACTTACCAACGCAGAGCGAACTCGAACAGACTCTTCACGCCTGCCGTCGCTAGTTGTCCAACCACCAAAGACATTTAGTTCACCATCCACCTTGGTGAAGTGTGTTCTGAAATCCTTCCGCTGAACACTCCATGCCCATCCGTCTTCGTCAATGGCACTATCCAATAATGGCGAGGCAACAGGCAAGGGGTCGCGCCGGTCCGATAGCCAAAAACCATCCCGTCGTGTTAGCGAATGATTAGTCAGCCAGCCTTCGAAATTGCGCAATTCGTTCTCTTCGTCAACGTGCAACGATCTAGTATCGAGAAGCTTACCCGCGACTGTCATCAGTGCGTGGAACGACAAATAATAGCTTAGATTGTCGCTGTGTCCGCCGTCGCCACGGTAGTATCCATTTCGTCGCTCAAAAAACTTGCGCTTACCACGTTCATCCCGGTCCCAATGACCATTTTCAGTCAGGCCCCAGTCATCCCAAATGACGTCCTCAATCATCGAAATCGTCTCGGTTTCGTTCATAGCGAAGTGCTCGCCAAGATTCGTAGGCTCATACTTCTTAAATTCGTATCCAAGCATAAATCTTTTCTCTACGTCTCCCGATTTTTTCGCTTTGGAATTCGCCCTGCGCCGATCGTGAAAATTAGATACAACCACGGCTTGCTTAGACTGGTTAATATCCCGGAGTGCACTCTGCACGGGTGCCCCGAGATCACTAGAAGCGCCAATGCTTACGCGTAGTGCTGCACGCGCGGCAAACTGGCGAATAAGAACATGCGGCTCGCCATGAAGAGCGACCTCGACAAACCTACCCAGATATGGAACAAGTACCTCGACGTGATCAAGGGATGATCGGTCCAATGCGATGTACAGCCACAACAGCGCATGAAGACGATAGAAATATAGCCTACTGTCAGTGAAAGGGACGCCAATTCCACTACTGCTCAGTGCAAGAAGTTCATCAATCACTTCACTGCATCCGAATTGGCACATCGATCGAACTACATGGGCAGCCTCCCAGCGTTGGGCGGCCTCAGGTGCAGCTAGAGCCGCCCAGACGTAACCAGCGAACGCCTTTTCAAGCGAATCTGGGGGAAGTAGTGCTATGGACCACTTGCCATCGCCATCGCTCTCCCGCATTTCGGTCTCAAGCAAGGTCAAGCCGAAAGAAAGCACATTTTCGGCAGACTCTACATCGAGCCGAAGCGCGAGGAAGCTCACCAATCGAAATAATTCACCTGCATCAAGAGCTGTAGTGGAAACACTAATCGCATCAATCAATATTTCTACAACTTCTGCCTTGGTCATGCCGCAAAGGCTGAAAATTCGGTCAAACGAGAGATAATTGAAATACTCATCAGGAAAGAAAGATGCCCAATTTTGCCGAATAGTCTGTTCCAACAATTCTTTGATCGCCGCCTTTACCGCTACCCGAGCAAGCCAAGTGGAAGGGACTTGATTCAACGCGCTACTGATCTTGTACTTCGAAAGCCCCACCCCCATGGAAAGCGCACGAACGAAATCGCTTTCCCGCCCTAGAGGTACACGAATGATCGCCTCGCGAAAGAATGCGTCCAAGTCGTGGCTGTTCTCCAGGCCACGGTAACGGAGGTAGGCTTCCGCAATGTGCTCCGCATTATCGATCCGTAGGCCGTTGAACGGTATCTCCCAGTCGATTTTCTGGTCGCGAGAAGTCGAAGTGGAGTCAGTATCGGCGCCAGAAATTTTCCGACTCCCCTCCCGATGTGCACTCTCGGTGATTAAGTCCTCAATTTGGGAAAGAATGATCCCGTGACTTTGTGCTATCTCCTTGAACTGAACCCATTCACTTTTCGACCTCCGTTCAAGCCTCATACGGTCATAGAGAAATTGAGTCGCCATTCTCTTCTGTAGACTTGGCGTGAGTATATTCAATATGGCAGCCAGCAGTTCGGCATACTTCCATTCGCTTTGGAAGTCTGTTATGGCAAGCGCCATCCACGGATTGAGCTTCCCCTGGCTAAGCAACCAATGCACGTGAATTGCTAGCAATCGCGTCCGTTCCCCAAAATGCCGGTCTCGCCATCGACTAAGTATAGTCACACCGGATGTCACGCAAAGTCCAAAGAGACTTTCAGCAGTACGCTGCCAGTTAAAATGCTTATCACGATCGACATGATCGTAGATGAGCTCAGCGCCTCGCGAAAATTGATAGGCTAGCTCTGGCCTCGGCCTGCTCAGGTCTTTCGCTGCACAAGCTAGAGTAGAAAGCGCCTCCCATCTAACTACATTTTCATCACCAATTTTGCCCGCAGCTTCGATGCTGGTCTTGAAATATTCGTTTGCTTCGTCCTCGCTAACCGACAATATTGCTCGCGCCAATAACGAAAAGGCTTCAGCGGAGGCCGCTGCATCTGCGCGCTCGCTCACTAGTTCGTGAAATATCTTCGGGGCTTGTTCGAGTGCATATGCGACGGAGCCTTCATTCCGCGCAGCGAGCCATACAATTTTCGTTTGCGTTTGTGTTCCGATCCGTTGGCGGAGGGACGACTTCCAGGATCCAAACTCATCCCAAAAGTTGGGTCCAGCCGCATTTGCCACCAAAATATCGCTCCAACAAAGCGCGATCTCGTCAACCACTGGCAAGTATTCACGATAGCTTGTCCCTTCTGCTTTACGGGAAAGGTCCAGCGCTTGTCGAATCTCAATTTCAAGGGTCTCGTTGGATATATTTCCGAGACGCACCTTGGCCCAGAGCTGGCACCATGGCCAAAGTGAGCCTACCTCTTCGTAGAACTCTCGCACACTTTGCGACGACTCCTTCTTGGCCCCGCCTTCAATTTCTTTACGAAGCCGTGATGGAGCCAGATCAAGCAGAGGAATGGGTTTCTGCTCA
Source organism: Janthinobacterium sp. GMG2 (assembly GCF_033949445.1). NCBI lineage: Bacteria > Pseudomonadati > Pseudomonadota > Betaproteobacteria > Burkholderiales > Oxalobacteraceae > Janthinobacterium > Janthinobacterium sp. GMG2. The sequence goes on along the minus strand of NZ_JAXAWA010000003.1, from coordinate 678,923 downwards.
AACTGCTCAAGAACAGCATAGCCGCGCAACAAACTCAAGCGTTGACCGCCATAACGAGAAGTAACGCCGTACGTTGGCGCGACGGGACAAGTTTTCCTCAGGATCGCGCAAAGAACATCTGCAGATTCAGGATCATGACGATAGCCCGTAATTGCAAGCGCTACGGCGGCATCTTCAGCCGCAGAATTTTGACGAAAACCGTCCGATTCCCGATACTTCAAGTACGATCGTCGACTTATCCGGATAGCGTGTCGAATCGAACTAGGCGGTGGAAGCCGGTGCGATTCGAAAAGGACGCTGACAACAGCAAAGTTAAGCATCGAATCGCATTCTGCCCTCCCTGCCAATTCATATAGATCTGAGAATCTCCCTTGATCAGCAAGACGTTTCGCAACCAAGCCTCCAGCACGGAAAGCGACGCTGCGAGGCTGCCATCTTGATAGCTCCTGGATGCACTTTTTAGGTCCGTGAATATTGAACTGTGCGAGCGCGAGCTCGGCAACGAACCCATCTTCAATCGTGATAGCTTTGCGCTCCTTCTTGGGTTGGCTCATCCAATAGTTCAACCACTCATGCGCTACGCGCAAGCGACTTCTCGCATCAGCGTGAAGTTCGCGCCGGCCGGAAAGAAAGCAGGCTTCATAAGCGTAATGGGCACCTGTCCATTTCTCGCTAAATGCTCTTCGCGATACCAATTCCAACATTCGATCTGCGCTGACGAATCTCGCTGCCAAGTCGGTGTTTACCTGAATCAGAGTTTGCTGTCGGTTGTCGGCGGCGGACTCACCGCCCGCCTTCAAAGCGATCTTCGTTGCGTCGGTGAACCGCTTCGTGCGAAGGCAAGCTTTCAATGCAAATTGGAGGCGTTGCATTTCAAGATCGCGCCGCTCGATTGGATTCCCTATTGGCAATCCATTTGAGGAAAGCGCCAGTTGAACCAGTGCATCGACTTCCCCTGCCTCGAACATTAGTTGAGGAAGTACAGCAGCCACATAAACGCTTCGATCAGCCAGCGGCATCAATGTGTGCAAGTATTGCGTTAATGAAGTTCCAACGGGTCGATAACGCTCACGAAACCAGCTCTCAGTAGGTTCATCTCGGAATTGAAGTAAATCCCCTTTCAGCAATAGTGGGCGCCCAAGATCTGTTACAAAACTGCGCACCGTTGACTCCGAAACCTCTGCCAATTTTGCGATAACGTCGAGTGGGATCAATGGACGCAGGACAGCCATCGCCCGCGCGATTCGGTCAACTTGGTGCTGCCCCAACTCACCAGCGTCATCTTTTACCTTTGACATCGCCGCGACCAACAACGCGCCAATCATGTCGTCAACGCTAGTTGGATTCGGGCCTAAGGACCTTAATATTTCTGGAAGCTCCGTGCGACTGGCAAGCGCCGCAGCTTGTACCCGAGGATTTTGTGAACTCAGTCTGTGAAATTCCTCAACGTCGTGGTCATTTGCCTTGGGAAAAACACTCCGTAGATTCGCCGCTGTTTCCAAATTGGTGAACGTCGCGAGGTCGAGCAACTGAAAGTTAGGTGGCGGAGACAGCATCTCCACTCGATAGGGTCTGCTCAAGAGCACCAGGCGGACCCCATCCGGCATCCGCTCGCGAAGCAAGTCGCGAGCAAAGGACTTTCCATCGCCGCTTTCACGCGCCGCCATTTCCGCATTGTCTGCAGCATCAATGATGACGCAAAGTAGAGCCTCATCATGCTTCGATCGCATGACCTGTACGGCCTGCGAAAGTCTCGCCAAAAACGCCTTGCTGTACGCGGCCGGGTCCGCGTGCGCGCTCGGAATCAGCACATCGCAAAGCGATGCGCTCGCCAATTCATTGGCGACTTGAACTAGGGCGTCCTTATGCCTGTGCCGGTATCCACTTGGTGACCGATACTCGCCATTTCCAAAGCAGTCGTAAACGACAGCACGTGAGCCCTCAGGAAAATGATCCAACAAGCGCATTGCTAAGATAGATTTTCCAACACCACCGTCCGCTTGAATCACGGTGGGCCCCTCGCCATGACTGAGAATTTTCTGAACTAATTCCGACTCCTGAATTCGTACAACTACTCCTGCGGGAACCTCTATAAGACATTTCGCAGGAAAGAGCGCTTCGCCGCTAGTTCCCAGCGCCTTCAGTACGTCGTACTTCGTTATTTGCCGCTCCAACGCGTACTCTGATGTCGCCTTCCTCGTGACCATTTCCTTCAACTGCAAGGGAGCTTCAACATCAGCCCCTGGCAAATATTGCTGGACACCTTGTACGAGCAACTCACGTTGCTGCAAGTACCCAAGATGTCCGCCTTCGAGTTTGAGCAGCCTACAAAAGTCGGCCAGGGATCGACCATCAAGTCCCGTATATTGAACGAGCAATTCAAAACCCTTGAGATTACGGGGCGGCCTCAACTCAGCAGCATCGGAGATAATTTCTCGAAGAGCTATGCCAATTGGTCGATTTGAAATGAACAGCAGCTCCAGCCGCTCGAAGATATTCGAAGCAGGGGCCGTTTCCAGCAGCGCTTGGAAGCGCGTCGAGAAGCCCTCAAGCGTGCTCTTGAGTCCACTAATAGTCCAGTCCTCATTCGCATGCAAAGTGGAATGCTTCAACTGTACATATCGGATGAGCTTCGCGGCTACCAGACTTTGACTACCGTAATACTCACCCACATCGACAACCTGATCACCCGCATCAATTTCTTCACCTGCAGGCTGCTCATGCGACGAGGGACCCTCAATCGAAATTGCGACCAGTTCGGCATTCTCTGGCAACAACTTAAGGCACAACTGCGCAGCCCATAAGTAGTGGAATTGATCTCCGTCCCTGGTTGCTCTTACTCGATCGCTTGCTGTCATTGGCCTCGGATACCTACGTCAAATTACCTGCACGACCACCAACGTCGTGCCGTTTCAAAAAATGTCACCCAATATAGTCCGCAAATATCATTTATTCAACTCAACGCGCGGTATGAAGCTAAAAATGGGCATGTCGCTGCGCGCAGATCTCAACTCGTCCTCAACAGGTCGAGAGGACGCTCAAGTTAAGCTCAGGCGTGGTTACCCGTTACCCATCTCAAGGTCACGTAGGCGGCCATAAATGGCTACCTTGTGCCCAGTAAGCGGGGCTACGTTTGGGTCGATATGCCAATCCACCATAGTTACTTCAGCGGCGGATACAGAATGCGCCCACAATAGGTCTGCGGTCACGATGGGATCCTCTTCCACAAATTCGTGGCCATCCGCTAATCTTGCGACAAGCATGTTATCAGCAAGGAGTACAGTGGCTTTCATTTCCTCAAACCTTTCACGGATACTTACAGCGACTCGTTCTTTACCATCACAATACCTTGCTCGCGCTTGACAGAGACAACAAGCTGTGCTGGCCGAACGCTCGGTATGCAGCGCAGTGTCGCCAGACTCACACCCAACGAAGCACCTCCAAATCTGGAGCGTTTCAATGCCGCTCTTGTCACTTTTACTTCAGCTAAATGGCCACTTTTTCCAAACTTTTTAGGCGGTCTTGACCCAATGGCTTGGACTCGTCTTCCATGCCCATGGAAAGCGCTGTCCAACGTAAATAACGCAAGAAAATCCAGCGAGTTTCTGCCCTTGCATGCTTCAACGAGAAAACTAACCACCCCATCCCAAAGGTCCAAGCCACAGAGATTCCGATCAAAATTGAAAGCCTTTCGAAGCTCATGATGGCGAGTGTGATCATTGATCCGACTTTTGCATTCACGAGATAGACCACTATGCCTAACAACAGCAAGGCAATTGGGTGCCGAAAGTACGCGACACCTGTTGGCGGCAGGTCCTTTTCAATGAGTTCAATAAATGAAATACATGATTCTATTTGGGCTTTCGACGGCTTTTCAGTGGCAAAGATCTTGTCCTGGAACCACTTGAGCCGCAGCAAGGAAGAATGAAGGTAGCTCGGCTGAGCAGTACCCGTCCCAGTGATACCGACCGAACTATAGTCTTCTGGAAGGCCCATCTTTAAGCATTTATTGACGATGGGGCGGACACAGACGTACATCACCACTCCCTGAATGAATGGATTTAGCCATGCGAATCTCCAGTCAAGATAAAGTAGCGTAAAGAGGATAATGGGCGGCACTACGGTGGTGATCCATAGTAAATAGTTATACCAATGCAGAGCCGGTGGAACAAAAGCCGCTTTCAAAGTGCGATAACCTACGCAATTTTGGTATGCATGGTAGAGCCGACCATGCAATCTAACAACATCGAGGGCGTGGTATTTGCCCGATCCAACTGGATTTTTCTCGTGGGTGTTTTCGTTCATTGTCACGCCTTTAAAGGATTGCAACCATAGGGGAACATAACGCAATATTTTTATAACATCGCCTGAAAATGCTATATCGCTAACCCGCCAAGGAGAAGCACATGAGCCTATGCACTGGATTCTCGATCGAGAATCCAGTGCATCTGAAGATCGCCAACGCTTTCGAAGTATGCCTAGTGGACCAAGACTTGCTGCCGATTTTTGTAGACTTTTACCTATAGCGTGCGGCGCAAAATGCATGGTCAGCATAGTAAGGCAACGGCGCATAACCCAGACAAGTGCACAGGACTAGGGAAGACAGCATTTCTTGTACTTGAGCCCGCTGCCGCAGTAACATAGATCGTTCCGGCCGAGTTTCATGCAGTTGAGTTCACGTACATATTGGGGAAGAGCATCGCGCACTTTCAATACCGGCTTCATGTCTGCTGTGAGTCTCTCCATTTCATCGCAGGCTTCCCACGGGGAGTCTAACGTGACGCCAAACTGGACTTTTCCAGCCGGGCTCACAGAAACTCCAAACCACTGCGTTGCGCGTTGCTGGTACTTCCGTTTGGCACAGTGGGTCTCCAACACGGAAATCGCTTCGGGAGATGGCATTGGATTGCAATGGAAGCACACCCCTCCAGGGTGCGTGCTTGATGCGAGCGTAGCATCGTGTCGCTTACCGTCGATTTTCGTTTGCCGTGCTATGGTCTCCAGTATGTGATGGACGCTCCTGCACGAATCTTCGTTCATCGAAAGCAAGTGGAACCCAAGCTCGAGAGTGGCCGGGTCCGCCCTAACCTCGATCTCTTTGATAAGACTTTCGAAGCGGGTTCCGCGCATCTTCGTGAGGATTCCCACCGGTGTAGCGTCGCCAGGTTGGTTATCCCTGCGGACCAGCATCGCCGTGTCCAGGTCTTGAGCGATAGAGTCCTCAAGCATGACACTATCGTACTTCTCATCCAGCCAGAGGTTCTGCTTCAGATGGTAGCCGAGCACAGTCAACTCGTGCCCGCTCATCAGCTTGCCCCAGACGGCCACGCGCAACTTCACGTAGCCCAACAGTCGCAAAGGCGTCGCCAACATCTCTGTCAACGTGTCGAGAAAGAACACGTCCATCACGAACGGAGGCCGAATGACATCGGTGATCTGGAATTTCAGCGACTGGCTTGCCTGAAAGGCCAGCGCTGGATAGTGTTCAGACACGAGACTGACCAAGAAAACTTCTTTGATGCTCGGTGGCAGCTCGACTTCTTTCTCGTTGTCGTCTACCAGCCGACATGCGCCGGCAAGCATCTCGTTTGCGCACGTCCAGCCTTGGTCGTAGGAGTCTTGGATGGCGGCAGCGAAGTCAGCCTTTAGCTGGTTATCGTTCCCCTTACGCGCTGCGATGGTCAGCTTCTTCGCCTTCGCTTGCACAATAATGAGCCGGTCTCCGTAGATGACAAGAACATCCGCTTCACCCACAATGTCTTTGCCGCGATGCAGGTTCACATTCGTATGGACATGTTCACGGCCGAAAACCCCGGTCAGGCAGCGCGCAGCGAATTGTTCGGTGAAGGCGCCGCGATGCCTGGCGGCTGTCTGACGGTAGGGTTTGTCGTCCCACATCCAAAAGAACGGAGACTCGTACAGGGCCTCACATATGGCGTAGTGCGAGAAAAGGAGCACAGTCCCGCGGTCGGTAGGGAGCAGAGGCCGAGCGGCGACTTCATTGAAGTCACCCACTTCCTTGAACGCCGAGTTGTCCCCCGCAAAGAGGAACGCACGGAAGAAGGCTTCGACCACCTCCGTCACAACACCGCTATGAATCGCCACTTCATCTGGCACAAACTCAAATGCGGGCAGCCAAGTTGTGGGAGGCACGTTCGCAGTTCGGGCGTCCACGAAGAGTCGCGTCCCCTTCTCGTCCATCAAAGCGCACATAGTCTTCGCGATGGTCCGCGCCTGACCTGAGGTGAAACCTTTAGACTTGAACATCCAATCATCATCGGCCGCGTACTTCTCGGGCACAAGGTCCCTGTACTGGAAGGCATAAGCTGACTCGGTGCCATAGAAAATTGGTTCACGCATTCCCGATCCGTGCCACGGATCTGGTGGCGTAGCACCGTTCTTCACTGCTTCGAACATTGCGGCAAACGTCGGGTAAGACATCGCATCGTGAAGCTCTCGCATGAGGGAATCAGTCCGATTGACGTAGTCCTCAACCACTTCAATCCGCTGCGGAGAAAAATCCAACGGTTTCTTTACCATCAAGCCTATTAACGTCGTCAATTCCGTCCGAATAAGTCGCGCTCTACTGAACAACGGTTCCATGTCGGACGGCTTCAATTTGCCCTTGATATGAATGACGTTGTCCCGATGAGAGATGTGCGCGACCGCATGAACGTATCCAGGCGATGCAGTTAGCTCGGCTAAGTCCTCAAGAATTTGGGATTCTTCCCGCGGTTGCTTCATGGCTCCACCTTTTAAGTTCGCAAGCGTAGTTTCCGAGGATCGTTGCGCTGATTGTCCGCTTCAATTAGCCAGTTGCGAGGAGCACCGGAGTGACCAAACAATCGACTGTCTGCGCACAGACATGGTCCATTGAACTACAGGTTCCGATTCAAGGTGGCCTTAAACTGCAGAACGGCGACTGGCAGCCGACAACTGCACATTTTGATAATAGCGACCGCTGATTCCGGTCTATAGTGGCCGCAGCGCATTTGTTGATGTTACGCGTTCAAATTGTAACGGCTACGGTCAAGATAGGTCTCGCTGTGGTCGGCGCTTACCCAGGCGCCCAAGGCCAGACTCCTCACCTCGCGCCGGTCGATACCGTGCGGTATGCACACAAGCCTCGACACGAGCCGCAAAAATTGTTGCCATAAGGAATTATATGAAATTATGCCACAGCTACAATTCTCGTCCTGCTAGGGTCAAGGCTCGCGTACTTTTAAACCGCTAATTCAACATTAAAATCTGGCCGAAAGTCTCCGTTCTCCGGCTCGCCGTCCTTACGAATGTACCCGTATGGATTGCACACGACCCGGCAGCGTCCGATGCGGTAGTCAGACGAGGTGTGCATGTGGCCGTGAACCCATACGTCGGCTTTACTGACCAGGTCATCCAGGTTCGAGGCAAATGCCGCGGAAAGCAAGTCGCCGGAATATTGGGGCGCGACAGATGCCTTGGACGGCGCCATGTGCGTCATCACTACGGTCGGCCCTTCAAACGGCTGTTCTAGCTTCTCGGCGAGCCATGTTCTCTCCTCCCTATGAAAGCGTACGGTATCCATCGGTCTGAGCTTACGGTAACGCTCCTTCGCTAACCTGATCGAACGATAATCGGTCATGAGCATGGCAGCCGCGTTCATACATTCCTGACGCAAATCCTCCCCAAACAGCGCAAAATCTGTCCAGAGAGTGGCGCCAAAAAATCGAACCCCCATATGTCGGAATTCGGCTTGATGTAAATAGTGGACGTTAGGAGTCGTTGCGCACGCCGCAGAAATCTTTTTAATGACGCTGTCGATTTTCCCCCCGTATCCTTCATGGTTACCGTGCACGTAGAGAACAGGCAAATCCGCGAACACGTTGGCGGCCCATGCTACGACGCCAACCGCATCGGTATCGATGTCTCCAGCAAGAAGGACGATATCAGGCGTCGCGATACTTAAATCGAACACTGGTTTTTGCGACCGTCGAAATTCCAGGTGCAAATCCGAAAGGATGAGAAGGCGTAATGTCGAAGGGTTTTTGATCATAATCAGGTTCCGTTAGGAGCTGAGGTTTTGAACTCCACCGGCGGCGGCGGATCCGCCCCACGTCAATCGAACGATTTCTCCCGAATCGACCCCACGCCAAACACCGTCTGGGTATCGAATCGATTCGTGATGGTGACCATGAAAAACTTTCCTCACCAAGGGAGGTCGCAACAGCGCCTCTCTCAAATTCAGCGTTTCGTGACCATACCGCGTTCTACCAAAATAGTTTTCCTGCTGTCATTCGATCGAACAATCGGATCTTGCGCCGCCCGCCCTCACGTATCGAAGAAATCGCGCCCCTCACTTCCAAATTCGGAAGGGTATGTCGCCCTTTTTGCGTCAGAAATACCGCCTGTCTGGCGGTGACGTATTGACTTCTGAAAGCTTGAACCCTTATGAATTCGTCCTGTGCAATACAGCGCCTCAGACCAAGATCAATCACATTCACTAATTGAGTTTCGATCCAATTGGAGCGGAACTCTTGTAACGTCTCACCCGACATTTTAGCTGCGACAACGATATCAATAATATTTGGATCTAGGAATTTCGCTTTATATGCGGCGTAAGATTTTTGGCATACCCGCACTTCCCGTCCAGGCACGACGACGCGTTCCAAACATCCCGAGCGCACAATCTTGGCAACGTCGGTGTGCGGAATTGAAAGATCTTCGCCGATTTCCGAAATGGAGATGGATGGTTGAGCTGCATCGAGCCGCTTCGCCATGTTCACAAACCGCGTCACTCCACTGAACGGTACGGACTTGCCAGCGGCGAGCACGCGCAAATGTACATGGGCCAGATCATTGCGGTCAAAGAGGTACATCAGAAGCCCGTTGATCGTCGGCCCTGCTACGGGCTTGACGTCTGCAGCGAACAACTTTGTAGAAAACTTCATCGGTTCAATACCCATCGCCCGCGCAATCGAACTTGCAAAAACAAACATTGCATCGAAGTTAGAAATTTCGTCGCGTTCAAAGATCAGCGGACTCGTTCCTCGTCGCCCAGGCACCGCTTTGATGTGCCCAAGCCTTGATGCGCTTCGGACGACGTCCTTGTGAACACCGAGCATTTTTGCCGCCTGCGATAAAGAAATAAACCCTGAAGGGATGTTGTGTTGTCGGTCGACTAAAGGCACATGGAGGCGAAAGGTGGTCAGGCCCGCACTGAGACTGTAGCCGATCACAGAAGCTGGCAAGTTCAAACCCGTCTGAATTAGTTCGTCAAGCGGCCTGGTCAGCGCTCGCACTGGCATAATCGCGTCCCTTTCAGGACGATATAGATCGATCAGCAGCCGATTAATATGGGCACGTGAAACTACTAGTCCGCGATCTTCAGCGTTGAACGGAGCGTCGCTCAGCAATCCAAGGTAGCCGAGCCTCGCGATAACGCGGTGCGAATTCAACCCCAATGCGTGGCAAGCGTCGCGGCGGTTCAGGTATCCAGAAATCTTTTCTTCACGAAGATTGGTGAGACGCATGCCGTCAAGTATCCGTAATGCGCTGATGGCTGCGTCGTGCAATGCACCTGCGGAACGCAAAAACGGTACGAGCAACAAGCGAGGATGCTCCATGGTTGAACGGCCTTTGACATACTCGGCCAGCCAAAGGACAAAATATTCCCTGGCTGCCAGCGCAGGCGAAGTGTATTGCGCGATAGTGCTCGAATTTCGCTCCGCGTCACAACAAAATGCTTCACGACAGGCGCCGAAGACATCCGCTGCAACGGCAAGTTCGTCTTGCTTCTGCTCTGCGACCAAAAGGTGGAGTTTTTTTGCGCTGGCAATATCGCCTGAGCTAGTCTTAGCACATGACAAGTCAGCCCCACAGGAACATAGATGAGGGGCCGAGCGATGATAGGTTAGAGGTAGATCGCACGCATCGCACGACCGCATTAGCTGCACGCCATGAATGTGGCAAGTGGTATAGCAATCGAGGGTCCATATCTGCCGAATGTGGGGAGATACTTTCAGACATTCTGGGCAGACGGCTGAGCAGTCCTCCCGAAATGCCGCCGGTGGAAGATCTATTCCTTCAGCAAAGCGATAACGTTTAGGATAAACACGCCTTGCCATGCATAACTCAACGAGCCCATCCGGAACCTCAAGTCCGAATAGCGAAAGCAAGTCGAAATGTTCCAGCATACGCGCGAGACTGACGCCTGAGCCGACGCCACCGCCCAACCCGCGAATGAACGCATTCGGGCTTGACCAACCGTTTCTAAATGCCACGCGCAAGATAAAACCAGCAGCGGACTCGTCGGAGAACGCGAAAGGCAGGACTGGGAGCTTCATTTTTGCACCCGTAGCTTGGACAGCACAGAGTCCTTCAATTCATAGTTCAACATTTCAAAGGGGTTCTTGGTGGACTGCGCTACATCGATTGTAACCCCCGAATCGAACGCCGCCGCCAGATCACCGACCGTAATGGACGTGCGCTGGCCGTTTAATGCGGAAAGTACCGCCTTTTGCAAGAGAAGAGTAATGAAGGAGGGGCGACCAGAAGTTGCAGCCCACACTTGCTCTACAAGCTTATGTGAGCCAAAGTCCGGCATCGCAATCGATCCCAGTGATAGAGAATATTGGGCTGCTAGATGTTGTAAGAAGCCAGCGAGTTCCCCCGGGTGATCTGAGGTACCGCAGCTCAGGTCTCGGAGATGGTGGCGATGTGAAAAACGTCTCGACATCTGGCCATCGCCGCATTGCAGGATTGATTCACACGACGGCGTTCCGACGAGACATATCATTACCTTGGCCTTATTCATGAGTGATTTCAGCCAGTCACAGACCTCTTCGGCTTTTCCCTGCACTTTTCCTTTTGTCCTTAGAAGATGATGTAGCTCGTCCAAAATAATGACGCGTGTTCTACATTCGACCAGTAATTTGCAAAGGCGTTTCGTCATTGCAGATGCGGACCCTATACCAGGTGAGGGATCGCCGAGCTCGTCTAACATACTCGATGCAAGCGCCTTAATTCCGCATGGTGAAGGCACTGATGTATAAAATGCGGGCACGGTATTGATATGCGCGTCATCGGTAGAGACCATTACCGGAGGATACCGTTTTAGAATGAATTGGCAGATGGTTGTTTTCCCCGCACCGCCCATACCCGTCAACAGGGCGCCTTTTGGCTCTAAGCTGTGTCTCGACCACGAGATACATTCGGTAATGCCGTTAATCGCCTCCACCAAACTCTGATGGGTGACGTAGATATTGTCGAGAGCTGCTACTTTCGAGTGATAGGGATTCTCGAATTGATTCGGCAAGTTCATGTCTATATTCAGCCTTAAAGAGTAAAGGTTTGGTTTTCGTACGGCAGTGAAATAATGGCATTCACGACAGCAGGGGCGGACGGCACAGCACTTGCCACCAGGGCTTGCTCAGTGATGATGGCCTGTTGATTTTTTCGCTCCTCACGCTTCCATTTTGTTTTCTCTTTTTGGGATTTGAGCGCAAGGAGTCGTCGTGCGCTGCGTGAATTGGTGAGCTCCTGGATGTCTTTCCAAAGTTCCCAGCGAGCCAGCTCGTACGTGTGCTCGCCAAGCGCTTTCATGTCGTCCCTATGCATTTTTTTGATGCCCTCCAATACCTTCCCGTGTTCGTACTGCGTCAGATCTCTCGTGTACTCACGACGTGTAGCATCCGCTCGGTACAACACCTTCGGATCTGAATCATGTTGAACATATACAAAGCCCAAATCCATTTCGTCGACCATTACGGTGACATCGCCGATTCCCCGTGCCTCCAGCGTCGCCAGGCAATCTGATTTGTAGTAGAGATGATTGACGAGCACACGGCCTTTATTGATGGCGCGCCTGTGCACGACGCGGGCCACGACGTCAAGCTCGACGGCCGAAAAATGAAGGATGGGATAGGTGCTTTGAAGATCCCGCCATGCCATGATAGGCGCCCGGTTCGAATCCGCGTGGACGTGGTACACCGTGGTGAGCCACTTCTCAAATTTCTCCTTCACATCGTCCAACGTAAGACATGCCAGTTCACCTGATTTGTACTCACCGCGATCAGATGGCGAAGAAAAGGTTGTTCCAGGGAGCAAATGAATCAACATCATATTGACGGTCCGAAAGAATCGCTCGATGTGGGCCTTGTCATTCGGTGAGTAGGCTTTTGCAGGCTCGATATGCACGCCAAGCCAGGTGCAAAGTTTTCGGAGAGCCTGGGAGGCCAGGTCAGGGCCGTTGTCGGGGACAATTACCTCTGGTACGCCCCCGGGCCCAGATGCAGGATCTCGGGAACATGTGTCCTTAATTGCTGCCAACGCTGTCGTCGCACAAAATGGAACCAAGCTAATGTGCCATCCGACTATGGCGCGACTTGCAACATCCAGAAGGCATACTAAGTATGGCCGGCCAAGAATTTCGCCAGTCTCCGTGTCCACGACGAGAACATCCATTCGATGCCCGTCCATCATGACAATCTGCATAGGCCGCGTTGCCTCCAAGCTGGCGCCTGCGGCACGAAACCGCATATTCGCGAACTTTGACCCGTACCGCTTCAGCGCGACGATGTAAGGATCAAGGGCCGCCGCGCGGCGATAGATTGATGATCTGCTCGGCACAGGACCATCCAACCATGGCCGTTCGCTTATTTTTCCGATGATATTGCAAGCCACCTGCTCTATTGAATCTCGATTTACAGTCAAAAAATCATTTCGAATAGTTTCCTGAATGACAGCTTCAATCTCGAAACAAAATCGCGTCTCGCGACGCCCCTTGTCACAGTGCCGCGGTAGGAGCTGCTTCGGGTTTCCGCCACTCTGCGCAAATATTTGAAGCCAGCGGGCAAGCGTTGTCCGCGAAGGAGGGTTTGGATCGCCCAGTTTTTCCGCAACAACTTGAACTGTCTTACGCAAGTTTGAGGCCGCCATGATCTTGCGAGGACTAAGCATGGCCGTCGCGACGTATTTGTGCCGTCGATGCATTTCATCGCACTGCTCGCCTGTGAGCTCCCAAAGCTGCAATGAGTTGTCTCCTGACTCGGCAGTACCGCAAAATCCCACGACACCGTCATCAACAAGGGACCAAAAAGTTTCGACTGGCATGCGCTGCGAGCGGCCGCCTTCACACGGCGTGTAACGAAGAGTCATATGGTCAACATACGCAACCTCGAACGTCCGATTGCGAATCGCAATGCGGGTACCGATCGCCAATTTTTGTTGCTGCAGGCGGGCCGTCATTGCCAGCACTCCACAAGCGTCGTTGTAGAAATTGGACGCTGGAAGTTGCACTTTAAGTAGCCGTGAAACAACGCGGCGTCGAGATAATAGCGGGCAACACCTGCTTCCTCGAGCCTAATTACCGCCTCGCTCATGGTTATCGGTCCGTTGATGCGAAGTATGCGCGTGGCGAGTTCTTGCAGGAGTTCATTTTTCAATTCCTGTCGCCCTCCGCGGTTGTATAGCATCTCAAGATTGGCCAACTCGATTTTGCTGCCGCAGTACGCTTCTCCGACCGTCGTGTAACTGATACCGAAGTCTGAAAAATATGATCGAAGAAAGTTCGCTTTTCGACAATTGTCTAATGTCCGCTCGAAAGCTTCCGGTTTGACTTCTACAATCCGGATGGTGCCGTTTGGATCGCGAATGCATATGTCCGGGTACAGTAGTTCTTTGCCATATCGAATAGCGATCGGTTGCATCCTATATTGCATAACGCTGCGGTCCGACTCAAGTCGGTAGCAAACAGATCGTTCGAGGCGGGACTCAGTTGGCATCAAGGCTCGGTTTTTCACGCTGTAGAACAGCGACGATCTGGATCCATGTTTGCCCTGGACGACACGTCTCGTCCCGTGAATGGTGCCATCTAGTCCGGGGGATCGAGCAAATAGCTCAATCAGCTGTTGACGTAAAGCTGTCATGGTTTTTCCTCCCTGCAAATTTGCCAATTTTTTGCTGGAAATTCAGCAAACAGTGGCCCGCCGTCTTGTGTCGACGACACAACGGAACTCTTGGATAACTTGACTGAGGGGGGAAGGAAGACGGATACTGATGTTCTCACGCAGCAGTTCCGACCGCCGACCTCCGACAGGATTCGGCGGTTTTTACATTTCAGGTTCTCCTTTTGAGATGAGCACTGTAGGTTTAAGGTCGAGCGCCATAAGCAGCCTTAAGATATCTTTCCCCGGAAGGATGATCACTGCGCCATCGCCGCTGCGCATTGAAATCGCGTCAGTTGCAGACGTCTGCAAGTTCCGACAAACGGCAGCTTCCAATACATCGATCTCCGCATTGGAAAGCCGAAGTGCACTTTGGAGAATTGTTCGAGTGCGAGGACCTGGGACAGACCGGTCTCCGGTCTCGATTCGGCTCAGATAGCCTACATCCAGGTTCGACAGCCGCGAGAAATCCACGAGTCGCAGTTCCCGCACCTTACGAAACCTTCGAAGTATTGCGCCGTAATTTTCGGACACTTGTTTTGCCTTTAATTTGGCTCGATGAATCTCGCGATTCTCGTCCAAGGAAAATGTACTGGCAACAAGTTTAATATTGATACTCATGACGAAAAAGCTTGCATTTACTCTATGTAATAATAGAACGTAACAAGCTAAATCAGGGCGTCGAAGCAGCGCTCCAATGCGGGTATAGAGGGCGAGAGAATTGTGCGCCTTGACTAGGGTTTTACGGCGTGTTGGGAAAACGCAACAAACTTTGTGGCGCTAACTCGTGGGCTATAGCTTTTGCCAACATGAATGTCGCATCTATAGCAACTAGCCGCATCTAGTGCAAAGTGCCCCCATGTTACGGGTCAACGCCAGCGCCCCCCAATAGCGGGGAGACATCCAAATCACTGATTAGTAACCGACTTCAGGGGGGCCGATTATGAGCGTTCAAAGCGATTTCGGGACATCTTCACTAAGGTGTCACTCACATGTCTATATAGCAAACCAAAAAGCCCAAATAGCACTTTTTTGTTGGCTCCAGCCAGCCTACTTGATAGGAATGGTGCATCATTTTTAAGCAAAACGTGTGCTATGCTGAAGCCCTCAGCGAGTCGTTAGCTATAATTGCAACATCATAAAATTCCATTATGATAAGTAATTCACAAATTCAACACAGTAACGGAGCCTCCTCGGTGTTCTTGGATATCGATGAACGGCGTCTTGCTAAGCATGTGCCAGTTGCATCGGCGCTTCGCGCTGCACCGGATCCGATTGCGAACGAAATTATCTATTTGGCCAACCTCCAGGTAGATAGTTGGGAAAAGAATTCACTTTGTAGCAGCGACTATATTTTTGCTTGGCGGGAACTTCTCAAGTGCCCTAATGACGCGGCTTCCATTTTGGAAGAGCGGTCGTCGCACGCGGCTGCTTTGCGCCAGAACTCTCCTTTCGTTACCTCGGTTCGAAAATTCCAGGCGCAAGCGACGTAAGCACGTCCGGATAGCGCTTGAGGATACGGTCAGACCCGCCCTCATCAAGAATTTGTCGCAGAGGGCAGCCAATACGCATTGAGGCTGAAGAAAGTCTAAAAATAATGTTGCCCCTGCGTCGGCGGCGCTGCGCTCGCCCTTTACCGCAGCGCTCTCCCAGTTCCAGAAGTTCATCGTTGACTTTCCGGTACTACGCCAATCTCACCGCAGCCTCTCAGTGTTAAGAGCTTGATTGTTGTTGAAACAATACCACCAATTATCACTATGCCGCTATTTCTTGACCAACAGCATTATCTTGTCAAAAATATCTAGGGTGCGTTGCTTTCATTATTGGTAAAGGATTCATTTCGCATGCGTTTCAAGGGAATCTGAGTAGCTTATGCGACGACAGGCAATTTCAACTCGTTTCGCCGCAATTGGCCACCACCACATTATTTCATTAACTCATGAGAGCATGAGCATGCCTGATACGACTCTAGCGGTGGCCGTTGCCGATCCCTTTGACTCATGGATAGCAGCGCGTCCAAGATGGTTGCAGACGGCTGCTTCTGACATGCTCGAGAAGCGAGCCCTTCCAGATGCCGGTGAAATCGAGATCCTTTCCAGCCTTTGCGTGGAAGAAGCTGGTGGGGCTGGCCAAGACAAGTTCAAGACGCTCGGTGCGGGCTCACTAGGGGCCGCCCAGAAGCGCCCCCACCTGCGCCTTATGGCATTGAATAAAGTAAACGGCGTCAACGCGATTTCCAACGATGCCGAACTGGAATTCGGGGACGCATCCTTGATCGCGATCTATGGCCAGAACGGAACGGGGAAGTCCGGTTTCTCCAGGCTGCTGAAGCACGCGTGCGGGTCGCGGGCCAAAGAAGACATCCTACCGAACGTATTCATGGATAAGCCCGTCGCTCCCAGTGCTTCCCTCAGCGTGACTTACGGCGGCGCGGAAAAATGCGTTGACTGGACGCCTGGTGGCGCAACGAGCGGGATGCTGAAAGAGGTGCATATCTTTGACTCGCATGCCGCCGCGCTCTACTTTGGGCCTAAGAACGAGGCGTCGTATGAGCCGCGAAGGATTCGGTTCGTGACCTCGCTTATAAAGATTTGCGAGGAAGTAGCGTGCAATCTGGATCGGCGGAAAACCGCGCTGCCGTCAGGGCTGCCCAGCGTCCCACCGAGCCTGCTCCTTACCGCAGGTGCCAAGTGGGTTGCGGCGCTAACTGCTACGACGAAGGATGCCGACGTCGATGCGCGCTGCGCATTCAGCCTAGAACTCGAATCCGAACGGCTCGACGCGGAACAGGCAATCCACCAAAAGAACGTTCCAGAGAGACTTGCCTTCATCGCTACAAGCCTAGGCACTATCGCCACGGCTGAGAAATACATGTCGAGCCTGAAGATGGCGTTTCACGACAGCATGGCGTTGTCGATTGTGAAGGCGCGGTCGGACGCCGTCTCCAAGCGAAAGACTGCCGGCGATGAAGCAGACAAGGTATTTGCCAAAGCGTCCCTCGAAGGCGTAGGGCAGGAAACGTGGCGGTCCCTTTGGGAAGAAGCGAGGAAGTACTCGGAACGCTCTGCGTACAACGGAGCAGCATTCCCCGTCACAGGCGAGGGAAGCAAATGCGTCCTTTGCCAACAGGAACTCGATGACGCAGCCAAAGCGCGACTGGTTTCATTCGAGGCGTTCGTCAAAGGCGGGCTTGAAGCGGCAGCAACGAAGGCTGAGACAGACCTCAGGAACCTGCTTTTGAAGGGGCCCTCCATGCCGGAAGTTGGCGTCTGGAACCTACAGTGCGACGTTCTCCAAGTAGATGCCACCCTTATGGATTCAAGCCACGCGCTGCTGAAATCTCGGTGGGACGCGATTCAATCATCGGTGGACGCCGCGAGCATCCCGCAGTTCGACTGGACTCCGTTCGAGCAAAAGGTTGGTGCACTTCGGGGCAAATTGGAGGCGGAGCAAAAGACTCTGAACGAGCTCAAGAACGACGACAAGCGCAAGGCGCTCGAAGCTAGGCTGGCCGAACTCCAGTGCATGAAATGGCTGTCCGAGAACAAGCAGTCCGTCGTGGACGAGGTGCGACGTCGCAGGAAGCTGAAGGAAATCGATGCTGCGCTGGCACTGACAAAGACAAATGCTCTGACTACGAAGGCCAACGAGCTAAGCGAGCTCGAGGTGACTAAGGACTATCAGGAACGCTTCCTGTCCGAACTATTGCTGCTGGGAGGCAAGAAGATACAGATCTCGACTTCCAGCAAGAAGCAAGGGAAGGGAAAGGTCAGCATCGGCCTCTCCATTAAGAGCAGCAAGTCAGCAACCGAGGCAAAGCGAGTCCTGAGCGAAGGCGAGAGCCGGGTCGTTGCATTGGCAGCCTTCCTTGCGGACATCGCTGGATCCGGCGAGCCAACCCCATTCATATTTGATGACCCTATCTCCTCCCTCGATCAAACGTATGAGGAGGCAGTCGTTAGCCGACTCGTCGAGCTCTCTAAAACGCGGCAGGTTATCGTGTTCACGCACCGCCTGTCCGTGATCGCGCTGCTCGAGGAGACGGTCGGAAAGGTCGAGAAACAGGCCGAAGCCGCGAAGGTGCCTTCGCCAGTCAAGTTATTGGTCCACACGCTCCACAAACTCGGATCGAATGCGGGCATCGTAGAAAAATCGATAGTTAAGAATTCGAACACGCAGAAAGCCGCCAACGGTTTGCGCGACCAGGAAATGACAAGGCTCAGGAAACTCTTGGAGGCCAAGGACATTGAAGGTTATTTGGTACTGGCAAAGTCCATCTGCAGCACGTTCCGTACGCTTGTCGAGAACTCCGTTGAGAAGGTCTTGATGAACGGCGTCGTTGCCCGCTTCAGGAGGTCTGTGGAGACTAAGAACAAGATCGGCGCGCTCGCGAAAATCAATGACCAGGACTGCGCCTTGATCGAGGACCTGATGACCCGATATTCTGTTTTCGAACACTCGCAGTCGAACGAAGTCCCCGCAGAAACTCCGGATTACGACCAGTTGATGGCGGACATTGAGAAGTTCGCCATGTGGGTCGGCGAATTCTCGAACCGCAAGTACGGCCCCATGGCCTAGGTCCGATAAAAGCCATTGAGAACGAGCAACCATCAATGAATTCCCCGAAAGGAAACAGGAATGTCTGATGATTTCCAAGTTGTCGCTAAAAATGCCAACGCGCCTTTCACGTTGAAGCTTCACCGCGGTGACGGCATGACTCTCCTCGCCATGAACTGGCGGGGAGCAGAGCCACCTCGCGACTTCGTCGGCTTTGCCCTTGAATACAAAGAACCGGAGGGTGACCGTTTCTGGGAAATCAAGAACCGTATCAACTTCCCGAACACCGATGTCAGCGTGAATACGAAGCGCACCTCCAGCCGCCTGTCGCCAATTCAAAAATTTCGCTGGGCCCACTTCCCCGTAAACGCCGAAATGGAAGGCCAGTTCGTATACCGGGTCACGCCGGTATTCATGAATGCGTCGGGCGAGCTCAGCTACGGCGATTCCCAGGAAGCAGGAATTGTGCTCGCTCGAGAGACGTATCCCGGAAAGTTGAACGTGGCCTTTACTCGGGGCTTCGTCTCCTCCCAGGCGTTCGTTGATCGCTACACCACTGAGACCGACGGCATGAATACGCTCATTCCCCAAACAGCCGACGAAGGAATTCAGTTCGTACCGCTCCACCCGAAAGCCGACGAAGCCCTCAAATGGATGGGCTTCGAAGCTCGCAGCGCAATTCTTGAAGTGCTGGATGC
This sequence comes from Janthinobacterium sp. GMG2, assembly GCF_033949445.1. Lineage (NCBI taxonomy): Bacteria > Pseudomonadati > Pseudomonadota > Betaproteobacteria > Burkholderiales > Oxalobacteraceae > Janthinobacterium > Janthinobacterium sp. GMG2. The sequence continues at coordinate 659,746 of NZ_JAXAWA010000003.1, read as the reverse complement.
CGCCATCGCCGATAAGACCGCGCTTGTTCGGGTTGCTTGCTATGACCTCAATGACCCCGCTATAGTTTCGCGCCTCGAGAAACTCAAGGGACGGCTGCGAATCATTATCGACGACAGTAAGGAACACAAGCCCGAAACCTCTGCCGAATCGCAGTCCGCTGAACTTCTAGCCGCGACAGCAGGAGCCGGTCAGGTCAAGCGCCAGCACATGGGCAACCTCCAGCACAATAAGATCATTGTGGTTGATGGCAAGAGCGTGAAAGCAGCTATCTGCGGGTCTACCAACTTCACTTGGCGCGGCCAATTCGTGCAGTCCAACAACGCAGTAGTCGTGCGTGGGAAAAAGGCAATTCAACCATTCAGCGATGCTTTCGAAAACTACTGGGAGAACGATTTCGTCAAAGGCTTCGGTCCGACGAAATCCACTAATTGGCACAGCCTAGGGTTCACCGACATTGACGCCAAAGTCACTTTCTCGCCGCACTCTAAGGACCAGGGAGTCCTCCAATCCGTCGCCGATGATATCCTCAGGGCGAAGTCATCGGTCTTCTACTCCTTGGCGTTCCTGAATCAGACTGGTGGTGCCGTGACCGAAGCGATCAAGGAAGTAACGAGGAAGGATGGCGTCTTCGTCTATGGCATTTCCGACAAAAAGACTAGCGGATTGGATGTTCACCTCCCCAACGGAAAAGTTGCGCCCGTTTTCGCGGCTAGCCTCAGCGCAAATCTCCCTGAGCCATTCAAGAGCGAGCCAACCGCCCTGAACGCAAAAGGTGGGGGAACACGTATGCACCATAAGTTCGTCGTGATCGATTTCGACAAACCTACAGCCAAGGTCTATACCGGCTCTTACAACTTCTCGAATCCTGCTGATAACGAAAACGGTGAGAACCTTCTTCTCATAAAAGACCGACGCGTCGCCGTATCCTTTATGATCCAAGCCCTAACCATATTCGACCATTACTATTTCAGGGTTCTCCAGGCGAAGGCCAACGCGTCCAACAAACCCATTCAATTGAAGATAGCACCAAAGACTGGCCAGAAACCGTGGTGGACTGAAGACTACTCGGATCCGCGCAAAATCCTCGACCGCGAACTATTCGCGTGATCGCCAAGAAAATTGGGAATACTCTTCGAAAAACTTCTGGCATCCTATAAATGAACACCTTTAGTCCCATTGCCACTTTACGACAGCATGGTTTCATGGCAGCAATCGGCGCTGCAATTATTCTCGGCGGTCACTGGTACCGGTATCGCCAGTTAGACCAAGCAGACCTACTGTTCGCAGTTATCGTTTTTATCAGCTACTTAGCTCTAGTATCGTGGCTGGCAAGGGGTAACTCTAGGAAGCTCTAAATTCGTTATCGTTAGACAAGGTCGGTAACCGGCTGCGGACCTTCGCAATGCTTGCACCTCGATGCCACTCGCGAGCGACATCAGCCCAGAGGCCAAGATCCTGCTCTGAGACCCTTTCCTGAGGCGCGAGGTTGTACTCGGAGCGCCGGAACTCGTTGTCCACCGCCACTAACTCCTGCTCTATCAGATCAAGACGTGATTGTTCGAAATCATCCAAGTTAGGCGTTCTTAGGGAACTACAACCAGGAACTGAGCTTGTACTTGATCTAACACAGCGTAGACGAGTGGAATATCCTCTGCATACGATGCCACGTAGTTCAAGCTAATGACTTTTTTGGTAATCGCTGGATAGTTTTGAGACCTAAACCAATGTCCGTGTACATCCCAATACCGTGCTAGCTCGTGTGGATCCATCACACTTGTCATCCCCTGCACACTCGGCTGATATCGTTCGTTACCGTGTGCCCAATTGTCGCTACTTAAACTGAGCAAACAGTAGTTCAAGAAGTGCTCTGCATTCTCTGGGGCGATATTTGGGTTGAAGCACACTTCGAAAAGATACTGATTCATGAGGTATGCGATTTCGCCTTGATCCGCATCGCCAGTTGAGTCATAAAATCCGCAACCAACGCCAGATCCTGTCGGTGCATGGCGATTTAGCAGCTGGTAAACGACGAACGATTTCGCCAAAGAGCGTGTCGCCTCTACGGAATTTTCAAGACGATCCATTTGACCTTGATGCGTGAACGAGGTGATGTAATAGGGCAACGACTCACCGAGAAGATCCGCGTGAGTCAGCGTGTCGAATTCGTCAAAGAGATTAACGCTTGGGATAATATACCTCACTCTAAATTTTGCGAAAACCCGTTGAGTTATGGTCCGCATTCCACTTACGGTAAGGGCATTGAGATTTCCTGTTGTTGGGGCAGTCAGATCATTATAGACAATCAAAGCAGCGTGCAAATTTTGGACCTGCCCTTGTCTATCCGCACTACATTGGAGTCGGAACAACAGCAGATCGTAGACACCTAGTACTCCTCGACTATGGCCTGCAAGACGGTCAATCAACCCTTGCCCCAAGTAACTTCCCTCTCCATAGATGCGGTGGGCGATTTCGACTATATTTTCCGGTGTATTATCGGCTCGCTGCGCATCTGTTCGTCTCCAACCAGCGCGGTCAAGCAAGCGGATAAGATTGTAAATCGACCGTCCACGAAGCCCGCGATCTTCCAAATTTACAAGTGAGTACCGTGGAATCATTTCCACCAACGTTTCAATTGACTGCTGAGCAGTGGCTGTGTCGAACGAGTGCGATTGGCTGACTAGAATGCGCCAGAATTCATCATGGGCGTGATTTCCGTCGGCCAAGGAAAACTCTGCGTCAGATAAGACGTCTGAGATTGGGTTGCCGTTCGCAACTCTTGTAACTGCATCTTGATATAGTCTGAAAGTCTCTCTCGGTTCTGGCGCTGCAAAGCGTACGATTAACAGGAGAAAGGCTTCGAGATTTCGGTGCGGAGTTGAGTTGAAACACGCTCTAGCAACGAGTACGCTTTCATCTATAGATCCGTACTCGCCAAGATCCAGTGTGTCGACCTCAAATAGCTGTCTAAGCAAAAATTCGCCGAGCTCGCCGTTTGTTTGCGTGTACTCTAAGAATCCAGGTGAATTTACATGCACAGTTCGTTGGTTCATTCGTTCGGTTTTCAGTGAAAAAAACCCTGACCTACCTTCTGTCTCTTCAACGTAAATTCGCCGAAATATGCCCGGGTAGTTCAAGTGCAGAAGCATCAGATTTATCAAATCTCGGAGATTGAAATCCGTGCGCGCCAGATTTGTCCTCTCCAATCGCATTTGTAAGACAGCGTTCACAAAGCGTTTTAGTTTTCTCAGGTCCCCGATGAGGCGCATGTAGGTCGCTGCATTCTCATCCTCCAACATGACCGCAAGCTCGCTCAAAACTGCTTCGAGTTTGAGCATGGTATCCGCCGGAATCGAAGGGAACTGACTGCCGTTCCTATTCCAGTCAGTTCTCAAGAACGAACGAAGCGACGCACTATCGACAAAGAGGCTCAACTTGATGTTGACAAATTTCTCCAGGAACTGTCTTGCTCGCTCTCCATCGTCATTGGACTCGACCAGATTTTCGGTGTCATAGCAAAGGACATAGGCGGCCTGCTTGAGTCTAAACGTTCGCCTCACCATGAAGAGCACATCGTTCACAGCCTTGGCATCTAGTCGATCCAAGTCATCAACCACCACCACAAGCCGGAGGCTATTTCGCTCCAAGACAATGTCAATGTCGTCCAAAAGTTCATCAACTGTTTCCGGAGAAGGTTCGAGCGAGAAACTAAATCCAAGGAAGGAAAAGTCGGCTTTCCCTTTCAGCATTCTCGAGTATCGGTTAGCGGCGGGTCGAAATTCAGGCACGTAAACTTGACTTTGAATTTCGGCAGTAAGTTCACGAATCAGTCGATCTGCAAGGTCAGGGTCCGATGCATATCGCAGTGGCTCGAAACGAACAATGATCACCTGATTGGAAGCTTCTTGCCGCCAATAATTGCAGGCGAAATTCAGGAAACTCGTCTTTCCGACGCCCCAAGGCCCATCCACTCCATATATCAATCCGTTGCTTGATCCACTTGCCAATACCCCTTTTGCGAACTCTACAGCGCTCTCACGACTGGCGAGTACATCATTGGCATCGTTAGTGACTTCGTCGTCGGTCAAGAAATACATTTGGGGTGGACGTTCTTTGCGCCACATTGTTAGTGCACGAATTAGTGGCGATGCGATGACCAAAAATACAAATGCCAGCAAGAGCAGGATCCAATGACCATCAATCTTGCCGATGTGAGCGTGCGCTTCCGTCACAATCGGGACAGGGATCATCGTTGCCGATCCACCGAGAATAAAAATGGCCAGAAGATCGATCCGTCTGCTTCTCATAACTCTTTTTGCGGTCGTACCGAAGCCGCGAATGAATAGGTACCAGATCACGAGACAAACGCACCCACCGATACCCAGTAACCAAGCAAGATTATGTCGATCACTCAAGACGCTGGAAAGAGACCCACCGGCAATGTACGAGATTTTGGCTAACTCAACTAAGAGCGCTCCAAGAACCAAGGTTTTTCCGAAGACTTGTAACTCGGGCATTTTTACGGTTGTGCTGTCGATCATAGTTTCCAAAGTTTCCAAAGACGTGTTGATTTCGCGGGTGTGTCCATAATCGAGTTTGTGGACACAACCAATTTGTGTCTCAACCTCAAATCATGCTGACAGGGACAGTCGGGGTAAAGACGGCGCTGGCTTTACGCTTACCCAGCGCCGCCAGCGCGCCACGCGCGGCCACAGCAGTGGCCAGCACCACGTTGACGACGTGCGCATGCTGCTGCCGCCTGGCCAGTGCCACCAGCGCAACGTCGAAAGTCCCCGAGGAGTATGGGCGCAAAATGTCGAGTTTGCCGAAGCGTGGTTAGTGGCGCACTGACCTTTTCAGAAGTATATTTGAACATATTGCAAAAAAAAGTTCTGTGACAGCAACTTCTGTTCAACTTATGCTAAAAAAATCCCGACTTCTATGACACTCAGCGATGCGCGTTGAATCTCGCTTAAGTCAGGACGGGAAACTGTGAAAATCAAGGACTTACCACCAAAATACTCACATAAGTCGGGACTGATTCTCAGATAAGTCGGGATTATTCAGATTTCTCATTTTTTGCGCAGGCGGATAATCTCATCAATCGTCACGTCTAACCAGGTAGACAATGGCACGCGCGACCTGGTGACATGCTCCACGAAATTAGTACTGCAGTGATGTTAGCTGCCGTCAACACACGGTCGTCATCCGGTTGAGCGCATGCTTTCCTTGCATTACGGCTTTTTACTGCATGCCCTACGACCGTCGGCCACGTGGCTCCTGTGAGTCAGGCCTGCCCGCAAGCGCATTTTCAATATGATTCAACATAGCTCCCAGGAGGTATTCTGAATCGATGCTGCTGCCCTTAATCCGTCCACCTTCCACAAAATCTGGTTCGGTCGCCAGGGTAATGCCAACTGCACCTTGAATCAGGCGATGCAGTGTTGCTGGATCACGGGGCTGGATCGACTGCTCAGAATGGAAGTAATCAAGATCTATATCGAGGATATAAGGCTCACTCAACAGCGGACGGCGTGCGAAACCGGCATACATTTCTTGAGCCCTGCTGAGGTTGCGCTCAAGATACGATGACTCCACCACCTGCGAATAATGATATGGCACGCAGTCATCTTCATGTGGCCCTTCGCAATCGACTGCGCAAGTGGCTGAGATTTTAAAAATGTTATCTGGAGGTCGCTTGTAGGTATATGGCCTCTCGGGAGAAGGAATACTATGAATACGATTGTAAATGTCGTTCTTTCTCCAATTGTCTTCCTCAATAGAAGATGTAGTGTACATCGACAAGTTGAAGGAGAACGCCCAGTCCAATATGCCGGCGTACAAAGCCGCGCTGATGTGCTCATCGTTTCGCAATAATTCAATACTGTCGGTGACCGCGTCATCATCTCTCCAATTGAGTTCTTTTATGAGCTCTGAAAGCATCGCATCATCCCGAGTCGTATCTTGGGCGTTAAACCCCTGTGACGTAGCGGCATACCGGTAGCGCATAAACGCTTCGAGCGTATCGGTATGGTGGTCAAGGGTGATCAGATTAGGCGCAAATTCTAACTTCCTGCGCTGTAAGGCCCAGGGCAGTAGCACATGATGGTGGTCTTCCACCACGTAAACATCCTTGCCGCAGATATTGTGATACTTGTACAATTTTTCTCCCATCATATTTGGTGATCCAACCGCCTGGGCGCCCGCTCAAAGAATTATGGCTTTCAACAAGCCTGATACCATTTGACAGGATCATATATGATCCCGAGACAACATCAAATAATTGTAAGTTATTACTGGTAGGACACCACAATCAGGTTCTTCGGCCATCACCTCTGGCGCCATTTGCGAGCGACATCCGACCAGAGGCCAATATGGGTCATACTCTGAGCCCCTTTCCTGAGGCGTCAGTTTAGCGGCCAAAAGCAGCAGTTAATTTGTACAAGGCGCGTCCACCTTTATCCTCAATTGATTCGTCCGTTCAATACAAAACTAACGTTCAGTCACTTACGAATGAGAATTTGTGACATCATTAGCGCTCAAAATTTACGTTGGGAATTGAAATGGATTTTGAATCGCTACGACTATCGTAGACAATCCTGAGCCATAATGTTCGCACAAGGAGAAGGTATGAGCGGAAAGCGGTACACAGAGGAATTCAAGATCGCAGCGGTCAACCAAGTGGCAGAGCGTGGGCACCCGGCGAGCGAAGTTGCTGCTCGCGCGGAGGGAAGCACGGAAAATACTTGCCCAACGGTTGATTCAGTGGACCAATGCTGGTTGTGCCCTCGGCCACTCATCGGCGACAACGTCACTGGTGAGCATGTGATCCCGAGTGCCATAGGTGGCCACAAGGAAGTTATCAAGTTCATTTGCCGAACATGCAACAGCAAGCGCGGTACCAGCTGGGAAGCCGAGGTCGCTCGGCAGTTCCTATGGTTCTCAAGCGCATCGGCTGTAAAGCGCGGGCGCGGGGGAAAACACCCTGATCTTAAGATCCAAACGGCAAGGGGAGAAGAGCTGAGACTGCAGTCCGATACGGTACTGGTTCCAGACAAGCCAGAGGTCAAAGTCAACGACTTGGGAGACAGGCTCAAGATCACCATTCGGACCAACAATCCGAAAACCGCTCAAAATCTGATCAACAGGGTCGCACGCGATCATCCGGGGTTCGACGTGCTCGGGGGCCTCCGTGAGATGTCGACGGAGGACAGCTATCTTGATAGCCCGCTCGCGCTCTCGTTCAGATACGGAGGGCCGGAAGCTGGACGCTCGATGGTGAAGTCATGCTTGGCGCTGTTGTCCGAGACAGGCGCCAAGCCGAAGGACTGTGCCCGCGCATTGACGTATCTTGAAGACCCGAGTCTCGATGCGCAGCCACCATTCTGGATCTTCTTCGATGCAGACTTGGTTACGAATAGGCCTCAGGATCATCTGTTCCACTGCGTGTCTGTGGTCGGCCAGCCCGAACATCGGCGAATACTTGGCTATGTTGAGTTCTTCAACTTTGCTCGCATCCTGGTTCTCATCGGCGAAGGCTACGAAGGTGAGGCATTCCAAGCGACATACGCAATCGATCCTGTAGACGCCCGTGTGTTGGACGTCACAGTCGACTTTGATCGCGTCCCGCCGAGGCTGGACGACATCAGGATGCCCAAGGAACCGCCGCAAATGTACCTTGATGCGTTCCAGACCATGGGGAGAATTGTCAGTGCCATCAGTCGGGATCGGGTCAGAGCGCACGCTCTGTCGAAAGTAGCCACCGACGCATTGCGCGCTGTCGGCTCGGATCCTACCGCCGAGGATATCCCCGCCGAGTTGAAAGACCAATGATTGAACGAGTTCCTCGACCCACTGAGGCCATATATCAGATCCCAGCTGAAAAGAGCACCGGAGTAACCGATCCACCAGACTCAGTGGGTAAGGTCCTGCATCACCAAGCAGGAATTGAGCATAGGACCAAAGGGATAGAGCAAGCCACGACTTCCAGGCGGGATGTGGGTCATGTAAAGTGAGACCGGCCCAGGTGGGCAGCCGCATGCCCAAGGACAATGCATCGCTTTTTCGCGCGTGTCGCCGCCACCCAGTTGTGGACCTCCTTGACCTGTGCGAGGGCACCGGCACCCGTGAAGAAGCAAAGCAGGATGTCTTTGACTACATCGAGGTGTCTACGATCCAAAGCAGCCTCAGCGCAAAGCTGCACGCCGTAGGCAGTAACGCTCGCAGTCCTGAACGCGGCTTGGACACTCTGCCAAGCGCAAACGGCCGGCTCAAGCTGTCAAGGGCATATACCAACTAAGCAGTTGGTATATGCGATCGCAGGGGACAAGCTTTCGCACAACAATCACAGCCGCCACTGCGCTTGCCCACTATGCAAGCTTCCATTTGAACGAGCATTCACTATAGACTGATCTGACTCGTCGTCATCTAGTTGATCCAAGTCGATGACCCGAGCTGCAACACGCGCCGCGGCAATCGCCTCAATGGTGGACTCTACGCTGGGTATGCCCCCAGTGTGCTCTTCTCTCGTCACCGCAGCGAGAATGTGAGCGCATCCCTCCAGCCCAAGAAGCACGGCCCCGATCGCACTGGAGATATGGTACTGGCCTATAGCAGTATCTGTCGGTATCGGACCCAAGGGCATTATCGGAGTACCGGACGCACGCAAAAGGACGGCGAGCCTCTTAATGTCTTTCGGCCGAGCATGGCCCGACCGAGAATAATTGGCGTGTGGCCGGGGTGGGCGCCAACGGCTAACCGTAAGAAGAGCGAATGTCACCCCCCCATATCTGAGAGAAATTATTTCAAAACATCTATTTTCGAACTATTGGCTTCAGCGCTAATTTTGCCCGCTTTGATACTATGTTCCAATCGCGCGTCTCTTTTTCGAATTTCTCCAGATCTTCGATGTTCTTGGTGTAGTTTTTGTCAAATCCTTCTTTAGGTGATTGAACCAAGTCACGGACGATAAAGCCAAGATATTTATGGACCTCGACCATTTTCAGTACTTCAACTGGGTCGAGCGATTGTAGTTCGGCCGTGAGCTGAGGGTTTTCTTTTGTGTTTTTACCGTTTAACGCATGCACCCACTGCCCATGCGCAATTTTATTCCTTATGATCGATGGCTCTTCAATATACTTGGCTACCAGCTCAAGAAGCTTTTCAAGTCGCTGACGTAAGCCGATCTGTTGCGTTTCATCCCCAACTTTCCCCATAGCAAAATTTAGCATCAAGTCCCACCCCTTCGCTATTCCGTTCCGCTCTTTCTTTGCCTTGATAGCATCGATTTCAGCGAAGGTAAATCCACTCGGCGTGCAAGTGATTTGAAGGAATTGTGCTTCTGACCAAGCCGAATAGATTAACGCTAAAATTTTAGTCTTTAGCGAGACCTGAAAATCATCGTTCTTTTTAATGCAGAAATTTATATCTTTGGATACGCTATTAAGCGTTGCACCCAACGCGCGTACATTCGTACTCTGCAACATATACAGATCGAACAATTCTTGGTCTGTCATTATTTAACGGCGAGGAGCGAAACTTGGCAATTTGAGGTTTGTGTGGGTGGGGGGGCGAGAATCGAACTCGCATCGTTTCAAACTTCGAAGTGCACTAGCCATATTGTGCTACCCCCGTTGACAGTTCGATCATACACACAAACCATGTTTCCGCCAAGGGCCGGCTACCGGCTGACTTTAGTTTTAGTAGCTAACTTGATTGGACGTCATTCCCAAGGCCGAGGTCGAAACGATTTCGGCCAAAAAGACGTTCAAGGACTATGAGCCAGGCTTCGTTCACATCGACATCAAGTACCTGCCGCAGATGCCCGATGAAACTTCGCGCCGCTAGCCGTTACAGCACAAGGCCCAGCTCAGATACTCGCCTTCTGATAAATATGCCGATGAGACTGCAGCGCATCGCCCTAGCTACTCGGGCTTACTACGCGCCAACTTTCACAGGGCCATTCCCTGATTAACGTTTCTTTCTATCCTCCTTATCCGCTGTCATCCTCAGGCTCGGCAAACACCAAGCGTAGCGCGTATGGAATTGAGCGAGGCTGGGTCACTCCGGCAAACATCACGAGCAACCGCTGCACCTCAGGTCGTGCAAATCCCCCCAATGGCACGTGCAGGTCAAGATGTACAGAGATCAGGGAACTGACCAGCTCGCGTTTTCCAGTACGCTCGACCTTACCGCGCGCCTGACGTATTTGCTTGGCCAGCGTACTGGATTCTGCCCCACCATCCGGGGCAGAAACCGATTCGGCCAGCCGTCGCAGTAACGTCCCGATAGGCGGGCGGTCGTCGCTATTGATGCGTTCCGCCACCCGCTGCGCGATGAGCTCCACCGGGAACGAGATCTCACCCAAGGCCTGTCGCACGGGCTCCCAGATAGTCTGCGAAGGTGAGTAACTAGGCTGAGCATCCTTTAGGAGCTGCACCCAGTGCGCTTCTGTGTCGACGTGTATGATCGAACCAGTGAGCGACGCTGCATACAGAGCCGCCTCCAAACTTAGCCCCTTAATTATCTGGTTCTGCGCACCGGCTTTTCCCACAGGGACTGGCTGCAGTAGCGTATAGGGATCGGCCTCAGCTTGACACTTGAACTCCGCGATAAGCAGATCTGTCATCCCAGCGTCCGCCTCTGGCATTTGATCGGCAATAACGCGCCGTTGGTCCGCCTCTGGCAGCATCCAGATAACGCGCCGAGTGTCCTCTTCAGCGAGTTTCAGGGAGCGGTACAGGCCGCCACTCTTTGGGGGCTTCCATCCATTGGTACGCCGCGTGAGCACATCCCGAACATGATGTCCGAGCGGAGCACTGACCTCGCCGGGATCAGGCACTAGATGCACCAGACCGGCGCGGATAAATGGTTCCAGCACCAGGAGCAGTCTGACATTCTTCAGCGTCTGCATCTTGTGGCCGGCAGGCGATTCAATGGGGTTAAATTCGGGCTTCATGCGCGTGCCAACAAAGAATGGACTCACGAGCACAATCTCATCGACAAACGGCAGCCAGCCCAGCACCGTCGCCTCGATGGTGCGCGGATCGCTAAATCCCATGTAGACCGAGCGCAACACTTTCGGATTAGGCCGCGGTAACAGGGAGGCCAGATCGGTGTCTTCGGGCCACAGACCCGCAAACGCGCGATGGATACGCTTAACCTGCTCGTCACTCAGGTTGCGGCGCACTTTCTCCCAGGATGCACCGTCAGATATCCCGAGGATGCCTTTAACCGCGTCACAGAACATCAGATTACGCTCACGCAGGCAGTAGACCTCCCACGACGGCCGCTCCGAGACTGGTAGCCGCTGGCAGCAGTCCTTGAACGCATAGACGCTGCCGCAGCCACAGAAGTCGTTGGCCCCGATGTTCTTGCGAGGGGTCTCGCGCTTAAAAAATTCATGGGCCTTTGACGTACGGCCATGTTCGTCCCAGTAACCAGACGTGCCGTCCTTGTAGCCGACGTAGATTTCCCCGCCAAATTGCCACAGGTTGTCCCTAGGTAATAGCACCTTACCGATCTGCGCCCATGACCCGTTAAACTCCTGCTCCGGGTAGAGCCAGGTCTTGTCGCCGGCTGCGATGTAGCGCTTCGCCCGCGACTTAAGCAGGTGGTTGATCGCGATAACCTCCTCTCGGCATAATCGCCGATCTCGGATAAAGTTGTCTGTACGCATAATACCCGCACCCAGATGCCTAGCGTTCGTGCGTAACCGCATAAGATCTTGTTGACCCGGCTGCTTGGCATACTCCAGGTGGGTAAGAATAAGACACGTGTTGGCGTCCAGTGCAAACACCGTCTGAGAGCCTACGGCCGATACCAGAGGATCCTGAGGGTAGGCGCACAGCTCAGCAGTGGGATCCACTGCCGCGTTGTAGACCGTTACCGGGTGGTCAGTGAGGATGAACTTCACATCCGAGTCTTGTGCCGAGACAATCTCACGGACGCCCTCGCCCCACATTGTGCAATGCATCCAGCGCAAAGCCTGCATCTCGACCATCAGGTCGACTTGGCCCAGAGCGCCGTAGCATGAGCGGATCCAGTCTAGCCCCTTGGGCGTGCGCAGCTTCTGCGCTGCCATGTGCTCAAAGAAGTCCTCGAACGATTCGTGCACATCGGCGTGATTCCCAAGCGCAAATGCCCGGAGTGCCTTCGCCCCCTGGTCGTCGATGGCACCAAACAAATACTTCTCGACGTCGTCGTTGATGAGCGGACCGAAATGCGTAGTGTATAGGTCGTACTCGACGAAACATTGCTTGGTGGCCCATTCATTGAGCGCTCGATGCGACACTTGTCGGCCGTCAGGCAGCGTATTGCAATCAGGGTCGAGGTTGAGATAAAAGAGGCGGGTTTGACCGGGAGCAAGGAAACCGCGCTGATACCACCTGGGAACGTAATGGTTGTTTCTTGTCTGCTGATCAGTCATCGGCTCACTCGGTTCATTTTCTGAATGAATTATCACGCAACCTCTGCGAGCCTGAGGCGGGTAAGACCAGCATGTAACGGCGCTCCAGGGCCAGTATCTGATCAACTACCCGGGTCTGCGTTGGTGACGCCAGTGCCACGATTCTCCTGCATCGACTCACCGACTGGATCCGTGCCGCGCCGTCGGCGCGCCGTCCGCGGCGGCCGCTATGGCCAACACCACGTCGACGGCGCGCACCAGCTGCTGCCCGGCGCCTGGCCGGCGCCACCAGCGCAATGTCGAGAGTACCCGAGGAGTATGGGCGCAAAATGCCGAGTTTGCCGGGGCGTGGTTAGTGGCGCACAGATTTTTTCAGACATATACTTGAAAAAATTGGTAATGAAGTTCCCTGACAGCAACTTCTGTTCAACTTATGCGAAAAAAATCCCGACTTATGCGAGAAAAATCCCGACTTCTGTGACACTCAACGCGGGTCCGACGAGATGTCAGGCCCTGCCTTATGCAAACTGTTTGAAATCCGGCTTCCGCTTTTCAAAGAAGGCCGTAAACGCTTCCTTCGCTTCGGCGCCGCCCAGCATGGCGCTGAACAGTTTGTTTTCCTCGGCGATGGCCGCCTTCATCGGCTCCATGCGGCTTTGCTTCATCAATCGCTTGGTGGCGCGGATGGAGGCGGCTGGCAAGGCTACCAGCTTGGCCGCTTGGCCTTGCGCGTACGTCATCAAGTCGTACAGGGGCACGACTTTCGAGACCAGGCCCATTTCCAGCGCTTCGCTGGCCGGGAACGCTTCGCCCAGCATCAATTTTTCCGCCGCGCGCGGGTAGCCGGCCAGTTGCGTGAGCAGCAGGCTGGAGCCGAATTCCGGGCACAGTCCCAGCTGCGTGAACGGCATCGAGAAGCTGGCGTTGTCGGCCGCATAGACGAGGTCGCAATGCATCAGCAAGGTGGTACCGATGCCGATGGCCGGGCCGGAAACAGCCGCCACCACGGGCTTGCTGCTGCCGTACAGGGCGCGCATGAACTGGAACACGGGACGGTCATGGTCGAGCGAGCCATCCTTCGGGCGCGCCGTCTTCATGAAGTCATCGAGGTCGTTGCCGGCCGTGAAAATCTCGCGCTTGCCGCAGATCAGGATGGCGCGTACTTCATCATCGGTCTCGGCCGCCACCAGCGCATCGGCCAGGGTCTGGTACATGGCGCCCGTGATCGCATTCTTGCGTTCCAGGCGGTTGAATTCCAGGGTCAGAATGCCCTCGCTCTTGCTGCACAAAATATCCATGTCGTCTCCAAAAAGATAAAGGGCGCCGGGGTAATCCCGCAGCGCCCTGTTTTATTGCTTTAGCCAGTCGAACTTAGACGCGTTCAAAAATTCCGGCCGCGCCCATGCCCGCACCGACGCACATCGTGACCATGCCGTACTTCTGCTTGGTGCGCTGCAGTGCGTGGATCACGGTGGCGGCGCGGATGGCGCCGGTGGCGCCCAGCGGGTGGCCCAGGGCGATCGCGCCGCCCATCGGGTTGACCTTCGATGGGTCCAGGCCCAGGTCGCCGATGACGGCCAAGGCTTGGGCGGCAAACGCTTCGTTCAGCTCGATCCAATCCAGCTGGTCTTGCGTGATGCCGGCGGCGGCGCAGGCGGCAGGAATGGCGAATTTAGGACCGATGCCCATGATTTCCGGCGGCACGCCGCGCACGGCGAACGAGGAGAATTTCGCCAGCGGGGTCAGGTTGTGCTCGCGCAGGATTTTTTCGCTGACGATCAAGAGCGCACCGGCGCCGTCGGACATCTGCGAGCTGTTGGCGGCCGTGACGGAACCCTTGGCGGCGAAGACAGGCTTCAGCTTGGCCAGCGACTCCATCGACGAATCGGCGCGCGCGCCTTCGTCGGTGTCGACGGTGCGGCGCGTTACATCGACCTGGCCGGTAGCGAGGTTCGGCGTGCGCGTGATGATTTCCACGGGCGTCGTTTCCGCCTTGAAGAAACCGGCTTGCTGCGCGGCGATGGCGCGGCGGTGCGATTCAACGGAGAACGCGTCCTGCTGTTCGCGCGACACTTTCCATTGCTGCGCCACTTTCTCGGCCGTCAGGCCCATGCCATAGGCCATGCCGATGTTCTCGTCGCTGAACATGTCCAGGTTCATCGATGGGTGGTGCCCCATCATCGGTACCATCGACATCGATTCGATGCCGCCGGCGATCATGACGTCGGCTTCGCCCACGCGGATGCGGTCGGCCGCCATGGCAATCGCCGTGATGCCCGAAGCGCAGTAACGGTTGACGGTGACGCCGCCAACGGTTTTCGGCAAGCCGGCCAGCAGCACCGAGTTACGCGCGATATTGAAGCCCTGCTCCGCTTCCGGGAACGAGCAGCCGATGATGGCGTCGGTGATCAATGCAGGGTCCAGGCCAGGCGCTTGCGCCAGGGCCGATTGCAGCACGCGCACCAGCAGGTCGTCCGGGCGGGTGTTCTTGAACATGCCGCGCGGCGCCTTGCCGATCGGGGTGCGGGTTGCAGAGACGATGTACGCGTCTTGAAGTTGTTTGCTCATTTTATGCTTTCAAAGATGTTGAACGAGGTTCGTGTTCTGTCGAATGTCCGGGATGCTGGCCTATCGCTTCTGCGACAAATACCAGTCCACCGTCACCTGTGCCGCCAGCGTGCCTTCGGCGTCGAAAATATCGACTGCCACGGGAAACGCCACCTTGCCATCCTGCGCCAGCTGCGCCTTCAAGGCAGCCAGGTCGCCCGGTACCCGGCCTTCGGCGCGCGTCGCGCCCCGGGCCACCTTCTGATACTGGATGCGCGACTCCTTGGCCACCGGGCGCAAGCCCAGTATCAGCTCGGCGAAGCCGCCAGCCATGGCCGCGCCGGAAGCCGTTTCGGCCAGGGTAAACAAGGCGCCCGCATGCTGCGTGCCCAGGTGATTATTCAGTTTTGGATCTTCCGGCATCGACACCTTCGAGGTGCCGGCGCCGATGTCGTCGATACTGATCCCCAGCAGCCGCACGAAGGGCAAGGTGTCCATCATCTGTTGTTTGATACGGTCATACACCATGCTTGGCCTCACGCGCAGCAATACTTTAAAAATAATGGACAGGATCGCCATCGACGTCAGGCTTAGTTGCGTACCGGCTTACCGGTTTGCATCATGCCCATGATCCGTTCCTGGGTTTTCGGATGGTTCAACAGCTCCAGGAATGCCTTGCGTTCCATATCCAGCAGCCACTGTTCGCTGACGAAGCTGCCCTGGTCCACGTCGCCGCCCGATACGATCTCGGCGATCATCTCGCCCAGCTTGAAATCGTGCGCCGAAATGAAGCCGCCGTCGCGCATGTTGACCAGCTGCGCCTTGATGGTGCCCCAGCCGTAACGGCCCGTCACCTGGATCAGCGACGGCAGTTGCGGACGGAAGCCGGCATCGAACATGGCGCGCGCTTCGACCTTGGCCACATGCAGCAGCTCGTAGGCGTTGAACACGATCACGTCGTCTTCCTTCAGGTAGCCCATTTTTTTGGCTTCCAGCGCCGACTTCGACACGTTGGCGGTGGCTGCGTTGGTGAAACCCGTCTTCAGGAATTGCAGGATGTCGTTACCCTTGGCTTCCTTGTAGGCGCGCTGCGCCGCTTCCTTCAAGCCGCCGCCGGCAGGAATCAGGCCCACGCCCACTTCCACCAGGCCGATGTACGACTCGATCGAGGCCACGCGCTTCGATGCGTGCAGGGCCAGTTCGCAACCGCCGCCCAGTGCCAGGCCAGCGACCGCGGCGATCACCGGCACGTTCGCGTATTTCAGCGACATGAAGGTGTTCTGCAGTTCGGCGATGATCGGATCGACGGCTTTCACGCCGCCTTGCATGAACGCCGGCAGGGCCGATTGCAGGTCGGCGCCGGCCGAGAAGGCGCCGCCTTCGGCTGCGTCGGCGTGCCAGATCACCAGGCCCTTGAAGTTCTTTTCCGCTTCGGCCAGCGCCAGTTTCAGGCCGTTGATCACGCCTTCGCCGATCACGTGCATCTTGGTCTTGAACGAGATGATCAGGACGTCGTCGCCCGTATGCCAGACGCGCACGGATTCGTCTTCGAAGACGGTGGTGCCGGCGGTCTTGCCGTCGATGGCGCCACTGCCCAGGACGGGCGCGCGGAATGGCTGGCGGTCATACACGGACAGGGTCGAGCGTGGCACGAAGCTGTTCGACACGGCGGAGTACGAACCTTCCGGCGTGTGCACGCCGCCTTTTTCAGCGACCGGACCTTCGAAGACCCAGGCTGGCAGCGGTGCGTTGCACAGCGCGTGGCCGGCGTCGATGTCTTCCTTGACCCAGTTGGCCACTTGCAGCCAGTTCGATGCCTGCCACGTTTCAAACGGACCGACGTTCCAGCCGAAGCCCCAGCGCATGGCGAAGTCGATGTCGCGCGCATTGTCGGCCACAGTGTCGAGGTGAATGGCGATGTAGTGGAAAGCGTCGCGGAAGATCGCCCACAGGAACTGGCCTTGCGGGTTCGTCGATTCGCGCAGCGCCTTCATCTTCTTGACCGGATCCTTTTCTTTCAGGATGCGGGCAATGATGTCGGCGGCCTTGGCGCCGCCAGCCACGTATTCACCGGTGGCGAAGTCCAGGCGTTGAATTTCCTTGCCGACCTTCTTGTAGAAGCCTGCGCCGCTCTTCTGGCCCAGCGCGCCTTTTTCCACCAGCTTGGCCAGCACTTCCGGCGTCTTGTAGACGGCGGCGAACGGATCGTTCGGCAGGTAGTCCTGCATGGTCTTGATCACATGGCCCATGGTGTCCAGGCCGACCACGTCCGCCGTGCGGAAGGTGCCCGACTTGGCGCGGCCCAGCTTGGCGCCAGTCAAATCATCGACGACGTCCACGGACAGGCCGAATTTTTCAGCTTCGTGCACGATGGCCAGGATGCCGAACACGCCAACGCGGTTGGCGATGAAGTTCGGCGTATCCTTGGCGCGTACCACGCCCTTGCCCAGGGTGGTGGTCAAAAAGCCTTCCAGCTGGTCGCTGATTTCAGGCTTGGTGAACTCGGTCGGGATGATTTCGACCAGGTGCATATAGCGCGGCGGGTTGAAGAAGTGCACGCCGCAGTAGCGCGATTTCAGGTCGGCGTCGAAGCCTTCGGCCAGCTTGGTGATCGACAGGCCCGAGGTGTTCGAGGCGAAGATCGCGTTCGGGCCGATGTGCGGTGCGACCTTCTGGTACAGGTCGTGTTTCCAGTCCATGCGCTCGGCGATGGCTTCGATGATCAGGTCGCAACCGGCCAGCAGGTCCAGGTTGTCTTCGTAGTTGGCGACCTGGATCAGCGCGGCGTCATCCTTGTTGCCCAGCGGGGCAGGCGACAGCTTTTTCAGGTTCTCGATGGCGCGCAGCACGATGCCATTCTTTGGACCTTCCTTCGCTGGCAGGTCGAACAGCACGACCGGCACTTTCGCGTTGATGCAATGGGCGGCGATCTGCGCGCCCATCACGCCGGCGCCGAGGACGGCTACTTTTTTAACGATGAAATTGGTCATATTTTCCTCAAGTCTTAGAACAGGTCTGCGTCGAGTGCCATCAGGTTGGCCGAACCGGAACGCGCCTGACGGATCAGGGTTGCCGTTTCAGGCTGCAAGCGGGCGAAGTAGAAACGTGCGGTAGCCAGTTTGGCGGTGTAGAACTTGTCGCCGCTGGATTCTTTTTCGAGGGCGATCTTGGCCATCTGCGCGAACAGATAGCTGTAGATCATGTGGCCGACGACGCGCAGGTAAGGCACGCATGCCGCGCCCA
The DNA here is from genome assembly GCF_033949445.1 of Janthinobacterium sp. GMG2. Taxonomy (NCBI): domain Bacteria; kingdom Pseudomonadati; phylum Pseudomonadota; class Betaproteobacteria; order Burkholderiales; family Oxalobacteraceae; genus Janthinobacterium; species Janthinobacterium sp. GMG2. The sequence goes on along the minus strand of NZ_JAXAWA010000003.1, from coordinate 641,552 downwards.
CTTCGTCCGGATTCTGGAAGGCCTTCATGCCGATTTCCATGGTCAGCTTGGTGACTTTGTCGCCCAGGTCGCCCAGTGGCGTGACGAATTCGCTCATCGCTTCATCGGTGCCGTTGTCTTCGACGAAAGCCTTGATCTTTTCGCCGAACTTGCGCAGCTTGGCGCCGTTGTCGCCGAGGATCTTGCGGCCCAACAGGTCCAGCGACTGGATCGTGTTCGTGCCTTCATAGATCATGTTGATGCGCGCGTCGCGCACATACTGTTCCATGCCCCATTCCGAGATGTAGCCGTGGCCGCCGAACACTTGCATCGCGTCCGAGGTGGCGATCCAGGCATTGTCGGTGATGAAGGCCTTGATGACAGGCGTCAGCAGCGCCACTTCATCGGCCGCTTCCTTGCGCACGTCGGCGTCGGGGTGGTGCAGTTCGCGGTCGATCTGCAGCGCCACGTACGAGGTGAAAGCGCGCGCGCCTTCGGCGTAGGCTTTGCCCGTCAACAGCATGCGGCGCACGTCAGGGTGCACGATGATGCGGTCGGCCGGCAGTTCCGGGTTCTTGATGCCGGACAGCGAACGCATTTGCGTGCGGTCCTTGGCGTAGATCAGCGCGTTCTGGTACGCGATTTCCGTCAGGCCCAGCGACTGCATGCCCACGCCCAGGCGGGCCGCGTTCATGAAGACGAACATGGCGTTGAGACCCTTGTTCGGCTGGCCGATGATCCAGCCTTTCGCGCCGTCCAGGTTCATCTGGCAGGTCGAATTGCCGTGGATGCCCATTTTTTCTTCGATGGCGCCGCAGGTGATCGGGTTGCGTTCACCGACCGTGCCGTCCGCGTTCGGCAGGAATTTCGGCACCAGGAACAGCGAGATGCCTTTCGAGCCTTCCGGCGCGTCCGGCACGCGGGCCAGCACCAGATGCAGGATGTTTTCCGCCATGTCGTGCTCGCCGGCCGAGATGAAGATCTTGTTGCCGGTGATGGTCCAGGAACCGTCCGCCTCAGGCAGCGCTTTCGAGCGCAGCAGGCCCAGGTCGGTGCCGCAGTGCGGTTCGGTCAGGCACATGGTGCCCGTCCATTCGCCCGACACCAGTTTCGGCAGATACACTTCCTTCTGGTGGTCGGTGCCGTGTTCCTTCAGGCACTCGTAGGCGCCGTGCGACAGGCCCGGGTACATGGACCAGGCCTGGTTCGACGAGTTCAGCATTTCATAGAAGGAATTGTTCAGCACGACAGGCAAGCCCTGGCCGCCGTATTCCGGATCGCAAGCCAGAGCCGCCCAGCCGCCTTCGACGTACTGCTTGTAGGCTTCCTTGAAACCTTTAGGCGTGGTCACGCTTTTCGTGACGGGGTCGTGGTGGCAGCCTTCGCGGTCGCCCGAGTGGTTCAGCGGGAACAGTACTTCGGAGGTGAATTTGCCGCCCTCTTCCAGCACCTGGTTGATGATGTCGGCGTCGACGTCGGCGTACGACGGCATTTGCTTCAGTTCTTCTTCCACTTGCAGGAACTCATGCAGGACGAATTGCATATCCCGGATTGGCGCGACGTATTGACCCATAATTTTCTCCTGAAGGCGATTAGCTAAAGTGTTGTACTTGTAAGTGCGTGTGCGTTGTTGCGGATACTGCCTGACAGCTTATTTGCTTGTGACGGAATTCTGGTACGACGCCAGCAGGCGGATAAAGCCAGCTTGCGCCCGTTCGATGCTGCCCGGCACGCGCAGGAAGCGCGCGTCGTGATGCAGGGCCAGGATCAGGCCATACATCTCGTACACCAGCTGCTGGGCGTCCGTGTCCGCTTTCAGGTCGCCCGTGGCGATCGATTGCTCGACACAGCGCAGCAGCGCGCCCTGCCAGGCCCGCACCATGGCCACGAGGGCCTCGCGGATGGGACCGGGACGGTCGTCATACTCAACGGCGCCGCTGATATAGATGCAGCCGGAAGCGATTTCCACGCTGACCCGCTTGACCCAGCGCGCAAACATCGATTGCAGGCGCTGGATGCCGCGTGGTTCTTTCATGCTGGGGAAAAAGACTTCTTGCTCGAAACGATAGTGGTAGAGCTTCAGCACTTCCATCTGCAAGTCTTCGCGTGAGCCAAAGTGGGCAAACACGCCCGACTTGCTCATGTTCATTTTGTCCGCAAGCAGCCCGATGGTCAGGCCTTCCAGGCCGTCGCGGCTGGACAGGTCCAGCGCCACGTCGAGGATGGCTGCACGGGTCAGTTCGCCCTTGCGCATGAATTTGACTGAAGTATTCAAGAGGTCCGTTCTCAAAGTGATGTTGCCGATCTGGCGGACTGAAGCGAGGGTAAAAAAAAGCACGCTTCGAAAAAATCCGAACGCTCGTACTATTATCCACTACCACGTAAAAGTCAAACGGGAACTTTAGAGCCGGTGTTCTATTGGTGCGGCGCAGCATTTTTTAGCCGCGTGTTTGTAGCGATTTCAGGCAGGCAAAAGCGGCGCGCGCCCCTGCCGCCTGAGTGCCAGCGTGCCTCAGTCGAGGCCGCCTGCCTTGTTCAGTTGACGGCGGTCGCGCTTGGTCGGCCGCCCCTTGATGGTGGTGCCAGGCTCGCGGAACAGCTTGCGCTCCTCAGCCAGCTGCTCGCGGCGGGCGATGCTGGCCGGCGTTTCGCCATACAGCAAGCGCGCCACGGGCGCCGCGCCGCGCTTGTCGGACAGGCCCAGCACGGCCACTTCCCATGTCTCCGCGCCATTGTCGATGGCCAGCTCGTCGCCCACGCGCACGCTGCGCGCCGGTTTCACGCGCTCGCCGCCCACTTTGACCTTGCCCGTGTCGACAGCTTCGCTGGCCAGCGAGCGCGTCTTGAAGAAGCGCGCCGCCCACAGCCATTTGTCCAGCCTTACCGTTGTCATCTCGTTCATGCGTACTTGCCTACTGAAAAAATGCGCATCACCAGCCGGTACGCGAGGAACGCGGCTTCATAGCCGATGCGCCGGAAGCGGCCGATGTGCTTGAAATCGTCCTGGTGAATGACGATGCCGTCGGCCACGCCCTGCTCGATATGCTGGCGCAAGCTTTGCGCGAAGGCCACGTCCTTGATCACCACGTTCGCCTCCTGGTTCAGGAACAGGCTCAGCGCGTCAATATTGCTGGAGCCCACCGTCGCCCAGTCGTCGTCGACGACGGCCACCTTGGCGTGCAGCTGCGTCTTGCGGTATTCGACGATTTTCACACCGGCGGCCAGCAGTTTCGGATAAAACGAGTGCGCCACGGCATCTTGCATACGGAACTCGCCCACGCCGATCAGCAGCACCACGTCGACGCCCCGCTGGGCCGCCTGGGCCAGCGCGTGGCGCAGCTTGTGTCCGGGTGCGAAATACGGGTTGGCCAGCATCACGCTTTTACGCGCCTGGCCCAGTGCCTGCAGGTAGGCGCGCTGGATGGTGCGGCGGTTGCGCAGGTTGTCGCGCACGACAAAGCCGGCCACGACGGGGTTCTTCGCCAGCTCCTTGCTGACGACGCGCATTTTGCGGTACAGCTTAATACGCCGCACCAGATTCATCTTGCCCAATCGCGCCCACTGCGCCTGCACCTCTTCGTGGATGGCGTCGACCAGCGGGCCCTTCACCTGCACGGCGAAATCCCAGCGCGGCGCTTCCAGGCTGATGTTGTGATCGTAGTCGCAAAACATGTCGTCGTTGATATTGATGCCGCCCACCAGCGCGATTTCGCCATCGGCCACGCAGATCTTGCGGTGCGTGCGCGTGATGCCGCGCCGGAACCACGGGTTGAAGATGCGGTGGTGCACGCCGGCCGCTTCCAGCTGCGCATGCATGGCATTGACCCGGCGGTTGCCCGTGCCGAACCAGTCCGTGATCATGCATACGAGCACGCCGCGCGCGGCGGCACGCTTGAGCGCGTCGAGCACCAGGGTGCCCGTGGCGTCGTCGGCAAAGATATACGTTTCGAAATAGACTTCCGAGCGCGCGCCGTCGATGGCCGCGATCAGCGCAGGAAAGTAATCGGTGCCGCAATACAGCAGCTTGATGTCGTTATGGGCGATGAAATTGACTGTACGCATGCCGGCAGTCTACGCGAGTTTCAAAGCGGCAACGATCGGCGCGTGGTCCGACAGTTTTGCCCACAAGGTGCCATGCATCACTTGCGCGCCTTCCACGTGAAAACCGCGCACATAGATGCGGTCCAGGCGGAACCACGGCAAGGCGGCGGGAAAGGTGCGCGCCGGCACGGGGATCGGCGTTTTCGTCTGGCGCCGCGCCAGGGTGCGCACCAGGTCGCCCAAGGCCGAGTTCGACGCGCGCTGGTCGAACACCTCGACCACGCCCAGCGCATTGCGCAGCTTGTCGCTGAGCGTGTTGCGCCAGTCGTTGAAATCGCCGGCAATGATGACGGGCTCGCCATCCGGCGCCGATTCCATCACGGCGTCGATCAGCGCCTGCGTCTGGCGTCCCCGTCCCGACTCGAACAGGCCCAGGTGGACGACATAACAGTGCACGTCGGCCTGCGGCGTCTTCAGCACACAATGCAGGATGCCGCGCTGCTCGTAGGCATGGTCGGAGACGTCGTGGTTGGTTTGCGAGGCGATGGGAAACTTGCTGAGCAAGGCATTACCATGGTGGCCATGGTCATACACGGCATTCATGCCATACGCGGAATGGTGCTCGGCGCCGGCAAAGAACTCATGCTGCGACGCTTCCGGCCAATGCTTGTGGCCGTTTTTCTCGGCGCCATAGCGGGCCGCATTGCGGTCGTGCTTGCCTTGCACTTCCTGCAAAAAGACGACATCGGCATGAAACAGGGCGATCGCCTGTTTTAAAGCATGTACGCGGGGCAAGCCTCGCACGGAGGAGACACCCTTGTGAATATTATAAGTTGCTACGCGGATTTTCATGCATTGATTCTACTCCCAGACGGGCCCCGCGCGGCGCCAGCGTAGGTGCGCGTGCGCACCTAAACTAACACAATCACGAACGCAATCAGGCCAGCATGCGTCCCACGCCCGCCGTCACGCTGACGAGCAGCGCCGTGATGCCGGCCGCCCAGACGATCTTGACCAGCAACGGTGCGCCGCGCCAGGCCACGGTGCGCTTGCCCTTGGCAAACGCGCCCGGGTGCAGCAGCCAGCCGATCGCCATCAGCGGCATGCCGATCGGTGGCGTACGGCCGGGCACGGTGGAACTGAACAGCAGGAAAATAAAGCACAGGCAAAAAACAATGCCCAGGGTGCCCAGCAGTTTTTGCTGCGCAGTCAAATGTAACCAGTTCAACATGGAATGCTTTCTAGGGAAATCAGGTGGGACGCGCCAGGCCCGTCATGGCCGGCAATTGCAGAATCGCTTCCGCGTTGGACGACGAGAAACAGCGGTCGGCCGCCGCCAGATACGGCAGCCACGCATACTGCAAGTGTTCGCGCGGACTCAGGGTGATGGCGATGTCGCGCGGTACTTGCACGCTGAACACGTGCTCCGTGTTGCGCGTCACGCCGGGCGCATAGCGGTGGCGCCAGATCGGATAGATCTCGTACACGTTCGACAAGTTCCAGTCGCGCAGCACGATATCGTGTCCATCGGCAACGATGCCGGTTTCCTCGAACAATTCGCGCGCGGCCGTCTGCAGCAGCGGTTCATCGACGGCATCGACGGAACCCGTCACCGATTGCCAGAAACCGGGCTGGCCCGCGCGTTCGATCAGCAAGACGTCAAGGTCAGCCGTATGAATGACGACCAGCACGGAAACAGGGATTTTATGAGTCATATCAACAATGAAAAAGGCGCCACGACAGCGCCTTTTTTTGCATAGTGGATCAAACAGCGGCCACCGGGGCAGCCGCATGCTTCATTACACTACTTTTGGCTCGGCGCTGCGCAAACGGATGTGCAGTTCGCGCAGTTGCTTCTCGTCCACTTCCGACGGCGCATGCGTCAGCAAGTCTTGCGCACGCTGGGTTTTCGGGAAGGCGATCACGTCACGGATCGATTCGGACCCCGTCATCATGGTCACGATACGGTCCAGGCCGAATGCCAGGCCGCCATGCGGTGGCGCGCCGTATTGCAGGGCGTCGAGCAGGAAGCCGAACTTCAGCTGCGCTTCTTCGGCATCGATCTTCAGTGCGCGGAATACTTTCGACTGCACTTCTTCGCGGTGGATACGGATCGAACCGCCGCCCAGTTCCCAGCCGTTCAAGACCATGTCGTAGGCCTTGGCGATGCAGGCGCCCGGATCGCTTTCCAGCATGTCTTCATGGCCGTCTTTCGGCGCCGTGAATGGATGGTGGGTCGCCGTCCAGCGATCCGCTTCTTCGTCGTGCTCGAACATCGGGAAGTCGACCACCCACAATGGCTTCCACACGTCTTCGAACAGGCCGGCTTTCTTGCCGAACTCGCTGTGACCGATTTTCACGCGCAGCGCGCCGATGGCGTCGTTGACGACCTTGGCCTTGTCCGCGCCGAAGAAGATCAGGTCGCCGTCTTGCGCGCCCGTCTGCTCGAGGATCGTGGCCAGCACGTCGGCAGGCAGGAACTTGACGATCGGCGACTGCAAGCCTTCAGGACCCTTGGCTTTCTCGTTGACCTTGATGTAAGCGAGGCCCTTGGCGCCGTAGATGGCGACGAATTGGGTGTAGGCGTCGATTTCCGAACGGGGCATGCTGCCGCCTTGCGGTACGCGCAGGGCAACCACGCGGCCGCCTTTCATGTTGGCGGCGCCGTTGAAGACCTTGAACTCGACCGACTTCATGACTTCGGTCAAATCCGTGAAGGCCAGCTTGACGCGCATGTCCGGCTTGTCGGAACCGTACAAGCCCATCGCTTCGGCGAAATCCATCACCGGAAACGGGTTCTGCAGGTCGATGTCCAGGGTGTTCTTGAAGACGACGCGGATCATGTCTTCGAACAGGTCGCGGATTTCCTGTTCCGTCAAGAACGAGGTTTCGCAATCGATCTGCGTGAATTCAGGCTGGCGGTCAGCGCGCAAGTCTTCGTCGCGGAAGCACTTGGTGATCTGGTAGTAACGGTCGAAGTTAGCGACCATCAACAGTTGCTTGAACAACTGTGGCGATTGCGGCAAGGCGAAGAAGCTGCCCGCGTTGACGCGCGACGGCACCAGGTAATCGCGCGCGCCTTCTGGCGTCGACTTGGTCAGCATCGGCGTTTCGATGTCGATGAAGCCCAGCGCGTCGAGGTACTTGCGCACTTCCATCGTCACTTTGTAACGCAGGCGCAGGTTGTTCTGCATTTGCGGGCGGCGCAGGTCCAGCACGCGGTGCGTCAGACGCGTCGTTTCCGACAGGTTGTCGTCGTCCAACTGGAACGGCACGGGCACGGAAGGGTTCAGCACTTCCAGCTCCGAGCAGACCACTTCGATCTTGCCCGACTTCAGGTTGTTGTTGATCGTGCCTTCGATACGGTTGGTCACGACGCCCGTCACGCGCAGGCAGAATTCGTTGCGCACGGCTTCGGCGACCTTGAACATTTCCGCTTGTTCCGGGTTGCAGACGATTTGCACCAGGCCTTCACGGTCGCGCAAGTCGATGAAAATCAGGCTGCCGTGGTCGCGGCGGCGATGTACCCAGCCGCACAGGCTGACGGTTTGTCCCAGCATGGCTTCGGTAACGAGGCCGCAGTATTCAGTACGCATAGACATAAAATTCTCAGTTCAGGTTAGTGAGTGTTCAATCCGGCCACGTCCCACGTGGGACGCCTGCCTTTATTCTTTGGCTGCCGGGGCCGGTACAGCAACAACTTCCGCAGGCGCCACCACGCCCATCGAGACGATATATTTGAGCGCCGCATCGACGCTCATGTCGAGTTCGACGACATCGCTGCGCTTCATCATCAGGAAAAAGCCCGATGTCGGGTTCGGCGTCGTCGGCACGTACACGCTGACAAAGTCGCCCACCAGGTGGTTCGCCGCATCGCCGCCCGGCACGCCCGTCAGGAAAGCGATGGTCCAGGAGTTCTGGTGCGGATACGGCACCAGCACGGCCTTGCGGAACGCATTGCCCGACGGGGAAAACAGGGTATCCGACACTTGCTTGACGCTCGAATACAGGGAATTGACGATGGGTATGCGTTGCAGCAATTTTTCCCACAGCTTCACCACGTAATTGCCGACCAGGTTATTCGTCAGCAAGCCCGTGAAGAACACGATCAGTACCGTCAATACCGTGCCCAGGCCGGGAATGGTGCTCAGCGCGGGAACCTTGTGGCCGAACCAGACGCTGGGCTGCGTACTGCCGGGCACCAGCAACAGCGACTGGTCCATCGTGCTGATCACCAGATTCAGGACCCAGGCCGTAATGGCCAGGGGCACCAAAATCAGTAATCCGGTAATAAAGTATTTACGCATCAGTTTCTCGGTAATGGATCGTATCAGCGCGCGCGCTCAGTCCGCTTTCGGCGCGGTGGCAGCCGGGGCAGGCGCGGGCGCAGCAGCAGGTGCGCTGTCAGCGGCCGGGGCAGGCTTGGCATTATCGGCCGGGCCCGTCGGAATGGCCGTGGTGGGCGCCGTGCCGCCGCGGAAATCGGTCGCGTACCAGCCAGTGCCCTTCAATTGGAAACCGGCGGCCGTCAATTGTTTCTTGAAACTGGGCTTGCCGCACGACAGGCACACCGTCAGTACTGGATCGGAGATCTTTTGCAAGACATCCTTGGCAAAACCACACTCGTCACAACGGTAAGCGTAAATCGGCATCTCTACTCCGAGAAAATCATCAAAAACCCTGAATTATAAAGCTTTTCCTTTGCCCTCAACGGAAATTGACCGGTCCGCCTCAGTCCGCCCGGCGGCGCCAGCTCATCCAGCGCTCCTTGCCGGCAAAGACGGCGATGGAATCATCGACGACTTCATCGGCCAGGCAGTCGAAATGCGGGGCCAGCAATTCCTGCAGTTTCTCCTTTGAAATACCAAATGGCGGTCCCTTGGCATTGTCGTCAAAGAAAAAGTAGCCGGCCAGCATGGCGCCCGGCGCCAGCAGCTGCGCCCAGCGGGCCGCCACTTGCGGCCACATGGCGCGCGGCATGGCACAGAGGAAAGCCCGCTCATAGATCAGGTCCAGCGGCGCGACAGGTTCCCAGGCAAAGAAATCCGCTTCCACCACCTGCCCTGCCCGTTCGCCGACGACGGCGCGCGCGGCAGCCACGGCGGCCGGCGAAAAGTCGATGGCCGTGGCATCCCAACCGTGATCGAGCATGAAGACCAGCTCATAGGCCGAGCCGCAGCCGGGAATCAGGCAGCGCAGCGGCGCCGGGCTGCCAGCGACGAAGCTGCGCAGGCGCCTGGGCACGCCGCCGTGGTCCCAGGGCGTAAATTGCTTTTCGAAACGCTCGTCCCAGAAGGCGGGCGAGAGCGGATCGCGGGTTTGGAAGTCAGCCATCACTTACGTCCTCAGCCTTTAAAACGGCAGTTGATGCCAGCGCATGAACACTTGCAAGCCCAGCGCGCCGAGGGCGAAGGCGCCCACGAAGTACACGATAAAGCTCAGCAAGCGGTTCGTCTGGCGTTGTTCTGCAAGCAAGGTTTTCATCAGTTCCACATCGTTTTCGCGCGGCTCGCCATGCACGGTCAAGGCCTGGTGAAGCAAGCGCGGCAGTTGCGGGAAGATGTGCGCATAACGGGGCGCCTCGGCACGCAGGCGCTCCATGAAGCCTTGCGGCCCCACCTGGTTGCTCATCCATTTTTCCAGGTAGGGCTTGGCCGTTTGCCACAGATCCAGTTCCGGGTCCAGCTGGCGGCCCAGGCCTTCGATATTGAGCAGGGTCTTTTGCAGCAGCACCAGTTGCGGCTGCACTTCCACGTTGAAGCGGCGCGACGTCTGGAACAAACGCAGCAACACTTGCCCAAAAGAAATATCTTTCAGCGGACGGTCGAAGATCGGCTCGCAGCAGGCGCGCACGGCCGCTTCCAGTTCATCCACGCGCGTGTCTTTCGGCGCCCAGCCCGATTCGATATGCGCCTCGGCCACGCGCTTGTAGTCGCGGCGGAAGAAGGCGAGGAAGTTTTGCGACAGATAATCCTTGTCGTAGTCGTTCAACGTTCCCACGATGCCGAAGTCGAGCGCGATGTAGCGGCCGAACGATTCCGGCGCGATCGACACGAGAATATTGCCCGGATGCATGTCCGCATGGAAAAAGCCGTCGCGGAACACTTGCGTGAAGAAAATCTCCACGCCATCGCTGGACAGTTTGCGCAAATCCACACCGGCCGCCACCAGGCGCTCGGTCTGCGACACGGGAATGCCGACCATGCGCTCCATGACGATGACGCTGCTGGAACAGTAATCCCAGTGCATTTCCGGCACCAGCAGCAAGTCCGAGTTGGCGAAATTGCGGCGCAGTTGGCTGGCGTTGGCCGCCTCGCGCATCAGGTCCAGCTCGTCGTGCAGGTATTTGTCGAACTCGCCCACCACCTCTTTCGGTTTCAAGCGCTTGCTGTCGGCCCACAGGCGGCTGGTCCAGTCGGCGGCGATGTGCATCAGGGCCACGTCTTCGTCGATCAGCTTTTTCATGCCTGGACGCAAGACCTTCACGGCCACTTCGCGGCCATCTTTCAAGGTAGCGAAGTGCACCTGGGCAATTGAGGCGGACGCCACCGGTTCGCGCTCGAAGCGGGCAAACAGCTGGTCCGGGTGGGCGCCCAGCGACTTGGTGATTTGCGCGATGGCCAGGTCGGAATCGAAAGGCGGCACGCGGTCTTGCAGGCGCGCCAGTTCTTCGGCGATGTCAAGCGGCATCAGGTCGCGCCGGGTCGACAGCACTTGGCCGAATTTGACGAAAATCGGGCCCAGCTCTTCCAGCGCCAAGCGCAGGCGCAAGCCCCGTGGCGACGACAGGTCGCGCCAGAAAATCAGGGTGTCGATCAATTTGGCGGTGCGGGGAACTTGCAGACCAGAAATCGCTATCTCATCCAGACCGTACTTGATGGAAACACGGATGATTTTAAACAGGCGCAGGAATTTCAATATCATGTAGACAAATCCGGTGAGGAAGACTGCGGCTGGACGGCGGCGGCCGCCTTTTCCAGCCGGGCAAGGCGCTTGGCCAGGCGTTCGACGTCATCGCGCACGCGCGTCACGCCAGCGGAATACTCTTGCAGGGTAGAAGGACGGATCAGCATGGGTTGTTCGTCGAGAAAATATTCGGCCACGTTTTCCGCCAGCTTTTGCTGGCCCGTGCGCACAAACGCGGCCGCATCCTTGGCGCCGGCAACGAGGCGCGTGGCCAGCATGGGGCCGACGACCTTTTCCAGGTCGTGCTCGGCTTCCCAGCGCAAACCCTTGCTCAATTGCGAAATCGCATTGGCAAACTCGGCATCGCCTTCGATCTTGACGTAGGAAAACGCCCGCTCGCGGTTTTGCAGGATCAGCGGCACGTCGGACAATTTTACGCGGATGGTGACGTTGGCCGGCATGTCGGCCGGCGCCGCTTCCAGCATGCCGGCGCTGTCGACACGCAGGCGCAGGGCCACGGCGCCCGTGTCGATGCAGGCCAGCTTGCCGGCGTGCACGGCCAGCTGCTGGCGCGCCCACGGCTCTTGCGCCAGCAAGTGGTTAATAGTCGCGATGACGGGCGTCATCAGGGAAAGGTCGGAAAGTGGTGCCATCATGTTGCGCGCTTCGCGCCCCCAAAAAGAAAAAACCGCCCGTAAAACAACGTAGGCGGTTTCGATCTTACCAGTTCAGCAGGAAATATCTGTTAAGCATCATGCATTCCGCATGGACTTAAGCCATTATTCAGCAAGTTTTTACAATTAATTCAATTGCTGGATGCCTGCCAGGACCCAGCCGCTATTGCCGCTGACGGGTTTCGACATATTCCACACTTCCGCGAACGGTTCCGCCGCGGCGCCCGGCGCTGAACGGATCAGGCCCACAAACTTCACGCTGGCCAGGTAATCGTTGACGCTCGTCTCGATGCCCAGCAGCTCGGCATCGATGGTGACGACATCGGTAAAGTCTGCTTGCGTGCCCCGCTCCTGGATTTGCATGCGCAGTTCCGCATACACTTCCGGCGACGTGAATTCGCGGATATCGTTGACGTCGGCCTTGTCCCAGGCCGCTTGCAGGCGAATGAAATTGCTTTTCGCGTGGCGCAGGAAGGCCTCCTTGTCGAAGTCGCTTGGCACGCCCCATGGCGCGGCAGCCGGCACCGGGACCGGGTCCGGGTCCGGCTTATCCAGGCCGACGCCGGACGAGACGGGCTGCAGCGGCGGCAGCGGTGGAATGCGCGAACCGATGTCAGGCACGTTGCCCGCTGGCGCAGGCTGGTTGCCGAAGCCGGCGAACGGCGCATTGCCGCTGCTGTTGCCAGCACGCTTGCCGCGCACCATGCGGTAGATGAAGAAGACCACGCCGGCCAGCAAAGCCACCATCAGCAAGGTGCTGATCATGCTGGCCAGGGCGCCTCCCAGGCCGAAGTGCGACAGCAGCGCGCCCAGACCCAGACCGAGCAAGGCGCCGCCCAGCAAGCCCTTCCAGCGGCTCGGTGCCTTGGCGGCAGGTGCTGGCGCAGGAGCCGGCGCCGGTTGCGCCTGGCGTGGCGTGGCAGCCGGTGCCGGCGCTGGGGCCGGCGCGGGCGCCTGGCGGCTCACGCTTTGCGACTGACGGCCTATCGAACGGCCACCGCCCATGGGACGGGCCAGCGCCTCGCCCAGCATGGATACCGTGGTCGCGGCCAGCATCATGCCGACCATAAATTTCTTCAATTTCATTCCATCTCCTAAAATCACCAACGTTGATGCATTACATCTTGATACCGGTGTGCAAAGCGGCAATGCCTGCCGTCAAATTGTAGTACTGCACGCGTTCCAGACCCGCCGTTTCCATCATGGTCTTCAGGGTTTCCTGGTCCGGGTGCATGCGGATCGATTCGGCCAGGTAGCGGTAGCTTTCCGCGTCGCCGGCGATTTTCTGTCCGAACCACGGCAAGACCGAGAACGAATACAGGTCGTACGGCTTTTGCAGGGGAGCGGCCACCTTGGAAAACTCCAGCACCAGCAGCTTGCCGCCCGGTTTCAGCACGCGGCGCATTTCCGCCAGCGCCACATCCTTGTGCGTCATGTTGCGCAGGCCAAAGGCCACGCTGACACGGTCGAAATAATTATCGGGGAATGGCAGTTTTTCCGCGTCACACAACATGGTGGGGGTGAGCAAGCCGCGATTCAAGAGGCGGTCGCGACCCACGCGCAACATCGATTCATTGATATCGGTCAGCCAGACTTCGCCGGTAGGGCCCGCCTGCTTGGCAAACGCCTTCGACAGGTCGCCCGTGCCGCCGGCGATGTCGAGCACCTTGAAACCGGGGCGCACGCCCGCGTTGGCAATGGTGAACGTCTTCCACAGACGGTGCAGCCCGCCCGACATCAAGTCGTTCATCACGTCGTATTTGGCAGCGACGGAATGAAACACCTTGGCGACTTCGCGCACTTTGTCGTCTTCTGCAACTGTTTTGTATCCGAAATGGGTCGTATTGGTCATGGTAGGCAGTCTGTTTGAACTTGGGAGCATTATACAAGCGGCAGGCGCATTTCCCCGTGACGCCGGAGAAGGTATTGCCTTTCCACTGCATTCGACGCCAGCATGGCCGCCCGGGCATACGCCGCCAGCGCCCCTTGCCGGTCGCCCTGGCGGCGCAGCAAGTCGGCCCGGGCTGCATGCAGATAATGCGATAGCGCCAGGCTGGGCACGGCTTCCAGGCGATCGAGCCACGCCAGCCCGTGTGCAGTGCCATGCGCCATCGCACAGGCGATCACGGCATTAAGCAAAATCAACGGTTCCGGCTTGTGCCGCAGCAAGGCGCCGTACAGGGCGCTGATCTGGCGCCAGTCCGTCTGGCTGGCCGTGGGTGCTTTGGCGTGCAAGGCGGCGATCGCCGCCTGCAGCTGATATGGCCCTGGCGCGCGCGCCGGCAAGGCCAGTTCCAGCACGGCCAGTCCCTCGGCAATCAAGTCCCCCTGCCACAGGCGCCGGTCCTGCTCTTCCAGGGTCAGCAGATAGCCTTCAGGCGATAGCCGGGCCGGGCCGCGCGACGCCTGCAGCAGCATCAGGGCCAATAGCCCCTGCACTTCGGGCTGGCCCGGCTGCAGACTGTCGAGCAAGCGTCCCAGGCGCAGCGCCTCGGCACACAGGTCCGCGCGCAGCAGGGTCTCGCCGCCGCTGGCGCAATAGCCTTCGCTGAACACCAAGTAAATCACGTGCAGCACCTGCGCCAGCCGTGGCTGCAATTCTTGTTCCGGCGGCAACTCGAAGGGGATGCGCGCTTCGGCGATCTTGCGCTTGGCGCGCAATAGCCGCTGCGACAGGGCAGCTTCCACCACGCCGAAGGCCCGCGCGATCTCGCCCGTGGACAGGCCACACAAGGTGCGCAGGGCCAGCGCCACCTGCGCCTCGGGTGCCAGCGCCGGGTGGCAGCAGATGAACAGCAGGCGCAGGCGGTCGTCCCCGATGGCCGGCGTTTCCTCTTCCACGGATACAGTCAGGCCGGACAGCACGGCCTCGGCATCGCTGACGCTTTTGCCCGCCCGGCGCACGTGATCGAGCCCCGCATTGCGCGCCACGGAACTGAGCCAGGCGGCGGGATTATCGGGGATGCCCGTGCGGGGCCACAGTTCCAGCGCCTTGCGGCACGCTTCCTGCAACACATCTTCCGCCAGTCCCAGGTCGCCGAAACGCCGCATCAGGCCTGCCAGCACCCTGCCCCTTTCCTGGCGAAAGACGCGTTCGACGGCCGCGATGGCGTCGCCGGCCATCGTCAAGCCGTCACGGGCCGCACTTCGATGGTGCCCAAGGAGGCCGCCGGGCAACGCCCGGCCCAGGCCAGCGCCTCGTCCAGGTTGGCGCAGGCTAGCAGATAGTAGCCGCCCAGCTGTTCCTTGGTTTCCGCGAACGGCCCATCCGTGATGACGGGTTTGCCATTGCGCACCCGCACGCAGGTGGCACTGCCCACTGGCGCCAGCTCGGCGCCCCCGCGCAGCACGCCTGCCGCCTCCAGCGCCTGCGTATAGCTGGCAAAGTCGGCCATCAGGCTGGCCATCTGGCCCTCTTCCATGGATTCATAGCGCGCCTCGTCGGCGTAGATCAGGATCATGTATTCCATAGTCTCTTCTCCAAAAGAAAAATGCCCGCAAGCGCGGGCATTCATACGACGAATGGATATGCGGCAATCCGACAAGCTTACCGCATTATTTTTTCAGCTTAATGCTTATGCCCGCAGCTCGGTCCGTGCACATGGCCGCCGGACGACTGCTTGACCGTCATGTCGGCCTTGGCGTCGCGGCCGCTGTCGCCGGGATAGCCGGCTGCCGCCAGCTGGTCCAGGTAGGCTTGCCACAACTTGTCTTTTTCCGCGCCCAGCTTGTACAAGTATGCCCAGGTGTACAGGCCGGAATTGTGGCCATCGCTGAAGGTGGGCTGCACGGCGTAGTTGCCGACCGGCTCGATGCCCGTGATGCCGACCAGGCGTTTGCCTAATTGCAAAGTTTCCTGGCCCTTGCCATGGCCCTGCACTTCGGCCGACGGCGAGTACACGCGCAGGTATTCGAACGGCAGCGCAAATTCGCTGCCATCGTCGAAAGCCACGTCGAGCACACGCGACTGGTTGTGCACGGTCAAGCCGGTCGGTTGCGGTGTTGCTGCTTTTTCAGTCATGACGATACTTTATGCGGATAAACGTTGAATGATGGCGTCGCGCAAGGCCGGCAGCAGCGCGCGGCGCGCGGCCAGCACCTCGGGTGCCGTCTCGCGCTGCACGACAGCCCAGCTCGGGTTCGGGAAATGCGCGTCGTCGCGGTAGCGGGGGATCACGTGCCAGTGCACGTGCGGCGTCATGTTGCCGAAACTGGCCACGTTGACCTTTTCCGGTTGCATCACTTCGCGCACGGCCAGCTCGACTTGCCACACGACTTCCATGACGTAGTTGCGCTCGCCAGGCGTCAAGTCCGTCATTTCCTTGACGTGCTTGTTCCAGATCACGCGGCAAAAGCCGGGATAGGCGGCGTCATCGACGGCCACGACGGACAGGCGCTCGCTGCGCCACAGCAAGGCTTCACAGCCCTGCTTGTTGGCAAAGCCGTCCAGCAATGTGCACAGATCGCAGGTCACACCAACACCCGTTCGATACCACCGTCATTGGCGCGTTTCACGTAATCCGGCATCCAGTTCTCTCCCAGCAAGTGTTTGGCGATCTCGACGACGATGTAGTCGGCCGTCGTGCCCGAATCGTCATTGTAGCGCGACAGGCCTTGCAGGCACGACGGGCAGCTGGTGAGGATTTTCACGTCGCCGGTAAAACCGTCGCCGCGCAGCTTGTCGGCGCCCTTGACCATCTCTTCTTCCTTGCGGAAACGCACTTGCGTGGAAATGTCAGGGCGTGTGACGGCCAGCGAACCCGATTCACCGCAGCAACGGTCATTCTTCTCGATCTTCACGTTATCTACCGTGCTGATCAGGGAGTTGATGGTCTTGCCCGATTCCTGCAGCTTCATCGGGTTATGGCATGGCTCGTGGTACATATAGCGGGTGCCGTTGACGCCTTCCAGCTTGACGTTTTTCTCCAGCAGATACTCATGGATATCCATGATGCGGCAGCCAGGGAAAATCTTCTCGAACTGGTACGTGGCCAGCTGGTCGTAGCACGTGCCGCACGAGACGAGCACCGTCTTGATGTCCAGGTAATTGAGCGTGTTGGCCATGCGGTGGAACAGGACGCGGTTGTCCGTCATCATCTTCTCGGCCTTGTCGAACTCGCCCGCGCCCCGCTGCGGATAACCGCAGCACAGGTAGCCCGGCGGCAAGACCGTCTGCACGCCCACTTCCCACAGCATCGCTTGCGTGGCCAGGCCCACTTGCGAGAACAGGCGCTCCGAACCGCAACCGGGGAAGTAGAACACGGCTTCCGTATCGGCCGTCGTCGTCTTCGGATTACGGATGATCGGGATGACCTTGTCGTCTTCGATGTCGAGCAGCGCGCGCGCCGATTTCTTCGGCAGGTTGCCCGGCATTTTCTTGTTGATGAAGTGGATCACCTGCGCCTTGACGGGCGGCTTGCCCGTCGATGGCGGCGGCGCCTTAGTTTGCTTCTTGGCAAACTTCTTCAGCAAATCGTGGCCCAGGCGCTGCGCCTTGTAACCCCAGCCGATCATGACCTTGCGCGTGGCATTGATGGTCACGGGATCGGTGGCGTTGAGGAACATCATCGTGGCCTTAGTGCCCGGATTGAAGCTCTTCTTGTCCATCTTGCGCAGCAAGTTGCGCATGTTCATCGACACGTCGCCAAAGTCGATGTTGACGGGGCAAGGCGTCACGCATTTATGGCAGACCGTGCAGTGGTCGGCCACGTCCTCGAACTCTTCCCAATGCTTGATGGAAATACCACGGCGCGTCTGCTCTTCGTACAGGAAGGCTTCGATCAGGGACGAGGTCGCCAAGATCTTGTCGCGTGGCGAGTACAGCAAGTTGGCGCGCGGCACGTGGGTCGAGCACACGGGTTTGCACTTGCCGCAACGCAAGCAATCCTTGACGCTATCGGCGATGGCGCCGATATCGCTTTGCTGCATGATCAAGGATTCATGGCCCATCAGGCCGAACGATGGCGTGTAGGCATTGCGCAAGTCGGCGCCCATGCCTGGCAGATTCAGCAGTTTGCCCTTGTTGAAACGGCCTTCCGGATCGATGCGCTGCTTGTAGCTGCGGAAGTCGCCGATTTCTTCTTCCGTCAAAAATTCCAGCTTGGTAATGCCGATACCGTGCTCGCCGGAAATGACGCCATTGAGCGAGCGGGCCAAAATCATGATGCGGCCCACGGCTTCGTGGGCGTCTTGCAGCATTTCGTAATTGTCCGAGTTGACGGGCAAGTTCGTGTGCACGTTGCCGTCGCCCGCATGCATGTGCAGCGCGACAAACACGCGGCTACGCAAGATGCGCGCGTGAATCGCGGTGGCCTCGTCGAGGATCAGTTTGAAGGCGGCGCCGTTGAAGATCTGGCGCAATTGGGCGCGGATTTCCTGCTTCCACGTGATGCGCACGGTGCGGTCCTGCACCACGTCGAACAATGTCGCGTTCGGCTGTGTTTCCAGGCGTGCTTCGAACACGGGCAGCAAGCGCTCCATGCCCAGTTCGGCCAATTCAGCCTTCGCGTCGACCAGCGGACGGTCGAGCTGGGCCAGCAGATAGGTCCAGCGTGCCGTGACTTGCGCCAGCAACTGCTGCGCCTGCTCGGCGCGGTCGCCCAGCATTTCCGCATCATCGACGCGGTCGTCGGATGCATCGTCGCTCTTGCCGATTGGCAAGTTACCCTTGGCAAAGAACGCGCTCAGGGCGTCGGCCAGTTGCAGCTTGTTCTTGATCGACAGCTCGATATTGATGCGCTCGATGCCGTCCGTATATTCGCCCATGCGGTTCAGGGGAATCACGACGTCTTCATTGATCTTGAACGCATTGGTGTGCTTGGCGATCGCCGCCGTGCGGGCACGATCTAACCAGAATTTCTTGCGCGCTTCCGGGCTGACGGCCACAAAACCTTCGCCCACGCGGGTGTTGGCGATGCGCACCACTTCCGACGCCGCTTGTGCGACGGCGTTTTCATCGTCGCCGACGATGTCGCCAAACAGGGCCATCTTCGGCAGCACGCCCCGCTTCGACTTGGTGGCGTAGCCGACGGCGCGCAGGTAGCGCTCGTCCAGATGCTCCAGGCCCGCCAGGCGGATGCTCGTGTATTGCTCGCCCTTGGCCGGCAAGCCGTCCAGGTAATCCTTGATTTCCACGATCGACGGGATCGCGTCGCGCGCCTGGCCGAAGAATTCCAGGCAGACGGTACGGGCAAATTTCGGCATCTTGTGCAAGATCCAGCGCGCCGACGTGATCAAGCCATCGCAGCCCTCTTTCTGGATGCCCGGCAAGCCGGCGAGGAATTTATCGGTCACGTCCTTGCCCAGGCCCTCCTTGCGGAACTTGCGGCCAGGAATTTCCAAAATTTCCGTCTTGAACGGCGCGTTCGGTTTTGTCGCGTCGCGCGTGCTCGGGTGGCGCCATTCCAGCTGGAAACGTGCCAGTGCGATATCGTGGATCTTGCCCAGGTTATGGTCGAGGCGGGTGACGTCGAGCCAGTCGCCGTTCGGGTCGACCATGCGCCACGAGGCCAGGTTGTCCAGCGCCGTGCCCCACAGCACGGCTTTCTTGCCGCCCGCATTCATGGCGACGTTGCCGCCGATGCAAGAGGCGTGCGCCGAGGTCGGATCGACGGCGAACACGAAACCGGCCTTTTCCGCCGCTTCCGACACTTTGTTCGTGATCACGCCCGCGCCCGAATTGATCGTCGCGTATTCGTGGCTCAATCCCGGCAAGACCGTCATTTCCACGGCGCCCAGGGTGATGAGTTTTTCCGTGTTGATGACGGCCGACATCGGCGTCAGCGGAATCGCGCCGCCCGTGTAGCCGGTGCCGCCGCCACGCGGGATGATGGTCAGCCCCAGCTCGATACAGCCTTTGACGAGGCCGGCCATTTCCTCTTCCGTGTCGGGTGTGAGCACGACGAACGGATATTCCACGCGCCAGTCGGTGGCGTCCGTCACGTGCGACACGCGCGTCATGCCGTCGAAGCGCACATTGTGTTTTTCCGTGTAGCGGCCCAGCACCTTGACCGTGCGCTTGCGCAAGTCGTAGGTCTTGCGGAATTCGTCGCCAAAGTCGGCCACTGCCTTGCTGGCCGCCTTCAGCAGCAACTCCACATTGGCGCTGCGCGCCTTGGCCACTTCCGGCGCTTCGCCGGCCACCAGCGCGTCGCCGCCGGCCGCATCGATGGACAGGCGGCGCTTGTCGACTTCGGCCAGACGGTGATGCAAGGCATCGATCAAGCCCTGGCGGCGCTTCGGATTGTCGAGCAAGTCATCCTGCAGGTAGGGATTGCGGCGCACGACCCAGATATCGCCCAGCACCTCGTACAGCATGCGGGCGGAACGGCCCGTCTGGCGGGCGCCGCGCAGCTCGTCGAGCAGGCGCCAGGAGTCCTCCCCCAACAAGCGTATGACGATCTCGCGATCGGAAAACGACGTGTAGTTATACGGGATTTCGCGCAGGCGGCTTGCTGCGGGACCATTCGGCGTTTCTGCCAGTAAAGCTTGGATTTGTGCGGGAGCGTTCATGGAGTGTGGTGACGATATAGACTGGACCCTAAAGGGCCATTTTATCTTATTGCGCCGCACCATGCGGGAACAGCCTTATGCCGCCCAAGGTTTAAGCACCTCATCCGCCCCCATAGCAAATATGGAAAAGCCTTCTTTTACGCGAATAAAAAACCAGTTTCCATGATTTTTTGACGCAAAAATGCCAAGAATCGGACTCTATTGCAAACTATCGACCTGCCCAAAAATGGGGCAAACTGGCGTTGCAGGCAGTCCCATTCAGGCCAGCATCTGGCCGATCCGGTGCCATACGCCATCGGGCACGTACAGCAGCAAGCCCGTCATGGTCAGGTAGCGCGCGCACTTGCCGACGGCCATGTAGGCAACGCTGGGCCAGAACGGCAGCTTGAGCCAGCCAGCCAAAGTGCACAGGGGGTCGCCCACGAGGGGCAGCCAGGCCAGCAGCATGGTCTTGGCGCCATAGCGGGCCAGCCAGCGGAACCAGCGCGTGTCGCGCTCCTTGGCGAACGCCTGCTTGGCCCGGTAGCCGAGCCAGTAGTCGACGATACCGCCCAGGGTATTGCCCAGGGTGGCCACGCCGATGGCGGCCCAGAACAGCGCGGGATTGGCCTTGATGACGGCAAACACGGCCGGCTCCGAGCCGAGCGGCAGCAAGGTGGCGGAAATAAAGCTGATCAGAAAGACCGATGTCAGCCCGACTTCCGGTGCTGCGATCAGCTGCAGCAGCCAGGCGATTGCGGATTCGATCATGGAACACTTCGCGATGCAGTAAGGCTCTCCATTATAATGAAGAGCAGCCTGGGCGCCGCACACATCGCGCCGGCCGGCAAAGGCATACCCGCCCGCAGTTCCACAGAGCATTATTGTCGCCAGGCTATCCGCCGCGGCGCCGCCGCTATCGACAGACACGCTCCAGACCCTTTCTGGCCCAGAATCACTTGCTTGCAGACTATGAACATCGACTACCTCAAGAAAATCCTGACCGCCCGCGTCTATGACGTCGCCACCGAAACGCCGCTGGAACTGGCCCCTGCCCTGTCGCAGCGCCTGAACAACCAGATTTACTTCAAGCGCGAAGACATGCAAAGCGTGTTCAGCTTCAAGATTCGTGGCGCCTACAACAAGATGTCCAAGCTCAGCGAAGCGGAACGCAAGCGCGGCGTGATTTGCGCCTCGGCCGGCAACCATGCCCAGGGCGTGGCCCTGTCGGCCGCACGCATGGGTTGCCGTGCCGTCATCGTCATGCCGACCACCACGCCGCTGGTGAAGGTCGAGGCGGTCAAGGGACGGGGCGGCGTGAACGTGGAAGTGGTGCTGCACGGCGAGTCCTACACGGATGCCTATAACCATGCGCTGACCTTGGAAAAGGAACAGAAGCTGACCTTCGTGCACCCGTTCGACGACCCGGACGTGATCGCCGGCCAGGGCACGATCGGCATGGAAATCCTGCGCCAGCACGCCGGCCCCATCCACGCCATCTTCGCGCCCATCGGCGGCGGCGGCCTGATCGCCGGCATTGCCGCCTACGTGAAACAGATTCGCCCCGACATCAAGATCATCGGCGTGCAAAGCGTCGATTCGAACGCCATGGCCCGCTCGCTGAAGGCCGGCGAACGCGTCACCCTGAACGACGTGGGCCTGTTTGCCGACGGCACGGCCGTGCGCCTGGCCGGCGAGGAAACCTTCCGTCTCGTGCAGGCGTATGTCGATGAAATCATCACGGTCGACACGGACGCCATCTGCGCCGCCATCAAGGATGTGTTTACGGATACGCGCAGCATTCTGGAGCCGTCCGGCGCGCTGGCCATCGCCGGTGCCAAGGCCTATGTGGAACGGGCCAGCCTCACCAAGCACCCCGTCAACAATGAAACCCTGGTCACCATCGCCAGCGGCGCGAACATGAATTTCGACCGGCTGCGTTTTGTGGCGGAACGGGCTGAACTGGGCGAATTCCGCGAAGCCGTGTTTGCCGTCACCATGCGCGAACAGCGGGGCAGCTTCAAGCGTTTCTGCTCGCTCATCGGCGCGCGCAACGTGACGGAATTCAATTACCGCATCAGCGATGAAAAAGCCGCGCACGTATTCGTCGGCATCCAAATTGCCGACCGGCATGAGTCGAGCGTGCTGGCGAAGACCTTCGAGGAGCACGAATTCAAGACCCTGGACCTGACCCACGACGAACTGGCCAAGTCGCACATCCGCCACTTGGTGGGCGGCAAGAGCCGGCTGGCCCAGGACGAGTTGCTGTACCGCTTCGAATTCCCCGAGCGCCCCGGTGCGCTGATGCGTTTCCTCGACAGCATGGCGCCGAACTGGAATATTTCCCTGTGCCATTACCGCAGCCAGGGCGGCGACGTGGGCCGCATCCTGATCGGCCTGCAAGTGCCGCCCGATGAGATGGGCGAATTTGCCCGCTTCCTCGATACCCTCGGGTACCGTTACTGGGATGAGAGCAGCAATCCTGTGTACAAACTGTTCCTTGGGTAATAGCAGGGTCAGTCGCTTCGCGATCGGAATGCGCCCCACCGGGGCGCATTCCCCCGTTGGGTCTGACCCCTGTCCTTGCCGTTGGGCTGAAATAGGCTACCATGCATCCTTGACTGAATTCACGCCACACGACCATGACCACCACCAACGATCTCGCCGAACAATCTCCCCTGGGCAAAAGCTCCGCCTACCGCACCGATTACGCGCCGGAATTGCTGTTTCCGATTCCACGCCAGGGCAAGCGCGACGAGCTGGAACTGCGCGGCACTCTGCCCTTCTTCGGCCTCGATATCTGGAATGCGTATGAACTGTCGTGGCTGAACCAGCGCGGCAAGCCGCAGGTGGCCATCGCCAAGGTCAGCGCGCCGGCCGATTCGCCGAACATCATCGAGTCGAAATCGTTCAAGCTGTACCTGAACTCGTTCAACCAGACCAAGCTGGACAACCCCGAAGCGCTGCTGGCCCTGCTCAAGCAGGATTTGTCGAACGGCTTCGGCGCGCCCGTGCAAGTGGAACTGACCTTGCAGGAAGATTTCGGCAAACTGAAAATGGGCGAATTCAACGGCGTGCTGCTCGACCGCCTGGACCTGGAAATCACGCAATACACGCCTTCGCCGCTGCTGCTGAAAGCCGCCCTGGATGAAGCGCCGGTGGAAGAAAAACTCGTCTCGCACTTGCTCAAATCAAATTGCCTGGTAACGGGCCAGCCCGACTGGGGCAGCGTGCAGATCGACTATGCGGGGCCGCAGATCGACCAGGAAAGCCTGTTGCGCTACCTGATCGGTTTCCGCGAGCACAATGAATTCCACGAGCAATGCGTGGAGCGCATCTTTGTCGATATCTTGCGTCAGTGCAAGCCGCAAAAACTGTCCGTGTATGCGCGCTATACGCGCCGCGGCGGCCTCGATATCAATCCATGGCGCAGCAATTTCAGCACGGGTACGATGCCGGGCAATCTGCGCAATGCGCGCCAGTAACACCGCGCAACACCGCAAAACCATGCCAACAGGAATGTTGGCTGTGTTTTAAAACAACGTTGCAGTAGTGCCGCAGAGCATGTCATAGACGCTGAAAAATCGGAAAATCGGCATTCGGCGGCGGAAAAACCGGCGCGCGCCGTGTTTTTAATCAAGAAATAGCCGATACACGCCGATGTTATTTTTTTGCTAAAATGATGGCCACGTGGGCTGTAGCGCCCACTGCGCCCGCAGCGGGCGTATACTGTTGAGAATTGGCGTTACAGGCCGCCGAAACAGGCCTATAATTCGGCTCGCAAGCCCTCTGCGCATTGCACCATTTCATTGAGTGTCATGACTAATCTTAGCAAAATACTATCCCTCGAAAACGTCCTGCTGGACCTGGAAGTCTCCAGTAAAAAGCGCGCCTTCGAGCAAGCCGGCCTGATCTTCGAAAACAATTACGGCATCGCCCGCTCTACCGTTTCGGACAATCTGTTTGCCCGCGAACGCCTGGGCTCGACTGGTCTGGGCCATGGCGTGGCCGTGCCGCATGGCAGAGTCAAGGGCAGTAAAACCTTGAAATCGCCGCTGGGCGCCTTCGTGCGCCTGGCCGAGCCGATTCCGTTCGAATCGCCCGATGGCAAGCCCGTCAATCTGCTGTTTTTCCTGCTGATTCCTGATCATGTCACTCAGCAACATCTGGAAATCCTGTCGGAAATCGCCGAAATGTTTTCCGACGATGCCTTCCGTACGGCGCTGGCCACGGATCCGGAACCGAAATCCGTGCATTCGCGCATCGTCAATTGGCAACCCAGTCTGCAAGCGGCGGGTTAAACTTCAGGTATTCCTCCACTCCTGAAGAAGACTGCCATGTTGCAAACGCCGCTGACGATACAACGCCTGTACGACGATAATCGTGAAAGTCTGCAACTGGGCTGGTTCGCCGGCTTCCCCGGCGGCGAGCGCCTGATCTCGGGCGACGTCTCGTCGGCCGCCGACCAGGTGGGCCACTTGAACCTGATCCATCCGGGCCGCATCCAGGTCTTCGGCCACCAGGAAATCAATTACTACCAGCGCCTGAAGGTCAATACGCGCACCCACGTGATCGGCGAGCTGATCGCCGGCGGTCCGCCCGCGCTGATCATCGCGCAAGGGCTGGAAACGCCGCCCGACATTCTCGCCATTTGCGACGAGCAAAACATTCCCCTGTTCTCCACCCCGCTGCCGGCCGCGCAAGTGATCGACTTCCTGCGCGTCTACCTGTCCAAAAAACTGGCGCAGCGCATCATCATGCATGGCGTGTTCATGGACGTGCTGGGCGTGGGCGTGCTGATCACCGGCGATTCGGGCCTGGGCAAGAGCGAGCTGGGGCTGGAACTGATTTCGCGCAGCCACGGCCTGGTGGCAGACGACGCCGTCGAATTCTCGCGCATCGCGCCGAACATGATCGAAGGGCGCTGCCCGCCCCTGCTGCAAAACCTGCTCGAAGTGCGGGGCCTGGGCTTACTCGACATCAAGGCCATCTTTGGCGAAACGGCCGTGCGCCGCAAGATGCGCTTGAAACTGATCGTGCATCTCGTGCGCCGCAACGCGCTGGAAGAAGAAGTCGAGCGCCTGCCTTTCCTGTTCCCGACGGAAGACGTGCTGGGCCTGCCCGTGCGCAAGGTCGTCATCCCCGTCGCCGCCGGCCGCAACATCGCCGTGCTGCTGGAAGCGGCCGTACGCAATACCATTTTGCAACTGCGCGGCATCGATACCTTGCAGGAGTTCATGGAGCGGCAACGACTCGCCATGAGTGGCGATTAATGTTGCCAAGGAGTTCGCCCTTGCAAGGGCGAACCGTTACGCAGGCACGCAGCAGTGCTGCGTGAATTCCCTGCGGCACCAACGACTCGCCATGAGTGGCGATTAATGTTGCCAAGGAGTTCGCCCTTGCAAGGGCGAACCGTTACGCAGGCACGCAGCAGTGCTGCGTGAATTCCCTGCTGCACCAACGACTCGCCATGAGTGGCGATTAATGTTGCCAAGGAGTTCGCCCTTGCAAGGGCGAACCGTTACACAGCCACGCAGCAGTGCTGCGTGAATTCCCTGCTGCACCAACGACTCGCAATGAGCGGGGATTAGCAATGTAGGTCGGATTAGCGGGGCCGCCGAGGCGGGGCAAGGCCCCGCGTAATCCGACAACATGGTTGACGTGTGCAGCAAAGAAATACCACAGTCCAAATTGCAATAATTTGTAAAGATAATTGCCTTGGAGCAGAGTGCCGATCTTTATTGTATGATCGGGCTATGCATATCGTCCTTATCACCGGAATATCCGGCTCCGGTAAATCCGTCGCGCTCAATGTGCTGGAAGATACCGGCTATTATTGTGTCGACAACCTGCCACCGGCCTTGCTGCCCAGCCTGGTGCAAACCCTGCTCGACGAAGGTACACCGCAACTGGCCGTCGCCGTCGATGCGCGCAGCGCCGAGTCGCTCGTCAGCCTGCCGCACAATGTGGCGCTGCTGCGCGACCAGGGGCACGACGTCAAGGTCATGTTTTTGACGGCCACCACGCATTCGCTGGTGGCGCGCTTCTCGGAAACGCGGCGCAGCCATCCGCTGTCGCACGAATTGCGTCCGAATCAGAATCCGGCCAGCCGCCGCACCCTGATCGAGTGCATCTCGGAAGAGCGCGAACGCCTGTCGGCCATCGAACAGCTGGGCCACGTGATCGACACGTCCGAACTGAGCGCCAACAAATTGCGTGCCTGGATCAAGGATATGATCGCTTCCGAACGCGCACCGCTGACCCTGTTCTTCGAATCGTTCGCCTTCAAGCTGGGCGTGCCGCTGGACGCCGATTTCGTCTTCGACGTGCGGGCCTTGCCTAACCCGTATTACGACCTGGCGCTGCGCCCACTCGATGGCCGCGACGCGCCCGTGATCGCCTTCCTCGACGCGCAGCCGAGCGCGCTGGAACTGCTGGCCGACATCCGCGCCTTCATCGAGAAATGGCTGCCGTCATTCAAGTCCGACAACCGTAGCTACCTGACGGTGGCCCTCGGTTGCACGGGCGGCCAGCACCGCTCCGTGTACATGGCGGAACGGCTGGCGCAATACTTCGGCCCCAACGAGCGCGTCGTACTGCGCCACCGCGAACGCTCCTAGTTAATTCAGGTGGCGCAGCGGATGCGCTGACGCCGGCCAGACCGGTGCGAAAAAGCGCGCCACCATGGCAGCGTCGACCTCGTCCAGGCTGGCAGGATTCCAGCGCGGCGCATTGTCCTTGTCGACCACCAGCGCGCGCACGCCTTCGAGCACTTCGCCATGCTCGAAATTGTGGCGCACCACCGTGCGCTCCAGACGCAGACAATCGGCCACGCCCAAGTGAGCCCCGCGCTGCAGCAATTCCAGAGTTACCGACATCATCAAAGGCGAGCGCAGGCGCATGGCCGCCAGCGCCTTGCTGGCGAACGCGCTGTCGTCCTGCGCCAGCGAGGCCATGATGGCCGCCACGGAACCCGCGCCGAAGTGACGGTCCAGCGCCGCGCGCGCCGCCGCCAGCGAGGAGATACCCGCCTCGGCCTGGAACGGCGCCGCCAGCGCCTTGATGGCCACCGGCAAGGCCTCGCCCGGCGTTGACTCGAACAGGGCCAGCAGCGCCCCCATCTGCGCCTCGGGCAGGTAGACATCGGCCAGGTCCGTGTACAGGGCGTCGGCCGCGCTGATCGTCAAGCCCGTCAAGCCCAGGTACAGGCCCAGCTGGCCGGCCAGGCGGGACAGGAAATAGCTGCCGCCCACATCGGGGAACAAGCCAATATTGACTTCCGGCATGGCCATGCGCGTGCGGCCCGTGACGATGCGCAGGCGGTTGCCGGGCCCGGCTTGCGCCACGCCCATGCCGCCGCCCATCACCACGCCATCCATCACGGCGATATACGGTTTCGGATAGAAATGGATCACATGATTTAACGCGTATTCTTCCGTAAAGAAATCTTCCAGCAAGGCGCTGCCGCCTTGCGGTGTGGCCAGGCCCGCATCGTAGAAGAAACGGATGTCGCCGCCGGCGCACAGTGCTTTCTCGCTGCTCGATCGGATCACGACGGCGTCCACCTGCGGATCGTCGCGCCAGGCCAGCAGGGCCGCGCTCAGGGCGCGCACCATCTCCAGCGACAGGGAATTCAAGGCTTTCGGACGGTCGAGCACGATATGGCCCGTGCGGTTGCGGATGGAAGTCTGGACGAAGTCGCTCATGGCAGGCGTGAAAAAAGTAAAAGTACAAACATTCTAGCGCCTGCGCGGGGAACATTGTGTTCAAAAGGTAGGGGCGCAAAAAAGGGCGCAATGTGCGCCCTTAGTTGATCACAACTGCTGGAAGCGGGTGGCCTTAAACGGCGACGACGGCGTCTTCCTCGGAGTTGTCTGGCAGATGCTTGATCGCCTCTTTACCGTGCCCTTGCACTTTGGTTTTGTATTTCATCACTTGCCTATCGAGCTTGTCGATCAGGGCATCGATCGCGGCATACAGGTCTTGTGCCAGGCTTTCCACATAGACGGTTTTGCCACTTAAACGCAGGTTGACTTCGGCCTTTTGACGTTTTTCTTTCTCTTTGAGGTTATCCACGGTCAGAATCACGGCGATATCGATAACTTGATCGAAATGACGTTTCACGCGTTCCAGCTTCGTTTGTACGTATTCACGGATGGCTGGTGTCACTTCGAGATGATGTCCGCTGATGGTGAGATTCATACACACTCCTAAAGATGATCGGGTTCGTGCGGTCCATCCTATCCGGCCCGCAGAGGAACCGAAAAAAACTTACAAACACTTACGCAGGCTCACTGGCGGAATTTTCAACGCTTCCCGGTATTTGGCAACAGTACGTCGCGCAATCACCATGCCTTGTTCCCCCAGCATGTCCGCAATCTTACTGTCGGATAAAGGATTTTTAGGGTCTTCTGCTCCTGTCAGTTGCACGATCAATGCCCGTATCGCCGTCGATGACGCTTCGCCCCCCGCTTCGGTGGCGACGTGGCTACCAAAGAAATATTTCAACTCGAACATGCCGTGCGGGGTCAGCATGTACTTTTGAGTTGTTACCCGCGAGATAGTACTCTCGTGTAAACCCAGTGTATCAGCTATTTCACGGAGCACAAGGGGGCGCATGGCAACGGCCCCGTGCGAGAAAAAGTTCTTTTGTCTTTCTACTATTGCCTGTGCCACGCGCAGGATCGTGTCGAAACGCTGGCGCATATTCTTGATCAGCCACTTGGCTTCCTGCAACTGTGCGCCCATGGCGCCCTCGCCCTTGCCCTGCTTGAGCAGGTTGGCGTACATGGCGTTGACGCGCAGGCGCGGCATGACGTCATTGTTCAGGGTCACTTGCCAGCCATTGCGCGCGCGCTTGACGACGACGTCGGGCACCACGTAATCGGACACGTCCGAGGCGAACACGGCGCCCGGATGCGGATTGCACTGGCGAATCACCGTCTGTGCTTCGCGCAAGTCTTCATCGTCGCAATCGAGGGCTTTTTTCAGCTTGTTGAAATCGCGCTGGGCAAACCAGGCCAGGTGCTTTTCCACGATGACGAGCGCCATGCGCCGCGTCACCATGGCGATGTGCGGCAAGCGCTTGATCTGCAGCGCCAGGCATTCGGACGCATTGCGCGCGCCCACGCCGGGCGGATCGAAACTTTGCAGCAGCGACAAGGCCGTACGCATCTCGTCGGCGTCGATTTCCAGCTCTTCCGGCAGGCGCGCCAGGATGTCGTCGAGCGACTCTTCCAGGTAGCCATTGTCGTCGAGCGCGTCGATGATCAGCTCGACCAGCGCGCGGTCGCGCAATTCAAGCACCGTCACGCGCATCTGCTCCATCAGGTGTTCGCGCAGGGTGCAGTGATGGGCCTCGAGTTGCGGGCGGGAATCTTCGTCGTCGGGCGCCTTGCCCCGGCTCGCCTCGCTCCAGTCGCTGTCGCCGCCATCCGCCGCGGCCGGACCCTCGCCCGCCTCGCCGTCAAAGGTTTCCGCTTCGGCTGGCGCCGCGGGCGCCTCCTGGCCTGGCGGCTGGGGCGGCGCTTCGGCCGGCGCCGCCGTGGAACTCAAGGCCCCGTCCGACAGCAGGCGCAGCGAACGGTCGAGCGGATCGTCGAGGCGCTCGAGCAGGGGATTGTCCGTCAGCAGTTGCTCGAGTTCCTGGTGCAATTCCAGGGTCGACAATTGCAACAGGCGTATCGATTGCTGCAACTGCGGCGTCAGTGCCAGGTGCTGCGAAGTGCGCAGCTGCAATGATTGTTTCATTGGCTTACATGCGGAAGTGTTCGCCCAGATAGACCCGGCGTACCGACTCGTTCGCGATGATGTCGTCGGGGCGTCCCGACGCCAGTACCGAGCCCTGGTTGATGATGTAGGCACGGTCGCAAATACCCAGCGTCTCGCGCACATTATGATCGGTGATCAGCACGCCGATATTGCGCTCCTTCAAGAAGCGCACGATGCGCTGGATCTCGATCACGGCGATCGGATCGACGCCGGCGAACGGTTCATCGAGCAGCACGAAACGGGGATCCGTGGCCAGCGCGCGGGCGATTTCCACGCGGCGGCGCTCGCCGCCCGACAGGGACAGGGCCTGGTTCTCGCGCAGCTTTTCAATCTGCAAATCGGCCAGCAGCTTATCCAGGCGCTCCTCGATCTCGGCCTTCTTCAAAGGACGGCCTTCGACGGTCTGGATTTCCAGCACGGCGCGGATATTGTCTTCCACCGTCAGCTTGCGGAAGACGGACGCTTCCTGCGGCAGATAGGACAGGCCCATCTGCGCGCGGCGGTGGATCGGCAGGCTGGAAATGTCCACGCCGCTGATGTCGATGCTGCCGCCGTCCGACGGCACCAGGCCGACGATCATGTAGAACGAGGTGGTCTTGCCGGCGCCGTTCGGGCCCAGCAAACCCACCACTTCGCCGCATTCGACTTGCAGCGAGACATCATGCACGACTTGCCGCTTGCCATAGGTTTTTTGCAGACCGCGAACGATCAGGGTGCTGCCGCAACGAGTATTGTCCATTATTTCTTTCCTGGCGCAGGCGTGGCCGGCGCTTTCTCCGCTTCCGGCGCCTTGGTCTTCGGCTGGATCACCATGCGCACGCTGCCGCCATCGGAGGTGCTGGTGCCGCTGTCGGAATTTTCCATCTTGAATACTTCCTTGCGGCTGTCATACGAGATGAAGGCGCCATTGGCCACGTCCGTCACTTTCGTGCCTTCCAGGCGCGTCAGCTTGGCCTTGGAAAACAGTTTCACCACTTCCGTCTTGTTGTCGTATTCCACGCGCTCCGCTTCGCCTTCGACCCACAGGTCGCCCGCGCCATCGCGCTTCTGGCGGAACGTGGCCAGCTTGCCGGGATCGGCCCAGAAGGTGATGAACTGATAGCCTTGCGGGTCTTCCGTGATCAATGCCCGGCCCGCCTTCATGGTCAGGGTGCCCTTGACCAGCACGACGTCGCCCGTCAGGGTACGCACCTGCTTGACGTCATCGACGTGGCCGCTGCGTGCCGTGATGACGGCTTCCTTCTCGGAATCGGCTTTCTCGGCATGCGCCACGCCCATGATGGCCAGCGAAAATACGGTCAACAGCAAGATGTTCTTCATAGTATGGTTTCCTTGTTTCATTCTGTCATTTTGCCGCCGCGGCAGGGCGCGGTTTCGGCGGGAGGACCATGCGCAGCGCATTCTGCACTTCCACCACGCCCGTGGCGTTATTGGCTTTCATGCCGATGCCATTGAGGCGCGAGGTGCCCGTCAGGATATCGACAGGCACGTCCGTTTCCATTCTTTCCTCGTCCGGAAACACCGTCAGCGCTTCCGTCCTGACCGTCAGGTTCTGCGCCTTCGGACTGGCCGCGCGGTCGATCACGACCTTGCGGTGCAGTTGCAGCCTGGTATTGTCCTGGTCGATATGCGCCAGTTCCGCATTCATGTTCAACGGCGGCATGCCGGGCGTGAGCTTGCGCACGAAGGGCTGGTCGATATCGGACGAATCGTCGGCCGGATAATGCGTGAGCTTGGTGCCCGACACGATATAGCTGGGCTTACCCGTCAAATCCATGCGCACCAGGCTGAAATTGGTGATGAAATAATCGGGCTCATCCAGATGCTTGCTGGCCTTGATGTCCTGGCTGTTCTTGTTCATCACTTCGAGCAGCCAAAAGCTGGCCAGCGCGACAACAACCGCACCCAGCAGGGTAAAAATCGTGCGCCAGCGATGGGCGCCTCCTGGCTTACGCATAGGGTTTCACTCTTTCCAATATCACTGGCGGCAAGGTGCGCCTCACTCCAGGAACGGCGCCATGACGCGCGCATAGTTGTCCTGGGCGCGCAGCAGGAATTCGCAGATCTCGCGCACCGCGCCGCGGCCGCCGCCGGCCTGCGTCACATGGTGCGCCAGGTCCTGCGCTTCCGGACGCCCGCCCGGCACGCTGACGGCAAAACCGACGCGTTTCAGGATGGGCGCATCGATGACATCGTCGCCGATATAGCCGCATTGCTCTTCCGTCAAGCCCGTCAGCGCCAGCAGTTCGCGAAATGGCGTCAGCTTGTCGTGACCGCCCTGGTGCACATGGGTAATGCCCAGGTCTTGCGCGCGGCGTGCCGTAATGGACGAGCGGCGCGCGCTGATGATGGCCGTCTGCACGCCCGATTCCTGCAGCAGCTTGATGCCCAGGCCATCATACACATTAAACGTTTTCATCATCTCGCCATCGGGGCCGAAATGCAGGCTGCCGTCGGTGAGCACGCCATCGACGTCAAAGATCATCAGTTTGACCTTGGCCGCGCGCGCCAGGTTGTCCGCCACGCTGTCCATCAGATCACCTTCGCTTGCGTCAGGTCATGGATATGCAGCGCGCCCACCAGCTTGCCGTCGGCATCGACGACCAGCATCTGGTTGATGCGGAACTGCTCCATCACGGCCACGGCATCGACGGCCAGGCGTTCGGGCGCGATGCTGCGCGGCTGCGCATGCATGACGTCGCGGATCGCCACTTGCGTGAAATCCTGCACGCGCTCGAACATGCGGCGCAAGTCGCCATCCGTAAACACGCCCACGGGGCGGTTGTCCGCGTCGACGATGGCCGTCATGCCCATGCCCTTCTTCGTCATTTCTTCCAGCGCCTGCAGCAGGGATGCCTCTACCGGCACTTTCGGCACCCTTTCGCCGCTGCGCATGACGTCATGCACATGCGTGAGCAGGCGGCGACCCAGGGCGCCGCCCGGGTGCGAGCGGGCGAAATCTTCTTCCTTGAAGCCGCGCAAGTCGAGCAAGGCCACGGCGATCGCGTCGCCCAGGGCCAGGGTGACGGTGGTGCTGGCCGTCGGCGCCAGGTTCAGTGGGCAGGCTTCTTTCTCAACAGAAATATCCAGGTGCACATCGGCCAGCTGGGCCAGGCTGGAATTCGGTTTGCCCGTCATGGAAATCAGTACGCCGCCCATGCGCTTGACGACAGGCATGATGGCCATCAGTTCGGACGACTCGCCCGAGTACGATATGGCAATAAAAGCATCGTCCGAGGTGACCATGCCCAGGTCGCCATGGGCCGCTTCGGCCGGATGCACGAACAGGGCCGGCGTGCCGGTGGAAGCGAGGGTGGCGGCAATCTTGCGCGCGATATGGCCGGACTTGCCGATGCCGGAGACGACGACTCTTCCTTTGCATTGCAGCAACAGCGCCACGGCGCGGCCCACGCTGTCGTCCGTGGCAAGGCGCGCGTGCAGCGCAACGATGGCGTCGGACTCGATCTGCAAGGTGGTGCGGGCCAGCGCGACAGCGCGCTCAGTCGTCGCTTGCATGTCAATTCGATCAAAAGCTTTCAGCATTGTTTTTTCATGGGTTACACTCATGCCCAAAGTATAAACGAATTAGGAAAGCAAAAAACTTGCCAGTCACAACAAACAACGATTTCCATTGACCGTACCGG
Source organism: Janthinobacterium sp. GMG2 (assembly GCF_033949445.1). Taxonomy (NCBI): domain Bacteria; kingdom Pseudomonadati; phylum Pseudomonadota; class Betaproteobacteria; order Burkholderiales; family Oxalobacteraceae; genus Janthinobacterium; species Janthinobacterium sp. GMG2. The sequence continues at coordinate 608,047 of NZ_JAXAWA010000003.1, read as the reverse complement.
GCAACCCATGTTTTCCTCGCTTGAACTGACCCTGATGTTACTCGGCAGCGCCGTGCTGGGCGTGGTCGCTTTCAGAATGTTGCATTTGCCGCCCATGCTGGGCTACCTGGCCGTTGGCATCGTCATCGGCCCCCATGCGCTGGGCCTGGCGGCCGAAAACGAGGCCAGCCATACCTTGGCCGAGTTCGGCGTCGTCTTCCTGATGTTTTCCATCGGGCTCGAGTTTTCTCTACCCAAGTTCCTCGCCATGCGGCGCATCGTCTTCGGCCTTGGCATGGCGCAGGTGGTCACCACCATCATCGCCACCGTCGTCTTCGGCTGGTTCGTCGGGCGCTACCTGTCCGCCTACATCCACCTGAGCTGGCAAGCCGCGTTCGCCCTGGGCGGCGCGCTGGCCATGTCGTCGACAGCCATCGTCTCGAAAATGCTCACGGAGCGGCTCGAGCTCGAAAGCGAACACGGGCGCAAGATCATCGGCATTTTGCTGTTCCAGGATCTGGCCGTCGTGCCGTTGCTGATCCTGATTCCCGCCCTCACGCGCGATTCGGACAACCTGGCCGAAACCCTGGCCTGGGCCGGCGGCAAGGCCCTGGTCGTACTAATCTTGCTGCTGTTCATCGGCCAGAAGATGGTGCGCGGCTGGCTGACCATCGTTGCCAAGCGCCGCTCGCAAGAATTGTTCATGCTCAACCTGCTCTTGATTACCCTGGGCGCGGCGTGGATCACGGAACGGGCCGGGCTGTCGCTGGCCCTGGGCGCATTTGTTGCCGGCATGCTCATTTCCGAAACGGAATTCAAGCACCAGGTGGAAGAGGATATCAAGCCCTTCCGCGACGTGCTGCTGGGCCTGTTCTTCATCACGGTCGGCATGCTGCTCAACATCCGCGTGGTGCTCGACAACTGGTGGCTCGTCTTGCTGCTGCTGTGCGGCCCCGTGCTGCTGAAATTCGCGCTGATCGCGGGCCTGGCCCGGCTGTTCGGGTCCAGCAACGGCGTGGCCTTGCGCACGGGATTGGGACTGGCGCAGGCGGGAGAGTTCGGCTTCGTGCTGCTGAACCTCGCTGGCGGCATCAAGCTGATGGACCCGTTCGTCGTGCAGGTCGTGCTGGCCTCGATGGTGCTGTCGATGCTGGTGGCGCCTTTCCTCATCGCCAAGTCGGACGCCATCGTCATGAAACTGGCGGCCAACGACTGGATGATGCAGTCGCTGGCGCTGACCAGGATCGCCACCCGCACCATGGCGTCACAAAAACACGTTCTGATCGCCGGCTTCGGGCGCAGCGGGCAAAGCCTGGCCATCCTGCTGGCGGAAGAAAAAATCGAATACCACGCGCTGGACCTGGATCCGGAACGGGTGCAGGAAGCGCAGCTGGCCGGCGCCAACGTCTCGTATGGCGATGCGGGCCGGCGCGAAAGCCTGGTGGCGGCCGGCATCTACCGGGCCAGCGCCGTCGTGATCACGTATGCCAACACGCCCTCGGCACTGAAATTATTGCATCTGCTGAACGAAATGGCGCCGACCTTGCCCGTCATCGTGCGCAGCCACGACGATACCGACCTCGACCAGTTGAAGAAGGCGGGCGCGGCCGAAGTGGTGCCGGAATTGATGGAAGGCAGCCTGATGCTCGCTTCGCATGCCTTGATCATGATGGGCGTGCCCTTGCGCCGCGTGGTGCACCGGGTGCAGGCGGCGCGCGAGGAGCGCTATGCCTCGCTGCGCGGCTATTTCCACGGTTCCAGCGACGCGGGCGACGATGCCGAGCTGGAACGCCTGCATACGGTCACCGTCAGCGAGGACGCGCATTGCGTGGGACTGCCCTTGAGTGCGGTCGACGTGGCCGGCTGCGGCGCGTTTGTGACGGCTATCCGCCGCGGCCGCGGCCGCCTAGAAGTTACCCCCGAGACGCAGCTGGCCAGCGGCGACGTGGTGGTGCTGCGCGGCACGGCCGACGCCGTGGCCAAAGCCGAGACCTTGCTGTTGAAATAATCAATCGCGCTGCGCTTTCCAGCTGACGACCTTGTTACGGCCATCGGACTTGGCCTGGTACAGGGCCTGGTCCGCGTGCGCCACCAGTTGCTGCGCCACCGTTTCGATCGGCAGCAGCGCCGCGTCCCTTTCCAGGCTGGCCACGCCGATCGACACGCTGACCCACGCCTGCGCGCTGCCCGGCAAGTCGAACATGGTGCCGGCGATACTGGCGCGGATGCGTTCGGCCACGAAGGTCGCGCTGTCGAGGTCGGCATCGATCAGCAGCACGACAAACTCCTCGCCGCCGAAGCGGCCCAGCGCATCGGAGCGGCGCAATTCCGTACGGATGCGCGTAGCCACTTCGCGCAGCACTTCATCGCCGCCCTGGTGGCCATGCGTGTCATTGACCAGTTTAAAATGGTCGATATCGATATACATGCATGAGATGCAATAATTCTGGCGCCGAGCGCGGGCGATTTCTTCCAGCAGGCGGCGGTCGATATAGCGCCGGTTGTAGACGCCCGTCAGGGAATCGGTCAAGCCGATGTATTTGAGCATTTCATTGCTGATCACGTTTTCCAGGCAAATGGCGATGATGGATGCCATGTGCTTGACGAAATCCGTGCCCAGCGCGGGCGTAAAGCGCGTCACGTCGCTGCTGGCCAGGTTCAGGCTGCCAATCAGGCGCTTGTTGCGCAGCAAGGGCACCAGCGCCACGCTGCGCAGCGCGTCGATCTGCGGAAAACGCGGGCCATGCACGGCAGAGTCGAAGACACCAAGCAGCGGCGATGGCGGCAAGGCCGCTTCGCCCTCGGCCACGGGCTTTGGTGCGGCAAAGCCCAGCTCCGCCACGGCATGTACGAACAGCAACTGCGGGAAGGCGCTGAAATCGACACCGAGCTTTTCCATCACCAGCACGATATCGTCATCCTCGTCGAGCAGGCTCAGAGTGACGCCGTCGAGGTCGGAAATCACGGGCAAGGTGCGGAAGATGGTGCCAATCAATTCAGGAAACGTGGACGCGCTGACGATTTCCAGGTCGAACGCCTGGTGGCGGCACATGATGTCATGGTTGCGCTCGGCCTGTTCCAGCAGGAAAGCCATGCGCGCGCGCAAGGCCTGGTTTTCGGCTTCGAGGCTGGCAATGCGCGGGTCCGGCGGTATTGCTTGATTCATAGAAACCTTAAACCCTTGTGTGCGGGCGCCATGCTTAAAATGCCAGTTCGAAACCGATGTCCTGCCCCACCACGATACGCTCATCGCCGCCTTCGGTGACGATGGCGTTCATGCCGAAGCAGATGGCGCCGTCGAGCTCGGGCTTGGCGCGATAGCCATGCATGACGTCGAGCGGGTCCGGTCCGGGCACGCCCGTGGCCTGGTCCACCGACGGAATCGGGCAGCGCGAACACGGCTTGACGGGTTTTAGCACCGTCGCGCCGAATTGCAGGAAGTCGGCGTAGTCTTCCTCGAAGGCGCCGATATCGTCGATGACGAGGTTGGGGCGGAAGCGGTTCATCGGCAGCGCGTCACGGCCGGCCGCGCGCAGCTTGTCATTCACGTCGGCTAGCGAGGCATTGCCCGCGATCAGCACCGGATAACCATCGGCAAACATGGTCTCGGCGGCAATGCCGTCCGTCCATGTGGTGCTGGTGGCGCGCACCACGTCCGGGTGAAAGCGCGCCAGGCGGCACGGCACGCCGATGGCGTTGGAAAACCAGGTGGCCGTGACGTCGTCGCAATCGTAGGCGCGCACGCAATCGTCCCACACTTGCACGTCGAGCATGGGCGAGTGTTGCGGATGCGGCAATCCCAGCTCGATTTCCAGGCGCAGCATGCCCGGCGCGCGCAATTCCAGGGTGGTGGCCTTGATGGACGGCACGATCAGCGCCATGCGCGGATGTTCGCGCTGGGTCAGGAAGCGGCCCTGCTCATCGACCACCATCCATTCGCGGTCGAACACGTGCTCGCTCATCAGCCCTGAACGCGTCAGGACCGCCTCGCGCAAATGGATGCCGGCGCACGATTTGATGGGATACAGAATGATGTCGGACAGGATGGCCATGAACCGGAGACAGTGTTGCAGCTTCTGTCAGGAAATTATTCAGAAGCGAAGTATGGCAGCAAAGCGGGCAAGCGTAAATCAGCCACACTGAGCCAATAAGGCTGAGTGTGGCGTAGCAGTGATTAATACGTGTAGAAAATACGCTGGATTTCTTGCGTGCTGTTCGTTTTGGTCAGGGCCAGCATCAGCAGGATGCGGGCTTTTTGCGGGTTCAGGGTGTCGGAGACGACACTGTCGAGTTCATCGTCATTGGCTTCGCCATTGCGCGCCACGATGCCTTGGCCGACTCTGCTCGAACGCACGATCAGCACGCCCTTCTGGCGCGCTTCCACCAGGGCCGGCTTCATTTGTGCGGCCACGCTGCCATCGCCCACGCCAGCGTGGATGATGCCCTTGGCGCCAGCGGCGATGAAGGCGTCCATGCCGACACGGTTCATGTTGGCGTAGCCGTAAACGATGTCCACTTGTGGCAGGGCATCGAGCTTGCTGATGTCAAATTCCGACTCCAAGGTGTGCTTGCGCGTCGACTGGCGGTAGAAGAAAGGCTTGCTGCCCTGGATGTAGCCAAGCATGCCCAGTTCCGGCGACTTGAAGGTATCGGTCGTCGAGGTGTTGGTTTTGCTCACTTCGCGCGCGGCGTTGATCTGGTCGTTCAAGGCCACCAGGACGCCCTTGCCCACGGCTTCCTTGCTACCGGCCAGCAACACGGCGTTGTACAGGTTGATCGGGCCGTCAGCCGAGATGGCCGTCGACGGACGCATGGCGCCCACCACCACGACCGGCTTGTGGCTTTTCACGGTCAGGTTCAGGAAATACGCGGTTTCCTCGATGGTGTCGGTGCCGTGCGTGACGACCACGCCATCGACGTCGTTCGAGGCCAGCAGCACGTTGATGCGCTTGGCCAGGGTCAGCCAGTGGCTGTTGCCCATGCTTTCACTGGCGATCTGGAATACTTGCTCGCCTTTTACGTTTGCCACTTTCTTCAGTTCCGGCACGGCCGCGATCAGGCGTTCGACGCCCACGGTGGCCGAGGTGTAGCCGACGGTGGTGGTGCTGTCGGCGCCGCTGCCGGCGATGGTGCCGCCCGTTGCCAGGATCACCACGTTCGGCAATTTGACGGCCGCCTGCTGCGCACGCGCAGGCGAGGCCGCGACAAAGCCCATCAGCAAGGTAGCCAGCATCAGCTGTGCACAAGAATGAAATTTACGTGAAAACATGGTGCTCCTGTTCGGTGATGTGTCAAAGATAACAAAGTCGTGTGCAAATTATATGTCATCAGTGCTACAAAAAAGCCCAGATTCACGCGTTCAGCGCAAACGTGCGCCCCTTCCCATGCGCTACAGTGGCGCCATGTCCACACTCCTGTCCTTCCGCACTTGCCTCGTCCTGCCGTTCGTCCTGATGGCGCTGGGCGCCTGCGCCACGCAAATCGAACTGCGCACGGCGGCGCAGCAGGAGCAGTTCGCGCGGGAAGCGGCCAGCCAGGGCGACTGGGCGCAAGCGATGCGCAACTACGCGGACGCCGCTGGCAATGCCGAACTGGGCCATGGCGATTTCGCTTGGCAGGCGCGGCTGCACCACGAAGCCGGGCGCGCCGCCAGCGCCGCCTGCCGCGACGACGCGGCCGCCTTTCATTTCAGCCGCGCCATCGCGCTGGCAAAGAAAAGCGGTCAATCGAGCGCCCTCAGCGACAAGGCGCTGGAATCGCTACAGGCCGGCAAACCTTGCGGATTTCCTCGATGAACACCGCCCGCACCTTGCTGGCCGCCTGTGCCTTCTCCGCCGCCATGGCGCCGGCGCAAGCCGCCGAAGCACCGCTGCCCTTATGGGAAGCGGGGGTATTTGGCGGCACGGCCGTCACGCCCGCCTATCCCGGCGCCAGCGAACGCTCGACGCGCAGCCTGGCCCTGCCCTATCTGATTTATCGCGGGAAAGTGTTGCGCGCCGACCGTTCGGGCGTGGGCGCGCGCCTGCTCGATACGGACCGCCTCGACTTCGATATCGGTTTTGCCCTGTCCTTGCCGGCCCGCTCCAGCGACGTGCCGGCCCGGCGCGGCATGCCCGACCTGGGCACCCTGGTGGAATTTGGCCCGCGCCTGAAAATCAAGCTGGCCGAGCCGACGCAGCACAGCCGCCTGGGCTTGGAACTGCCCTTGCGCGCCGTCATCGAAGCGCGCGGCGGCCTGCGCCGCCAGGGCGCCACGTTCGAGCCGCGTTTCGTGTATGGACTGCAAGGCGAGCAGCAGGCATGGCATGTCGACGCCAGCCTGGGCGCCGTGCTGGGCAATGCTGCCATCAACGATTATTTTTATGGCGTCAGCCCCGCGTTTGCCACGGCGCAGCGGCCAGCGTATGCGGCAAAAAGCGGGCTGATGCTCACGCGGCTGGGTCTGGGCGGTTCGTACCGGCTGCACCAAGACTGGCGCGCCTTTGCCTTTTTACGCTACGACAACTACACAGGCGCCGCCAACCGCGCCAGCCCCCTGCTGCGCCAGAACAGCGGCACCTCGGCCGGCATCGGGCTGATGTGGACGTGGCGGCGCTCGGACAGCCTGGCGCGGGGCGCGGACGAATAGCAACAAGACAGATTAAAACTCCGTTGTGGCCGACAGCATGATGGTGCGCGGCGCGCCCAGGCCCAGGCTGGTCCATTGCGGCAGCGCCCAGTACGCCTTGTTGCCGACGTTCGTCACGCTGGCGCGTACGGTCAACGGCCGGCCCGCCGCCTTCGTCGCATAGCGGGCGCCCAGATCAAACACGGTACGGCCCGGCACGGACATCGAATTGTCGGCATTGATGTATTGCTTCGATGCCGCCGTCGCATTCGCCGTCAGGGTCACGCCGGGGATGGCGGGTGTATCCCATTCGACACCGAGCTTGGCTTGCAGTTTGGGCACGCCCGCTGCCTGCTTGCCCTGGTTGGCGCCGCCCGGCGTCTTGCTCAAGACCGGGTCGACATACGCCACGCCGCCCATCAGGCGCACGTCGCGCAGGGGCGAACCAAAGAAGCCCCAGTCGACGCCGCGGTTGCGCTGTTCGCCGCCAAAGGAAAAGATATTGCTGACGGGATCGACATAGCTGCTGGGCCGCTTGATTTCATACACGCTGACCGTATGCGCGAACTCGCCCAGGTCGACCTTGAGGCCAAGCTCCGCCTGCTTCGACTTGTATGGCGCAAAGACCTCGCCCGAGTTGGCCGCCGTCAACGGCGCCGTGGCGCCCTGGCTCAAGCCTTCGATGTAATTGCCATATAGGGAAATCGTCTGGCTCGCCTTGACCAGCAGGGCGACGGCCGGCGTGGTGGCGCCTTCGTCATAGCGCGAGGTGCGCGCGCCCGTCTTGATGTTGAAGTTATCGCTGAGCACTTCCTGGCGGCGCAAGCCCACCGTCAGTTGCACCTTGTCTTGCGCAAAAGAAAGCGTGTCGACCAGGCCGATACTGGCCAGGCGGAGTTCCGCCTTGGAAATTTGCGGCGCCTCGAAGCGCGTCGCCGGACCCCAGACGGGGTTATAGATGTTCGTGATCCAGTCTTTTTCCAGGGTATTTCTGCGTCCGTACTGCTTGTCCGTGTGGTGATAATACGTGGCGTTGACGGCCCATTGATGGCCGATATCGCCCGTGCGCAGCTTGCCCCGCAAGCCTGCTTCCGCCGACTGCTTTTCCACATCAAAACCCAGGTCGGCAAGATTGGTGCGGTAGTCGCCAGCCGTGTTGAACACCTGGATCAGGTACGCGCCCGTCGACTGGTAGTCGGCCCGGCTGGCGCCCACGGCGGCATACGCCATCACTTGCTCATTGACGTCCAGCTCGCCGCGCAGCATGGCGCCCTTGTCCTTGGTATCGTAGAACGCCCAGCTGGGATTCAACAAGGTTTCCGCTTTCGGCGGACGCGGCACGGGCAAGCCGGGGGCCAGGTTGACGCCCCTGTTCAAGCCATCGGCGCGATCCTCGCTGTGGTACAGGTCGGCGGACAGGCGCGCACCGTTGCCACGCCAGTCCAGCCCCACGGAGACGAGCTTGGTCTTCTTTTTCTGATGGTCGATGGCGCCCTCGCCATCGCGGTAGACGCCGTTGACGCGGATGCCGAACTGTTGATTCTCACCGAACCGCTGGCCCAGGTCCACATGGCCGCCCCATTGCGCGTCCGACATATACGATGCCGTCACCCTCGCCAGCGGCGTCTCGCCCGCGCGCTTGGGCACGAGGTTGATGCTGCCGCCTACCGAGCCGCCCGGTGGCATGCCATTGAGCAATGCTGACGGTCCCTTCAGCACCTCGACGCGCTCGAACATTTCAGGCGAGGTGCGGTAGTAGGGCGAGATGCCGTACAGGCCGCCAAACGCGACGTCGCCGATATTCGAGCTGAAGCCCCGTATCGAATAATTCTCGCCGATGATGCCCGTCATGCCGCTGCTGAAGACGGTGGGATCGGTGGCGGAAATCACATCGGTGATGTCGCGCGCCTGGCGGTCTTCGATGAATTTATCCGTATAGTTGATGGTGTTGAACGGCGTTTCCATGAAATCCTTGTCACCAAGAAAACCCACGCGGCCGCCGGACGCCACTTGCCCGCCTGCGTAGGCATCCGTCACGGTGCTGCCTTTGCCCCAGACCGTCACGGCCGGCATGGTGGCGGCTGCCTCGGCGGCGGCGCTGTGCGCCGCTTCGCGGCGTACCGTATAGCTGCCATTGCCCTCGCGCACGGCTTGCAAGCCGTGGCCGCGCAGCAATTCGTAAAAGCCCTCGGGCACGCTGTAGCTGCCGGACAGGCCGGCGCTGTTCTTGCCTTGCAGCAGGCTAGCCTCGACCGTCAATTCCACGCCCGCCTCGGCGGCGAAAATGTTGAGCGCCGAGCCCAACGCACCGGCCGGCACGCTGAATGCTTGCCGGGCCGGGGCCGTCCCCGCTTGCGCGTAGGCTGACGGGGCAGCCACGCCCAGCGCCCCCACGGTCAAGCCCGTGATGAGCGCCAGTTGCACGGCGGTGGCGATGCGGCTCAGATTCAAGGCGGGAAGGTGGCGCGTTGCCATGCGGTGTGCCATACAGTAAATCCTTTCAGATGGGATGATTGCTTGTTCTCACCCTATCTCCCGAACGAAAAGGCAAAACCCTCAATCCAAATACGAATCATTACGAAAATATTATTGATAACCGCTGAGCACGTCGTCGATCACCCGTTTCAGCGACGTCACGCTGGCCGCCGTGATGTACCAGGCGTCCGCATCGACAAAGACGACGCGGCCGTTCTTCCAGGCCTTGGTCTGGCGCAGCAGCGGATTGGCCATCTGTTCGGCCGTCATGACGGGGCGGTGCTCCATCACGGCCGTGCGGTCGACAACATAGATGATGTCGGGGTTGGCTTGCTGGATGAATTCGCTGGAAATGGGCTGGCCATGCAAGCCCGCTTCGATGGCCGAACTGGCGGGTTTCACGCCCAGCGCATCAAAGACAAAACCGTAGCGCGACTGCACGCCGAATGAGCTGAAGGCGCCATTGTTGTGCAGCACGATCAGTGCTTTCTCGGGACGGTCCTGGATCATTTTGCGCGCGTCCGCCACCTTGGCGTCGAGTTCGGCGGCTTTCAGGTTGGCGACGTCTTCCTTGCCAAAGATACGCCCCAGCGTCAGCAAGTGCTGCTTGACCACCTCGATATGCTTGCTCTCGCTGTTCTGGTAGTCCACGTCGAAATGCAAGGTGGGCGCGATCTGGCTCAGTTCCTTGTAATGGTTGGCCTGGATCGACGTCATCAGCACCAGATCGGGCTGGAGCGCGTGGATATGCTCGAGATTGGGCTGCACGATGGCGCCCAGGTCGCGGATGGCCTGGTCATCCTTGTAGCGCGTGAGGAAATGCGGCACATAATCCTTCACCATGCCGGCCACGGGCACGCCCAGCTGGTCGAGGAAATCGACTTCGTTCATGTCGAGCACGGCCACCCTCTGCGGGCGATGTTGGATCACCGTCGTGCCCAGCTTGTGCACGATGGTGACGGGAGTAAATGCCTGCTCCGACGCGGAAGCGGCAAGTGCCGGCGGCGCCGTGGCCACCTTGTCGGTGCAGCCTTGCAGAGCGGCCATGGCGGCGAGCAGCACGGCCAGCGCGCAGCGGGATTTGTTCCAGATCATCTCAAGCTCCTGTGGGGGTAAAGTAATTGCAGACGCAGCCGCGCTCATTGCGCATGATGTGAAAATCGATGCCGTACAACAATCGCAAGCGTGCCTCGGTGACGACCTCGTCGACAGGGCCGGAAAAGCGCACGGCGCCACCCTGCATGGCGACGATGTGGTCCGAATAATTGGCGGCGAAATTGATGTCGTGGATCACCAGGATCACCGTGCGGCCCTGCTCGTCGCACAGGCGGCGCAACGCGCGCATGATCTGCACGGCGTGTTGCATGTCGAGGTTGTTGAGCGGCTCGTCGAGCAGCAAAATATCGGTCTGCTGGGCGATCGTCATGGCCAGGAAGGCCATCTGGCGTTGGCCGCCGCTCAGCTCATCGACGTAGGCAAGGCGCAGATTGTCCAGCGACAAAAAGGCGATGGCCTCGTCGATGGCTTGCCGGTCCTGCCGCGTCAAGCTACCCCGGCTGTAGGGAAAGCGGCCGAAGGCGACCAGCTCTTCCACCGTCAGGCGCAAATGAAAATCGGGAGACTGGCGCAGGGTGGCCACCAGTCTCGCATAGTCCTGGATCTTGATCGCCGCGATGCTGCGCCCGTCTATCGCAATCTCGCCGCCATTCGCTTGCTGCAAGCGCGCGATGAGCATCAGCAAGGTGGTCTTGCCGGCGCCATTCGGGCCGATCAAGGACGTCACTTTTCCCTTGGGAAACTGCACGCTGACGTTGTCCAGCACACGCCTGGCGCCGTAGTTTTTTTCGATCTGGTTGATGTGGATCATGCGGTGCCCCGGGTACGGACCATGAGCGCGAGGAAATACGCGCCACATACAAGGTTGACGAGGATGCCAACCGTGGTCCGGTAGTTGAAAACGTGCTCGACCAGCAGCTGGGCGGCCAGGAAGATGACGATGGCAATGGCGCAGCCCAGCGGCAAGGTGGCGCGGTGACGCCCCGTGCGGGCCAGGGCATACGTTGTGTTCGCCACAAAGATGCCCATGAACGCCGTGGGGCCCAGCAGACTGGTTGACACGGCCACCAGCACGGCGATCAGCGCCAGCTGCAGCCGCACCATGCGCCGGTAATCGATGCCGAGCGAGATCGCCTGTTCGCGCCCCAGCGCCAGCACGTCGAGCGCCGGCAAAGTTTTTACGACAGCCACGCAGGCGGCGCCCGCCAGCAGGGCCGAGTACAGCAATTGTGCAGGCTGCGTCTTGTTGAACGATGCCTGGCTGAAGCCTTGCAAGATGGCAAATTCACCGGGGCTGATGCGCAGCTGGATGAACTGGGTAAACGTGCCGATCACCATCGTCAGCACAAAACCCAGCAGCAGCAGAAAATACACGTTGTTCTTGCCATCACGAAACAGCCAATAGTGGATGGCCCAGGAATACGCGAGCATCAGCGCAATCGACACGACAAAATTGCCGTTCTGTCCCAGTAGCACCACGCTGTGCATGCCCATCGCGAGGATCAGCAGCGATTGCAGCAGCAGGTACACGGCTTCATACCCCATGACGGCCGGCGTCAGTATCCGGTTGCCGGCGATGGTCTGGAACACAATCGACGACACGGCCACGCAAACGCCGCCGATGATGATGGCGGCCAGCCGCGACAATCGTTTGGGAATGACGTAATCGAAGTCGAGATTGGCGCCGAGGAAGAGGAAAACCACTGCTAAAGCAAGCACGGCCAGCCACAGCGTCCGCTGGTTCAAACTGCGCCTCATCGCCGCCCCCGGATGATCAGGATAAGGAACAGCAAGCCTCCCACGCCACCGGCCGTCAGGCCAATTGGCACCTCGAATGGGTAGATCAGCAATCGCCCGGCGATGTCGCAGGCCAGCAGCAGCGACGCGCCGTACAGGGCGACGATGGGCAGGGTGCGCTCCAGCTTGTCGCCGTAGCGCAAGGCTACCAAGTTGGGGATGGCCAGCCCGACAAACGGGATCGCCCCCACCGTGATCACCGTGGCCGCCACCGTGACGGCCACCAGCATCAGGCCCAGCGCCACCGTGCCCGCATAATTCAGGCCCAGGCTGGTCGCCATGCCCTCGCCCATGCCCAGCACGGTAAAACGCTGCGCGTACACATACGTGAGGGCAACGATGGGCAGGATCAGATAAATGATTTCATAGTTGCCCTGCACGATGCGCGAAAAATCGCCGAGCAGCCAGCCCTGCATGCTTTGCAGGATGTTGTTGCGGTAGGCATAAAACTCGGCCACGGCGCTGAGCACGCCGCCATACACGAGGCCGATCACGGGCACCAGAATGGTGTTCTTGAAGCGGATGCGGCGGATCAGGGCCACGTACAGTACGCTGGCGGCAAGGCAGAAGGCCAGCGCGAACGCCATCTTGCCGGCCGTGCCCGCCGCAGGTGCCACGGTCAGCGCAACGAGGATGCCCAGCTTGGCCGCATCGAGGCCGCCCGACGTGGCCGGCTCGACGAATTTGTTGCGCACGATGTGCTGCAGGATGACGCCGCACACGGACAGGCCCACGCCCGTCAGCACCAGCGCCGCCAGGCGCGGCAGCCGGCTGGCCGTCAGGGTCAGCCACGTATCGTCGGACAGCGCGCCGGACGATGACAACAGTTGTGCCCACTCCATCTGCCTGGCGCCGACCAGCAAGGAGGCGCAGCACAGCAGCACGAAAAGGAAAAGCAGACGCGCGCGTGTCAAATGCCGGACTCCGTTCCAGGCTGGTGCGCGGGCGCGGCGATGCGCCAGCCTTTGGCCGCCTGGCGCTGGGCCAGGAAGTGCGCATACAGGCCGCCCTGCGCGCGCAAGATGGCTGGCGCGCCCTGCTCGCCCAGGGTGCCGCCATCGAGCACGACAATCTGGTCGGCCATGGCCACCGTCGACAACTGGTGGGCGATGACGATCACCGTGCGCTTGCCGCGCAGCCGCGCCAGCGCTTCGGCGATGGCGGCCTGGTTTTCCGCGTCGAGCGCGGCCGTCGCCTCGTCGACCAGCAGAATCGGTGCATCCTTGACCAGCGCGCGCGCGATGGCGATGCGCTGGCGTTCGCCGCCGGACAGGCGCGCGCCGCCCTCGCCCACCAGCGTCGCAAGTCCCTGCGGCAGGCGGGCGATGATCTCGGCCACGCCAGCCTGGCGCGCCGCTTCCAGCACCTCGGCATCGCTGGCGGCCGGCTTGCCGATGCGGATGTTGTCGCCGATGCTGCCCTGGAACAGATAACTGTCCTGGAAGATCTGGCTGATCTGGCGGGCCAATTGCTCGCTGGACATGTTGCGCACATCGACGCCGCCCACCAGCACCGTGCCTGCACTGGCGTCAAAGAAGCGCGCGATCAGGCGCACCAGGGTCGTCTTGCCTGAACCGGAAGCGCCGATCAGTGCCGTCATGCTGCCCGGCGCAATCTGCAGGTTGATGTCCGTCAAGACGTCGGGCTGGTCCGGCGCATAGCGGAAGTGCACGCCACACAATTCGACCGAAGCATCGCGCGGCGCTTGCGGCTTGTGTGCTTCCGGCAAGGGCTGTACGGCGAAAATATCGCGCGCAGCGTCCAGCGGGCCGCGCGCACCGCGCAGCACTTCGCCATAGCTGGCCACTTCCTGCAGCGGGTCGACAAAGCGCACCACCAGCAGCAATGCCACGCTGACGGCGATGGCGTCTGCCGCCGTTGCCGTACCAAGCAGGGTCGCAGCAACGGCCAGCAAGACGGCGAAGATGGCTTGTACGGTCCAGGCGTTCAGCACCGAGGACAGCGCCGACAGGTAAATGAGCCGCGTGCCCGCGTGGCGCTGTGTGTCGATGGCTTGTTGCAGGAAACGTGTGCCGCCTTCAGCTGCGCCACCGCCGTTACCATTGAAGGCGCGCAGCACCGACTGCGCTTGCGCAAACTCCACAAGACGCTGGCTGGTCTGGGCAAAGTGATGGTGGTAGGCATCGTCGGCGCGCTGGCCCAGGTGCGCCGTGAGCCGCAAGGCACCAGCCAGCAAGGGCAGCGCCAGCAGCGCGACCACGCCCAGCTGCCAATGCAGAGCAAACAGCGCGGCCAGCAATACCACGGGCGTGACGGCACCGCAAATCACGGGAGTGAGCACGTGGGCCGGCAACTGCGCGACACTCATCATGCCTTGCGTGATGACGTGGCCCAGCTTGGCCGTATTCTCCGGCGTAAACCAGCCGACGGGTAGGCGCGCCACGTGGTCGCCCAGGCGCTGGCGCGCCCCTTGCAAGACCGTCACGCCCACGCGCACGCCCGCTTTCTCCACTTGGCGCCGCCAGGCCCAGCAAGCGACCAACCCGACCAGCAGCACGATCAGCCACAGGGCCGCGCCGCCCACGTCGCCGGCCAGCAGCCGGCCCAGAGCCAATACCAGCGCCGTGATCGTCAGCCCGCTCAGCACGCCATACGCGAGCGCCATGGCGCAGTAGCGGCGGAACACGGGCGCATCGTCACCCAGCAGTTGAGTAAATGTTTTCAGCATGGGAGCACCGCATCTTCCTGGGAATCCTGATAGCCGCCCAGCGCCCATAGTTGCGCATAGCGGCCCTGGTGGGCGAGCAAGCCGGCATGGCTGCCCTGCTCGGCGATGGCGCCGTTCTCGACGACGACGATATTGTCGGCATGCATGACCGTGTCGAGCCGGTGCGCGATCACAAGCAAGGTGCGGCCTTGGGCAAAGCGCGACAGGGCATCCTGGATCGCCACTTCGTTTTCCGCGTCGGCCGCGGCCGTCGCCTCATCGAGCACCAGCACGGACGGATCGAGCAGCACGGCGCGGGCGATGCTCACGCGCTGCAACTCGCCGCCGGACAGCTGCGCATCCTCGCCGATGACGGAATCGTAGCCGCGCGGCAAGGCCAGGATGCGTTCATGGATGTTCGCCAGGCGCGTCGCCTCTTCGATCTCGTGCGTGCTGGCCGATGGGCGGCCCAGCGCAATGTTCTCGCGCACGCTGGCGTGGATCAGCCGCACTTCCTGCAGCACGAAACCGATGCGCCGGTATAGCTCGGGCGTGGCGATGTGCCGCAAGTCGGCGCCGCCCAAGGTGATGCGCCCCTCGGTCGGGTCGAAAAAGCGCAGCAGCAGCCGCGCCAGAGTAGACTTGCCGGAACCGGAAGCGCCGACGATGGCAGTCACCGTGCCGGGCTGCAAAGTCAGCGTGATGTCCGACAGCACCTTGTTCTGCCCATCGTAGGCATAGCCCACATTTTCCATGCGAATCTCGGTACCAACTGGCAACTGCTGCTGGCCTGGCGCCGGCTGCGCCAGCACGGGCGTGTCGAGCAAGGCTTGCACGCGCTGGGCCGCACCCGTGGCATTGTTGAGGTCATGCGTGAGGTAGTGCAGCAGCAGCATCGGCGCGGAAATGCCGGGCGCCACGAGGGCGAACGGCAGGATATCGACGGGCGCCATCGCTTCCAGCGCCACGAAGACGGTGCCGGCGAGCACCACCACTCCCAGCACGGCGACGGGTGCGATCAGCGCGTTGGCATTCGCCATGGAGCCGACCAGCGGGCGCGTAAACGCGGCAAACGCATCGGCAAACGCATCGACGGCCGCGCGGTAGCTGCCGTGCGCGCGTCCCGTGGCGCCAAAGGCCTTGACCACGGGGATGCCGTTGACGAATTCCACCACGGCATTGTTGATGCGTCCCATGCCGGCGACGAATTGTTCCATATTGCCGCCGCTGGCCTTCATGGCGCGGCCGAAGAACAGGAAGAAGCCGGGAAATGGCAATATCGAAACGATGGCCAGGCGCCAGTCCATGGCGAACAGATAGATGACGGAGATGGCGATGGCGCCCACGGCGCGCCCCGTCGTCGTATAGAAGTGCGCGGTAAGGCTGTGCAGAGTATTGATATCGTCCTGCATCGCCTGCTTGACCTCGCCCGAGGCACGGCTGGTGAACCAGCCCAGCGGCACCTGCCCCAGGCGCTGCATGGCCTGCAGGCGCAATTGATGGGTGAGGCGGTTGTCGGCCAAGTGCGCGGCCAGCTCGCCCAGCGTGGTCAGGGCCATGCCGGCAAACAGGCAGGCGACGCTGGCGAGAATGGTGGGCCAGATGCCAAGCTGCATGGCCGCAGGGGCCAGGGCGATGCTGGCGATGTGCGCGATGCCGGCCAGCGGCACCAGGGTCAGCATGGAACCCGTACCGGCCAGCACGGCGGCGGCGATCAGGCGCCCGCGGATGGGCTGCAGTATCCGGCTGATCGGGCCGGCCTGGCGGCTTGGGCTACTCATGGAAAAAACGGGAAAAAGCGTGCATAAGTTCAATGGATAAGGGTGGCTCTCACCCTATATCCCGAACGAGAATGCAAAACCCTCAATCGGGTCCGCGAAATTGTCAGGCAGCGGCCTGGACGGTCACCCAGTAGCGCGTGCGCGCAACGATTTGCACGGGCAAGGCCAGCGCCAGGTTGTGCAGCGCGCGGTCCGTGTCGCGCAGGGAAAACACGCCGTTGACGGTGAGGCTGGCCACGGCCGGGTCGCAGCGCAGCAGGCCGGGGCGGTAGCGGGCCAGTTCCGCAAGCAGCTCATCGAGGCGCATATTGTCGGCCACCAGCACTCCCTTGACCCAGGCCGCGGCGCTGGCGGACGCGGGTGCGCCAGACTGCACGATGTCGGCCGAGTAGACGGCGCCCTGGCCCGTGTCGATGCGCACGGGACGGCCCGGCGCATGCGCGAGGCGCACCTCGACGGCACCCTCGAAGACGGCCACGCGCGACGTGTATTCGTCCTGGCGTAAAGTAAAACGCGTGCCCAGTGCCTGCACCGTGCCATGGCGGCCCTGCACGCGGAAAGGCCGCTGGGCCGGATCGGGATCGTGCGCCGTCGTGACGAGGATTTCGCCGCTGCGCAGGATCAGCAAGCGCTCGCTGGCATCGAAGCGCACATCGATGGCGGAAGCGGAAGCGAGCATCATGCGCGTGCCGTCCGGCAAGGTCATCTCGCGGATCTCGCCCGTGGCCGTGCCATGCCCTGCCGTGGCCACTTGCCACGCATCCGTGCCGCGCAGCATGTAGGCCATGCCGCCCACGGGCAGCAGCACGGCCAGCAGTTTCAGGGCACGGCGGCGGTTCAGGTAGGCGGCTGGCGCCGGTTCGCGCAGCGCGTGCCGGGCCGCGTCGCGCGGCACGCTGTGCAGCTTGCCCTCGAACGCCTGCAAACGCTGCCAGGCGATGGCGTGGTGCGGATGGGCGGCGCACCAGCGGGCACAGGCAGCCCGGTCTTCGTCGCTGGCGTCATCGGACCACAGGCGCGCCATCCATTGGGCCGCCTGCTGCACGATGGCCGGTGCAATCACCACATCCATGGTTCAGGCGCCTTGGGTGTGCATGGCCTGGTAGCAGGCCAGCAGGCCGGCGGCGATGTATTTTTCGACGGACGAGACAGACACCTGCAATTCGGTGGCGATGTCGCGGTAGCTCAGGCCATCGAGTTTGCACAGCAACAAGGCCTTGCGTGCCTTGGCGGGCAGCTGGTGCAGCACCGCATCGATTTCCGTCAGCGCCTCGATCACCAGCGCGCGCTCTTCCTCGGACGGCGCCAGCGCTTCGGGCACCAGGGCCAGCACTTCCAGGTAGGCCGTTTCGATCTGGCGGCGGCGGTACAGGTCGATGACCATGCCGTTGGCGATCTGCGTCAGATGGCGGCGCGACTCCCCGGCCGGCGGCACCCTGCCCGTCTTCATCAGGTGCAGGTACACGTCGTGCGCCAGGTCGGCCGCATCGAAGGCATTGCCGAGTTTACGGCGCAGCAAGCCACGCAGCCAGTGATGGTGGTCGGTGTACAGACTGCTGACTTGCTGCTGAAGCGCTAACTCGGCGGTGCTCACGATACCCTTCCTGTCGCCAACGGCCGGCAAGAACAGGCGCATCGGATTATAAATGAGAATTATTCTCATTATATAGTGAAAAACAGGACAGCCGCAACCATATCACGCGCCCGCTGGGCCATCCGGGCAATAAAAAACCCTGCAAATCAATGACTTGCAGGGTTCGTAGTGGCTCCGTACGGGAGCGGGTCGGGAATTAGACGTTGAACAGGAAGTTCAGCACGTCGCCATCCTTGACCACGTATTCCTTGCCCTCGGCGCGCATCTTGCCCGCTTCCTTGGCGCCCGCTTCGCCCTTGTAGGCGATGAAGTCGTCATAGGCGATGGTTTGCGCGCGGATGAAGCCGCGTTCGAAGTCGGTGTGGATCACGCCGGCCGCTTGCGGTGCCGTGGCGCCCACGGGGACGGTCCACGCGCGCACTTCCTTCACGCCTGCCGTGAAGTAGGTTTGCAGGCCCAGCAGCTTGTAGCCGGCGCGGATCAGACGGTCCAGGCCTGGCTCTTCCATGCCCATGTCGGCCAGGAAAGCACCCTTGTCGGCATCGTCCAGGTCGGCGATTTCCGCTTCCAGCGCGGCGCAGATGGCGACGATAGGGGCGTTTTGCGATTGCGCATAGGCCGTCAACTGGTCCAGCAGCGGGTTGTCCGTGAAGCCCGAATCGGACACGTTGGCCACGAACATGGCCGGCTTGGCCGTGATCAGGCACAGCGGCTTGATCAGTTCCATTTCGTCGGCGTCCAGGCCCATGGCGCGCACGGGCTTGGCGTCGTTCAGGTAAGGCATCATGCGTTCCATGATGGCCAGCAGCTTGGCCGCATCCTTGTCGCCCGAGCGGGCTTTCTTGTTTTCGCGGTGGATGGCTTTTTCCACGGTGCCCATGTCGGCCAGCGCCAGTTCGGTCTGGATGACTTCGATATCGTCGAGCGGGTTGATCTTGCCAGCCACGTGGATGACGTTATCATCTTCGAAGCAGCGCACGACGTTGACGATGGCGTCCGTTTCGCGGATGTGCGACAGGAACTGGTTGCCCAGGCCCTCGCCCTTCGATGCGCCTGCCACCAGGCCGGCGATGTCGACGAATTCCACGATGGCGTTGACCATGCGTTCCGGCTTGACGATGGCGGCCAGCGCATCCATGCGCGGATCCGGCACTTCGACAACGCCGACGTTCGGCTCGATGGTGCAGAACGGATAGTTTTCAGCCGGGATGCCGGCTTTCGTCAGTGCATTGAACAGGGTGGACTTGCCGACGTTCGGCAAGCCGACGATACCGCATTGGAGACTCATGGAAAACCTTTAATTAATCAATTTTGCCGGCAAGCGGCTGGTGCAAAAACGGCCTGTACCGGCGTTTTCTGGATAATCTTGCTGTATTAATGCTCGTAAGGGTCAATTGTACCTCTATGCACCCTACTCTTCAAAAAAACCGCCCTCTGTGCCGCTAACTGCCGCCATCCCCGTCGTCCGGCTGCGACGCATCGAATTCCAGGATGTCGCCGGGCTGGCATTCGAGCATTTCGCAAATCTTCGACAGGGTATCGAAACGCACGCCGCGCACCTTGCCCGATTTCAAGAGAGACAAATTCTGTTCCGTGATGCCGATGAAGGCGGCCAGTTCCTTCGATTTCACTTTTTTCCTGGCCAGTACCAGGTCGAGGCGCACGACGATACCCATCAGATGAACCCGCTGTTTTCATCGGCCAATCGCTGGCCTTCATGGAGGATTTGCGCCAGCGCAAAGAAAACGGAACACAGCAGCAAGGTCCACAGGTCGCCGCCCGTGATGTCGATGACCAGACGCAACTGGCTCGTCCCCTCTTCCAGCAAGCCGAACAGCATGCCGCGCACGGTCGGTTCCAGCAAAGTCAGCACCGTCCCCAGCAGCAAGCCGCCGGCGAAACGGCGAAAGTGCCGCGCTACCTGCGGCGTAAAAAACACGCCCTGCTCGAACTGGCGCAAGACCGCGGCCAGCTGGCGCACGGCGTCACCCAGCACGCACAAGGCCGGCAAGGCCAGCGCCAGGCCCAGTCCCCGCTGCCACAAGGGCATGGCGGCCAGGCGCTCGAATGGCTGGCTCTGCAATTGCAGCAACAGCTCATACATGCCGGCGTTGCCGACGGCTCCCTGCACGGCCGGCGCGGGCGCCAGCCAGCCCAGCACCGTCAGCAGCAGGTACAAGACAAAGAATCCCGAAACGCCGTAGCGCACGCGCCGGCTCAGCGCCGCGGACGCCGTCTGATTTTTTTTCATAGTTAAAAGAAAAGTATACGAAAGCGGCTAGTGCCGTTAGAATAAATTATCGTAAAACAATAATTAAATCATGTTTTGCGAACATTTTAGCATGTTCCATCACCCTTATCGACTGGAGACACCATGAAAACCCTGCTTGCCTCGCTCGTTTGCAGCACCGCCTTTTTGCTCAGCGGCACCGCCCGCGCCCATGACGTGAACGCCATGCTGCAGCAGGCGCTGGCCGACAAGAGCGTGCCGGCCATGACCATACTCGTGATTCGCGACGGCAAGATCGATGCGCAGGCGCAAGCTGGCGTGCGCGCCAATGACGGCCACGATGCCGTGCGCGCCGATGATGTGTGGAATATCGGCTCCGATGGCAAGGCCATGACGGTGACCCTGATCGCGCGGCTGGTGGAACGGGGCGTGCTGTCGTGGGACGCGCCGCTGTCGCGCATGCTGCCCGCGCTGGCCGGCGGCATGCGCGCCGAGTACCGCGACGTCAACCTGATGGATCTGCTGTCGCACCGCGCCGGCCTGCCGCCCAATCCCGATGAAGCATGGATCAATTCCACCTACGCGGACACGCGCCCCTTGCCGCTGCTGCGCCAGGAATACGCGCAGCGCGCGCTGGCCGACGCGCCAGTGGCCGCGCCGCGCGGCGAATCGCATTACTCGAACAGCGGCGCCATGATCGCCGCCGCCATCGCGGAACAGGCCACGGGCAAGACGTATGAGGAATTGATGCAGGCCGAAGTGTTCGGCCCGCTGGGCATGCGGGCCGCGTTCGGCCCCACCGTGCGCGGGCAAAATCTGGGGCATAAGGAGAACAAGCCGATTGCCGGCTTGATGGCCAGCAATCCGCTGATGATGGCGCCCGATGGGGAGATTCACCTGAGCATGCAAGACTGGGCCAAGTTTGCGCTTGATCAACTGCACGGCGAACAAGGCAAGGGCAAGCTGCTGAAACGGGAAACGTATGTCTTGCTGCACACGGCGCAGGGCGACACGAATGCAGCCCTGGGCTGGGGCGTGATGCATTTTCCACCGCAAGCGCCGCAGCGTGTGCTCACCCACCTGGGCTCGAACGGCTACTGGCACGCGCTGATCGCGCTGGCGCCCGGCAGCGGCGACGGCTTGCTGATCGCCGCCAACGCGGGCGAAGGCAGCAGCGCCCAGGCCAGCCAGCAGCAGATGGCGAAAACCATCATGGCCGGCTTCGGCCAGGCAGGAAAATAACTAGGCCGTATGCAGTTTCATGGTCGCGGCTTCGAACTTGCCTTCGACGATCTGCGGCATCACCTGCAAGGATTTGTCGATCGCTTGCTCGATCAGTTCCTGGTCTTCGCGGCGCGGGCGGTGCAGCACGAAGTCGGCCACCTGCTGCTGCAGGCTCAGGGTGCGCGGATGGCCGATGCCCAAGCGCAAGCGCCAGTAATCCTGCGTGCCCAGCGCGGCCGTGATGTCTTTCAAGCCATTGTGGCCACCGGCCGAGCCGCCCTTTTTCAGGCGCGCGATGCCGGGCATCAGATCGAGTTCGTCGTGCACGACCAGCACTTCATCGGCGGCGATCTTGAAGAAGCGCGCCAGCGCGCCCACGGACTGGCCCGAGCGGTTCATGAAGGTCAGCGGTTCGAGCAGCCAGACTTCGTTGCCGCCGATGGAGGTCTTGGCCAGCATGGCGTTATAGCGCGAGTCGCGCTGCAGGCGCGTGCCGGGCAAGCTGTTGGCAAGATTGTCCACCAGCCAGAAGCCGGCATTGTGGCGGGTTTGTTCGTATTCGGGTCCCGGGTTGCCGAGGCCGACGATCAGGCGTATGGGCATGGCTGTGTCTGCAATGTAAAAGAAAGCATTATCGGTGAAAACAGGCGGAAAAAAACCCGCGCGGCGAACCTGGCGGGTTTTTCCTTGCGACTACCGCATTGCTGCGGCGGCAAAATTACTTCTTGTCAGCAACAACTTCAGCTGCAGCGGCTTCAGCAGCAACGTGGCCAGCCGGTACCGAAGCGGTAGCGATGGTCAGGTTGGCGCCGTGGGTGACAGCGGTCACGCCAGCTGGCAGAACCAGGTCGCCAACGTGCAGCGAGTGACCGACGTCGATGTTCGACAGATCAACGTTGATGAATTCTGGCAGTTTGCCTGGCAGGCAAGCTACTTCGATTTCATTGGCAACGTGGCTGATGGTCGCGCCGTGCAGTTTGACTGCTGGGGAAACGTCAGCGTTGATGAAGTGCAGAGCCACTTTCACGTGGATAGGCTGCGATGCGTCAACGCGCTGGAAGTCAGCGTGCAGAACCAGTTGTTTGTATGCGTGGACTTGGAAGTCGCGCAGCAGAACTTGCTGGGAAACGCCGTCGATTTCCAGATCCAGGATCGACGAGTGGAACACTTCTTTTTTCAACGCGTGGTACAGGGCGTTGTGATCCAGCGAGATCAGCACAGGGGCTTCAGCGCCACCGTAGACGATACCAGGGGTTTGGCCGGAAATGCGCAGGCGGCGGCTCGCTCCGGAACCTTGCAATTCGCGTTTAAATGCGATAACTTTCATGTGAAACTCCAAGAAGAACAAGGCTTGCGCCTTGTGTTATGAGGATGCCCGCGACCAGGAATCCTCGGAAATGGGGTGCAAAACACCCCGAAAATTAAAACACTGCGGCGCAACAGGCAAAAAGCCGGTCGCGCCGCAGGCATTACGTCTGTTACTGCTGATCGAATCAGTCGATGAACAGCGAGATGACGGAGTCACCCTTGATGATGCGTTTGAACGTCTCGGCCAGCAGCGGCGCGCACGTCAATTGACGGATCTTGCCGCAGGCCAGGGCCGCTTCGGACAGTGGGATCGTATCGGTCACGACCAGCTCATCGAGTGGCGACGCCGAAATACGGTCGATCGCCGGGCCCGACAGCACCGCGTGCGTGCAATACGCCACGACTTTTTTCGCGCCGCGCTCTTTGAGCACTTCGGCAGCCTTGGTCAGCGTGCCTGCCGTGTCGACCATGTCATCCATGATCACGCAGTTGCGGCCTTCGACTTCACCGATGATGTTCATCACTTCGGACACGTTCGCTTTTGGACGACGCTTGTCGATGATGGCCAGGTCGCAGCCCAGGCGTTTTGCCAGGGCGCGCGCACGTACCACACCGCCGACGTCCGGCGACACCACCAGCAGATCCTGGTAGTTTTTCTTTTGCAGGTCACCCAGCAAAATTGGCGAAGCGTAAATATTGTCGACTGGGATATCGAAGAAACCTTGAATCTGGTCGGCGTGCAAGTCCATGATCAGGACGCGCTCGACACCGGCTTCTTCCAGCATGTTCGCCACCACCTTGGCCGAAATCGCCACACGCGCGGAGCGTGGACGACGGTCTTGGCGGGCGTAGCCGAAGTAAGGAATGGCGGCGGTGATGCGGCCAGCGGAAGCACGTTTCAAGGCATCAACCATCAGCATGATTTCCATCAGGCTGTCGTTGGTTGGAGCACAGGTGGATTGCAAAACAAAAACATCCTTGCCGCGTACGTTTTCGTTAATCTCGACCATTACTTCGCCGTCGGAGAATTTCGAAACGTTTGCTTTACCGAGAGGGATGCCGAGGTTTTTTGCGACCCCCTCTGCCAACGCTGGATTCGCGTTGCCGGTAAAAACCATCAGGTTTTCGTAAGCCATGGGAGTCCCAAGAGGTGATATAGAAGTCTTGAAAAGCACTAACCGGGCATAGGCCCGGTCAGTCATGTTTAGAATATGCCGCGTGGCGGCACATCTGCTTTTTCCCGTACTGGACGCCAACTTCGCATCGACAGACTACGGTGAAATGGTGGCAGGGGAAGAAGGATTCGAACCTTCGCATGCTGGAATCAAAATCCAGTGCCTTAACCAGCTTGGCGATTCCCCTACGTTACTGACTGCTTGCCGTCATGTTGGCCAGTATTATACCGACTATTTGACGCTAAGCAAAATCTTTTTTTGCTCTCTACAACATGGTGAGCATCGGGTGGCGATTCAGCGCTTTTGCCTTCCAGGCGATCCAGACTGGTGGCACATTGCTGAGCACCGCATCCGCTTCTTCCTGACTGCCAAACGCACTAAAAACACAAGCACCGGAGCCAGTCATCCTGGCCTCACCGTAAGCACCCAGCCATTCTACCGCATCTGCTACCGGCTTGAAAAGACTACATGCCACTTGCTGTAAATCATTCTTACCAAACCCGCCCGCATCGTTTCCTTCTGCGAGGTGCCTGGAAAAGTCCGCTATTGTGACGGGTTCGGTATTTCTCGTCAAGCCTTCCGCGCAAAAAATTGCGGCGGTCGGCACTTGTACGCCAGGCTCGATCACGACATACCAGCGCTCGGGCGTGGCAACGGGCTGCAAGGCTTCGCCCACGCCTTCGGCAAAGGCATTCTCGCCAAAGATGAAAAACGGGATATCGGCGCCCAGCGGCAAGCCCAGCGCCATCAATTCCTCGCGCGTCAAACCCGCCTGCCACAGGCGATTCAAGGCCATCAGGGCCGTCGCGGCATCGGACGAACCGCCACCCAAGCCGCCGCCCATGGGCAGCACCTTGTCGATGGCGATATCGACGCCGCGCGGCAAGGCGCCCGTGCGGCGCAGCACTTCGGCCTGCAGCAGTGTCGCGGCGCGGATGATCAGGTCTTGCTCCTCCGGCACGCCGGCCAGTTCCGTCACGCGGCGGATCGCCGTGTCGTCGCGCAGCGTGAAGTGCAGGGTGTCGCCATGGTCGAGCAACTGGAACACCGTCTGCAGCAGATGGTAGCCGTCGGCGCGGCGGCCGTTGACGTGCAAAAAGAGGTTCAGCTTGGCCGGGGCCGGGCAGTTATTCAGGGTAGTCAACGTCATTGTGCTTGAGCAGATGGGGCATCGAGCACGATGCGCAGCGAGACGGCGTCGGCCTGCGCTCTGGCATTGCGTTCGGCATCGATACGCCGCGGTTGGGGCAAGGCGCCCGGTGTATTGTCAGACGCATCTTGCCACGACACATAGCGCAAGCGCCAGCCGTCCTTGGTGGTGACGCTGTCGTTGGCCGGCGAAGCGACGAAGCGCTTGCCGTCGGCGCCCACGGCATGGCCTTGCAGCCAGTCGCGCAAGCCCGACACGGGCAAGGACCAGCCCAGCAGCTGCGCGCTCAGGGCATCGACATCGGGCGCGCTGCGCGGCGCCTTGCCGCTTTGCGTCAACACGGCTTGCTGCGGCGTGACGGCGATCGTCGCCAGCGTGCTGCCGACGGGCGAATACAGGGTCACGTCCGTGCGCTGCGCCGTCTGCTGCCAGTTGAAATTGACGGTGGCCGATTCCGGCTTGTCATCCTTCTGGTACACGACGTTCAGGCGGCCCGTCAGCTCGACCTGGTCGCGGTAGGGCGCGACGGTTTGACCGGATGGCGCGGCGCCGGACGAGAATGGGGAAGTCAGGGTCGAGCAGGCCGAGAGGGACAGGCAGACGAGCGTGAGAGGGAGGAGTTTTTTCAACATGGGCACAAGGAAAAACCAGCGCCATGGCGCTGGTTTTATAGTTTAGTTAATCGATTCAATCACAAACTGACATTCAAGCGCGCCAGCGTACTTTTCAGCGCATCGTTTTTCGGGTCCTTGCTTTGCGCCTCGCGCCACAGCTTTTGCGCTTCGGCCTTGTCGCCCCTCTGCCACAGCACTTCGCCCAGATGGACGGCGATTTCCGGATCGCTACGCACGGCATAGGCGCGGCGCAGCGCATTTTCCGCCGCGGCCAGGTTACCCATGCGGAACTGCACCCAGCCCATGCTGTCCATGATGAACGGGTCGCCGGGCGCCATCTGCAGCGCTTTTTCGATCAGCGCATGGGCTTCTTCCAGGCGCAGGCCCCGTTCGGCCAGCGAATAACCGAGCGCGTTGTACGCGTGCTGGTTGTCGGGCGCCAGCGCCATCACGCGGCGCAGACTCGCTTCCATCAGCTCGAATTTGTCCAGACGCTCGGCCAGCAAGGCGTAGTCGTACAGCAGTTCCGGATTGTCGGGGAAACGCAGCAAGGCGTTTTCCATCACCGTGTACGCGCTTTGCACGTAGCCGGCGTCGCGCAGGAATTGCGCATCGACCAGCAGCACCTGCGCCTGGCTGGCAGGATCGTCCGTTTCGATTTCCGTCAGCGCCTTGCGCGCCGCATCGAGATTGCCGCCGCGGGCGATCAGCTGGGCGCGGCGCAAGCGCGCCTCGACATAGCCGGCCGACGCGCTGTTGTCGACCTTGTCGAGCCAGGCGATGGCGCCGGCCGTGTCGCCGCGCGTCTCGGCGATCTGCGACAGTATCATCAGGGCCTTGAACGGATCGCGCGTATCGCCAGGATTTTTCTCCAGCACGGCCAGGAAGCGCTTGAAGTACTGCTCCGCGCCCTTGGTGTCTTCCAGCTGCAGCGCCACGATGCCGAGCGCATACAGAGCGCCCACGTTATCGGGCTGGCTTTTCAGCAGCAGCAGGAACTGCTCGCGCGCCGGCTCCAGCTGCTTTTGCTCGACCAGCAGGCGCGCATACGCGCCGCGCACTTCGACGGCGTCCGGATTCTTTTGCAGGAACGTGGCCAGCACCTTGTTTGCCGCCTCGGGTTCGCCCGTCACCTGCGCCAGGGTCAGCGCGGCCAGTTCGGAGTTCGGCTTGATGGCCAGCGCCTTGTTCGCTTCACGGATGGCGCGGTCACGCTCGCCAAGCGACAAGGCGCCCTGCGCCAGCACCAGATGCGCTTCGAACATGTCCAGGTAAGGCTGCACCAGGCGCGTCATCATCGAATAGGCATACAGCTTGTCATTCGAGCGCGACAAAATCTGCTGCATCTGGAACAGGGCCACGCCACGCGCGCCACCCGGCGCATTGGCCAGGCGTTCGGCGAAGATCGGTTCCGCTTCCTCGATCTTGTCGGTCAGGACGACAAAGCCAAGGAAGAATTGCGTTGCCTCGTCCGAGTCGGGCGCCAGCTCGCGCCACAGGCGGATGGCCGCCAGCGCTTCGCTGCCCTGCTTGGCGGCCAGCGCCATTTCGGACGCGCGGCGCGCCAGGCGCGGATCGCGCGTCTGCTGCGCCGCCACCATCATCGTCACGTACGGCCCTTGCCACTGCCCGCTCTTGAATTCCATTTCCGCGCGGGTCAGCTTGTACAGCAGGTCGCTGCTCAATTCGACCTTGGGCAAGCCATCCGCCTTGGCGTCTGCTTTGGCGTCCACCTTGGACTCGGTGCCCTCTTCCTGCGCCGCGGCGGTCGCGGACGCAGAGGGGCTGGCCGCGGCATCGGCAGGGGCGACAGGCGTCTGTGCCATGGCATGCGTGGCCATCAGGGCGGACAAGGTTACAATGGCGAAAGCGTTTTTCAAAGGCTAATCCTGGCTAAACGGCAAAGTTTGATTCTACGCCCAACGCGGCTATCGCGTACTTCACGTATGTAACGAAATATATACGTCGTGGCGGCGTAGCTTGCCAGGGCCAGCCCTCGGCCGGCAAGCCGCCTGTTTTTTTACCCGGTTTTCAACCATTCGAGCCCTATGCCAGAATTGCCAGAAGTCGAAGTCACACGGCGCGGTGTCGCGCCCCACCTCGAAGGGCGCGCCGTGCGCTCCGTCGTGCTGCGCCGCGACGGCTTGCGCTGGCCCTTCCCCCCTGCCCTGGGCGAACAATTGTCGGGGCAAACCATCGGCCTGACGGGGCGGCGCGGCAAATACCTGCTGATCCACTTCCGCCACGGCACCCTGATCATCCACCTGGGAATGTCGGGCCATTTGCGCGTGCTGCCGACGGGGACGGAAGCGCAAAAGCATGACCATTTCGACCTCGTCGTGGAAGATGCGGACGGCGGCAGCCAGGTGCTGCGCATGACGGATCCGCGCCGCTTCGGCGCCGTGCTGTGGCACGACGAGGCCGACGGCCCGCTGGACGGCCACGCGCTGCTGCGCGGCCTGGGCACGGAACCGCTGGAAGGCGGCTTCACGGGCCAGCTGCTGTTCGAAAAAACGCGCAACAAGGGCACCAACATCAAGCAGGTGCTGATGGCGGGCGACATCGTCGTCGGCGTGGGCAATATCTATTGTTCCGAAAGCCTGTTCCGCGCGGGGATCAACCCGAAGACGCCAGCGCGGCGCATCGGTCTGGCGCGCTACGAAAAACTGGCGCAGGCGATCCGCGACGTGCTGGCCGAAGCCATCGTGCAGGGCGGCAGCACCCTGCGCGACTTCATCGGCGTGAATGGCCAGTCCGGCTACTTCCAGCAGACGTATTTCACGTACAACCGCGCGGGCAAGCCCTGCCGCGTGTGCGGCGCGACTATCCGCCAGATCGTGCAGGGACAGCGTTCCACGTTCTACTGCGTGAACTGTCAAAAGTAAGTCATAGGTAAAGGGGAGCAGATGGTCAGAGACCTGGAACAATACAGCGCATGGCGGCAGGACGTACAGGCCGCCTTGCAGGCATACCGGCAAGCCGCCAGCGCGGCGGGCTTGGTCGACGGCGCCTCAGCGCTGCGCCTGGCGCGCTGTGGCTCCCGCCTGCTCGACGACCGTTTATCCGTCGCCTTCGTGGCGGAATTTTCGCGCGGCAAATCCGAGCTGATCAACGCCATCTTCTTTGCCGGCTACGGCCAGCGCATCCTGCCATCGGGCGCGGGACGTACCACCATGTGCCCCACCGAGCTGCTGTACGACACGGCCTGGCCGCCCTCGATCCGGCTGCTGCCCATCGAGACGCGCGCGCAGAACCTGTCGACCAGCGACTACCGCGACCTGCCCGCCGCCTGGACCATTCTGCCCCTGAATATCGAGGCCGGCGGCGACATGCAGGAAGCGATCCGCCAGGTCAGCCTGACGAAAAAAGTCAGCGTCGAGGAAGCGGCGCGCTACGGCCTGTACGACGCCGACGACGCGGATGCTCCCGCCATGCTCGACGAGGACGGCCAGGTGGAAATCTCCATGTGGCGCCACGCCATCATCAACTTCCCCCATCCGCTGCTGAAACAGGGCCTGGTCATCCTCGACACGCCGGGCTTGAACGCCATCGGCACGGAACCGGAACTGACCCTGAACCTGATCCCGAATGCGCACGCGGTGCTGTTCATCCTGGCGGCCGACACGGGCGTCACACGCAGCGATATCGAGGTATGGCGCAACCATATCGGCGCCGGCGCGGGGCGCCTGGTGGTGCTCAACAAGATCGACAGCATGTGGGACGAATTGCGCGGCGATGCCGAGGTGGCGCAAGCGATCGAACGCCAGCAGGCCAGCGTGGCGCATCTGTTGACGCTGGACGCGAGTCAGGTGTTTCCCGTCTCGGCGCAAAAAGCCCTGGTGGGCAAGATCAACGGCGATGCGGCGCTTTTGGAAAAGAGCCGCCTGCTGCCGCTGGAGACGGCCCTGTTCGAGGAGCTGATCCCCGCGCGCAAGGACATCATCCGGCGCCAGCTGGCGTTCGACCTGGACGCCATCGAAGCGGCGCAGCAGGTGCAGGCGGCGGCCCGCGCGCGCGGCATCGCCGAGCAGCTGCACGAGCTGCACAGCCTGCGCGGCAAGAACCAGAGCGTGATCGCGCACATGATGCGGCGCATCGATATCGAGAAGAAGGAATTCGACAGCAGCCTGTTCAAGCTGCAGGCGACGCGCGCCGTGTTTACCCGCCTGTCGACGGAGCTGTACACAAGCCTGGGCATGGACATCGTGCGCGACGATATCGATGGCGTGCGCGCCGCCATGCAGCGCAGCCGCTTTTTCACGGGCCTGCGCGAAGCCGTGCGCCAGTATTTCGAGCGCATCGCCAGCAACCTGGACCGTTCGGAAGGCAAGACGGCCGAGATCACGGAAATGATGAACGTGATGTACCGCAAATTCGCTTCCGAACATGGCTTGGCGCTGGCCTTGCCGATGCCGTTTTCGCTGGCCCGCTACCGCCAGGAGATCGCCGACATCGAAGCCGTCTACCATAAGCAGTTCGGCACGGCGACCCTGCTCACCACCAGCCGCGTCGTGCTGATGGAAAAATTCTTCGACACCATCGCCTCGCGCGTGCGTCGCAGTTTCACCAATGCCAATGACGACGCCAGCGCCTGGCTGAAAGTCATCATGGCGCCCCTGGAAGCGCAGATCGTCGAGTACAAGGAACAGCTGAAACTGCGCTTTGCCTCGATCCAGCGCATCCATGACGCCACGGGCAGCCTGGAACAGAAAATCACCGGCTTCGAGGCCAGCCTGGCGGCGCTCGAACGCGACAAGGCGCAACTGGCGCAATTGCTGGCCACTTTGCGTGCGGCCAGCACAACATAGACAACAGAACACTGGAACCCTGCATGAAACGTTTGCTGCATCCGCTCTCGCCCGCCACGGGCATGGCACCTTTTGAAGATTATGTCGACCCGACTTTTTCCGCCACCGTCATCGCCTGGCAAAAGCAGCATGGCCGCCACGCGCTGCCCTGGCAAAACACGCGCGACGCCTACCTGATCTGGCTGTCCGAAATCATGCTGCAGCAAACGCAGGTCACCGCCGTGCTCGGCTACTACGCGCGCTTCCTCGAACGCTTCCCCACCCTGCACGACCTCGCTAGCGCGCCCGTCGAAGACGTGATGGCGCAGTGGAGCGGCCTTGGCTACTACACGCGGGCGCGCAACCTGCACAAGTGCGCGCAGCGCGTGGTGGCCGAATACGACGGCGTGTTCCCCAGCGACCCGGCCCTGCTGGCCGACCTGCCAGGCATCGGCCGCTCGACGGCCGCCGCCATCTCCGCGTTTTCCAGCGGCACGCGCGCTGCCATCATGGATGGCAATGTCAAGCGCGTGTTCGCGCGCACGTTCGGCATCGATGCCTATCCCGGCGAAAAACGGGTCGAGGAAGCCATGTGGCGCCGCGCCGAAGCGCTGCTGCCTGAAACGGGCATCGAAGCCTACACGCAGGGCCTGATGGACTTTGGCGCCACCCTGTGCACGCGCAGCAGCCCCGATTGCGGCCGCTGCCCCTTGCAGCCGCGCTGCGTGGCCTACGCCACCGATCGGGTTAAAGACTTACCTGTGCGCAAACCGAAGAAAACCAGCCCGGAAAAACACGCCGTCATGCTCGTCATCATCGACGATGGCCAGGTGCTGCTGGAACAGCGTCCCGGTTCGGGCATCTGGGGCGGCTTGCTGTCCTTGCCCGAACTCGATGGCCACGTGCTGGCCGATGAAGACTCGCCACGCGACATCGACCAGCAGGCACTGGCGCGCGCCGTGGCGCCGTTCGGCGAAATCGAATCACAGGAACGGCTGCTGCCCATCGTCCACGTCTTCACCCACTACAAGCTGCACATCGTCCCCTGCCGCATCACCGTGGCGCGCCGTCTGGCGCTGGCAGGAGAAGCGACGCACGTCTGGTACGACGGCGCGAAAATCGCCGATGCGCCGCTGCCCGCCCCGATCAAGAAACTGCTGCTGGACCTGTTCGGCGATGCGCGTTCGGCGCAGCGCAGCATGTTCTAGTGCGCAGGCTTGCCGTACTGACGCTGGCGATCCTGTTCTCGCCAGTGCATGCCGACACGGCGCTGCCGGAAGTGAGAATAGGCGTACTCGCCTACAAGGGCGGCGACGCCGTGCAGCAGGACTGGTCGTACGTGACGCGCCACCTGCAGGCCAGCATTCCCGGCATCCGTTTCATCCTGGCCGACTACGACCAGGCGGGCCTGACGCGCGCCGTGCAAACGCAGGCGATCGCCTTCGCCATCACCAGCAGCGGCCACTACGTGGCGCTCGAACACAGCGACGGCGCCAGCCGCATCGCCACCCTGGAATCACCATGGACGGACTCGCCGCGCCAGGCCATCGGCTCGGCCATCGTCGTGCGCAGCGCGTCGCCGCTGCATGACCTGGCCGACCTGGCGGGAAAGAATGTGATGGCCGTGGCGCCCGACGCCTTTGGCGGCTACCAGATCGCCGCGCGCGAACTGCGCGAAGCGGGCATCGATCCCGCGCACGATTTTGCCAGCCTGCGCTACAGCGGTTTTCCCTCGCAGCAGATCGTCGACGCCGTGCGGTCGGGGCACATGGATGCGGGCATCGTGCGCACCTGCCTGCTGGAACAGATGGTGGCGCGCGGCGAAGTGCGCGCCGAGGAACTGCGCGTGATCACCACGCGCCCGATACCCGGCTTTCGCTGCGCCAGCTCGTCGCGCCTGTATCCGGACTGGCCCTTCGTGGCCCTGCGCCAGACGCCGCCCGCGCTGGCGAAAAAAGTGGCGCAAGCCCTGCTGGCCATGCCGCGCACCGATGAAGGCTACAGCTGGACGGTGCCCAGCGATTACCAGATCGTCGATGAACTGTTCCGCGACTTGCACATCGGCCCCTACGCCTATCTGGACAAGCTGACGTTCGAGACGGCGCTGCGCCGCTACTGGGGCTGGATGCTGCTGGTGCTGGCCCTACTTATTGCCTGGGCCGTGCACACGGTGCGCGTGGAATACCTGGTCAGCCGGCGCACGGAGCAATTGCGCGCGGCCCAGCACCAGCAGCGCGCGCTGGAAGAACAGGCGCGCCAGCGCCAGGCCACGCTCGACCACACGGCGCGCCTGGCGATCCTGGGCGAAATGGCCAGCGCCATCGCGCACGAATTGAACCAGCCGCTGGCGGCCATCGGCAATTTCGCGCGCGGCATGGCGCGCCGCATCACGGCGGGCCGGCTCGACGCGGCGCCCCTGCTCGACGGCGCGCAGGAAATCGCCACGCAAAGCGAACGCGCGGGCGCCATCATCCGCCACATCCGCACGATGGCGCAAAAACGTCCCGCGCACAGCACGGCCTTCGCCCTGGCCGACGCCGTCGAGCAAGCCGTATCGCTGTTCCGCGCCGCCCATCCGCACGCGCATATCAGCTGGAACCACGAAGGCAGCAATCTTGACGCGCGCGTGCTGGCCGACCCGCAGCAAGTGCAGCAGGTGCTGCTCAATCTGCTGAAAAATGCGCTCGATGCGCAGGTGGAAAACGGCAATCCGCAGCATCCGATCGGCGTGCTGCTGCACCGCGAAAACGGCGCCTGCACGGTAGCCGTGCGCGACGCGGGATGCGGCCTGCCGGCAGCGCAGATGGCGCGATTGTTCGAACCGTTCTTTACCACCAAAGCCGAAGGCCTGGGACTGGGCATGTCACTCAGCAAAAGCATCATCGAATCGTTCGGCGGCAGCCTGTCGGCGCACGCCAACGCTGATGCGCCAGGCTTGACGGTCTGGTTCCGGCTCCCTGAAGATACGCATATGGAAGCGCACAAGGAAATGCAAGAGGAAACACCATGAATGAAAGCGATGCCATCATCTTTGTCGTCGATGACGATGCCGCCATGCGCCGCTCGCTGGCCTATCTGTTCGATTCGGCCGGCTGGCAAGTGCAGACGTTCGAGTCGGCGCGCGATTTCCTGCAGCGCTATGAGGGCCATGCGCCCGGCTGCTTGCTGCTCGACGTGCGCATGCCTTTGATGAGCGGGCTGGAATTGCAGCAGGAACTATCACGCCACGCGATCGCGCTGCCCGTGATTTTCCTCAGCGGCCACGGCGACCTGGCCATGGCCGTGCAGACGATGAAGGCAGGCGCCTGCGATTTTCTGGAAAAGCCATGCAAGGACCAGGTGCTACTGGACGCCGTCTCGCGCGCCGTGGCCCGCAGCGTGGAAGAAAGCCGCAGCGCCGCCAGCACAAATACGGCACAGGCAGCATTGGCGACATTGACGGCACGCGAACGCGAAGTGGCGCTGCTGATGGCCGAAGGCAAAGCATCGAAAGTCATCGCCCGCGAACTGGGCATCAGCGACAAGACGGTGCAGGTGCACCGCCATAACACGATGGGAAAACTGGGCCTGCATTCAGCAGCCGAGGTGGCCCGGCTGCTGATGGCGGGTGGGGCGATTTAGGCTGTCTGTCGGATTACGCTACGCTAATCCGACCTACCAACTAGTGGACAAATCTAAGTCCGCACGATACGCGCCGGCAGTCCCTGCCGCACCGACGTGCCCGAGACGGGATCGACAAACACGTTCTTGTCGCCGCGGCTCGGATCCGTCAAGCCCAGGTCGTTCAAGTTGATGCCCGCGCCGATGGCCGGTTCATCGGGCTGGCGCGACTTGCCGATGCGGTGGGCGCGCGCGCCGTGCTCCTTGTGGCCGAAACCGTGCTCGATGGCGATCACGCCGCGCTGCACGCCGTGGCGCAGCATCACCGTCGCCCGGGCCTTGCCGCCCGGCGTTTCCAGGTAAATCACGTCGCCATTTTGCAGCTTCAAGCGGGCCGCGTCGTCAGGGTGCACGGCGACCGGGTTGTCGGGATGGATGCCGCGCAAGCGCCGCGCGCCGATGCTGTACGAGTTTTGCAACGCCGACTTAAAACTGATCAACTCGAACGGCCATTCGCTGGCCGGATAGGTTTTACGCACGGGCGTGCCATCGGCAAACGCCGCCACTCTCCACGCGGGCGTACCAGGGAAACGCTTGCCGCTCAAGCTGTTCTTGCTCACACCCAGGCCCTCGTTGTATAGCATCATCGGTTTCAGATAACGGTGCGTGGACCAGTCCTGCGGATACGGCGTCTCGTCGGTCACGGGCACAGGAGCAGCCGGCGCCTTGGCATTCGCCGGTGGCGGCAGGCGCAGGCCGAACATCTCGCCATAGCTCTGGTAGCGCCCTCCCCGCGCCAGCATGAAGGCCACCTTGCGCCACTCTTCCGGCTTCAGGGTACGTTCCAGCTCGGGACGGATGCGCGCTACGCCGGACAGGTCGATGTCGTCGTCGCTCGCGTCAGGCACGGACGTTTTTCCCTGCCAGGCGATGTTGGCGCCGCCGCGCAGATACCAGTCTTCCGCGCGCTGCAGGGGAAAGCGCTGGCCATCCATGTCCTGCAAGGCGTCCGGGCCGAAGCCGGGCAAGGCCATCGTTTTGGCCAGCGCGATGAAGAACGATTCCATGCAGATGGTCTGGCCGTCCGGTGTCTTTTGCACGCGCGGTTCGACCACGGGCCAGCGCGCCGTGCTCATTTTGACGGGCATGCCGCCCCAGGCGCCAGCCCAGCCCCAGCTTTCATACAGCAAGGTATCGGGCAGCAGGTAGTCGGCAAAGGCCGAGCTTTCATTGATGAAGGGGTCGATGGCGACGATCAGGGGAATCTTCTTCGGATCGGCCAGCTCCTTGCCGATCTGCGCGCGCAAGCCCGTGATGCCGTAGACGGGATTGCAGCTCCACAGTATCAGCGCCTTCAAAGTATAGGGATAGCCGTTCATGGCGCTGGTGAGCCATTCGGTGGCCAGCGCGGGCGCGTTCGGATACCACGGCGCCCTGGCCGGATAAGCCTTGCCCGCTTCTTTCTTCAGCTTGAATTCCGAGGTTTTTTCATACGGCACATTGCGTCCGATCGGCATGCCGGCCGCCTTGATCTCGCCGTCGAAACTCTCGAGGTTATAGCGCGGACCGGGTCCCGCATCCTTGAAGCTGCCGCCATTGACGAGGGTGCCGCCCTTGCGGTTCAAATTGCCGATCAGGGTATTGAGCATGACCAGCGCATAGGCGTTATAGAAACCGGCGCCCGACATCATGCCGCCGTGCGCATTGACGGCCGCGCGCTTGCCATGGCTGGTCAGTTCCTGCGCCAGGCCTTCGATGATGTCGCGCCCGATGCCGCAGGCGGCCGAATACTCGCCCATGCTGTGGCGCTGCGCTTCTTCGTTGAGCATCGTCATCGCCGTCTTCAGGTGCAGCGGCGCGCCGGCCACGTCCAGCGGGCCGTCGAAGAACAGGCGTGCCTCGCCCTTGGCGGCATTGTGCGGCACGATCGCTTGCGTGGCGGCGTCGATCACGCAGAAGGCGTCGCCATCCTTGTAGCGCTCTTCTTCCGCCAGCTCCACCGCACCGATGTCCGACGCGCGCAGGTAGCGGCCATCGCGCGGATGGCCCTTTTCGTTGATGATCAGATGCGTGGCGTTGCACCAGGCGGCCTCGCCCGCCGCTTCCGCCACCTTCAGGTTCGGCTGCACGAGGAAGTTGCGGTCATAGCGTTCGTGCTCGATGATCCAGCGGATCATGGCCATGGCCAGCGCGCCGTCCGTGCCCGGCTTGATCGGCACCCAGCGGCTGCGGTCGCCCGCGGCCAGGCTGTCCGCATTCGTCAGCACGGGATCGACGACGACGTAGCTGAATTCGCGCTTGCCCGAACGGGCTTTCGCGATCAGGGTGCCCTGGCGCTTGAACGGATTGCCCGCATTACCCGGCGCCGTGCCGACGAAAATGCAGAACTCCGTGTTTTCCAGGTCCACTTTCGCATGCGGCATTTTCTTCATGTCGCCGAACATGGCGCCCGAGCCGCTGCGGTAGGCGCCGCCGCAATACGAGCCGTGGTTGACCAGGTTTAAGCTGCCGTACGACTGCTTGAAAAAGCGCGTGCCAAACGCCAGACGGCCATCGTCCGTGCTGCACATCAGGCCCACCTGGTTTACTTGCGGGCCCAGTTCCGGCTGCGCCGGATCGATCGGCTTTTCCAGCTCGCGCAAGGCGCGCAAGCCCTGTACGTGGCCTTCGCCAAACAGGTCGCCGCCTTCCGTCACTTCCTTGACCAGTTGATCGAAAGCGATCGGCTCCCACTGGCCGCCGCCGCGCGGGCCCACGCGCTTCATGGGCGCCAGCACGCGGAACGGCGACTCCATCTGTTCCAGCACGCCGTTGCCCCGGCCGCAAGCCGTCGAGCGGCCTTTCAAGCCCTTTTCCTGGAAGCGCGACAGCGACACGAAGCTGTCGCGTATCGAGGTTTGATATGGCAGCGCAGGGTCGGCCGACAGAGGGCTGTACGGATTGCCCGCCACGCGCAAGACCTTGCCGCTTTTTTTATCGAGGCGCACGCGCACGCCGCAAAACGTGGTGCAGCCCATGCACATGGTGTAGCTGACCTGCTGGTCCGGATTGACGGTCAGCTTGCCCGTGGCCGTGTCGACGGAAAACTCGGGCGGCAGCGAATTGCCGTGCAGTTTCTGCACAGGTTTATCTTTACCCAGCGCGTGGTCAACCATGCGGCCGGCCGTCGTGGAAAAGCTGGCGGCAAACGCGGCCAGGCCACCGCCGATGGCGCCATAGCGCAGCAGCTTGCGGCGTTTTTCATTGTCGTCTTCAGGGACGTCGTTGCGGTCGTCGTTGTTTGTGCGTTCGTTCATTTCTAACTCCTCAGTGCATGGCCATGGCGGGACGGTTGCGCAGCATGCGTCCGGCCCATGGCAAAAATTCCAGCATCAGCAACAGCAGCGCGATCCACAGGCCGGCCGTGCCGATAATCCCCATCAAGCCGTCGTTCCCCATCGGCAGGTGGTAGTCGTACAGGCCCGCGCCCGTTTTCGGGATCGTCTGGCCGCCGATGAAGATCGTCCAGCGCATCATCCAGGCGCTATGCAGCGCGATCAGGCCGTTGACCAGGCCACTGCTGGCAGGGCGCCAGATGGCCAGGGCCATCGGCACGATGGACGACAGCACGGCCCAGACGGCCGTGAACTGCCATTGCGGCATGCCGGCCACCTGGGTAAAGGCCATGCTGTGACTGGCGCTCACGCCGGAGAGACTGACGAACAGCCAGCCGCCGCCCAGCGCCAGCACCAGCGCCAGCGACAGGGCCAGCGCGCGGTTCAGCGATACTTCCAGCGCCTGCTCGCGGCCCGGCAGGAAGCGGTTGAACAGCAGCGCCAGGCCCACGGCGCCAACAAAGGCCGTGGCCGCAAATTGCGCCGGCAGGAAGGGCGTGAACCACAGCGGACGGGCACGCACCACCATCACTT
This sequence comes from Janthinobacterium sp. GMG2, assembly GCF_033949445.1. Classification (NCBI taxonomy): domain Bacteria; kingdom Pseudomonadati; phylum Pseudomonadota; class Betaproteobacteria; order Burkholderiales; family Oxalobacteraceae; genus Janthinobacterium; species Janthinobacterium sp. GMG2. Next base: position 570,094 of record NZ_JAXAWA010000003.1, on the reverse strand, counting down.
CCATGCCCGTGTACAGGCCCACCACGAAGGCGGCCAGAAAGGTGAAGGCGGCGGCGCTGACGATGGCCTTGCGCGATGCGGCGCCACCGCGCCCCAGCAGGCGATAGGCAAAGGCAAGTCGGTCATGTCCCTGCCCTCGCGTGGCAAAATCCACCCGCAGCGCCAGCCACGCGTACAGCATCAGGCAACCCAGATACAGGGGAATAAAGAACGAGCCCCACGACATCCACGATTGCGGCTGGAAGTAGATATAGAAATGGTAGAAGCGGCCCGGCCCGTGCAGGTCGGCCAGCAGCGCCACGGGCGCCGTCATGCCGCACACGAGGGACGCCAGCAGCGCGATGCGCCCCAGGCGTTCATACGCCTTGCGGCCGAAAACAAAATACGGCAAGGTCAGCATGAAGCTGCCGTAACTGAGGCCGATGAGGAAAAAATACTGCACCGCCCACGGCAGCCATGCCGCTTCGCGCGTGACGTTGACAATTTCGGTGATGTGGCTGTCCATGGTTTATTTCCCGTGTTTGCTCGGTTGCCAAAGAGTCGCTTCGCCTTCGACGTGGCCGGCGAAGCGCGTGTCCAGTCCCAAATAAAATACGTGGGGCTGGGTGCCCTGCTCGGGTTTGAGCACCTTCACCTTGTTCTCGGTGAGCAGCTGGTGCACCAGGCTTTCCGGGTCATTGAGGTCGCCGAAGATGCGCGCGCCGCCCACGCAGGTTTCCACGCAGGCCGGCAGCAGGCCTTCGTCGACGCGGTGCGCGCAGAACGTACATTTGTCGGCCTTGCCCGTTTCGTGGTTGATGAAGCGCGCGTCGTAAGGACACGCCTGCACGCAGTAGGCGCAGCCCACGCAGCGGTCGCCATCGACAACGACGACGCCATCCTTGCGCTGGAAGGTGGCGCCCACGGGACAGACGGGAATGCAGGGGGGATTGGCGCAGTGGTTGCACAGGCGCGGCAGCATGTAGGTGCCGCAGCGGTTCTCTTCCCTCACTTCATAGGTGGAGACGACGGTGCGGAAGCTGTTTTCCGGTACGGCGTTTTCCATGATGCAGGAGACCGTGCAAGCCTGGCAGCCGATGCACTTCTGCACATCGACCACCATCGCCCAACGCTGGCCGCCTTCGCCCTTGGTGGCCGCCGTGCTTGGCAGCGGCGCGATGGCCGCACCGATGGTTACGGCTGGCAAGGCGCGCAAGAAACTGCGGCGCGATTCAATCATGACACTCTCCTTGACTATGGGCGGCAAGCCCTTGTTGACTTGCTGCCATGATAGAAAAGAAGGTGCTGCGGGGGTATTGGGGTGATAGTGCGGGGACCTAGTTGATCATGCCAATTGACAGGATCGACAATGCGGAGTAGGTCGGATTCCCCCATGACCGCTTGCATTGGTAGGTCGGGTTAGCCGGAACGGCGTAACCCGACATGCAGCGCCGCGCGGGCAGGTCAGTGCCCGCAGGGACCGTTACAACTCGTCGAGCGAATACAGCCGGCGATGCTCGCGGATCGCGTAGCGGTCCGTCATGCCGGCGATGTAGTCGGCGATCTTGCGCGCCTGCTGCGTGACGTCGCCATCCTTGAGCTGGTAGTCGGGCGGCAGCAGGGCCGGTTCGGCCATGAAGCTGTCGTACAGTTCGCGCACGATGCGGCTGGCCTTTACGCGCATGCGGTTGACCTGGTAGTGGCGATACAGGTTCGCCCGTAAAAAGCGTTTCAGGTCCGTCGCATCCTTGCGCATGGCGTCCGAAAAACGGATCAGCGGGGCACTGGCGCGCACTTCGTTCACGTCGCGTGGCGCGGCATCGGCAATCAGGCTGGTCGAGGTGACGATCAGATCGTCGGCCAGGGCCGTGATCAGGCGGCGCAGGGTTTCATAGATGGCGCGCCGGCCCGACAGGCCGGGGAACGCCTGCTGCACGTCGCGCCACAGGCGGCCGAAGAATTCCACCTCTTCCAGCTGCGCGATGGTGATCAGGCCGGAACGCAGGCCGTCATCGATATCGTGGCTGTTGTAGGCTATTTCATCGGCCAGGTTGGTCAGCTGCGCTTCCAGGGTCGGTTGCGTGCGGTCGATGAAGCGCTGCGCCACGGGACCCAGTTCGCGCGCATGCGTCAGCGAGCAGTGTTTCAAGATGCCTTCGCGCGTCTCGAACATCAGGTTCAAGCCATCGAAGGCGCCGTAGTGCTCTTCCAGCGTGTCGACCACGCGCAGGCTTTGCAGGTTGTGCTCGAAGCCGCCATGCTCCTGCATGCATTCATTGAGCACGTCCTGGCCCACGTGGCCGAACGGCGTGTGGCCCAGGTCATGCGCGAGCGCGATGGCTTCCACCAGGTCTTCATTGAGGCGCAGGTTGCGCGCGATCGAGCGCCCGACCTGCGCCACTTCCAGGCTGTGCGTCAGGCGCGTGCGGAACAGGTCTCCCTCGTGGTTGAGGAAGACCTGCGTCTTGTATTCGAGGCGGCGGAAGGCCGAGGAATGGATGATGCGGTCGCGGTCGCGCTGGAACTGGCTGCGCGAGGCGTGCGGCGCCTCGGCAAAACGACGTCCCTGCCCCTGTGCCGAATGGGCTGCATAGGGAGCGAGGAAGTCTTCGGGCAGCATGTTATTGCACTCCGGCGGCCAGGGTGGCCAGCACCAGCTCATGCGGCGCGGACGTGATGTTCGGGCTGCCCAGCGGTTGCAACAGGATGAACTTGATGGCGCCGCCCTCGTTCTTCTTGTCGACCTCCATCAATTCCAGCCAGCGCTCGACACCGAGGTCCGGCGCCTTGACCGGCAGGCCGGCGGCGGCGACGAGTTTGCGCACGCGCTCGACGGCAGCCTGGTCGATATAGCCCATGCGGCACGACAGATCGGCCGCCATGACCATGCCGCAGCCGACGGCTTCGCCGTGCAGCCAGTGGCCGTAACCGAGGCCGGCCTCGATGGCGTGGCCGAAGGTGTGACCGAAATTCAGGATGGCGCGCAAGCCGCCTTCGCGCTCGTCCTGGCGCACCACGTCAGCCTTGATTTCGCACGAGCGGGCGATCGCATACGCGAGGGCGCCCTTGTCGCGCGCCATCAGCTTGGGCATGTTCGCCTCGATCCAGTCGAAGAAGGCCGCGTCGATGATGGCGCCATGCTTGATCACTTCGGCCAGGCCCGCCGACAGCTCGCGTGCCGGCAGGGTTTCCAGGGTCGAGGTATCGGCGATCACGGCGCGCGGCTGGTAGAAGGCGCCGATCATGTTCTTGCCCAGCGGGTGGTTGATGCCCGTCTTGCCGCCGACGGAGGAATCAACCTGCGCCAGCAGGGTGGTAGGCACCTGCACGAAGCCGATGCCGCGCATGTAGCTCGCTGCCGCATAGCCGGTCAGGTCGCCGATCACGCCGCCGCCCAGCGCCACCAGGGTGGTCTTGCGGTCGCATTTATTGGCCAGCAGCGCGTCGAAGATCTGCATCAGGCTGGCCCAGTTTTTATATTCTTCGCCATCCGGCAGGACGATGCTGATCACTTCGCGGCCGTCGCTGGCAAGCGCCGCCTGCAGGCGGCCCAGGTACAGCGGCGCGACGGTGGTATTGGTGACGATGGCCACCTTGTGGCCGCTGATATGGCGCAGCAGCGCGTCGGCGTCGGCCAGCAGGCCAGGACCGATGGCGATCGGATAACTGCGTTCGTCGAGGTCTACGCTCAACAACATTTTGGATTGCTCGTTCATCGAAGGCTCTGCATGAATGACGCAATTGGGCGAGGCCTCGCATTCGAGGCTGGCCAGCTGCATCAGGATGGTCTGAACCATCGATTGTACGTTAGGACGGCCCGTGTCGATCACAATGTCGGCCACTTCCATGTAATGGGGCTCGCGCTGCGCCGTCAATTCTTCGAGCTTCCGGCGCGGGTCGGCCGTCTGCAGCAGGGGACGGTTCTTGTCGTGGCTGGTGCGCGCGAGGATGTTGCTGACGCTGGCGCGCAGGTAGACGACCGTGCCCCGTTCCTTCAGGTAGGCGCGGCTGTCGGCGTTGAGGATGGCCCCGCCGCCCGTGGCCATGACGATACCTTGCTGGGCGCTCAGGTCGCGGATGACCTCGGCCTCGCGCCGGCGAAAGCTGGCCTCGCCCTCGATTTCAAAGATCCACGGGATGGTCGCTCCCGTGCGTGCTTCGATTTCGTGGTCGGAATCGACAAAGCGCAAGCCCAGCTTGCGGGCCAGGATGCGCCCGATCGTGGTTTTGCCTGCGCCCATGAGGCCTACTAAAAACAGATTTTGCATTTGCTGCGACAGTTAATTTGGATTACGACAATCAGTGGCTTGCCCATACGGACTAATGACGCCTGGCGGTGAAATATCCACGCGGTTAAAGTCCGTGGCCAGCCCCGGAAGCAAAGTGTAACCGACATAAGTTGCCTCCGTCCCGGAACTATTGCCGCGAATCGTCAATTCGACGTCCAGCCAGTGGGCCCTGTCACGCGGATAAGTCAGGGTGACGAGCGCCGTTCCCGAGCTGTCGGTCTTGCCGCCGGTCGACAGATTGAGCGGAATGCCCGGGTCCAGACGGCCATTCAGATTAAGGTCGTTATTCGGATTGAAGGTGCCGCTGCGGTCCCGGTCTTCATTGTCGCACTTCAACGCGGCTGCCACCACCCACGACTGGGCAGCCTGAGAGTATTGCAGATAACCCTTGTAATAATAGCGTGGCCAGGCGGCTGCCGTGATGATCACGTCCGGCACGGGGTTGCCGGCGGCGTCCGTCACAAACACGCTATACGTCTTGCGGTAGGTGCTGCTGTCGGAGGCATCCAGCGCGTTGCCGCTGCCGGCGCTGATGAACAGCGATTTTTTCGTCACCGTCAGCTTGACCGTGGCCGCATTGCTCGACACACCCTGCAGTTGCGCTTTGACAACGACGCCATCGACACCGGTGGTGCCCTGCCCCGCGATGTAGCTGACCGTGGCCACGCCATCGCTGTCGGTGGCAACCAGCGAAGGCGAACTCAGGGAACCATTGCTGGCATCGTTCTGGATCGAAAAGCTCACCTGTGCATTCTTGACCAGGTTGTTTTCCGCCGTGCCATCGCGCACGATGGCGCGCAAGGCGCTGCGTTGCGCCGTGCTGCCGGCCGTATTGGCGCCGATGACCGCCGGGTCGGCTTGCAGGCTGATCGTGGCCTGGGCCGTCAGTGGCGCAACGAACTCCACTTCCGACTGTACCGAGGCGCCGCTGTCTTCGTACTTCGCCGTGAGGGCGGTCAGGCCGGCGCCGCTGGCCTGTACGTAGGCGATGGCATTGCCGCCCACCAGCGCCAGCGGCGCCTGCAATGGCGTGCCGCAGGCGGCGTCCTGGTAGATGCCGCCGCGCGACGTACTGAAACGCACATTGCCCGTTTGTGGCACGCCAGCCACATCGCTATGCACCGTCACCGCATAGCAGGTGTTCGTGTTCAGGGTGGTCAAGGCAACATTGCCACCCGACACGGCATTGATCGTGAAGTTCGAAGCATTGATTGCAATTGGCAAGACGACGCTGTCACCCTGCGCCTTGACGCTGATGCTGTCGCTGCTGCCCGCCTGGGCGCTGTAGGTCAACACCAGCTGGCCGTTGTTGTCCGTCAGCGCGGGACTGGCGCCGCCGCCCTTGACCGTGATGGCATTGCTGCGGGCGCTGAATGTCACCGGTTTGCCAACGAGGGGATTGCCGCTCGAATCGACCAGCTTGACCACCATGTCGGTGCTCGTCTTCAGGTTCACCGTCGAAAAGGCACTGATGACCAGCCGGGTGCCGCTGACGCCGATGTCCGTGCTGGCCGTCTGCGCGCCTGCGCTGGCCGTGACCTTGATCGTGCGCAAGCTGGCGTCGCCCCCCGTATTCAGGCTGACCAGCGCCTGTCCCTGCGCATTGGTATTGACCTTTGTCGCACCCAGCGCGCCCGAATCGGCACTGAATGTCACACTGGCATTGGGCACGACGGCATTGTTGGCGTCTTTGACAAAGGCGATCATGTTGACGGCGGTACCGCCCGACGACGCCAGAGTGCCGCCGGAAGAGGTCAGCAGCAAGCTGGCAATACCCGAGGTGACAGGCACCACTTTCACCACCACGGGGGCCGACTCGACGCCGCCGCTGCTGGCCTTGATGGTAATGTCGCGCAAGCTCGCATCGCCCTTCACGCTGAGTTTTTCCGTCACCGTGCCATTCGCATCCGTCACGCGGTTGGTGTTGCTGATGGTGCCGGAACTGGCGGTGAAGGTCACCGTCTGGCCAGTCATGGCATTATTGCCGGGATTTTTCACCACTGCCGTCAGCACGACTTCCGTCCCGTCCGCGCCCGATGCCACAATCGTTGTTGCGCCAGCCACCAGTACCACGCTGCCGACACCGGCATTCGCGCCATCCTTGACACCCAGGGTCGGATCGCCGCCACCGCCGCCACATGCGGCCAGCAAGGCGCCCAGCGCCAGCAAGACCAGCCAATTCGATACCCGACTCCAATAAGTGTTGCCCCAAGATACATTCCGCATAGTCGCCATCAGTCCGCTTTCGTTTGCATTGTTACTTAAACGTAAAGATGTGACATTAACGTGTTGCTGGCCGATCTGCCACTATTTTCGGCGTAATAAACACCATTAGTTCCGTTTTTTCTTGACTGCGGCCCGTGCTGCGGAAAAAAACACCGAGCACGGGAATGTCGCCAAGAATCGGCACCTTGCTGTCCGTGCCCCGTTCGGATTGCTGATAAATACCGCCCAGCACCACCGTGCCGCCATCTTCCACCATCACTTGCGTGCGCACGTGCTTGGTGTCGATGGCGAAGCCGGAACGGGTTTCCTGGCCCACGCTATCCTTGTTGACGTCCACTTCCAGCACCACGTTGCCATCCGGCGTGATCTGCGGCGTCACTTCCAGGCGCAAATTCGCCTTGCGGAACGTGATCGACGTGGCGCCGCTGCTGGTGGCCACCTGGTACGGCAGCTCGATGCCCTGCTCGATCAGCGCCAGCACCTTGTCGGCCGTCACCACGCGGGGGCTGGAAATGATCTTGCCCCGGCCGTCCGCTTCCAGCGCGGACAATTCCAGGTTCAGGAAGCGGTTGGCGGCCGCTGAAAACAGGCTCAGGGCGAAGCTGGCCGGCTGCAAGCCATTGATGCTGGCGGCCGGCAAGTTGACGAATTGCGTGTTCGGCACGAAAGCGCCGCTGCCGGCCACCGTTTGCCCCGTCGCCTCGCCCACGCCCTGGTAGCTGCCGCCGATGGCCGCGCGGCGCCCGCTGCCGCCCAGGGAAAAGCCTGGCAGCTGGCCTGCCGCCAGGCGCTGGTCTGTAAAACCCAGGCGCGCGCCCAGGTTGCGGCTGAAACTGTCGTTCGCCTCGACGATGCGCGCCTCGATCATTACTTGGCGCGTTGGAATATCCGTCTTGGCGATCAGCTGGCGGATCTGTTCCAGGCGCGCCGGCACGTCGGTGACGAACAGCTGATTCGTGCGCGGCTCGATCAGCACGCTGCCACGGCGCGACAGCAGCCGGCTGCGCCCTTCCCCCGCGTCCAGGCCGAACACGGTGCGGAACGCTTCGGCCTTCTGGTAATTGAGCTGGAAGATGGCTGACTGCAACGGTTCAAGTTCCGCGATCTGCGCGCGCTGTTCCAGTTCCAGCTTTTCGCGCGCAAGGATTTCCTCGCGCGGCGCGATCCACAGCACGTTGCCGTTGCGCCGCATGTCCAGGCCCTTGGCCTGCAGCAGCACGTCGAGCGCCTGGTCCCACGGCAAGTCGCGCAGGCGCACGGTCACATTGCCCGCCACGCTGTCGCTGGCGATGATGTTTTGCCCCGACGCATCGGCCAGGATGTGCAGGGCCGCGCGCACGCCCACGTTCTGGAAATCGACGGAGATTTTGTCGCCCGCATACAGGCGCGGCGCCGTCACTTGCACCACGGCTTCCTGGGCAAGGCCGCCGGCATGCAGGCACAGCATCACGGCCAGGAGCATGCGGTGCGGCCTCATGGCGCCGCCTCGGGCAGGCTGGCCTTCGGAGCAGCCCCCGCCACCTGCAAGGCCAGGCTGCCGCGCCGCTCGCGCCATCCGCCTCCCCAGTCCTGCAGCAGCTCCTTGTATTGCAGCGCCTGTTCACTGATTTGCGTGACCTGGCCGTGGTCCGGTCCCAGATATTGCCCCACCGCCACCCGGTACACGCGCTGGCCCGCCAGCAGCAATGCGCACAGGCGCCCATCCTGTTGCACGCTGCCAACCATGCTGATGGCCGGCAAGGCCACGCTTTCCAGCGGTTCGCGCATTCGCCGCGGGTCCGGCCCCGCCACGCCACCCTGCTGACTGGGCGCGGGCGGCAAGGCGTTAAAAGGATCAGCCAGGGCGGCGGCCTCGTAGGGATGCGGCGCGACAGCGGCAAGCGGACGCCAAGTTGGTGTCACTGCGGGCGCGCCCGCCTTGGGTGCCAATACCGCTTGCGCCGCCAGCTCCCCCGCTTCGGGCAAGCGATACGCTTGCAGCACGGCATCGAGGGTCAGCAAGCGGTCCTTGCCGAGGGTCAGGGCCAGCGCATGCACGGTGACGATGCGCGGCAGGCGCGCCAGGTCCGCCAGCAGCGCGCCCATGGCGTGATAGCCGCCGCGCAGCTGTATGGCGATCGGCAAGGCGACATACGGCGCTTGCGGCCGCGCAGCACCCGGCTTGAACAGTGAAAATTGCAATCCACGCGCCTGGCCGGCGGCGTTAATGTCCGTCAACAGCGCCGCCATTGCTTGCTGGTCCGGCAATTGCTGTTCCAGCAGGGCCAGTTCGGCGCCGGCCTGGCGCTGCTCTGCACGCCACTGCGGCAACTGCTTCGCCCTGGCCTGCGCCGCCAGATAATCGGTGCGCAAGCGGCCCTCCTCGCCTTGCGCCGCCTGCACGGCGGCAATCAGTCCAGCCAGCCACACGGCGTGCAGCAGCGCGGCCACCAGCGTACCGGCCAGGGCGGCGCAAGCGAGGCGCGCCGGTAGCGGCCACAGCGACGCGGTCTTCAAGCTCAGCATGATCAACCTCCACGACTAAGATTGCCCAGCGGGTGCCAAAGCCAGCCGTATCGTCCATTCCACGGCGCCATCGGCCACGCCGCGCACCTCCAGCACTTCCGGGCGGGACCAGGGCGCGGCCTGCTCCAGCGCCAACAGCAATGCCGCGACCTTGTCCTGCGACACGGCCTGCCCTTGCAGGCGCACCATCGCCGTTTCCTGACGCACACTGTGCAAGGCCACGCCAGCCGGCATCGCCTGGGCCAGGGCCGCCAGCATGCGCACCCAGGCATTGCGCTGCTCTTGCAGACTGGCAATGGCCTGCTGGCGCAGCAGCAGCGCCGCCGTCTCGCCCTGCACCCGCTTGCCCGCGGCGAGGACGGCATTGACTTGCTGCATGCGATGGCGCCAACCGTCCTGCCGGCGCAGCTGCGCGTCGAGCTGCTGCTGCAGCCAGGCGCCCGCCGCCAGGGCCAGCAGCAATCCCAGCAACGCCCCGCCGGCCAGTTGCCACAGCAGCCACTGAATGCGCTTGCGGCGTGCCGCCTGGCGATATGGCAAAAGGTTGATACACGGCACTTTCGCCACAGTCTTCATCGGGCGTACCGGTGCATGGCCAGCCCCCAGGCCAACTGGTACGCCACGCCACCATCGGACAAGGCTTGCCAGCCGCCCTGCGCGAGCGCCGCCTGCAAGGCCAGCGCCTCGCTATCCATGATGACCGGCGTCAACCCGGCCGCCTTGGCCGCATCGAGACGGTGCTGCACGCTGGCGCGCCGCGCCGCCACCAGCAGCACGTCGATCTCGCTGCCGGTCTGGCCGGCAAGCGGCGGCGCGGGGCCGAGCATGACAAAATCCAGACTGGCGTCTTCCAGCGGAAACGGCATGTATTGCGCCGCTTCCAGTTCCACGAGGATTTCCAGCTGCTCCTCCGGCAATCCGGCAGGCAGGCGGATCGCATGCGTGATCAGGGCCGTGGCCGGCATGGCCAGCGCCACGCGGGTGCAGCCGCTGCCACTGTCGCGATAAGCCTGGCGCACGGCATCGGCCAGGCCCTGCAGATCTTCGATATTGCCTTCAAACATCACTCCTGCGGCCAGCGCAGAACTGCCGTAATGGCGGCACGACAGTTTCCCCCGCCGGCGCCTCAACTCGACCACGCGCACGGCATCGTCCGCCATGTCGACGCCCAGCAAGCCCGTGCCAAGAAAACTGCTGATGGACATGTTTTTCATAGAGAAAAGTCAGCGTGGAAGGAGGTCCTGCCATCCGAAAGCCTAGTCCCGGCAGCGCTGGCTTGTAAATGGATTTCACGCTGGAGTCTGCGGCGCGCGGCGCCTATCTGGCAGGGCCGTGATCTGGCGCAGGATAATTGTTACCAAATCCTGGTTGCCAGCGGGCCAATACACGCTTATATAGAGTATCGGCAAGTTTCGACTGTCTCCCCCGGCAAGCGCCACAGCGCGCTGCCACCCCGGCAAGCTCGCTTATAATTGACCGGCATAAATTTACTGAAAGACATGACACGCATGACATCTTCAAAATCCGCTGGCAACGCTGGCTCGAAACCGCCCGAGAAGGGCAGCAAACCCAAACGCTTTCTGCTGATGGCCCTGGTATCGTTCCTGGGCCTGGGCGTCGTCGGCGTGCTGCTGGTGGTATTCGGCCTGGCCATGGCGTATCCGAACCTGCCCGCGCTCGATACCCTGACCGATTACAAGCCGAAAATGCCGCTGCGGATTTTCACCTCCGACAGCGTGCTGATCGGCGAGTTCGGCGAAGAGCGGCGCAACATGGTGCACATCAAGGATATTCCCGATGTCATGAAGAAAGCCGTGCTGGCCATCGAAGATGACCGCTTCTATGAACATGGCGGCGTCGATTACCTGGGCATCACGCGCGCGGCCCTGCACAACCTGACGGGCGGCGCCAAGCAAGGCGCCTCGACCATCACGCAGCAGGTGGCACGCAATTTCTTCCTGTCCAGCGAACAGACCTTGAAACGCAAGGCGTATGAAGTCTTGCTGGCCTGGAAGATCGAGAAAAACCTCAGCAAGGACCAGATCCTGGAAGTGTATATGAACCAGATTTATCTGGGACAGCGCGCCTACGGCTTCGCCTCGGCCGCGCAAATCTATTTCGGCAAGAATATCCAGGACCTGACCGTGGCCGAAGCGGCCATGCTGGCCGGCTTGCCGAAGGCGCCGTCGGCCTACAACCCCGTCGTCAATCCGAAACGCGCGCGCATGCGCCAGCAATACATCCTGCAGCGCATGGCGCAGCTGGGCTACATCACGCCAGAGCAATACACGGAAGCCAAGAATGAAGAGCTGAAAGTGAAAACCGACAGCAGCGCCTTTGGCGTGCACGCGGAATACGTGTCGGAAATGGCGCGCCAGCTCGTCTACGAACAATTCAAGGAAGACACGTATACGCGCGGCCTGAACGTCTACACCACCATTACCAAGGCCGACCAGGACGCCGCCTACATCGCCTTGCGCAAGGGCGTGATGGATTACGAGAAACGCCACGGCTACCGCGGTCCGGAAGCCTATATCGAGATTCCGAAAACCAAGGCCGAAGCCGATGACGCGATCGAGACGGAACTGGCCGACCACCCGGACAGCGACGACATCATCGCCGCCATGGTGCTGCAGGCCTCGCCAAAATCGCTGCAGGCCGTCACCTCGGCCGGCGAGGAAATCACCATTACCGGCCCCGGCCTGACCTTCGGCGCGGCCTGGCTGTCGGAAAAAGCGGCGCCGAACCGCCGCATCAAGCGCGGCGCCGTGATCCGCGTCATGCAAGAAGGCAACGCCTGGGTCTTGACGCAGATGCCGGAAGTGCAATCGGCGTTCGTCTCGGCCAGCACCACCGACGGCGCCATCCGCGCCATGGTGGGCGGCTTCGATTACAACCGCAACAAGTTCAACCACGTCACGCAGGCGTGGCGCCAGCCCGGCTCGGCCTTCAAGCCCTTCATCTATTCCGCTTCGCTGGAGCGGGGCCTGTCGCCGGCCACCATCATCAACGATGCGCCGATCTCGTTCGACGCGGGCCAGACGGGCGGCCAGGCATGGGAACCGAAGAACTACGACAGCAAATACGATGGCCCGATGACCATGCGCAAGGGCTTGATGAAATCGAAAAACATGATTTCCATCCGCATCCTGCACAAGATCGGCGCCAAGTATGGCCAGGAATACGCGACGCGCTTCGGCTTTGACGCGGACAAGAACCCGCCATACCTGACCCTGGCCCTGGGCGCCGGCAACGTGACGCCGCTGCAGATGGCGGGCGCCTATGCCGTGTTCGCCAATGGCGGCTACAAGGTCAACCCCTACCTGATCGCCAAGGTCACCGATAGCGATGGCAATGTGTTGTCGCAAGCCAAGCCGGACCTCGCGGGCGAGGAAGCCAACCGGGTCATCGACGAGCGCAATGCCTTCATGATGAACAGCATGCTCAACGACGTCGTGCGCTTCGGCACGGCCAATAAAGCCATGGCCCTGAAGCGTCCCGACCTGGCCGGCAAGACGGGCACGACCAACGATTCCATCGACGCGTGGTTTGCCGGCTACCAGGCCAAGCTGGTCGGTATCGCCTGGATCGGCTACGACCAGCCGCGCAACCTGGGCAACCGCGAAACGGGCGGCGGCCTGGCCTTGCCGATCTGGATCAGCTACATGGCGAAAGCTCTGAAAAGCATTCCCGTCGAGGAACGCGCCGTGCCGGAAGGCCTGATCCACGTGGGCGACGAGTACTACTATGCGGAAAATCCACCGGGCACGGGCGTAGGCAGCCTGGAAGGCGCGGCGCGCGGCACGCCGGAGGAAGAAAAGGCGAAAGAAGCCGTGAAGAACGAGTTGTTTTAAACGGTAATCATGCAAAAAGGGCAGCCTGCAAAGGCTGCCCTTTTTTTATTGCCACGGCAGTCAGAATTACTTCAGGACCACCGGCGCGCCCGCCTGCTCGCTGGCCATGGCCGACAGGGCCGCGAACAGTTCGGAGCCGTCGCGCGTGTTGATCCACTCGTCGCCCACGCGCTTATAGTGGAAACCGCCGGAACGGGCGGCCACCCACATTTCGCGCATGGGGGCCTGGCTGTTGACGATGATTTTCGTGCCGTTGTCGATGAACTCGATTTCCAGCACATTGCCGCTGCGGCTGCATTCGACGTCGAGCACGTCTTCATCGTTCAGCCGGTCCAGCGCCGCCTCGATCTGGGTCAGGGTGGCTTCGGCCAGGGCCAGGAATTCCGATTCGCTCATGCTACACTCCAAAGATCTTAATCAAACCGTGATTCTAATCGTGAAGTCATCCTCAGCGTTTTATATCGGCACCGCCATTGTGGTTTCTAGCGTCCTGGCCGGCTGCGGCCAGACCGGCCCCCTGTACCTGCCCAAGCCACCCGCGGCCAAAGGCGCGCCAGCCAAAGGCCCCGTCGAACCGGCGCCCGTGCCGCCGCCACCGGTGATCGTGCCGGCAACCTAAGCCGAGCGTGCCGGGGTGGCAGCCTTGGCCGCCCTGGCGCTTTTCTCCCGCTTGCTCCAGGCGAAATAAACGCGGATTACCAGCAATAGCGCGACGATGCTGCCGAACAGGATCGGTTGCGCGAAATTATTCTTGCCCGCCTTCATCCACCAGAAGTGCAAGATGCCCAGCGGCGCGATGATGTAGATCAGCCGGTGCAGCCACTGCCAGCGCTTGCCACCCAGTCGCTTCACCATGCCGTTCGTGCTCGTCACGGCCAGCGGAATGAGCAGCACGAAAGCGATAAAGCCTACCGTGATGAACGGGCGCTTGAGCACGTCCTTCCACATTTCCTGCACATCGAAAAAGTGATCGAACCATAAAAACGTGGTGAAGTGCAGCGCCGCGTAGAAAAAGGCGAACAGGCCCAGCATGCGCCGCAGCTTGATCAGCCAATTCCACTGCGTGAAGCGGCGCAAGGGCGTCACCGCCAGGCTGATGCACAGGAAATACAGGGTCCAGTCGCCCGTGCCGCGCGTGATGAATTCCAGCGGCTCCACCAGCTGCCCCGTGTACGTCAGCCAGACCATGCGTGCAAACGGCAGCAGCGCCAGCAAAAAGATCAGGCTTTTCAGCAGCGACAACTGCCTGGCTGTGGGATTGAGGACCATGGTCTTTCCTTAAAAGAATTTCTTCAGATCCATGCCCGCGTACAGGGAAGCGACATCGTTGTAGCCGTTGAACATCAAGGTCTTGCGCTTGCGCGCGAGAAAACCGTCTTCGCCGATGCGCCGCTCGGAAGCTTGCGACCAGCGCGGATGATCGACGTTCGGATTCACGTTCGAGTAAAACCCGTATTCGGACGGCGCCGACAGGTTCCAGGACGTGCGCGGCTGTTCTTTGACGAAGCGGATCTTGACGATGGATTTGGCTGACTTGAAACCATATTTCCACGGCAAGACCATGCGCACGGGCGCGCCGTTCTGGTTCGGCAAGGTTTCGCCATACATGCCCAGGGTCAGCAGCGCCAGCGGATGGTTCGCTTCATCGATGCGCAAGCCTTCCGTATAGGGCCACTGCAGCACGCGGCTGCCCACGCCCGGCATTTGCTTCTTGTCGGCCAGGGTGATGAATTCCACGTACTTGGCATTGCCCGTCGGCTCGACCTTCTTGATGATTTCCGAGAAGGAATAGCCAACCCAAGGGATGACCATCGACCAGCCTTCCACGCAGCGCAGCCGGTAGACGCGCTCTTCCAGCGGCGCCAGCTTCAGCAGCGCGTCGAGGTCCAGGGTCATCGGCTTCTTGACTTCGCCTTCGATGCTGACCGTCCACGGCCGCGTGCGCAAGGTGCCCGCGTTTTGCGCCGGATCGCTCTTGTCCGTGCCGAATTCGTAGAAATTGTTGTAGCTGGTGGCGTCTTTATAGGCCGTCTGCTTGTCCAGCGCGGAATAGGCGGGATTGAGCTTGGCAGCCAGCTTGGGATTGGTGCCTTGCGCGAACGCTTCGCGGCTGGCCATTTCCAGCAAGGCCGCACTGGACACGGAGCCCAGCGCCACTTGCTTGATGAAGCTGCGGCGCGATTCAAACACGGCACGCGGCGTGATTTCGGAAGAATACGGCAACTCAATGCCGTTGGGACTGCGCTTGATCAACATGGCGGCTCCGGAAAAAGGTGATTGGATATACCTTACACCAGTTTTTCCGGGCCGTTCATGACGCTTCTGTCATTAAAGTTTGCCGTAAGAATGCAGGCCGGAAAGGAACATGTTGACGCCCAAGAAGGCGAATGTCGTCACCAGCAAGCCCACCAGCGCCCACCACGAGGCGACGCGGCCGCGCAAGCCCGTCATCAACCGCATGTGCAGCCAGGCTGCATAGTTGAGCCAGACGATCAGCGCCCACGTTTCTTTCGGATCCCACGACCAGTAGCCGCCCCATGCTTCGGCCGCCCACAGGGCGCCCAGGATGGTGGCTACCGTAAAGAAAGCGAAACCGACGGAAATAGCCTTGTACATGACGTCGTCGAGCACTTCCAGCGACGGCAAACGGTCGACCAGATAGCCGCTCGACTTGAGCAGATAGGCCGCCGCCACCATGGCCGACAGGGCGAACGTGCCGTAGCCGATGAAGTTGGCCGGCACGTGGATCTTCATCCACCAGCTTTGCAGGGCCGGCACCAGCGGCTGGATTTCAGCCGCGTCGCGCGTGACCGTGTACCACATCAGGAACACGACTGCCGCTGAAATGACCAGCATGACGAAGGCGCCCAGCTGGCGCGTCGCGTAATGCTGCTCGTAATACAGGTAGAACATGGCCGTGATCAGGGAAAACAGGATGAACACTTCATACAGGTTCGATACGGGGATGTGGCCCACGTCGGCGCCGATCAGGTAAGACTCGTACCAGCGCACCAGCATGCCCGTCAGGCCCAGCACGACGCCGGCCCAGCACAGCAGGGAACCGACGGACGAGCCGAATTCCGAGCGCGCCACCAGGCCGATCCAGTAGAACAGGGTCGACAGCACGAAAAGCGTGCCCATCCACAGGATGGCGGACTGGCTCGACAAGATGTATTTCAGGAAGAATTTCTGGTTCGCCATCTCCAGGTGGCCCGCATACAGCTCGATGGCGAACAGCGACAGCACGGCCGCCACGGGGATCAGCCAGCGCACGGGCTTCCAGTACCAGCCCAGCCACGCGAACGTGGGCGCGGCGGCCAGCAGGATGGCTTTTTCATAGATATCCATGAAGGCGCCAAAACGCATCAGGCCGAACAGGGAGGCGGCCAGCAAGCCGGCGCCATACAGCCAATCGATCAGGCTCAGGCGCTTGAAAAATCCTGGTTCCTGCGTATATATTTGCTTGTTTGCCAATTCCATCATTTTCTCCATTCCCGGCGGCGCTGCAGCGTCCCGAAACTCAGCCAATCCAACTCAGCGCAGCTTACGCCGATTGCGGCAGCTTTGCCTTCAAGTTCTCAAATTCTTTTTCAAAATCCAGGGTCTTGCGTTGCGTGCTCATGGCCATCAAGGCCTCGCTGCCGCCCTCGCCATCCTTGATCCACACCCACAGGCGGCGCTCGCGGATATAGAACATGGAAAATACGCCGATCACGAGGAACAGACAACCGAGGTAGACGACGCTCTTGCCCGGCGAACGCGTCACTTGCAGCACGGACGCCTTGATTTCCGTGAAGTCGTCGAGTTGCAGATACACGGGCGCGCCATAGAAGAAGCTGTCGGACAGCGCATTCGTCGCCAGTTGCAGGAAACGGCCATGCTTGTCATCGGCCTCGATGGCTTTCAAGCCATCCTGGGCACGCGCCGCCTGCCACAAGTCCCACAGGCTGCCATTCAAGATTTTCATGAAGATGTCGGCCGCTTTTTCTTGCTCAGCGGCAGGAATTTTCTCCAGGAAACGCGAAATGGCGAGGAAACCACCCTCTTGCCCATTGCCGGCAAAGATACCGAGGCTTTTCGCGGCCGATTCCTGCAACTGGCCGCGCAAGGCTTCCGCGTTCGCCTGCGGCATGGCGCGCGCCGCATAGCGCATGGCCGCCTGCTGGCGCAGCGCCGGATCTTGCAGTGCGGCACGCAAGCGCATCCATTCGTTCACGCTGTAGTTGTCATCGGCGGGAATGCGCAGATAGCTGAACGGGTCGCTGGGGTTGACGCGCATGCCGGCCAGGAACACCGTCGTGCCATCGACCGTGACGGGCTGCATGTAGTTCTGGTACTCGCGCGCCTGGCCTGTCTTGTCGCGCAATTTGTATTGCACCGAGGGGCCGACGTTCTTGAGATCCTTGTTGTTCGCGTTCTTCGCGGCCGAGCCGAGGCGCTTGTCCAGGCCGACGGAGAACTTCTCGTTGAAACTTTCCGCCTTGCTGACGGCGCGCACATCCTGGCCCGCGCTGAGGTTTTCCACGTTGAACGGACGGAAACCCGACCATTCCACTGTGTAGGAATTGCCATCGCTGCGCTCGAGCGGCGTGCTGCCGCCCACTTCGCCGCCGATATCGAAGCGTTTCGTCGTCTTGCCCGTCATGGGGAAACCCGTCAACTTGAGCTTGCTGCCGCCATCCTCAAAGCTGGACTGGTACAGGGCCAGGCCCTTGTACAGCAGCGGCTGGTTGACTTTGATAGTCGCTGGGAAACTTTTCCCTGTTTCATGATCGGTGACGACCACATCGCTGGCGAACAGCTTCGGCATGCCCGTGCTGTAGAAATCGATGTGGAATTTTTTCAGCAGGATGGTGATGGGCAGATCCTGGATCAGCACGCCGTCGGCCTGGGGAATGATGGCCGTGTTGCTCGACGAACCTTCCGGAATCATGGTATTGCCGCGGAACGTAGGATTCGACAGGCTCAAACGGTGCTGGGCGGGAATGTCGGCGATCACGCCGCTGCCGGCAAATGGCGTCTTGCCGAAGAACCACTGTTGCACACGGATCGGCATTTCCGAGTCGAGCAAGCCGCCCACGCAGATGATGACGATGGCGCCGTGGGCAAAGATATAGCCCCATTTATTGGCCGCGCCACGCTTGGCCGCCACCAGGGTGGCGTTGTCCTTCTCGACCACCTTGGCCGCATAGCCGGCGTCTTTCAGGCGCATCACCATCTGCTGGGCCAGCACGGCGCGCGGCAGCGGCACCTGCCATTCCAGCTTGTGGTGGAAATTGCGCAACGATTGCTCGCGCACGGTTTCGCGCCAGCTACGCATGTCCTTGAGCATCTTCGGCGCATTGCGCACGATGCACAGCGAGGTCGAGGCGACGAGGAAACCCATGATCACGAGGAACCACCAGGCCGAATACACGGAATACAGGCTCAGCTTGTCGAAAACGGCGAACCAGAACGGACCGAACTGGTTCACATAATTGGGCATGGGCTCGTTTTGCTTGAGCACGGTGCCGATGATCGATGCGACGGCGATCAGGGTCAGCAGGCTGATGGCAAAGCGCATCGACGAGACCAGCTCGACGAATTCAGCCAGGCTGCGGCGTTGGGTCTTTAACTCGATTCCGGTCGTGCCTGTGCTCATACGTGAATACTCATACGGGATATGCAATCTTCAAGAAAATGTGGCATGGAGCAGATAGTTTCTCCGCGCAAGGCGGCAGCATACTCCTGTTTGGCCCCTGCCATGAAAAAGGGCAGCCCGTTGAGACGGCCGCCCTTGTTCACGCGCGCTGCTGCGCCTGGCAATCTCTTGCCACTATGAAAACTTACTTCAGGCCGGCAATATAATCGGCCACGGCGGCGATCTCGTCATCCGACATGCGGGCGGCGATGGTGTGCATTTCCGCGCTGTTCTTGCGGGCATCGGCCTTGGTGCTGCGGAACATCGTCAACTGGGCCACCGTGTAATCCTGGTGCTGGCCGGCGATGCGCGGATACTGGACGGGAATGCCATTGCCCGTCGCGCCATGACAGCTGGCGCAGGCGGCAACTTGCTTGGAAGCAATGCCGCCACGGTAGATTTTCTTGCCCAGGTCAATCGTGTCCTTGTTTTTCGCGGCACCCGGCTTGGACAGCTGCGTGCCCAGGTAGGCGGCGATATTCTTCTTGTCGGCGTCGCTGAGCATCTTCGCGTACGTCGTCATGACGGGCTGGTTGCGCTGCGGCGTCGTGAAATCGACGAGTTGCTTGTAGATATAGCTTTCGTGCTGGCCGGCCAGCTTCGGATTAACCGTGATGGTCGAATTGCCGGCCGCGCCATGGCAGGAGACGCAGGCAGGCAGGCCGCGCGCCGCATCGCCATCGGCGTACAGGGTAGCGCCCTTGGCAGCGTCAGCCTTGACGGCCGGTTTCGGTGCTTCGACCGCAGAGGCAGTTGCCGATACAGCCAGCAAAGCGAGCAGCATGGATTTGAACAACGGTGAAAACGCACGATTCATTCAGGCACCCTGAGACAGTGAGAAATTAGTGGTGGACATTGCCGCGCCCTTGGATTTTTGCTTTATTTTCAGGGCCGCAAGCCGCATCGCTGCTACGCCGGCAACAATAAACAACCCCTTATTGTACAATAGCTTCTTGGCGTTATCGCTCCCTTATCGCTCCCTTTTGTTGCATTACTACTCCCATGTCAAAACTCTGGCAAGCCCGCTTCTTTACGACCGTCAACCAATTGCGTGACCTGCCCGATACCACGGTGCCGGAAATCGCCTTTGCCGGCCGCTCCAATGCCGGTAAATCGACCGCCATCAACATCTTGTGTAATCAGAAAGGCTTGGCGTTCGCCTCCAAGACACCTGGCCGTACCCAGCACATCAACTACTTCTCCATCGGCGGCGCCCACGTGGCGCAGCACCGCAAGGATGCCACCATCGTCGAAGAGATCGAATGCCTGCTGGTCGACTTGCCGGGCTACGGCTACGCGGAAGTATCGGGCTCGGCCAAATTGCACTGGCAGCGCCTGCTGGGTGACTATGTGCAGCGCCGCGAGCAATTGGCAGGTTTGATCCTGATCATGGATTCGCGCCGCCCGTTCACCGACCTGGACATCCAGATGCTGGAATGGTTCGCCCCGACGGGCAAGCCGATCCACTGCATCCTGACGAAAGTCGATAAGCTCAACCGCAACGAATCCGTGAATGCCTTGCGCCAGGCGAAAGCCAAGCTCGACAGCTACGTGGATGAAGACGGCGTTGGCTTCCCGTTCACCGTGCAATTGTTCTCGGCCCTGAAAAGAGTCGGCATCGACGAAGCCAACGACAAGATCATGGAACTGGCCGGCATCAGCGAAGATGGCGCGGCCCAGATGGTCGAACTGATCGAGATGGAAGACGACGTCGAGCCGGAAGCGGATAAGCCGACTTGATCGAGATCAACGCTGCATAAAAAAGGCTGCCCGTTCACACGGCGCAGCCTTTTTTTATTGCAGCGCGTCCTGGCGCCTAGCGCCGTCCCGCCCCGGAGCGCTTCTCGGAAAAGAATTCCTGGCGCAGGAATGCCGTCAGTTCGGCCGTGTCTTCCACCCTGGCGCTCAAGTTGACGTTGCGCCCCAGGCGCCGCGATTCCCAGACGAAATCGCCGGGTTTTTCAGCACGGATCAGCTGGATCATCTTCTTGATGATGGCCGATTCGATATCGGGTTCATTGCCCAGCTCGACTTTTTCCTGCTTCAGCCAGTTGCGCTTGAAGTTGCCATTCCAGCCCTTGAATTTGACTTCCGCACTGAACGAGGTCTGGTTGACGATGGAAAACACGCCGCCCGAATCCTCGCGGTCGCTGCCGGAATTGCGTCCCTGGGCGCCGGCGATATTCGCCTTGGCCACGCGCATGGCGCGGTCGTTTTCGCTTTCCTCGGCCGGCGGCGTGGGATTTTGCGCCTCGCGCTGCTTGCGGCGCTGCTCGATCATCGAGCTCATGTCTTCAGCCGGTGGCGGCGGCAACGGCACTTTCGATACCAGCGGCGGCGTGTAGGTTTCCAGTTTCGGCTTGTCGCGCGGCACGTCTTTTGTCACCACGCGCTTGCTCGGGGCCGGCGGCGGTTTCACCTTGGCCACTTTCGTGTCCTTCGGTTTCGGCGTGGGCTTCGGTTGCGGCTTCGGTTGCGGCTTGTCTTTCAGCGGCGCAATGTAGACCATCGCGCTTTCCTTCTTCGGCGGCGGAATCTTTTCGATCTTGTCGCTGCGCAACAGGACATACGCCGCCAGCAGCACGTGCAGCAAGACGGACACGCCGAGCGCTACCTTGCGCGTCGTGCTGGTCCTGGACCCGTAGGCCGGCAGTGGCTGGATCACTTGCCCGCAGGTGGGGCAAACATCGGAATCGGCAGCCAACAAATGGGTCGTGTCATGCAAAATGAATCGTGCTTTCTGTGTAGCGAAGAAATAACATTACAGGGCAGCCATAGTGCCAGAGTCCCTTGCTTTTGGGAACACTTCCTCGGCCTTTCCAACCCGAAGCGTACAGGATAGCGACATTCCTTGCAGCGCTGACCAGAGTACCCGAGCCCTCCCTTGACGGTTGTTACCGTATGTATCACTGCCCATACAAAACCGGCGCCCCATTCACGCAGGAAGGGGACGCCGGTCACGGGTCACGCAAGTGCTCACGTACTCAAGCCTTGTTGTCGAGCGCCACCAGTTGCTCGTCCGTCATCGGCCCCGTGCCGCTGTACTTGTCCAGGAACAAATAAATGACGGGAGTGATGAACAGGGTAATCACTTGCGAGAACAGCAATCCGCCGACCACGGCCAGGCCCAGCGGCTGGCGCAGCTCGGCGCCGGCGCCCAGGCCCAGGGCGATCGGCAAGGCGCCCATCAGGGCTGCCGCCGTCGTCATCATGATGGGACGGAAACGCAAAATGCACGCCTGGCGGATGGCCTCAGGTGGGCTCATGCCTTCATTGCGCTGCGCATGCAGGGCGAAGTCGATCATCATGATGGCGTTTTTCTTGACGATACCGATCAGCATCAGGATACCGATGATGGCGATCATGGTCAGGTCCATGCCGAACAGGCGCAGGGTCAGCAGCGCGCCCACGGCCGCCGATGGCAAGCCAGCCAGGATGGTCAGCGGGTGGATATAGCTTTCATACAGCACGCCGAGCAGCACATAGATCACGACCAGCGCGGCAATGATGAGGATGATCTGACTAGCCTGCGAGCTCTGGAACACGGCCGCGTCGCCGCCATAGCGCGTGATGATGGAGGCCGGCAAGCTCATGTCCTTGGCCATCGCGTCGATCTTGCCCGTGGCGATGCCCAGCGGCACGTCCGGCGCCAGGTTGAAGGCGATGGTGACGGCCTGCAACTGCCCCTGGTGGTTGACGGACGTGGGCCCGATCGTGCGTTCCACGTAGGCAATACTCGACAGTTTCACCAGTTCGCCCGTCTTGCTGCGCACGGACACGCGCGTGAGCGCATCGTCATACTGGCGGTCTGCCGTGGCCGCTTCCAGGATCACGTAATAGCTGGCTGCCGACGAGTAGATGGTCGACACTTGCCGCTCGCCAAAGGCGCTGTACAGGGCCGTGCGGATATCGGACATTTGCACGCCCAGCAGATTGGCCTTGTCGCGGTCGATCCTCAGCGACGCCTGCAAGCCCTTGATCTGCGAATCGCTGGTGACGTCGCGGAAGGCGGGGTCCGTGCGCATGCCGGCAATAAACTTTTCCGCCCAGTCATTCAGGGCGTCGGGACTGACGCTTTGCAGGGTGTACTGGTAGCGGCTCTTGCTCTGGCGCCCGCCCAGCTGCAAGTTTTGCACGGGCCGGAAATACACGGCCATGCCCGGCACGGTGCCCGCCGCGCGGCGCAGGTTTTCCAGCACCACGGGCATTTTCGGCCGCTCGCTGCGCGGCTTCAAGACCATGAACATGCGGCCCGTGTTACCGCCGCCGACGAACGACGTCACATCCTGTACGCTCGGGTCCGCCTTGAGCACGGCCGCCACGCGCGCCTGCAAATCCTGCAGCGCCGCAGAGGAGATGTCTTCCGACGCTTCCGTATTCACCTGGATCTGGCCCAGGTCTTCCTCGGGGAAGAATCCTTTCGGAATGGTCGCGTACAGCAGCACCGTCAGCGCAAAGGTGCACACGGCAACGAACAGCACCACGTTGCGGTGCGCCAGGGCCTTGTCGAGCAGATGCACATAGCCGTTGCGCAATGCCGTGAAACCCGCTTCGAAATGGCGGCCGATAAAGGTTTTCTCGCCATGGCTCGGGTCGCTGTCATTGTGCTCGCGCGAGTCGGCAGGCAGGAAGCGGCTGGCCAGCATCGGCACCAAGGTCAGCGACACAATGGCGGACACCAGCACGGCCAGCGAGACGACGACGGCGAACTCATGGAACAGCAAGCCGATCACGCCCGGCATGAAGAAGATGGGGATGAACACGGCCACCAGCGAGACGGAAATCGAAATGATGGTAAAGCCCATCTCCTTCGCCCCTTCGAGGGCCGCGCGTATCGGTTTCTTGCCCATCTCGATATGGCGCACGATGTTTTCCAGCACCACGATGGCATCGTCGACGACGAGGCCGACGGCCAGGGTGATGCCCAGCAGGGACACGTTGTCGAGGCTGTAGCCGAGCCAGTACAGCAGGGCCAGCGCGCCGAGCAGCGAGATCGGCATGGTGACGGCCGGAATGAAGGTGGCGGCCGCGCGGTGCAGGAACAAAAAGATCACCAGCACCACCAGCACCACCGTCAGGGCCAGGGTCAGATTCACGTCGTGGATGGCTTCGCGGATCGACAGCGAGCGGTCGTTGACCAGGCTGATCTGTATCGACTGCGGCAATTGCTCCTTGAAGCCCGGCAGCAATCGGCGCACGCCATCGACCACTTGCACGGTGTTGGCGTCCGGTTGGCGCTGCACCATCAGGCTGATCGAGCGCTCGCCATTGAAACTGCCGACGGCCTTGATCGATTGAAAGCTGTCTTCCACCTCGGCCACGTCTTTCAGGCGCACGGGCTGGCCATTGCGGCTGGCGACGATCAGTTCGGCAAAATCGGCCGCTTTCATCATTTGCGGATTGCCCTGGATGGTCAGGGTCTGGCTGGGGCCGTCAAGGATGCCCAGCGGGGAATTCGTGTTCGAGGTGCGCAAGGCAATGGCCAGCTCGTCCATCGTCAGGTTGCGCGCATTCATCAGGTCGGCACGGGCGCGCACGCGCACGGCAAAGCGTTTCTGGCCATTGACGATAACCTGGGCCACGCCAGGCAAGGTCGACAGGCTCGGCGCGATCAGGTTTTCCGCATAATCGTTAAGGTCCGACAAGTTCAGCGAAGGCGACGTCATCTGGATGAACAGCACGGGCGCGTCGGCCGGATTGACCTTGCGGTAAGACGGCAAGTCCGTCATTTCCGTCGGCAACTGGCGCTGCGCGCGCAGCAGGGCCGCCTGCACGTCGACGGCCGCCTCGTTGACGTTGATGCTGGCGTCAAACTCCAGGGTCAGCGAAGTATTGCCCAAGGTACTCGTGGACGTGATCAGGCTGAGGCCGGAAATGGTGGAAAATTGTTTTTCCAGCGGCAAGGCCACCGACGAGGCCATGGTTTCCGGGCTGGCGCCGGCCAGGTCGGCGCTCACGTTGATGACGGGCGTGTTGTAGCTCGGCAAGGCCGCCACGGGAATTTGCAGGTAGGCCAGCACGCCGGCCAAGATGATGGAGAGGGACAGCAGCACCACCATGACGGGGCGGCGAATGCTCAGTTCGGACAGGTTCATGCTGGCTTGCCCTGCGCTGCGGCGGCGCCATCGGCAGCCTTGTTTTTTTCCGCCAGGCGCACCTTGCTACCCGGACGCAAGTTCTGCTTGCCATCGACAATGACTTTTTCATCACCCGCCAGGCCGGTAACGACGGCGTTCGGCCCGAATGCATACACGCGGGCAATCTTGCGCATCTTGGCCGTGCTGTCCGCTTCCATCGAGTACACAAAAGTGCCGGCGGTACTCGTGATGATGGCATTTTGCGGGATGACTAATGCATCCTTGAGGGTGCGCACGGTCAGCTGCGTATTCACGTACTGGCCTGGCCACAAATCGGTGCCGCCATTATTGAAGCGGGCCTTGATCTTGATCACGCCCGTGGCGGGATCGACGGCATTGTCGATAAAGTTCAGTTTGCCGTCGAGCTGCTTGCCGCCCGCATCCGACAACAGGGCCTTGACCGCCACTTCGCCCGCCTTTTGCGCCGCCAGCAAGCCGGACAAGCTGCTTTCCGGCAAGGTGAAGACCACGTCAATCGGGTCGAGCTGGGTGATGCTGGTCAGCGACGTGGTCGGCTGCACCAGGCTGCCCGCATAGACATTGATGGCGCCCACCCTGCCCGCCTGCGGCGCGCGCAGGACGGTGTAGCTGGAATCGACCTGGGCGGCGCGCAAGGCGGCCTGGTCGGCGGCCAGCAAGGCACGTGCCGCGTCGAGCTGGCTTTGCAGGGTATCGACGGCGCCCTGGGCAATGAAATTCTTGCTCAGCAAATCCTGGTTGCGCTTGAGCTGGCGCTCGAAATCCTGTACCGAGGCGCGGTCGCGCAAGACCTGCGCCTGCGCCTTGTCGACATTCGCATGCTCGCTGCGCGCGTCCAGCGTAAACATCAGCTCGCCCTGCTTGACGAACTGGCCTTCGCGGATATGCACCTTGGTAATCGTGCTGGTCGTCTGCGGGTGCAAGTCGACGCTGCTGATCGGCATCACGCTGCCATTGGCTTGCAGCACCATCGGCACATCCTCCCGCACGGGCGCGACCACGCTCACCGTCGTCGGCGCCTGTCCGCCCTTGCCCCCTTTTCCATCCTGCCCACCGGCCGCCGCGCCGGACGGATGAGTGAAATACCAGATGCCGCCACCGATACACAGGGCCGCAGCCACGAGGATTGCCAGACTAGTCTTTTTCATTGTTCTGTCACGCTGTCGCAGCGCAGGGCTGCAGGTTGAATGTAGTAGTTGCCAGGGGGCATAAAGCACAATATTGTCGCACGGAAATGCTCACTTTCCTGCGTAATACTCTGGCACGATGAGGGTGACTTCCAGTCCACCGTCGACGTGATTGGACAGCAAAACCGTGGCGCCGTGCTGCTCGGCGATATTGCGCGCGATGGTCAGGCCCAGGCCCGTGCCGCCCGACTCGCGCGAACGCGAGGTCTCGATACGGTAAAACGGTTCGAACACCTTGGCCAGCTGATCTGGCGCAATACCCGGCCCGCCATCACGGATGCGGATGCGCGCAGCACCGGGGATGCGCTCGACGGTGACTTGCGCGTACTGGCCATATTTGACGGCATTGTCGATCAGGTTCACCAGGCAGCGCCGCATGGCGATCGGGCGCGCCATCAAGGCCATGCTGGCTTGCCCGGCCAAGGTGACATTCTGGCCGGCATCGGCCGCGTCGGAGCAGACGCTGTCCAACAGGGAATCGAGATCGAGCGCCTGCATCGCTTCCGTGCTGTCCATCGAGCGGGCCAGGTCCAGCCCTTCCTTGACCATGCTCTGCATGGCAGACAGGTCGCCCACGAGGCGCTCATACAATTCCGTATCGGCCACTTTTTCCAGACGCAGGCGCAAGCGCGTGAGCGGCGTCTGCAAGTCATGCGTAATGGCGGCCAGCATCTGTGTACGCTGGGAAATGTGCTGGCGGATGCGCGCCTGCATGGCGTTGAAGGCGGCGCTGGCCTGGCGGATTTCGCTGGCGCCCGACAGGGTCAGCGGCGGATGGTTGATGTCGTTGCCCAGGTCTTTCGCCGCCTGCGCCAGCTGCTTGAGCGGGCGCATGGTCATGCGCGTGACCAGGTAGGCGAGGATGGCAATGCTGATCAGGAAAGGCAGCAAGGTCATCCAGTCGTTATGTTCATTGAATGGCGGCTGCTGGCGCGGCGGCAAGACCATCAGGCGCAGCACGTGGCCATCCTGCATGCGCACGTCGAGGTTTTCGCAGGTGCCGCCCCATGGCTTGGCGGAAAACATGCCCGGTGATTTACGCGGTTCGATACAGGCGGCCGGGCGTTCGGCCAGCGCGCTGACCTTGAAACCTTCACCCAGTTTGGCTTGCAGGGCGGTGGAAAATTCCGTCGGCTTGCCCGGTACATGCTCGACATCGGGACGCAATTCCAGGCGCACGCTGCCCTTGTTGGCCACCTTCAGGTAGGCGGCGCGCGAGGCCAGCGGCACCACGTCGGCCGCCATCACCAGCTGCTCGGCCCGCTCGACGGCGTGATAATCGCGGTATTGTTCGATGGCGCGCTGGCGTTCGCCCACGGCCAGCCACTGCGTCAGCGCGGCCGAAGCGACGATGCCGATCAGCAAAAACACGAAGACTCTGCCCGTCATCGAGCCCAAGAAGGCCTTCACGCGTGCGGCTCCACATTGACCTGGCCGGCCAGCACGTAGCCGCCGTTGCGCACGGTCTTGATGATTTGCGGCAAGCGGGCGTCTTCACCGAGCTTTTGCCGCAGGCGGCTGATCTGGATATCGATCGAGCGGTCGAACGGGTCCGCGTCGCGGCCCTGCGTCAGGTTCAGCAGCTGGTCGCGGTTGAGCACGCGGTTCGGGTGCTCGAGGAAGACGCGCAGCAGGCGGAATTCCGCGCCCGACAGCATGATCACCAGGCCACTGGGATTGAGCAGGTGGCGCGCCGTCAAGTCCAGGGTCCAGCCGGAAAAGCGGATTTGCTGCGCCTTGTCCGACGGCACGTTCGACGGCATGGCATGGCTGCGGCGCAGCACGCTTCGTATGCGCGCCAGCAATTCGCGCGGCTCGAACGGTTTCGGCAAGTAATCGTCGGCGCCCATTTCCAGGCCCAGGATGCGGTCGAGCGGCTCATTGCGCGCCGTCAGCATGATCACCGGCACCGTCGATTGGGCGCGCAGCTTGCGGCACAAGGTCAGGCCGTCGTCACCGGGCAGGTTCAAGTCGAGCACGATCAGATCGGGCCGCGTTTCATCGAGGATTTTCCACATGGCCGTGCCATCTGCCGCGCCCAGGGTGCGGTAGGCGTTCGTTTCCAGGTAGTCCGCCAGCAAGCTGCGGATATCGCGGTCATCGTCGACGATGAGAATTGTAGAAGTGGGTTCCATGGTACGAATTATCCCCACTTCCCCCGGCCTTGCACAACGCATTTGTATCGTCTTGTATATAGAAGACCCGAAGAAACATATAGATACAAACTGTCTGGCAGCGGACACTTCGGGGAAACATGGCGAGTCCAACATGGATTCATGTGCAGCAACATGTACATCCCTCACTTTACAAAGGAATCCAGATGAACGCCTCAATGAAGACTTTACGCAAGAATTTGATCATCGCCATGAGCGTACTCGGCATGGGTGCGGCATCGCTGACCGTCCACGCCCAGGAAGCGGCCGCCAGCGCGCCTGCCGCCAGCACCAAGATGCAACATGAAGGCCAGCGCGGCCAGCACCGCGACGGCAATCCCGCCGAACGCATGGCCAAGTACCAGGCCCGCCTGCACGACAAGCTGAAGCTGACGGCCGCCCAGGAACCGGCCTGGGCCACGTTCACGGCCGCCAACGCACCGAAAAAACCGATGGGCGACTGGAAAGCCAAGCGCGAAGCGATGGCCAAGCTGTCGGCGCCGGAACGCATGGAACAATGGATCGCCATGTCGAAGGAACGCATCGCCGACCAGGAAAGCCGATTGGCCTCGCTGAAAACGTTCTACGCCGTGCTGACGCCGGAGCAAAAGAAAGTGTTTGACGACAGCGTGCCTGGCGGCAAAGATGGTGGAATGCGCGGCCACCATCGTGGTCATGGTGCGCACCATAAAGCAGGCTGAGCGCAGGTCGGATTAGCGGCGGAACGCCGCGTAATCCGACAACCTTGTTGATGTGTGCGGTGGTGTCGGGTTACGCCCTGACGGGCTAACCCGCCCTACTCCTTTAGCTTGCGCAAGGAGGTCAGGAAAGTGGCCGCATTCTGGAAGCCGATCACGCGCGACTGGGCGATTTCCTGTCCCCGCGGGTTGAACATGATGATGCCCGGCGGACCGAACAGCTGAAAACGTTTCAGCATGGCCTTGTCGTCCGCGTCATTGGCCGTCACGTCCACTTGCAGCAACACGGCTTGCCCCATCTTCTCGCGCACGGCGGGGTCGACGAAGGTCAGTTTTTCCATCTCGATGCACGACACGCACCAGTCCGCATAAAAGTCCAGCAAGGCCGGCTTGCCGTTTAGCTGTGCCAGCGCCGCATCGAGCT
The DNA here is from genome assembly GCF_033949445.1 of Janthinobacterium sp. GMG2. Classification (NCBI taxonomy): domain Bacteria; kingdom Pseudomonadati; phylum Pseudomonadota; class Betaproteobacteria; order Burkholderiales; family Oxalobacteraceae; genus Janthinobacterium; species Janthinobacterium sp. GMG2. The sequence goes on along the minus strand of NZ_JAXAWA010000003.1, from coordinate 540,983 downwards.
GCGCCACTGTCTTTACACGCGTAAATGGTTGCGCGTGCACTTGGCCACCACCGAGGTGCGCCAGCGGCGCCAGCGGGTCGCGGCCACCGCTGGCCACGCCCACCAATTGCATCGCGCCCAGCACGGCAAAGACGAGGCCGAAGGCCTTGGCGACCCAGGCGTTCTTCGCGCCGCTCTTGCCCACCAGCAGGTACATGCCGTAGCCGACGAACAGCACCGTCCAGCCCAGCATCTGCACGGCGCCCGGCAGCACGGGCGAGACCAGCCACCAGGCCACGCCCAGCTGCAGCACGCCAAAGAAGCGCTTGACGGCATCCATCCACGCGCCCGCGCGCGGCAACAAGGTGCCGGCCGACACGCCCACCAGCAGCAGCGGCACGCTCATGCCCACGGCCATGGCGAACAGGGCGCTACCGCCGATGACGACGTCGCGTGTCTGGCTGATGTACAGCAAGGCGCCGGCCAGCGGCGCGGCCACGCATGGCCCCACGATCAGGGCGGAAATGGCGCCCATGACGAACACGCCCGCCAGGCGGCCCGACGATTGCTGGTTCGACACGGACGTCAGCTTGCCTTGCAGGAAAGCCGGCACTTGCAGCTCATAAAAACCGAACATCGACAGGGCCAGGCCCGCCATCAGCAGGGCAAAGAAACCGAGCACCCACGGGTTTTGCAGTTGCGCGGCCAGGCCTTCGCCCGCCAGACCGGCCGCCACGCCCAGCGCCGTGTAGACGATGGCCATGCCCAGCGCGTACGTCAGCGACAGCAGCAAGCCGCGCGAGCGGCTGACCTTGGCGCCATCGCCGATGATGATCGACGACAAGATCGGTACCATCGGCAGCACGCACGGCGTAAAGGCCAGGCCCAGGCCCAGCAACATGAACAGGGGCACGATGACGAGCAGCTTGCCGCCCTTCAGTGCCGCTTCGATCTTGCCCATTTCGCTTTGCGCAGGCGCGGCGCTTGCCACCGCGGGGGCCGCCGCCACCGGCTCGGGCGTGCTGGTGATGTCCGCTTGGGGAATGCTCATCACGGACACGCCAGGCGACGCTTGCGCCTGCGGACCATTGACAGCCGCCGTGTCGCCTGCGGGAGCTGCCGGCAAGGCGAATTTCGATGGCAAGCCGCCCGGCGCCATGCTCTGGCCGCCGCCACCGCCCACCAGCTGGGCCGTGGAATCCTGCGGCGCATAACACAGGCCCTTGTCGGAGCAGCCCTGGCCCGTCGCCTTCAGGGTGAACGCGCCGGCCGCTTCCACGGGAATCGTGATGGTCATCGTCTTGCGGAACGTTTCCACGTTCTTCTGGAAAGTATCGTCAAACTTGACCTTTCCAGCCGGATACACGGGCGTGCCCAGCTTGGCGCCCACGGCCTCGAACTTGAAGCGCTCGTGGTACATATAGTAGCCATCGGCAATCACATAGGTGACGGCGATGGTGGACGGATCCTGCATGCGGGCGGAAAACTTGAAGGCCAGCTCGGGATCGAGGAATTCATCGTCGGCACGGGCATGATTGGCGCCAAAGACGGCCATGGCCAGCAGCAAGCTGGTGGCAAACCACAGCAACAGTTGACGTAGGGGAGCGGCGCGCGCGGTGGCGCTGGAGGGGAAACGGGACATGAACGACCTTTTTCTGCGGCATCAGCTGTGCCATTCAACAAGAGACGCGCGGGGCGTGCAGTGGCTGCAGGGCCGGCGCGAAAGAAGAATAGTACACCGCAGCAAGGATAGCTGCAGCAGAAAACAAAAAAGCCAGGCTAGGCCTGGCTTTTCTTGAAGCGGCTACTGGGATTACTCGCCAGCAACTTCAACTGCTTCGGTCGTATCTGGACGATCCATCAGTTCAACGAACGCCATAGGAGCGTTATCGCCGACGCGGAAACCCATTTTCAGGATACGTACATAACCACCGTTACGGTTGGCGAAACGTGGGCCCAGTTCAGCGAACAGTTTGACGACCATTTCACGGTCGCGCAGGCGGTTGAAGGCCAGACGCTTGTTTGCCAGGGAGTCGGTTTTGCCCAGGGTCAGAATTGGCTCGACAACGCGGCGCAGTTCTTTTGCTTTTGGCAGGGTGGTTTTGATCGCTTCGTGACGCAGCAGCGATACTGTCATGTTGCGCAGCATTGCCAGACGGTGGGACGAGGTACGATTCAGTTTACGGAGGCCGTGACCGTGACGCATGGTAAATCCTTTCGGTAGTGAGTTTAAATCCAGTTCTTCGATCAATGAAACCAGGGTTTCATCGCGGACCGGTTTGGTACTTCAAAAATAAAAGCCTGGGACACCTGTCCCAGGCAGTTTGCTACAAACTTCGAATTACTTTTCCAGGCCGGCAGGCGGCCAGTTTTCCAGCTTCATGCCCAAGGTCAAGCCGCGCGATGCCAGCACTTCCTTGATTTCGTTCAGGGACTTGCGGCCCAGATTTGGCGTTTTCAGCAGTTCGTTTTCCGAACGTTGGATCAGGTCGCCGATGTAGTAGATGTTTTCCGCTTTCAGGCAGTTCGCCGAACGCACGGTCAACTCCAGGTCGTCGACTGGACGCAACAGGATAGGATCGACCAGCGGAGCGCGCGATGGCGCTTCGGCGGCGGCTTCCGTGCCTTCCAGAGCGGCGAACACATTCAACTGGTCCACCAGAACGCGGGCCGACTGGCGGATCGCTTCTTCCGGCGAGATCACGCCGTTGGTTTCGATGTTGATGATCAGCTTGTCCAGGTCGGTACGCTGTTCAACGCGGGCCGATTCAACGAAGTACGATACACGGCGCACTGGCGAGAACGACGCATCCAGAATGATGCGGCCGATGGTCTTGTTCGTGTCTTCCGACAGGCGACGCACGTTACCAGGAACGTAGCCGCGGCCTTTTTCAACCTTGATCTGCATGTCCAGCTTGCCACCAGCGGTCAGGTGGGCGATCACGTGGTCAGGGTTGATCAGTTCGACGTCATGCGGCAGGTCGATGTCGGAGGCCAGGATCGCGCCTTCGCCTTCTTTTTTCAGGGTCAGGGTTACCGAATCGCGGTTGTGGACTTTGAAAACCACACCCTTCAAGTTCAGCAACAGATCGACGACGTCTTCTTGCACGCCATCGAGGGAGGAATATTCGTGGACGACGCCAGCGATCGTCACTTCGGTCGGCGCGTAGCCTACCATCGACGACAGCAGAACGCGGCGCAACGCGTTACCCAATGTGTGGCCATAGCCGCGCTCGAACGGTTCCATCACGACCTTGGCGTGACCTGCACCGAGAGCTTCAACATCGATAATACGTGGCTTCAACAAACTGTTTTGCATGAAATGTCCTTTTCAATACCCTCGGCTCATTACACCGATAAGGCTGATGGCATTAGTGAAACGCCCACTTTACAAAAGCAAAGTGGGCGGAGATCTTGCTACTGACTACTATTAACGCGAGTACAGCTCGACGATCAGCGATTCGTTGACGTCGTTAGCGATTTCGTTACGCTCTGGCAGGGACTTGAAGGTACCTTCCATTTTCTTGGCATCAACCGAAACCCAGCTAGGCATACCAACTTGTTCAGCCAGCGACAGTGCTTCAACGATACGCACTTGCTTTTTCGATTTTTCACGAACAGCAACGATGTCGCCAACCTTGACTGCGTACGAAGCGATGTTCACAACGATACCGTTCACGGTGAACGCTTTGTGGCTGACCAATTGACGCGCTTCAGCGCGGGTCGAGCCAAAGCCCATGCGGTAGCAAACGTTGTCCAGACGCGTTTCCAGCAACTTCAACAGCGTTTCGCCGGTGTTGCCTTTACGACGGTCTGCTTCAGCGAAGTAGCGGCGGAATTGACGTTCCAGCACGCCGTACATGCGCTTGACTTTTTGCTTTTCGCGCAGTTGGTTACCGTAGTCCGAGGTGCGGGCGCCGGATTTGACACCGTGCTGGCCTGGCTTGACGTCCAGTTTGCACTTGCTGTCCAGCGAGCGACGTGCGCTCTTCAGGAACAGGTCTGTACCTTCACGGCGGGAAAGTTTTGCTTTAGGTCCGATATAACGTGCCACGATACTTCCTTTTTTTAAATGATAACGCCCCAGCCACATGCATGATCAAACACACTGATGCGGTTAGGCGCTAGTCTGATTTGGTTTCAATCAGACGGTGGCTGAAAACGAAAAACCCGTCAAACAGAATTTGACAGGCAAGAACAGCCGGGCAGTATAACCGTTTCCGGCTCCCTGCTCCAGCGTTTTCACACAACTGTACTGAGTTACAACAGACAGCAAAGCAGCTGGCGCCGAAGCGCCCTCTGCAACACTATCTTAGATACGACGACGTTTCGGTGGACGGCAACCGTTGTGCGGTACCGGCGTCACGTCCTGGATCTCGGTGATCTTGATGCCCAGGTTGTTCAGCGCGCGAACGGCGGATTCACGACCAGGACCTGGGCCCTTGATACGTACTTCCAGGTTCTTGACGCCACACTCAACAGCCACTTTACCAGCGGCTTCCGCGGCGACCTGCGCTGCGAATGGGGTCGATTTACGCGAACCCTTGAAGCCTGCACCGCCGGAGGTAGCCCACGACAAGGCATTGCCTTGACGATCGGTGATGGTAATGATGGTGTTATTGAACGATGCGTGGACATGTGCGATGCCTTCAGCGACGTTCTTTTTAACTTTTTTACGCACGCGTGCTGATGCGGCGTTATTTTGCGACTTAGCCATAATTATTCCCTAGCGGATTATTTTTTCAGCGATTGAGCGGCTTTACGCGGTCCCTTGCGGGTACGTGCGTTCGTACGCGTACGCTGGCCACGGCAAGGCAGACCCTTACGATGACGCATGCCGCGGTAGCAACCCAGATCCATCAAACGCTTGATGTTCATGGACAGTTCACGACGCAGATCGCCTTCGACGATGAATTTACCTACTTCATCGCGCAGCTTTTCCAGTTCGCTGTCATCCAGATCTTTGATCTTTTTGTTGGTTGCTACACCGGTCGATGCACAGATTTTCTCTGCGCGTGGACGGCCCACACCGTAGATGGCCGTCAGGCCGATAACGGTATGCTGATGATTTGGGATATTAACCCCTGCAATACGTGCCATTTGTTATTCCTCGATTAACCTTGACGCTGCTTGTGACGTGGTTCCACGCAGATAACGCGGACTACGCCTTTGCGCTTGATGATCTTGCAGTTGCGGCAGATCCGCTTGACTGATGCGAGAACTTTCATTTTTGGGCTCTTTCTTTCGCTTCTTTGGTTTGATTCAGTGTGTTACTTGGTACGGAACACAATGCGGGCTCGGCTCAGGTCGTACGGCGTTAACTCCACCGTCACCTTGTCTCCAGGGAGAATGCGAATATAGTTCATCCGCATTTTACCTGAAATATGCCCGAGCACCACGTGTCCGTTCTCCAGCTTCACTCGAAATGTTGCATTTGGGAGATTCTCAAGAATCTCGCCCTGCATCTGTATGACGTCGTCTTTTGCCATTCGGTATGTTTACCGCGCTTAACGCGTCGGAATTCCGCCCTTGAAATTTGCTTTGCGCAGCAGTGAATCATATTGCTGCGACATCACGTAGTTCTGTACTTGCGCCATGAAATCCATGGTGACAACTACAATAATCAATAAAGAAGTACCGCCGAAATAGAATGGTACTTTCCACTGGGCTTGCATAAATTCCGGCAATAAACACACCAGGGTGATGTAGACTGCGCCGGCAAGTGTCAAGCGTGTCAGGATCTTGTCGATGTAACGGGCTGTCTGCTCGCCTGGACGAATCCCGGGAATGAACGCACCGCTTTTCTTCAAGTTATCCGCTGTTTCCTTGCTGTTAAAGACCAGCGCTGTATAGAAGAAACAGAAAAACACGATCGCCACTGCGTACAACAGCGCATGGATAGGCTCACCAGGCCCCATCGATGCTGCCAAATCTTTCAAGAACCGCACCGCAGGGTTAGCGTTGTCGGCGCCCTTTGAAAACCAGTCCACGATAGTGGCCGGGAACAAGATGATCGAAGAAGCAAAGATCGGCGGGATCACGCCGGCCATGTTCAGCTTCAACGGCAAATGGCTGGTTTGACCGCCATAAATCTTGTTGCCTACCTGGCGCTTCGCGTAATTGACCAATATTTTGCGCTGACCACGTTCGACGAATACAACGAAGTACGTTACCAGTGCTACCAAGATCACGATGAAAATCGCGCTGAAGCTGCCGATCGAACCATTCGACACCTGAGTGAACAAGCCACCCAACGCCGACGGCAGACCTGCTGCAATCCCGGCAAAAATGATGATCGAGATGCCATTCCCCAAGCCACGCTCGGTAATTTGCTCACCCAACCACATCAAAAACATTGTTCCGGTCAACAAAGTGACGACCGTCACGAAGCGGAATGCAAGACCAGGTTCCAACACCAGACCAGCTTGCGACTCCAGTGCGACTGCAATGCCTAACGCTTGGAACAGTGCCAGGGCAACCGTGAAATACCGGGTGTACTGGGTGATCTTGCGACGACCTGCTTCGCCTTCTTTTTTCAACGCTTCCATCTGCGGTGACACGATCGACAGCAATTGCATGATGATCGAGGCCGAGATATAAGGCATGATACCCAGCGCAAACACTGTAAAACGAGACAAGGCACCGCCCGAGAACATGTTGAACATGCCCAGGACGCCGCCTTCGTGCTCCTTGAACAGCGAGGCTAATTGTGTCGGGTCAATCCCGGGAACCGGGACGTGAGCACCGATACGATAAACCACCAATGCGCCAAGCAAAAACCAGAGCCGTCCCCAAGGGAAACCGGCCGCTGCACTTTTAGCAAGTTGTGGATTAGTCGCCAATTTTCGCTCCGATCAAGCTGTTAGCGGTCAACTCAGGCTACCGAGCCGCCGGCTGCTTCGATGGCTGCTTTCGCGCCAGCGGACACTTTCAAGCCCTTCAAATTCACCGCTTTGGTGATTTCGCCGGACAAGATCACGCGCACGTCACGGGCCAACACGCCCAGAACGCCAGCTTGCTTCAAGACCAGAATGTCGACATCGCCAACAGCCAGGTTGTTCAGATCGGACAGGCGCACTTCAGCTTTGAAGGTTGCGTGCATCGATTTGAAACCGCGCTTAGGCAGACGGCGTTGCAGAGGCATCTGACCGCCTTCGAAACCGACTTTATGAAAGCCGCCCGAACGCGATTTCTGACCTTTGTGACCACGACCCGAGGTTTTACCCAGGCCGGAGCCGATACCGCGACCGACGCGACGCTTGTAGTGCTTAGCGCCTTCGGCTGGTGCAATAGTATTCAATTCCATGATTTGCTCCGTTCGTGTAAGCCCGAAGGCTTACCCGACAACTTTAACGAGATACGATACTTTATTGATCATGCCGCGTACGGATGGGGTGTCTTGCAATTCGGAAACCGAATTTACACGACGCAGACCCAGACCGCGCACGGTAGCGCGATGCGATTCGCGCGTACCGATCAAGCCCTTGACCAATTGCACTTTGACTGTGTTTGTCATTTTGTCCACCTTAAGCCAGAATGTCTTCGACCGACTTGCCGCGTTTGGCAGCGATATCGGAAGCAGTGCTCATTTTCGACAGGCCGTCCAGCGTAGCGCGTACCAGGTTGTATGGGTTGTTCGAACCGGTGGATTTCGCCACCACGTCCGTCACGCCCATCACTTCGAAGATAGCGCGCATTGCGCCACCAGCGATAACGCCAGTACCAGGCTTAGCTGGGTTCATCAGGACCTTGGAGGCGCCGTGACGACCAACAACCGTGTGATGCAAGGTGCCGTTTTTGAGCGGTACTTTGATCAGGTTGCGACGGGCTTCTTCCATTGCCTTCTGCACGCCAACTGGCACTTCTTTCGATTTGCCCTTGCCCATGCCGACGCGGCCATCGCCATCACCAACTACGGTCAGCGCGGCGAAACCCATGATACGACCACCCTTGACCACTTTGGTCACGCGGTTGATCGCGATCATTTTTTCGCGCATGCCATCATCCGGCTTGTCGCTTTGCATTTTTGCTTGCATTTTTGCCATGATTGATCCTTAGAACTTCAGACCGGCTTCGCGTGCGGCTTCTGCCAACGCTTTCACACGGCCGTGGTAACGGAAACCGGAGCGGTCAAACGCAACTTCGGTAATCCCTGCTTTCAACGCTTTTTCAGCGACGCGCTTGCCGATCAAGGCTGCAGCAGCGGCATTGCCGCCTTTGCCGGATTGGCCTGCCAGTTCAGCGCGAACTTCCGCTTCAGCCGTCGAGGCCGAAACCAGGACTTTAGCGTCCGGGCTGATCAGGTTGGCGTAAATGTGCAGGTTGGTGCGATGCACCGACAAGCGATTTACTTTCAATTCCGCAATCTTGATGCGGGTTTGGCGTCCGCGGCGAAGCCGTGATTCTTTCTTATCCATCGTCAGCCCCTAATTACTTCTTCTTGGTTTCTTTAAGCTTAACCACTTCGTCCGCATAGCGAACGCCCTTGCCTTTATAAGGCTCAGGAGCGCGGTAAGCACGAACTTCAGCGGCTACCTGGCCAACCTGTTGACGGTCGATACCTTTAATCAGGATCTCGGTCGGGGTTGGTGTTGCGCAGGTAACGCCAGCTGGCATGTCATGCACTACAGGGTGCGAGAAACCCAGGGACAGATTCAACTTGTCGCCTTGAGCTTGCGCCTTGTAACCCACGCCTACCAGGTTCAGCTTTTTCTCGAAACCCTTGGTGACGCCAACAACCATGTTGTTGACCAGTGCGCGCAGCGTGCCGGACATGGCATTGGCTTCGCGGCTGTCGTTCGCCACGTCGAAACTCAGGGTTCCTGCATTGTTTTCCACTTTGACCTGGCCGGTGAGGGCCTGGGAAAGTACGCCCAGCGGGCCTTTTACGGTGATCGCTTGTGCGGAGATGGCGACTTCGGCGCCAGCTGGCACTACGATAGGCATTTTAGCTACTCGAGACATGTGTAACTCCTTAAGCCACGTAGCAAATAACTTCGCCGCCGACACCGGTAGCGCGTGCTTTGCGGTCAGTCATGACGCCTTGCGGAGTCGACACGATCGCCACACCCAAGCCATTCATCACAACAGGGATCTCGTCTTTACCCTTGTAGACGCGCAGACCCGGACGGGACACGCGCTCCAAGCGCTCAATGACGGGACGGCCAACATAATACTTCAAACCGATTTTCAGTTCCGCTTTGCCACCAGCTTCGGCAACAGCGAAATCTTCAATGTAACCCTCGTCCTTCAGGACGCTGGCAATCGCAATTTTGACTTTCGACGATGGCATGGCCACGGTCGTCTTTTGCACGCCTTGTGCATTGCGAATGCGGGTCAGCATATCGGCGATAGGATCGCTCATACTCATTGCATATTCTCCTATTACCAGCTTGCTTTTGTCATACCCGGAATTTCACCACGCATGGCGAATTCACGGAGCTTGATACGACCCAGACCGAATTTACGGAATGTGCCGCGCGGACGACCAGTGATGGCGCAACGGTTACGTTGACGCGTCGGGTTCGAGTTACGTGGCAGCGCCTGCAGTTTCAGGCGAGCTTCGTAGCGCTCTTCTTCCGATTTCGATTGGTCATCGACGATGGCCTTGAGAGCTTCGCGCTTAGGGGCGAATTTCGCCACCAGGTCAGCACGCTTGATCTCACGATTAATCAGTGACAGTTTGGCCATGATCAGTTCCTGAAAGGGAATTTAAAGGCGGCGAGCAAAGCTTTGGCTTCGTCATCGGTCTTAGCGGTTGTCGTGATGCTGATATTCATACCGCGCAACGCGTCAATCTTGTCGTATTCGATTTCAGGGAAAATGATCTGTTCCTTGACACCGATGTTGTAGTTGCCACGACCATCAAATGCACGGCCGTTCACACCACGGAAATCGCGTACGCGCGGCAGAGCCACGGTAATGAAGCGATCCAGGAACTCGTACATGCGAGCGCCGCGCAGGGTGACCATCGTACCGATCGGGTAACCTTCACGGATTTTGAAGCCTGCGATCGCTTTGCGGGACTTGGTGGTCACTGGCTTCTGGCCGGCGATCTTGGTCAAGTCAGCAACTGCGTGCTCGAGAACTTTTTTATCCGCGATAGCCTCACCAACACCCATGTTCAGGGTGATCTTGGTCAGGCGTGGAACTTCCATTACCGACTTGTAACCAAACTTGCTGGTCAGGTCGGCAACGACTTTTTCTTTATAGAATTCTTGGAGACGTGCCATGATTTCTTAAGCCTTCACTACTTCGCCGGAGGATTTAAAGATGCGAACTTTCTTGCCGTCCACTTCTTTGAAACCCACGCGATCTGCCTTGCCAGTCGCTGCATTAAACAATGCAACGTTGGACACGTGAATTGGCATGGTCTTATCGACGATACCACCAGTTACGCCAGTCATCGGGTTTGGCTTAGTCGCTTTTTTAGCGATGTTAATGCCGTCAACCACGATATGTTCAGCATCGATACGCTGCTGTACCACACCACGTTTGCCCTTGTCTTTCCCGGTCAGAACGATGACTTCGTCGTTTTTACGAATCTTATCCATTACGACTCCTTACAGGACTTCCGGTGCCAGGGACACGATTTTCATGAACTTCTCAGTACGCAGTTCGCGTGTGACAGGTCCAAAAATACGGGTACCGATCGGTTCCAGCTTGGCGTTCAACAGAACGGCGGCATTGCCGTCGAACTTCACCAGGGAACCGTCTTGGCGGCGAACACCTTTAGCGGTGCGCACAACCACGGCGTTATAAATTTCACCTTTTTTGACACGGCCACGTGGCGCAGCAACCTTAACGGTTACCTTGATCACATCGCCAATGCCAGCATAACGGCGCTTGGAGCCGCCCAATACCTTGATGCACATTACTTCTTTGGCACCGGTATTGTCAGCCACTTCGAGCCGGCTTTCAGTTTGAATCATAGTATTCTCTTTCCCAACTTAAGCCGAAGAATCCACACAATGTAGACCCACGGTCAGTCTTGGTCCCGCCAGAGCCGCCCTGCTGGGCTTCACTGTTTGGGTGCATGACCTTCATACATCAACTGACCGCGAATGCTACTGTCTGTGGCCAGACACTTTGCGGCGTTACATGAACGAAGCCCGCAAGTATTACATACAATTTGCGGGCCTGCAAGTACTAATTAAAACCCACCGCCGAAACGGTGGCTTTTATTTAAACGGTTGGTGCGGCTTGAACCACACGTGTCACCGTCCATGCCTTCGTTTTGGAGATCGGGCGACCTTCCTGGATCTCGACCGTATCACCGGCCTTGACTTGGTTGGTCTCGTCATGCGCGTGATACTTGTTCGAGCGCATGATGATCTTGCCATACAAAGGATGTTTTACGTGGCGCTCGATCAGAACGGTAACGGTCTTGTCCATCTTGTCCGAAACCACTTTACCGATCAGCGTGCGCTTGAGCGACTGTTTCACTGGTTCGTTCATTTGGCTTCCTTCAGATTCATTACCGTCTTCACACGCGCGATATCGCGGCGTACCTTCTTGAGCTGCGAAGTGTTGCTCAGCTGCTGCGTAGCGATTTGCATGCGCAGGCCGAACTGTGCCTTCAACAGGTCATTCAGCTCTTTTTGCAGAGCTGGCTGGTCCTTGCCGCGGAGTTCAGATGCTTTCATATACAACTCCAATTATTGGCCGACTTGGCGGATGACAAACGTCGTCGCCAGTGGCAGTTTAGCGGCGGCAAGACGGAATGCTTCCCGTGCCAGCGCTTCATCAACGCCATCCATTTCGTACAGTACTTTGCCTGGCTGAATTTCAGCGACGTAGTACTCAGGATTACCTTTACCGTTACCCATACGGACTTCAGCCGGTTTGTTCGAAATCGGTTTGTCCGGGAAGATACGGATCCAGATACGGCCACCGCGCTTGATGTGACGCGTCATTGCACGACGCGCCGCTTCAATTTGACGCGCAGTGATACGACCGCGCGCAACTGCCTTCAGACCGAATTCGCCAAACGACACGGCGGTGCCGCGGCTGTGCGAAATACCGGTATTACGGCCTTTCTGCTCTTTACGATACTTTCTGCGTGCTGGTTGCAGCATGATTATTCTCCTGCTTTCTCAGCTGGTGCTGCTGCGGCGGCCGGTTTAGCGGCGGTACGCACACGTGCACCTGGTGCTGTGGATGGTTTCGCACCGGCACCGGCTGGACGTGGACGGCCAGCTGGCTTGCCATCGTCACGGCGTGGGCCGCGGCTTTTCTTCTCGTCAGCTGGGGTATCGATGACTGGTGCATCGCCGTTAGGCGCGCGGTCACCTTTGTATACCCACACCTTGACACCGATGATGCCGTAGGTGGTCGACGCTTCGCTGGTACCGTAGTCGATATCGGCGCGCAGGGTATGCAGAGGCACGCGGCCTTCGCGGTACCACTCTTTACGTGCGATTTCGATACCGTTCAGACGGCCGGACGACATGATCTTGATACCGAGAGCACCCAGGCGCATTGCATTTTGCATTGCACGCTTCATGGCGCGGCGGAACATGATCCGTTTTTCCAGCTGCTGAGCGATCGAATCGGCGATCAGTTGCGAGTCGATTTCTGGCTTGCGAATTTCTTCGATGTTCACGTGAACAGGTACGCCCATGATCTTGGTCAGCGCCGACTTCAGTACTTCAATGTCTTCGCCTTTTTTACCAATGACCACGCCTGGACGCGAGCTGTAGATCGTGAAGCGCGCGTTCTTGGCTGGGCGCTCGATAACGATGCGGCCAACGGATGCGTTCTTCAGTTTCTTTTTCAGGTAAGCACGTGCTTTCAAGTCTTCGTTCAGCATGGCAGCGAAATTACCGTTGCCTGCATACCAGCGCGAAGCCCAGTTACGGGTGACCGCCAGACGGAAACCGGTTGGATGAATTTTCTGACCCATCGTGGCTCCTTAGTTACCGACAGTCACGTAAACGTGACAGGATTGTTTCGAAATACGGTCGCCACGGCCTTTTGCACGCGCGGTGAAGCGCTTCAGGACGGGGCCCTTTTCGACGTAGATCGTTTTCACGAACAATTCGTCGATGTCCGCACCATCATTGTGCTCGGCATTCGCAATAGCGGATTCCAGAACGCGTTTGATGATCGCAGCACCTTTTTTCGGGCTGAATTGCAAGATGTTGAGTGCAGCGTCAACTTTCTTGCCACGGATCAGGTCAGCAACCAGGCGGCCCTTTTGGTCCGACAGGCGCACACCTTTGAGGATAGCTTTAGTTTCCATTATTTCTTAGCCTTTTTGTCAGCTGCATGGCCCTTGAACGTACGGGTCAGTGCGAATTCGCCGAGCTTGTGACCAACCATGTTTTCGGAAACATAAACCGGCACGTGCAGCTTGCCGTTATGAACCGCGATCGTCAGGCCGATGAAGTCAGGCATGATTGTCGAACGACGCGACCAGGTTTTGATTGGCTTTTTGTCTTTGGCTGCTTGCGCGGCTTCAACTTTTTTCACCAGGTGGGCGTCACAGAACGGCCCTTTTTTCAATGAACGTGTCATGTGCTACCCCTTATTTCTTGCCGCGGCGCGAGACGATCATGGAAGTAGTACGCTTGTTGCTGCGTGTCTTCTTACCCTTAGTCTGTTGGCCCCAAGGCGAAACTGGATGACGACCAGCTGCTGTTTTACCTTCACCACCACCGTGCGGGTGATCGACCGGGTTCATGACCACACCGCGAACGGTAGGACGAACACCGCGCCAGCGCATCGCACCAGCTTTACCGATTTTACGCAGGCTGTGCTCGGCATTGCCGACTTCACCAACCGTTGCACGGCACTCGATGTGCACGCGACGTACTTCACCCGAGCGCAGACGCACTTGAGCGTAGGTACCTTCACGTGCCATCAGCACAACGCCAGCGCCGGCGGTACGTGCCATTTGGGCACCTTTACCTGGCAGCATTTCGACGCAATGCATCACGGTACCGACTGGGATGTTACGGATTGGCAAGCAGTTACCCGATTTGATCGGTGCTTCCGAACCGTTCATCACGCTGTCGCCAACGGCCATGCCTTTGGTTGCGATGATGTAGTGACGTTCGCCGTCGGCGTAGCACAGCAGAGCGATATTCGCGGTGCGGTTTGGATCGTATTCGATACGTTCCACTTTCGCTGGAATACCATCTTTGGTGCGCTTGAAGTCGATCAAGCGGTAGTGTTGCTTATGACCACCACCGATATGACGGGTGGTGATGTGACCGTTGTTGTTACGACCAGCGGTCTTGGATTTCTTTTCAACCAGGGCAGCGAATGGACGACCCTTGTACAGGTCGGCATTCACCACCTTCACCATGCCGCGACGGCCTGGCGAGGTTGGTTTCATCTTAACGAGTGCCATTATGCAGCCTCCTCGGAGAAGTTGATTTCCTGGCCAGGCTTCAGGCACACGAAAGCACGCTTGGTATGGTTACGACGGCCGTTGAACTTGCCGGTGCGCTTTTGCTTACCTTCGCGGTTTGCAGTTTGCACGGACAGAACTTCAACCTTGAACAGCAGTTCGACCGCTGCCTTGATTTCAGGCTTGGTTGCATCCGGCAGTACGCGGAATACAATTTGCTCGTTCTTTTCCGCGACCATGGTGGCCTTTTCGGAAATCACGGGCGCCAACAGCACCTTCATCAAGCGTTCTTCGCTATGTTTCAAAATCGCGCTCATGCCAGCATCTCCTCAATCTTGGCCAATGCAGCTTTGGTGACCAGGATCTTCTTGTAGAACACCAGGGACATCGGGTCTGCGTGACGTGGCTCAACGACGAGTACGTTAGGCAGGTTGCGCGATGCCAGTTCCAGGTTTTCGTTCAGAACGTCGGTGATGATCAGAACCGAATCAAAGCCCAGGCCGTTCAATTTTTGCGACAGCAGCTTGGTTTTTGGCGCGTCGATCGTCAGATCGTCGATGACGATCAGGCGCTCTTCGCGAGCCAGCTGCGACAGGATCGAGCAGATACCTGCGCGATACATCTTTTTGTTCACTTTGTGGGTGAAGTTTTCGTCAGGCGAGTTCGGGAAAATCCGACCACCGCCGCGCCACAGTGGCGACGACGACATACCAGCACGAGCGCGGCCGGTACCTTTTTGGCGCCATGGCTTTTTCGTCGTGTGGTGAACTTCTTCACGGTCTTTTTGCTTGCGGTTACCACTACGTGCATTCGCTTGATAAGCGATGACGACTTGGTGGATCAGCGCTTCATTGTAGTCACGGCCGAAAATCGTATCGGCTGCAGCAACGTTCGAGGCGGCTTGACCTTGCGCATTCAGAAGCTTGAGTTCCATCGTTTAAGCTCCCTTCTTGGCTTTGGTTTTGATGGCTGGCGAGACAACTACCTGGCCATTTTTCGCACCTGGAATCGCGCCTTTGACCAGCAACAGCTGACGGTCGGCATCGATACGGGCGATCACGAGGTTCTGGATCGTACGGTTAACGTCACCCAGATGACCGGTCATGCGCTTACCAGGGAAAACGCGACCTGGATCTTGTGCCATACCGATGGAACCTGGAACGTTATGCGAACGCGAGTTACCGTGCGTTGCACGGCCAGAAGCGAAGTGGTAACGTTTGATAACGCCTGCATAGCCTTTACCGATGGTAACGCCTTGCACGTCGATCTTTTGACCGACTTCGAACAGGGAAGCAGCGACAACATCGCCAGCTTTCAGTTCAGCGGCTTTGGCAGCGTCGACACGGAACTCTTTCAACAGAGTACCGGCTTCAACACCAGCTTTAGCGTGATGACCAGCAACAGCTTTGGTCACGCGGGAAGCGCGACGTTGACCGAATGCGACCTGAACAGCGGAGTAACCATCTGTTTCAGGGGTTTTGATTTGCGCAACACGGTTGTTCGATACGTCCAACACGGTGACAGGAATCGAATCCCCTTCATCCGTGAAAATGCGCATCATACCAACCTTGCGACCGAGAAGGCCTAGGCTCATTTTTTCTCCATTCCCACCTGCGATTGGGCGGGGCTTGTTTAACTACAAAGTAACGTAGGACTCAAAAAAGACGAATCCATACCGAAGCCGGCTAGTATATAGCACAAAAACCCTTGACGCAACAAGTTAACACGAGGTATGTCAAAGTGTTGCGCGACGCCCCTGCGGGAGTTGTCGGCGCGCCGGAAAAATGCCGCCGCAAGCCAACTTGACGGGCGCAAAGCACGGCGCCATGCGCCCTGGCGGGCAATGGCGGAAACACACAGGGCGCGCAATGGCTTGCGCGCCCTGCCCTGCACTTCCCGGGCGCGACGCCCGAAAAAGCTTATTGCTGGCAGTTGATCAGGCAATGCTGGTACAGATCTTCGCAGATGGGGCTGCCACCGAGGTGCGCCCGGCAATTGGCCACTTTTTGCCCGCACTCGCTATAGCACTGCGTGACATCGCCAGCGGCAAACGCATACGAGGCGCTCAGGCCCAGCGCAAACAGGAAAGCCATCGACTTCTTGATCATATTTCATCTCCGTTTATCAGATGGAAGAACAACCAGGACGACACGCCATCCTCGCGCCGCTCCGGGCAGGCGCCGCGGCGCCCGCCATTACTTAAAAAGCAATGCCAATAGAATACCGTAAACAATACCAACCAACTACCAATTAATGCCGCCGCCAAACAAAAAGCCAGCCCGGACAGATCACCGTCCGGGCTGGCTGTATGCATGGCGGCGCATGGCGCCTTGCCAGTCCTTACTCTTGCGGCACTCCTTTGCCAATCTGATACCAGTCCACCTTGCGCGTCGCCACCATGATGGCGGCCAGCACGGCGAACAACAGGATGCTGCCCATCACCAGCGCATTGTTTTCCGAGCTCAGCAAGCCATACAGCGCGCCATACAGCAAGGTCAGCGCCACGCCGAAGCCGATGCCGCGCCACGCGTTGTGCAGCACGTGCACCAGGTAAAAGCTGGTCAGCACGATACAGGCGGCGCTGGCGATCAGGTAAGCGGCCAGGAAGGCGATGTGCTCGGCCAGACCCACCAGCAGCAGGAAGAAGATCACCAGCGACAGGCCCACCAGCAGATATTGCACCGGGTGGATCGGCAGGCTCTTCAGGATTTCAAAAATGAAGAAGGCGGCAAAGGTCAGCGCTACGAACAGCAAGCCATATTTGGTGGCCCGGTCCGATTGCGAGTACACGTTCACCGGTTCGATGAAGCCCACGCTGAAGCGGTCGATCTGGCCCAGCGGCGCATTGTCGGGCACCTTGAATTCGCCCTCGATGGTGCTCAGCTGCGTTTGCGCATTGGTAGCCAGCGACGAGATATTCCACGCCACGTTGAAACCCTGGGCGTCGATCTGGCGGTTCTTCGGCGACGGCAGGAAGCGCCCGCCAAACTGCGGATGGGGCCAGTTCGACTTGATGCTAATCTGGCTGTTTTTCGCCACCGGCACGAAATGCTGGCGTTCGATGCCATCGAGTCCCAGGTCAAAGCTGAAGCGCACCTGCTGCGGCGCCGCCAGCGGCATGGCGCCCAGCGGTGCATGCAGGCCGCTGCGGAAGGCAAACAGGTCGGTGCCCTGCTCGAACTCGATCTTCTGGCCGCCCCAGTCGATTTTCGGGATATTGCGGATGCCGCGCACGTCCTCGATGGACAGGGCCACGAAAGGCGCGCCCAGAGTCACGCGCGAGTCTGGCGTTTTGCGCGGCAGCTGGCTGCTGGCCGGCACCGTGAAGTCGCCCTTGAACGCGTGCTGCCCGCTGTAGACCAGCACCTGGTGGATGCCGCGGTAGCGGCGGTCCGTCTCGATGTTGCCATTGATCTGCAGATCGTTCGGGTAGACGATCAGGCGGCGCTGCACCAGGCGGCGCAGCAACTCGGTGCGCACCGGCGATTTCGCTTCCTTGTCATCGCCCTTGGCCACCTCCACGCGCTCTTCGTACTGCTCCGTGTAGGGAATCACGAGAATGGGGCCGATGATGGTTTGTTCGCGCACCGAATCGGCGGCGATGCTGTTGACGGCTTCCTGGCGGAATTCCATCCGCTCCTTGATCGTTTCCTGAATCATCAGCAAAGGCAGGCCGATCAGCAGCATCAGGCCGAACACGATCAACGCTTTGACTAACAGAGTTTTTTGCATGGCGCATCCTTGAAGTAAGGCGGCCAGTGTAAAAAAGCTGTATGCGCTGACGATGCAGTCTGTGTGAAGCCGGCAAATAAAGTGCGCTAGGCGAGTGGAAGACACAGGCGCGCGCAGGCGCCCCCCTCCGCATGATTGAGCACCTCGACCGTGCCGCCATGCAGCGAGGCGACCTCGCGCACGAAGGGCAAGCCCAGGCCCGTGCTCTTGCCGGCGCTCGGGCGCGGCAGGGAATAAAAGCGCTCGAAGACGCGTTCGAGCGCATACGCGGGAATGCCCGCGCCGCGGTCGCGCACGGCAATTTCCACCTGGCTGCCGTGGCGCTGCGCCGTCAGGTCGATGCAGCTGCCCGGCGGCGCAAAGCCGGCCGCGTTGTCGAGCAGGTTGCCCAGCGCCTGGCGCAGCAGCAGGGCGTCGCCCGCCACACTCGCCTCGTCGGCCTGCAGTTGCAGGCGCACGCCTCGCGCCGCCAGGGTGGCGGCAGCGTCCTGCACCACTTGCGCCAGCAGCGGCCCCAGCGCGATGCGTTCGGGGTGATCCAGGCGCTGCTGCTTTTCCACGCGCACGAGGGCCAGCAGCTTGTCGATCAGTTGCCGCTGGCGCGCATTCTGTTCCAGGATGCTGGCGAGGAACTGGCGGCGCTCCGCCGGGGGCATGTCTTCCTGCAGCAGCTCGGCCGAGGCCTGGATGGCGGCGATCGGACTTTTCAATTCATGCGCCAGGGTGTGCATCAGCTGCTCCACATACTCCTTGCCCTCGAGGCGCGTGCGCATCGCCTCCAGCGCCCGCCCCAGGGTACCGATCTCGTTCGTGCCCAGCGCCGGCAGCGCCACCTTGCGCCCCGCTTCCACGTCGCCGATATAGTCCATCAGCTTGCCCAGCGCATGGTGCAGCCACCAGGCGAACGCCAGGCCGATCAGCAGCGACAACAACAACAGCACGGCGCCGCGCTGCAGGATCTTGCGCTGGCTGCGCTCGACAAACGCTTGCACGCTGGCGTTCGGCTTGGCCACCGTCAGCACGCCGATCACCTCATTGCCGTCGCGAATCGGCGCGGCCACGTGCATCACGGTCGACATCTCGTCGTCAGGCCGGCTGCGCGTGCTGCGCGCGCCATACTTGCCCTGCAAGGTCAGGTACACGTCATTCCAGCGCGAATAGTCGCGCCCCACGTCGCGTCCGCTGGAATCGAACAGCACGATACCGTGCCGGTCCGTGATAGTGATGCGGTAATCAAGCGTGCGCTTGCGCACGCCATTGATATTGACGTCCACGCCATGGCGCGCGTAATCCTGCATGCGCTCGGCCACGGGCGACTGCGCCAGCGTGCCCGCCTTCACGTCGGGCGCCACCAGGCTGGCCAGCAGTTGCGAGGTATCGACCAGCGTGTCTTCCAGGGTCGAGCGCACGCCCGGCTTGACCTGCTCCATGAAGACATTCAGCAGGAACCACGCGGCCAGCCCGACGATCAGGAAGTAGCCGAGCAGGATGCGCAGGCCGATCTTCATGCGCCGGCCAGGCTGTAGCCGAGGCCACGGTGAGTGTGGATGGGGTCGACCTGCGCATCGACGGCGCGCAGCTTGGCGCGCAGCGATTTGACGTGCGCGTCGACGGTGCGCTCGAGCGTGTCGGGCGCACCGCTCCACACGCGCTCCATCAGCTGCGCGCGCGACAGCACGTGGCCCGGATGCTCGAGCAGGGTTTTCAGAAGCAGGTATTCATAGCGGGTCAGGTCCAGCGGCTGGCCGTGGAACAGCACCCGCGCCTCAAGCGCGCGCAACTCGAAGCGCGCCGGCGCGGTCGCGGCGACAGGCGCGGCTATCGTCATGCCAGTCTCGCGCGGCACCTGAGCGACACCCGCGCGGCGCAGGATGACGCGGATGCGCGCCACCAGTTCGCGCGGCGAAAACGGTTTGGTGACGTAATCGTCAGCGCCGATTTCCAGACCGACAATGCGGTCGATCTCGTCGCTGCGGGCCGTCAGGAAGATCACCGGCACGTCGGAAAACTGGCGCAGTTGGCGGCACACTTCCAGCCCGCTCATGTCGGGCAAGCCCACGTCGAGCACCACGAGAACGGGCATCTGCGCCGCTTCGCCGGGCATGGGGCGCAGCGCGGCCAGGGCGTGCTCGCCCAGCATCACATGGCGCGGCGTAAAGCCGTCCGTGCGCAAGGCATAGGCGATGCTGTCGGCAATCGCCTGTTCATCTTCCACGATCAGGACAGTCTTGGACATGGCGGCGGCACGCATTAATGGACAAGCCCGGAGTATCCCTGAAGCACGCAAGCGGCGTCAATCGCGCGGGCTGGCGAAAAGCCACCCTACCCCAAAAAACTTATAGTATATTTATTACGGCATGACTCCACCGATACACCGTGTTTGACACCCGTCCGAGGAGACTATGAAGACCCATACCATCAGCCTGCTATGCGCCGTCAGCCTGCTGGCCGCCTGCGCGGCGCCAGCGACGCTCACCACCTCCAATGAACAGCAGGACGCCTGCAACGCGGCCGAACTCAAGGGCCAGTTTGGCGAAGCGGAACTGGCTTGCGTACAGGCGCTGCGCAGTGCCGAGCAGGCCGGGGCCAGCGCGGACATCCTCTCGCAGCGCCAGTACAACCTGGGCCGCATCAAGCGCTTGCAGGGCAAGAATGCGGAAGCGGAGCAACTGTACCGGCAAGCGCTGGCCACGGAGGAAGCGGCGCAGCCGCGCAGCGATGCGCGCGTTGGCCGCCGCATGGTGGAACTGGCGTCGGCCCTGGCCGCGCAAGGCAAGTGGCAGGAAGGCACGGGCTATCTGGAACGCGTGCTGCCGCTGCTGCCGAAGCTGTCGCCCGCCTCGCGCACGTATTCGGCGGAAGTGCTGCGCCAATATGCGAAGCAACTGCAAGGCGGCCCGCAAGCGGCGCTGGGCGCGCGCTTCGACGTGGTGGCGGCCAGCTTGTAACAAGCCGTCCCGAAGCCCGGCCTAAGGCTGGGCGACGTGGATGCTGGCCTTGATGTGCTTGAGGTGCGCCACGATGGTGAACGTCATCACCACCAGCAGCGACCATGAGCTCCATTTGCTGACGTGCACGACCGACCACGCGCCAAGCTGGTTCGGATAGCGCCACACGCCCCAGAAGGTGCTGATGTTTTCAGCCAGCCAGATGAAGAAGCCGACCAGCACGAAACCGAGCAGCAAGGGCATGCTGCGGTCGCGGTCGAGCGGGCGGAACACCACGGTGGTGCGCGCGTACAGGCCCAGCGCGCAGGCAGCCAGGTACCAACGGTAGTCGCCGATGTAGTGGTGAGTAAAGAAGTTGGCGTAGATCAGCAGCGCGATCAGCACCGCCATCCAGTACGGTGGATGGTGGCGGATCCGCATGTCGAGCAGGCGCCAGGTCTGGATGATGTAGCTGCCGACAGCCGCATACATGAAGCCGGAAAACAGGGGCACGCCGAACACCTTGGTGTAGGCGAAGTCGGGATAGCTCCACGACTGGATCGTCCCCGACACCTTGAACACTTCCAGCGCGAAGCCGACCGCATGAAACAGGCAGATGGCTTTCAATTCATCCCACGTCTCGAGCCCGCTCCAGAGCATCGCGCCCTGGATCGCCAGCGCCACCAGCAGCAGCACGTCATAGCGCGGCAGGCCGAACAGGCCGGCGCGCGGCACCAGGAAGACGGCGGCAAAAAACAGCCCCACGAACAGGCACGACCTCGCCTCCTTGATGCCGAAATACAAAAATTCGGTCAGGAAGCGCGGCCAGCCGCGCAGGCGCTCACGGGGAGCGGCATTTAACAGATGGGTATCGAGGGCGTTAAGCATGCAGCAACTTTATCGGCCGGCTGCGGCACTGTAAAGCGATTTTGCAGAGGTACGCTGGCACCAATAGCAATGGGGCCGGGCGCACTCACAATCGTGAGCAGGCCCGGCCCCATCATCAGGCGGCGGGATACCCCGCCGGCCTTCTTAAAACCGATTATTGCAGTTTGATTTCGACATCAACACCAGCTGGCAGGTCCAGCTTCATCAGCGCGTCAACGGTTTTGTCCGTTGGGTCAACGATGTCCATCAGGCGTTGGTGCGTACGGATCTCGAACTGATCGCGCGAAGTTTTGTTGACGTGCGGGGAACGCAGCACATCGAAACGTTGAATACGGGTAGGCAGTGGTACTGGGCCTTTGACGACAGCGCCGGTGCGCTTCGCGGTTTCAACGATTTCCAGAGCGGACTGGTCGATCAGTTTGTAATCGAAAGCCTTCAGGCGGATACGGATTTTTTGGTTTGGTGCCGACATGATATTTCCTTAAAAGAACGAACCGCGCGGTTTGCACGGCAATGAGGTCATACGGGAATTTCTGACGCAACAACCGTCAGGGTCGACATGATAGCACCAAAATGCTTGCCAACCCCGGCAGTTGAATAAAAAGAAGGGCGCCGGGCGACGACGCGTCTTCTTTTATGCAGGCTTAAGAATTAAGCCAGGATTTTTGCAACAACACCAGCGCCGACGGTACGGCCGCCTTCGCGGATAGCGAAGCGCAGACCTTCTTCCATCGCGATCGGGTTGATCAGCTTGACGGTGATCGACACGTTATCGCCTGGCATGACCATTTCTTTGTCTGCTGGCAACTCGATCGAACCAGTTACGTCCGTCGTACGGAAGTAGAACTGTGGACGATAGTTGTTGAAGAATGGCGTATGACGGCCGCCTTCGTCTTTCGACAGAACATAGATCTCGCCGGTGAAGTGTGCATGCGGCTTGATCGAGCCTGGCTTGGCCAGAACTTGACCACGTTGCACGTCTTCACGCTTGGTGCCGCGCAGCAGCAGACCAACGTTGTCGCCAGCTTGACCTTGGTCCAGCAGCTTGCGGAACATTTCCACGCCGGTGCAAGTCGTTTTGACGGTATCGGTGATACCGACGATTTCGATCTCTTCGCCGACTTTGACAATGCCGCGCTCGATACGACCGGTTACAACGGTACCGCGACCCGAGATCGAGAACACGTCTTCCACTGGCATCAGGAATGCACCGTCAACAGCGCGCTCTGGCGTTGGGATGTAAGCATCCAGCGCATCGGCCAGACGCAGCACTGCGTCAACGCCCATTTCGCCTTCTTTGCCTTCCAGCGCCATACGTGCCGAACCTTTGATGATTGGCAGGTCGTCGCCTGGGAATTCGTACTTCGACAACAGCTCGCGCACTTCCATTTCAACCAGTTCCAGCAGTTCTGCGTCGTCGACCAGGTCGCACTTGTTCAGGAACACGATGATGTATGGAACGCCAACTTGGCGGGCCAGCAGGATGTGTTCGCGGGTCTGTGGCATTGGGCCGTCAGCTGCGGAGCACACCAGGATTGCGCCGTCCATCTGGGCTGCACCGGTAATCATGTTTTTGATGTAATCGGCGTGGCCTGGGCAGTCAACGTGCGCGTAGTGACGCGTTTCCGTTTCGTACTCGACGTGGGCGGTGTTGATCGTGATACCGCGCGCTTTTTCTTCTGGTGCTGCATCGATCTGGTCGTATGCTTTAGCTTCGCCGCCGAATTTCTTCGACAGAACCGTTGCGATTGCAGCGGTCAGCGTGGTTTTACCGTGGTCGACGTGGCCGATGGTGCCGACGTTGACGTGCGGCTTGGTCCGTTCGAATTTACCTTTTGCCATTTTATTCTTCCTTAGAACAATGATTTAAATGTAGGGACCGGCATTCTCGTGAAAGCCGGCCCGGAACTTCTATTACTTAGCTTTCGAGCTTACGATTGCTTCAGTCACATGCTTAGGTGCTTCAGCATAGTGCTTGAATTCCATCGTGTAAGTCGCACGACCTTGGGTCGACGAACGCAACGATGTGGCGTAACCGAACATTTCCGACAGAGGTACTTCGGCCTTGATGATCTTGCCGCCACCGCCAGCAATTTCATCCATACCTTGCACCATGCCGCGACGCGACGACAGATCGCCCATCACGGTACCGGCGTAGTCTTCCGGCGTTTCCACTTCCACGGCCATCATCGGCTCCAGGATGACTGGCGATGCTTTGCGGCAGCCATCTTTGAATGCCATCGAAGCGGCCATGCGGAATGCATTTTCGTTCGAGTCAACATCATGGTACGAACCGAAGAACAGCGTGACTTTCACGTCAACGACTGGGTAACCAGCCATCACGCCCGAAGTCAGCGTGTCGCGCACACCTTTTTCAACTGCAGGGATGTATTCGCGAGGAACGGTACCGCCCTTGATCGCGTCAACGAATTCGAAGCCCTTGCCCGGTTCTTGCGGTTCGATCTTCAGAACCACGTGACCGTATTGACCACGACCACCCGATTGCTTGACGAATTTGCCTTCCGACTCTTCGCACACTTTACGGATCGTTTCGCGGTAAGCCACTTGTGGCTTGCCGACGGTCGCTTCAACGTTGAATTCGCGCTTCATGCGGTCAACGATGATGTCCAGATGCAACTCGCCCATACCGGCGATGATGGTCTGGCCCGATTCTTCATCGGTACGCACGCGGAACGATGGATCTTCTGCAGCCAGGCGGTTCAGCGCCAGGCCCATTTTTTCCTGGTCGGCCTTGGTTTTTGGCTCGACTGCCTGCGAAATCACTGGCTCAGGGAAGACCATGCGTTCCAGAACGACACTGGCTTTTTCGTCGCAAAGCGTATCGCCGGTGGTGGTGTCTTTCAGACCCACAACAGCGGCGATGTCGCCAGCGCGCATTTCCTTGATTTCTTCGCGTTCGTTCGCTTGCATCTGCACGATACGGCCGATACGCTCTTTCTTCTGCTTCACGGAGTTCAACACCGAGTCGCCCGAATTCAGGGTACCCGAGTAGCAACGGATGAAGCACAACTGACCGACGAACGGATCGGTTGCGATCTTGAACGCCAATGCCGAGAATTTCTCATTGTCGTCAGCTGCGCGCTCGACTGGCTGCTCGTCCTCGTCCAGACCTGGGACAGGTGGAATGTCGATTGGCGATGGCAGGTACTCGATGACCGCGTCCAACATGGCTTGTACGCCCTTGTTTTTAAAGGCGGTACCGCACAACATTGGAACGATTTCGCTGGCGATGGTACGCTGACGCAGGGCAGCCTTGATCTCTTCTTCCGAGAGGTCGCCTTCTTCCAGGTACTTGTTCATCAGGTCTTCCGACGCTTCAGCAGCGGCTTCAACCATGTTTTCGCGCCACTTGGCAGCATCAGCGGCCAGGTGTGCAGGAATGTCGCCGTATTCGAACTTCATGCCTTGCGAAGCGTCGTCCCAGATAACCGCTTTCATCTTGACCAGATCGATAACACCGGTGAAGACGTCTTCAGCGCCGATAGGCATCTGAATAGGTACTGGGTTGGCTTTCAGACGCGAACGCATCTGATCGTAGACCTTGAAGAAGTTGGCGCCGGTACGGTCCATCTTGTTCACGAAGGCCAGACGTGGCACTTTGTACTTGTTAGCCTGACGCCATACCGTTTCCGATTGTGGCTGCACGCCGCCGACTGCACAGTAAACCATGCAGGCGCCATCCAACACGCGCATCGAACGTTCCACTTCAATGGTGAAGTCAACGTGGCCTGGGGTGTCGATGATGTTGATGTGGTGAGCTGGGAAGTTGTTTGCCATGCCTTTCCAGAAGCACGTAACAGCAGCCGAGGTAATCGTGATACCGCGCTCTTGCTCTTGTGCCATCCAGTCGGTGGTGGCAGCGCCATCATGGACTTCGCCCAGCTTGTGGTTCACGCCTGTGTAGAACAGGACGCGCTCGGTCGTGGTCGTCTTACCTGCATCGATGTGAGCGGAGATACCGATATTACGATAGCGCTCAATGGGGGTCTTGCGGGCCATAATTAATCCTAAATGAATGGACAAAACCGAGCAGCATTTTTTTGCAAAAATGAGCCCGGCCTCGAACAACAGATGCTTGACAGCCGCCTTGCGGTAGCTGGCTTTATATTAGAAGCGGAAATGCGAGAACGCTTTGTTCGCTTCAGCCATACGATGGACTTCGTCGCGTTTTTTCATCGCGCCGCCGCGGCTTTCAGCCGCTTCCATCAGCTCACCGCCGAGGCGTTGTGGCATCGATTTTTCGCTGCGCTTGTTAGCAGCTTCACGCAACCAACGCATGGACAGAGCCATACGACGGACTGGGCGAACTTCGACCGGCACCTGGTAGTTTGCACCACCGACGCGACGGGATTTCACCTCAACCAGCGGCTTGGCGTTGTTGATTGCGGTAGCAAAAACTTCGAGCGGATCTTTGCCCGATTTTGCTGCGATGTGCTCGAAAGCACCGTAGATGATGTTTTCTGCAACCGATTTCTTACCGGACAGCATCAGCACGTTTACAAATTTAGCGACATCAGTGTTGCCGAATTTTGGATCTGGCAAAATTTCGCGCTTGGGTACTTCACGACGACGTGGCATATCAATTCCTTTCAATCTTCAGTTGAGCGCGCGTTCTTCGCACACTCGCGGACGACCATCATAGTCTTCCACTTACTCGACCAGATGCGGTCGACTACATTCACTTAGCTAGTTGCCACTGAGCGAAACTTGGGTTTGCTGCGTACAACTTATTACTTCTTGCCAGCTTTAGCGCGCTTGGTACCGTACTTCGAACGCGATTGCTTACGGTCTTTAACGCCTTGGGTATCCAGAGCACCGCGAACCATGTGGTAACGCACACCCGGCAAATCCTTGACGCGGCCGCCGCGCAACAGCACAACACTATGCTCTTGCAGGTTATGGCCTTCACCGCCAATGTACGAAATGACTTCGAAACCATTGGTCAGGCGAACTTTAGCGACTTTACGCAGAGCCGAGTTAGGCTTCTTTGGAGTCGTGGTGTAAACACGTGTGCAGACGCCACGTTTTTGCGGGCTGTTTTCCAGCGCCGGCGATTTGCTCTTCACGGTCAAAGCGACGCGTGGATTGCGAATCAATTGATTGATGGTTGGCATCGTTATAAATCCAACAAAAAACTACGATTAATAACCCGGGCAAGATGCCCGGCGACTAAAACCTCGTCCCGCTTTCATCTACTGCGCACCGGAGGCGCCCGCAGCCACTCGATTAGGAGCGGCCATGAAATGCCAAGTAATGCGTAAACGATGAGCAGAATAAAATCGAGAACTCGCTAGTTTAGACCTTGTGCCACAGGGGGTCAATCGGTTTACCACTTTTTGCTATAAAAAAAGGCAAAGATGGCAGGTATTTGTGGCATTTTGACTAATCTTTGGCACCGATGCGCGGATGCCGGCATGCGTAAACGATTGATGATTTGGCATTCTCCCCCTGCGGCCAAGCATCTGCCGTGCACATTCTTGTGTGACCGCAAGACAACAAAAGGATTGATAATAGCGGACATTTTTCGCTGCCTCCCTTTATGCGCTCCTTGCTTCGCCCCGCCAATCTGATCCTGCTCCTGACGTATGCCTCGCTGACGGCCGTGCCCTTCATCCCCGCGCTGCTGGGGCGTGCGCTCGAGCATCCGTGGCAGATGCTCACGTTCGAGCTGCTGGCCTGGCTGGCCGTCTGGAGCATCTTCAAGCGCCCCGCCTACTTCCACTGGCTGCTGGTGCCCGCCTTCCTGGCCCTGCCGACGGAAATCTACCTGTTCATCTTTTATGGCCAGGGCATTTCCACGCACCACCTGGGCATCATCTTCGAAACCAGCCCCAAGGAAGCGATGGAATTCCTCGGGCAAAAAGTATGGCTGATGGGCGCCGTCATGCTGGGCGTGATCACCTGGTGCGCCCTGAGCTGGTATGCGGCCACGCGCACGCGCGACCTCGATTGGCGCGGCAAGACGCGCCCGGCCGCCTTCGTGCTGCTGATCCTGCTGGGCGGCTTCTGGTGGTATGGCTACGAATTCGGTTTCGAGGCCAAGGCCGTGCACAGCGCCGCCGCGTCCGCGAAGGCCAGCAAGCCGTCGGCCAGCGCCAAGGCGGGCGCCTCCGGCTTCGGCGACGCCAGCTCGGCCGACGATGAAACGGAGGAGGAAGACGAGGAAAGCAGCAAGCCGGAGAACGCCAGCATCGCCGGCGCCGATGAAACGGGCCTGGGCTGGCCCAGCCTGCCCCACTGGGCGCGCCTGCCCTACGCCTTCGACACCGTCAGCAATTCCTGGCCCTTCGGCCTGGCCGCGCGCGGCTTCGATTTCTACAAGGAACGCAAGTACCTGGCCGAACTGGGACAGAAAAGCAGCAGCTTCCGTTTCGGCGCGCACCAGCAACAGCCCGATACCAGCCCGGAAGTGGTGGTCATGGTGATCGGCGAATCGTCGCGCTACGACCGCTGGAGCTTGAACGGCTACGAACGCGACACCAATCCCCTGCTGAAACAGGAAAGCAACCTGGTGCCGCTGGCCGACGTCATCACGGCCGTTTCCGCCACGCGTCTGTCCGTGCCCGTCATCATCTCGCGCAAGCCGGCCACGCAAAGCCTCAAGGATGGCTTCTCGGAAAAATCCTTCCTGACCGCCTACAAGGAAGCGGGCTTCAAGACCTACTGGCTGTCGAACCAGATCTCGTTCGGCCAGTTCGACACGCCCGTGTCCGTCTTCGCCAAGGAAGCGGACGTGGTGCAATTCCTGAACCTGGGCGGCTTTACCAACAGTTCGAACTTCGACCAGATCCTGTTCGACCCATTCAAGAACGCGCTGGCCGACCCGGCGCCGAAAAAACTCATCGTGCTGCACACCCTGGGCAGCCACTGGAACTACAGCCAGCGCTATCCGAAATCGTTCGACAAGTGGCAGCCGTCACTGTTCGGTGTCGACAAGCCCGTCTACACGGATACGGCGATCAAGCCGCAGCTGAACAACAGCTACGACAGCTCCATCCTGTACACGGACTGGTTCCTGTCGAACGTGATCGGCATGCTGAAGGACGACGGCCAGCGCACCGCCCTGCGCAGCTCGCTCGTCTACGTGGCCGACCACGGCCAGACGCTGTACGACGGCACCTGCCGCCTTGCCTTCCACGGCCACAACACGCAGTTCGAATTCCACGTGCCCGCCTTCGTCTGGTATTCGCCGCAATTCCAGCAGCACTATCCGGACAAGGTGACGCAGCTGCGGCGCCATCAGAAAGCGCGCCTGTCGACGGAAAACATGTTTCATACGCTGCTCGACCTGGGCGACATCCGCTTTGCCGGCGAACAGCCCGAATGGAGCATCGCCAGCGCCCGCTTCAAGCAGCACAAGCGCTACGTCGACAGCTACGGCTGGACCAACTACGACAACGCCATCATCCGCGGCGATTGCCGCGAAGTGATCGACAAGAGCACGCCGGAGAAGCAGGACAAGTAAGGGCGGCCATCACGCCCGTTCCAGCACGCCGCCGCAATCGGCCGGCTGCGCCATGTGGGTACTGAGCCAATCGAAGACGCGGCCCGCCTTGTCCGCGATACCGGCGTCAAAACCGCGCTGCGCCAGCAGGGCGATGCCATTCGTGGCCTGCAGCACGCCGGGCGCCAGCAATAACGCGCCCGCCTCATCGCGGCGCACGCACCACGGCGCCAGGCAGTCCTCCAGCAGCGGCCCCAGCACCAGATTGTGCGAGGAGACGATCACCAGGTGCTGCGCGGCCAGGCTGTGCAGCACGGCGGCGGCCGCCGCCACCGATTCGAGGTGATTCGTGCCGCGGAAAATTTCATCGATCAGGAACAGGGCAGGCACGCCCTCTTCGGCCAGCGCCAGCAATTCGCGCGCGCGCCGCAATTCGGCGATATACAGACTTTCACCGCCATCGAGCGAATCCTCGTTCTGCATGCTCGAATACACGACCAGGCGCGGCACATCGGCGCTGTCCGCATGACAGAAGCCAAAGGCCCGCGCGCAGACCAGATTCAAGCCTATGCAGCGCAGCAAGGTGCTCTTGCCGATACCGTTCTGGCCTGAGATGAAACTGCCCTTGCCCTGCACGCCGAACGACAGCGGCGCGGCGTTCTCCAGCAAGGGATGCCGCATGCCCTGCAAAGCCAGCGCGCGCGGCGCCGCGCTACCCGCCCAGCAAAACACGGGCGCCGCACGCAACTGCCGCGCCAGCGCCAGATCCGCCTCCAGCTGCGCCACCTGGCTAAAGCTGTCGCGCAGGAAGGGCAACTGCTGCGCCACCAGCTGGCGCGTGCGGAAATAGCGCTTGACGTTTTTCAGCAGCAACCAGTCGCCATATTCGACCAGTACCGTATCGACGAAGGGTACGTAATGCAGCAGCGAGCGCTCGATGGCGCGCGTCAGCCTGGCCGCCTGCGCGCTGCCGGCAGCCAATGGCAAGACTGCCGGCACATCGAGCCGCGCCAGCGCGGTACGGGTCTTCAGCAGATAGCGCAAGGTATCGAGCGTGCGCTCCCACGCTTTGGCACTTTCGTAAAAACGCACCTGCACAGCCATCAACGCGACACAGGCGGCCAGCACGCCAAACAGCGCCGGCCAGCCCACCAGCCAGGTGGCGGCGATGGCCAGCACCAAGGCCAGCGGCACCAGCCATAGCCAGATGCGCCACCATGGCGCCGGCGGCAGCGCCGGGCCGAACAGGGTTTCGCTCACTTCCGTATCGGCCTGGCGCAAGGGCAGGCAGGCATGCTCCATGGCGGTCACCTGGGTCGGGTCATCCAGCAACTGTTTGACGCGCGCGATCGAGGCAGGGTTGGCCTGGCCGCCGCTCAAGCGCCGGTGCAACTCCTGCTGGCCGAAGATGCTGGTCTCGCGCGCCAGCTGCGCCGCATACTGGTCGAGCATCAGCTCGTCCCAGGTCTGGCGATCGAGCGATGGAGCCTCGCCCGTCAGTTGCTGCAGCATCGCCACGTCGCTGCGCGCGAAAGGATAGTCGAGCGCCGGCGCGAAGACGCTGGCAGGGAAAAGTTGCTGGAGGAACGGATGCATGGCGCCTGTGGAGGAGTCAATGAAGGGAACGCCACAGCAGATGCAGGCGATTGCCTATTTATCAAGTGCGACTTGCACACGGACACCGCCTGGACAGCGCGGACACGGCGGACAGCCGGACGCCCATATTTTTTTCCATTCAAATCAATGATTTAATCATTGGCATGGATCGTGCATTGGAAAGGAAATCCTTCACGAGACATGACCATGATCCGCGATACCTCTTCTCAAGACGCCGTACTGTCCGCTCCGCCAGGCCAGCGCCACAAGCGACGCGCCCTGCTGCTCGCTGGCGCCGTCGTCATCATCGGCGGCGCCATCGCTGTCGTTGCCGGCTGGCGCAACAGCGAGCATTCCGTCAACAGCAGCCGCCTGCGCATCGCCGACGTCACGCGCGGCACCCTGATACGCGACGCGGCCGTCACGGGCCGCATCGTCGCCGCCATCAGCCCGACCCTGTATTCGACCACGGTGGCCACCGTCACGCTGAAAGCGAAGGCGGGCGACACGGTGAAAAAGGGCGACATCCTGGCCTTGCTGGAGTCGCCGGACCTGTCCGACGCACTCAAACGCGAACAATCGAGCGTGCAGCAGCTGGAGGCGGAAGTGGCGCGCCAGCAGATCCTGGCCAAGAAGCAGAAACTGCTGGCGCGGCGCGAAGCCGATACGGCTGAAATCGACCGCCTGTCCGCACAGCGCACGCTCGAACGCTACGAGAGCGTGGCGCAGGTGGGCATCATCGCCAAGATCGATTACCAGAAGGCCAAGGATGCCTTGAATTCGGCCGATATCCGCAGCAAGCACGCTTCGCAGGCGGCGGGCCTGGAAAGCGAAGACGTGACCCTGGCCCTGAAAACAAAGAGCAATGAACTCGAACGCCAGCGTCTCGTCCGCGACAACGCCCAGCGCAGGGTCGATGAACTGACCGTGCGTGCTCCCGTCAACGGCTTCATCGGCACCCTGTCGGTGGCCAACCGCAGCGTGGTGCAAGCCAATACGGCACTGATGACCCTGGTCGACCTGTCGCAGCTGGAAGTCGAGCTCGAGGTGCCGGAAACGTATGTGGCCGACATCGGCCTGGGCATGCGCGCCGAGATCGAAACAGGTGCCATCCGGGCGACCGGCAAGCTGTCGGCGCTGTCGCCCGAAGTGGTGAAAAACCAGGTGCTGGCGCGCGTGCGTTTCGACGGCGAACAGCCGGCCGGCCTGCGCCAGAACCAGCGCGTGGCGGCACGCCTGCTGATCGATGAAAAACCGAATGTGCTGATGCTGGCGCGCGGCTCCTTCGTCGAAGCGGAAGGCGGCCGTTTCGCCTACGTCGTGCGCGACGGCGTGGCGATGCGCACGCCGATCAAGCTGGGCGCGACCAGCGTGTCGGCCGTGGAAATCCTCGACGGCTTGAAGCTGGGCGACAAGGTGGTCATCGCCGGTACGGAAAACTTCGAGAACGCGGCCCGCGTCTCGCTCAACTGACACATCATTCAACTTATACCCTGAGAGGCCCTCCATGCTGCGCATGCAAAACCTGAGCAAAGTCTACCGCACCCACATGATCGAAACCCACGCGCTGCGCGGCTTCGACATCCATGTGCAACAAGGTGAATTCGTCACCGTCACGGGGCCGTCCGGCTCGGGCAAGACGAGCTTTCTGAACATCGCCGGCCTGCTCGAGGAATTCACCGACGGCGAATACATACTCGACGGCGTCAACGTCAGGGGCATGGACGACAATGCCCGCTCGCGCCTGCGCAATGAAAAACTCGGCTTCATCTTCCAGGGTTTTAATCTGATTCCCGACCTGTCGCTGTTCGACAACGTCGACGTGCCGCTGCGCTACCGGGGCTTCAACCGCGCCGAACGCAAGGAACGCATCGAGGACGCGCTGGCCAAGGTCGGCCTGGCCTCGCGCATGAAGCATTATCCGGCCGAACTGTCGGGCGGCCAGCAGCAGCGCGTGGCGATCGCGCGCGCGCTGGCCGGCTCGCCCAAGCTGCTGCTGGCCGATGAACCGACGGGCAACCTGGACACGCAGATGGCGCGCGGCGTAATGGAACTGCTGGAAGACATCAACGCGCAAGGCACCACCATCCTGATGGTCACGCACGATCCGGAACTGGCGCTGCGCAGCCAGCGCAACGTGCACATCATCGACGGCCAGGTGTCGGACCTGGTGCAGCACGGCGCCACGCTGTCGGCCAGGCCGCAGCACGCCGCGACCGCGTAAGGAGAGCCCATGTTCCGCTACTATTTCACCTTGGGCTTGCGCAGCCTGCGCCGCAACCGCGCCCTGACGGCGCTGATGATACTGACCCTGGCCGTCGGCGTGGCCGCCAGCGTGTCCACCGTCACCATCCTGCACGCCATGTCGGGCGACCCGCTGCCGCACAAGAGCGACCGCCTGTTCGTGCCGATGATCGACATCCTGCCCATGAAAGGCTATGTCGCCGGTGAAAAGCCGGGCTTTCCGCAAATGCAGATGAGCTATATCGACGCCCAGAACTTCATGCGCAGCAAAATCGGCGTACGCCGCACCGTGATGTTCGGCGTGGCCGGCCCGGTCGAACCCTTGCGCAAGGATATCGGCGTCTTCAATGCGCAGGGCATGGCGCCCACGCGCGACTTCTTTGCCATGTTCGAGCCGCCATTCCTGTACGGCCAGCCATGGAGCGACGCCGACGACGCCAGCGGCGCCGACGTGATCGTGCTCAGCCGCGCGCTGTCGGAGAAACTGGTCGGCAGCGCCAATCCGGTCGGCCAGCGCGTCACGGTGCTGGGCCGGCCCTACATGGTGACGGGCGTCTTGGCCACCTGGGACGTCGTGCCGCGCGCCCATCACATTATCGGCAGCAAGGGGGCATTCGGGCCGGAGGACGAATTCTTCATTCCATTCGCCAGCGCGATCCGCCACGAGACCGTGCACGATGGCGGCATGAGCTGCAATGGCGACAATAACGCACCCGGCTACCAGGGCACGCTCGCCTCGGGCTGCACCTGGCTGCAGTTCTGGTTCGAGATGGCCAGCAGCGGCGAGCGCGGCCAGTTGCAGCAATACCTGGACGCCTATGCGGGCGAGCAGCGCAAGCTGGGGCGCATGCAGCGCAATGCGCCGAACAGCCTGTACGACCTGAACGAATGGATGGGTTTTTTGCAGGTGGTCGACAACGACAACAAGCTGGCGGCATGGCTGGCCTTCGGCTTCTTGCTGCTGTGCCTGGTCAATACCATCGGCCTGCTGCTGGCGAAGTTTTCCGTGCGCGCGTCCGAGGTGGGCATCCGCCGCGCGCTGGGCGCCACCCGGCGCGACATCTTCCGCCAGTTCCTGATCGAGACCACCGTGATCGGCCTGGCCGGTGGCGTACTGGGCCTGCTGCTGGCGTTTGGCGCGCTGGCCGTGGTCAGCAAGCAGTCGGAGGATCTGGGCACGGTGGCGCACATGGACATACCGATGCTGCTGCTGACGTTTGCCATGTCGGTGCTGGCCGCCGTGCTGGCAGGCCTGCTGCCCACCTGGCGCGCCTGCCAGGTGACGCCGGCGATCCAGCTCAAATCCCAATGAACATCGTTTACCCAACATGAGGTCCAGCATGGAAATCCGTCCCATCCTGTCGGCGCTGATGCGCAGCAAAACCGGCGCCGTCCTGGTGGCGGTGCAAGTGGCAATCAGCCTGGCCATCCTGGCCAACGCCCTGCACATCGTCAACCTGCGCCAGGCCGTCGCCGCGCGGCCCACCGGCGTGGCCGCCGAAAGCGATATTTTTTACGTCAGTATCCAGAACATCAACCGCGGCAGCCATGAGCGCCAGTTGGCGGAACAGAAGCGCCAGGCGGCACTGCTGCGCGCGCTGCCGGGCGTGATGTCGGTGGCGCAAACGTCGCAGGCGGTGCTGTCGCGCTCCGGCCACAGTACCAGCGTGTCGGCCAAGCGCGGCCAGGCTTCGGCCAGCGCCGAAGTGTCCACCTATGTCAGTCCCGATTCGCTGATCAGGACGTATGGCTTGCAATTGGTCGAAGGCCGCGATTTCCGGCCCGACGAGGTGCCCGAAATCAACGAAGACGTCGATGAGAGCTCGCCCAAGGTGCTGATACTGACGCGGGCGGCGGCGCAAAAGATCTGGCCCGGCGAGACCAGCTTTGTCGGCAAGACCTTGTACCAGGGCACCGGCAACGACGACCCGGAACTGCGCGTGGTGGGAATCGTCGAACGGCTGCAGACCCAGGGCGCGCAGACCAAGCCGCGCGGCGAGTATTCGGCCCTGCTGCCGACACGCCTGACGGGGGGACGCGACCTGCTGATGTACGCCGTGCGGGCCGAACCCGGCCAGCGTGACCGCCTGATGCAGGAGGCGGAGCAGGCCATCCGCAGGTCCAGCACGGACCGGCTGCTGGTACACACCGACACCCTGGAACAGCACCGCAAGGCGCGCTACCGTGCCGACCAGGGCCTGTCGTGGATGCTGATCGCCGTGTCGACCCTGCTGCTGCTGGTCACCGCCAGCGGCATCGTCGGCATCGCCAGCCTGTGGGTGTCGCAGCGCCGCAAACAGATCGGCGTGCGCCGCGCCCTGGGCGCCCGCCGCATCGACATCCTGCGCTATTTCCTGACCGAGAATTTCATGATCACCAGCGTCGGCGTGGCGTGCGGCGTGCTGCTGGGATTGGGTTTGAACCAGCTGCTGGTAAGCCAGCTGGAAATGGCGCGGCTGCCGCCCGGCTATCTGCTGGCCGGCGCGCTCGTGTTCTGGTTGCTGGGCGTGGGCGCCGTGTACGGCCCGGCATGGCGCGCGGCCAGCATTTCGCCCGCCACTGCCACCCGCAGTGCCTGAGCCGGCACCTCAGTGATATGCTGCGCGCATGCCTACCGTACTGATTATTGACGACAATGCCGCCGTGGCCATCGCGCTCGACGTGCTGCTCTCCCTGCACGAGATCGACGCCGTGCGCGCCGCCTCGCCGGAGGAAGGCTTGCAGCTGCTCGAGTGCCACGCCATCGACCTGGTGGTGCAGGACATGAATTTCACGGCCGACACCACGTCGGGCGAGGAAGGCGGCGCGCTGTTCCATGCGATCCGCGCGCGCTACCCGGACCTGCCCGTGATCCTGCTGACGGCATGGACCCAGCTCGACGCCGCCGTCGACCTGATCAAGTCCGGCGCGGCCGACTACCTGGCCAAGCCATGGGATGACCGGCGCCTGATCGCCAGCGTGCAAAACCTGCTGGAACTGGGACAGGCCAACCGCGCGCTGCGCCAGCGCGTGGTGGCCGAGCAGCGCCAGCGCCACGCCCTGGAACACGACTTCGACTTGCGCGGCATGGTATGGCAAGACCCGGCCACGGAACGAGTCGTGCACCTGGCGTGCCAGGTGGCGCGCGCCGACGTGCCCGTGCTCATTTCGGGGCCGAACGGCAGCGGCAAGGAACGCATCGCCGCCATCGTGCAAGCCAATTCGCAGGTCGCCAGCGGCCCTTTCGTCGTGCTCAATTGCGGCGCCGTGCCCGTGGAACTGATCGAGGCGGAACTGTTCGGCGCGGAAGCAGGCGCCTATACGGGCATCACGCGCGCACGCGACGGCAAGTTCGACGCGGCCGACGGCGGCACCCTGTTCCTCGACGAGATCGGCAACCTGCCGCTGGCCGGACAAATGAAACTGCTGCGCGTGCTCGAAACGGGACGCTTCGAGCGCCTCGGCTCGAACCGCGAGCGGCAAGTGAAAGTGCGCGTCATCAGCGCCAGCAACGCCGACCTGCCGGCGATGATCAAGGCCGGCACGTTTCGCGAAGACCTGTTCTACCGCCTGAACGTGATCGAACTGCGATTGCCGGCGCTGGCCCAGCGCCCGCTGGACATCCTGTTCCTGGCGCGGCATTTCCTGGGCGGCGAAAAGACGCTGGACGCGCAGGCGCAGGCGACCTTGCTGGCGCACGGCTGGCCAGGCAATGTGCGCGAACTGAAAAACGTCATGCAGCGCGCCAGCCTGCTGACGGCCGGCCCGGTGATCGGCGCGCTGGAAACGGGCTTGCCGCTGGCCGGTGCGGCATCGCCGCGCGCGCCGCAAGATGCCGGCGCGACGGAACCGGACCGCGACAGCGTCACCGCGGCGCTCGCGCGTGCGCACGGCGTGGTGGCGCAAGCGGCGCAGGAACTGGGGCTGTCGCGCCAGGCACTGTACCGTCGCATGGAACGCCTGGGCATCGCGCGCGGCTGATGGGATACCGCCCCATGCGCCTCTCGCTGCTCACGCGCTGGACGGCGCTGATCGTCACCCTGCTGGTGCTGGGCATCATCATCGCGCTGCTGCTCGCGCACTTTTTGCCAGGCCAGCCGCTGCTGGTGCTGGCCGGTACCCTGCTGTGCGTGCTGCCGGTGGCCGTCATCACCATCCGCGCGCAGCTGCAATCGATGCTGTCGCTGTTTCGCGCCTTGAGCGGCACAGTGACGAGCTACCAGGACGGCGATTTCGGCTTCAGCCTGCGCTGGCCGCAGGACGATGAGCTGGCCGACCTGGTGGCGGCCCACAATGCGCTGGGCGACGTGCTGCGCAAGCAGCGCCTGGACCTGGTGCAGCGCGAACTGCTGCTCGACACCATGGTCCAGAACACGCCGGTGGCCATGCTGCTGGTGGCCGAGGGCAGCGCCATCGTCTACGCCAACCTGGCCGCGCGCCAGTTGCTGCACCAGGGACGCCGGCTCGAAGGGCATCACCTGGCCGACATCGTGCAGCAGGCGGCGCCGGCACTGGCCGAAGCGCTGGCGCGCCGCAACGACGGCTTGTTTACCAGCGGCGAAGGGGAACAGGAAGAGGTGTATCACCTGGCGCGGCGCAGCTTCAGCCTGAACGGACGCAAGCACGAACTGCTACTGTTGCGCCAGCTGACCCTGGAACTGCGCCGGCAGGAAGTGCAGACCTGGAAAAAAGTCATCCGCGTCATCAGCCACGAACTCAACAACTCGCTGGCGCCACTGGCCTCGCTGGCCCACTCCGGCGCCGAGCTGGTGCGCCGCGGCCAGACGGAGCGCCTGCCGCAAATCCTCGCCACCATCGAAGAGCGCACGCGTCACCTGGAAACCTTCATCCTCGGCTATGCGCGCTTTGCCAAGTTGCCCGCGCCGCGCCTGGCGCCATGCGAATGGCCCCTCTTCCTTGACAGCCTGGCCTCGCAAGCAGCCTTCACGCTCGACGCCCCGCCGCCCGCGCAAGCGGCCTTGTTCGATGCGGCGCAAATGCAGCAAGCGCTGCTGAACCTGCTCAAGAATGCGCTGGAATCGGGCTCGCGGGAAGAGCATATCGGCCTGCACGTCAGCCAGGCGCATGGCCAGCTGCGCATCGAAGTGCGCGACCGCGGGCCGGGCATGAGCGGCGCCGTGCTGGAAAACGCGCTGGTGCCGTTTTATTCCACCAAGCGCAGCGGCACGGGACTGGGCCTGGCCCTGGCGCGCGAAATCTCCGAAGCCCATGGCGGGCGCATCACCCTGGCCAACCGCGAGGGTGGCGGCCTGGCGGTGACCTTGATTCTTCCCTTGCTGGACAGAAATTAGTTCCCAGCGTAACGATTTCTAGACCACAAAACCCCGGACGATTTTTGAGTAAAATATTGACAATAACAATTGTCAATATTGAAATCACTCACGTCCCATGCCCGTGTGTTAGAAATAAGCTATTTGAGTTTGCATAATGATATTGAAATAACTAATTGACAACGTGATGTCTCAGCGATAATTTATCAGCGCGGTACGGTTTTTTTGAAACATCAATCGTCTTTTCGCGGGGATCAACATGAAATTAAAATCACTCATCGCAGCGGCAGTACTGAGCGCTGCTTCCATCGGCAGCGCCAGTGCCGCCGACTACATCGTCAACCTCGTCAATACCACGGGGAATCTGTGGACCAGCGGCTTCAGCGCCGTGCCCAGTCCGCTCGGCGACTTCACCGATACCTTCACGTTCACACCCGATGCGACCTTCGGTTCCACCGCGCAAGCCTTTCTGGCCAACCTGTCCGTCACGGGTTCGGACAGTTCCTCCATCAGCTTCACCAGCGCCAACCTGAATGGCATCGGCCTGACCGGCTTTGGCGGCCCCACCGTCTTTGGCTATGCCCAGGGCGAAATACTGGCGCCGACGAACCTCCTGTTCAATGGCCCGCTGGTCCTCACCGTCATCGGCAACACCAAGGGCGGCAGCTATGGCGGCGTCTTCAACCTGAACCTGGCTCCCGTTCCTGAACCGGAAACCTATGGCATGCTGCTGGCCGGCCTGGGCATACTCGGCTTCCTGGCGCGGCGCCGCAAACAATCTTGAGCGCTCCACCCAAAAGACGCCACGGCGTCTTTTTCTTTGGCGGCTGCTAAACTGGCGCCATGACGACCGACTTTACCTCCACCAGCCATACCGCTTTCAGCCACCCGGGCCACCCGCCCGCCACCACCACCGAACACCGCGGCATCCGCTACCTGCACCTGGGAACCAAGTGGGTGCAAGGCGCCATGCGCCTCGACAAACCCGATGCCATCGAGCTCGAATACGTGCAGATGATGATGATGTGGATGCTGTTCAAGACGCAGCCCAGACGCATCGTGCAGCTGGGCCTGGGCAGCGCCGCGCTGACCAAGTTCAGCTACCGCCGCTTCCCCGACGCCGCGGTCACGGCCATCGAACTCAATCCGAACGTGATCGCCATCTGCGGCGCCCAGTTCGCGCTGCCGCCGAACGATGCACGCCTCGATGTGCGCGAAATGAATGCGCTCGACTTCGTGCTCGACCCGGCCAACCATGGCACCGTCGACGCGCTGCAGGTGGACCTGTACGATGAAGACGCGCGCGGCCCCGTGCTCGACACGCCCGAGTTCTACCAGGCATGCTTCGACTGCCTGACGGACGAGGGCATCATGTGCACGAATGTCTTCGGCGACTTCCCCAACTACGACAAGAATCTGCAGGCGATGGAACTGGTCTTCGACGCCGTCGTCTGGGTGCCGGAAATGGAAGATGAAAACATCGTCGTGCTGGCCTTCAAAAAATCGCCATCGCTCGACTTCAGCGAGCTATACGAACGCGCCGCCACCATCAAGAAGCAGTTCAACCTGCCCGCCAAGAACTGGGTCAACGGTTTGAAGCAGTGGATGCAGGATCAGCAGTAAAGTCGTAATCTCACGCTGGCAGCACTGCGCCCAGGCGGCGCGCCAGGCCATCCATATTCTCGGCCGGCACCTGCGCATAGCCGAGCAGGAAACCGTTCCAGCCTGCCTCTTCTCGCGTCCCCTCGCCCGTGCCATGCGCGGACAGCGCCAGCGCCACGATGCCGTCCTGCGCGGCGCGGCGGCTCAGCGCCAGGTCATCCCATGCGCCATCATGGAAACGCAGCGCCAGGTGCATGCCGGCCGTGCCGCCATGGATGGCCGCGCCCCAACACGCATGGCGCTGCAGTGCCTCGCTCAAGGCGTCGCGGCGCTGGCGGTACAGGCGGCGCATGCGGCGTACATGGCGCGCAAACAGGCCGCTGCGCAGGAACTCGGCCAGCGCCAGCTGTTCCGCCACGCGGCCCCGCGCGGCGCCCTGCGCCTGCATCTGCGCGAAGGCCCCGGCCAGCGCGGCCGGCACGACGATAAAGGCCAGGCGCAAGGCGGGGAACATGGTCTTGCTGAAGGTACCCAGATATACGATGGGCGCGTCGGCCACCAGTCCCTGCATGGCTGCCAGCGGTGGCCCGCCATGGCGAAATTCGCTGTCGTAATCGTCTTCGATGATCAGGGCGCCGGCCGCGCGCGCGCGTTCGAGCAGCGCCATGCGGCGCGCGGGACTGAGTACGCTGCCCGTCGGATACTGGTGCGACGGCGTCGTGTAGATCAGGCGCGGCGGCGTATCGCGCCAGTCGTCGTCCGTCGGCGCGATGCCATCCATGTCGACGGCGATACCCGTCACCTGCAAGCCGGCGCCACGGCCCGCCGCCAGCGCGCCGCCATAGCCGGGATGCTCAATCCACAAGGTATCGCCCTGGTCGGCAAAGGCGCGCAGGCAGACATCGAGGCTGCTTTGCGTGCCGTCCGTGATGAACACCTGGCCCGCATCGCAGACGACGCCGCGCGCGGCGCGCAAATGGTCGGCGATGGCCATGCGCAGCTGCGGCTCGCCGGCAGGGTCGCCGTAATTGAGCTGGCGCGGCGTCAGCGCGCGCCATGCGCGGTCCAGCATGCGCCGCCACTGCGCCAGCGGAAATTCGTCGAGCGCCGGCACGCCAGGCGCGAACGCGCCCATGGCGTCGGCGGGAAACACCACCGCCGCGCCGGCATCCTGTCCCGCCACGCCGCGCAAACGCCGGGCGCGGCGCGACAAGCCGTCATTGCTGCCGCCGGCAGCAGGTGCCGCTTCCGGCACGCCCACGCTGCCGGCGACGACGGTGCCGCGCCGGTCCGGCAAGACAAACCCTTCGCTGGCCAATTGCTCGTAGGCGTACAGCACGGTATTGCGCGCCAGTCCCAGTTCCGCGGCCAGCACGCGCGTGGCGGCCAGGCGCGTGCCAGGGGCCAGCTGGCCGCCGCGGATCGCCGCGCGCAGGCATTCATGCAGCAGGCGCTGGCGCGGCCAGCCCCGCTCGCGGTGCGTGCGCTCGAATGCGCTCAGCAGCAAAGCAAAATCCATGTGGCTCCCTCAACTGTGGCTCTACATTATTTATCGGTTCTGGATCTTTTTTCAGGGCCAGATGCCGATTATAGTGCGGCCTTCCTCTTCAACCAACGGGACTTCCGCCATGACCACTACCGCCCTGCCTCCCAGCCCCCGTACCCGCGTGCGCCGCGTCGCCGAACTGGCCAGCTACGAGCAAACCGCCCTGTACGCCATCCTCGATGCCGCCTACCTGTGCCATATCGCCTTCCACGACGACAAGGGCAGCCATTGCATTCCGACCGCCTGCTGGCGCATCGATGGCCACCTGTATATCCACGGCTCGAACGGCAGCCGCATGCTCAAGCTCCTGCAAGACAGCGACGTATGCGTGACGGTCACCCATCTCGACGGCCTGGTACTGGCGCGCTCCGCCTTCAACCACACGATGAACTACCGTTCGGCGATGGTGTACGGGCGGTTTGAAAAAGTCAACGATATCGGCCAGCAGCATGCGGCCATGGATGCGCTGATGGAAAAGCTGATGCCGGGACGCCTGGCGCACGTGCGCGGCGGCAACGCCAAGGAATACGCGGCCACCACCGTGCTGCGCATCGCGCTCGACGAATACGCCGTCAAGCAGCGCAAGGGCGGCCCGCTCGACGATGCTGGCGACATGGCGCATGCCGTCTGGACGGGCGAACTGCCGTTCACGCACGGCCGTGGCGCGGCCGTCGCCGATGCGCTCAACACCTGCGACATGCCCGCGTATGCCGCCGCATGGGGGACGGAATCCGCTTGACCGGCCAGCGTGCTTGACCGATGATCGGCGTTGATGGCGATCGCCACCAATTCACCAACCGATCCAATCACGCATGGAGCAAATGATGATGAAGCGAGTATCCCTGGCTGCGGCCCTGACGGTCATGCTGGCCTGTGGCGGCAGCGGCGCGGCGCTGGCCGCCGATGCGGGCGACGCGGCCCTGAAGGCGGCCATCGCCGGCAGTGCGCGCACGCCGGCCAACGCGCTGCGCGACAGCGCCCGCCACCCGTATGAAACGCTGACGTTCTTCGGCATCAAGCCGACAATGACGGTGGTGGAGCTGGCGCCCGGCGGCGGCTGGTACACGGAGATCCTGGCGCCCTACCTGCGCGACAACGGCAAGCTGATTGCCGCCGGCAACGACCCGCAGTCAAGCAGCGAAGGCGCACGCCGTGGCGCGGCGCGCTTCCAGCAAAAACTCGACGCCAATCCAGCCGCCTTCGGCAAGGTGGACATCGGCGCCTTCGCACCACCCACCACCTACCGCATCGCGCCCAAGGGCACGGCCGACATGGTGCTCACCTTCCGCAATATCCACAACTGGATACCGATCGGCGAAGCGGGCATGCAGACCCTGTTCAAGGAAGTGTATGACAGCCTGAAACCGGGCGGCGTGTTCGGCGTCGTCGAGCACCGCCTGCCGGCGAACAAGGCGCAGGACGCCACGGCCAGCAGCGGCTACATGCACGAAGCGTATGTGATCAAACTGGCCGAAGGCGCAGGTTTCAAACTGGCGGCCAAGTCGGAGATCAACGCCAATCCGAAAGACACGGCGGACCACCAGGGCGGCGTCTGGGCGCTGCCGCCCACCTACGCTAACAAGGATGTGGACCGGGCCAAGTACACGGCCATCGGCGAGAGCGACCGCATGACCCTGAAGTTCGTCAAGCCATAAAAAGCAAACGGCGGCGTGCCACTGCGGCGCGCCGCCCGATCCCGGATTCGAATGCCGCCTTACAGGTGGATGCCGTACACGCCGCACAGGCGCTTGACCAGGGTGCAGGCGTTGGCATCGCCGTCCGTCACGCAGGCGGTATAGGCTTCCTCGCAGGTTTCACGCGTTGGCAAGGCAAACGCGGAAGAACTGATGGCGCCGGCAAAACCGACGGCGGCGCAAAAGACAAATACGGCTTTTTTCACATTGATCATTTTTATCCCATTCCCCAAAGTTGAGTCGTTATAAAAAACACTGGAAGACAAAGACGTCAGCCGCCAGAAAGCATCTGTCGACAGACGAATTTCATGGCGCACGGAAATAGTACCACCTTGAAAAGTTAGTAAATACGCAAACAAGAAAACAAGATAACGTTTCTTTTTCGCCCCATTTCATGGAATAAAAACCGGCCCGCCGACCTCCTGCCGCGCATTTGCATGGCAACGGGCGAAAAAAAACCGCAGCACAGGCTGCGGTTCTGGTATCGACCCTTTATGTATCGACCCTTTATTTCTTCGCTTCCTTCGGTTTCACCGGCACCAGGCTCAGGTCCTGGAAGTCGTAGCTGAAATCCGTCTCG
This sequence comes from Janthinobacterium sp. GMG2, assembly GCF_033949445.1. Lineage (NCBI taxonomy): Bacteria > Pseudomonadati > Pseudomonadota > Betaproteobacteria > Burkholderiales > Oxalobacteraceae > Janthinobacterium > Janthinobacterium sp. GMG2. The sequence continues at coordinate 497,104 of NZ_JAXAWA010000003.1, read as the reverse complement.
GCCGACACGGGCGCCATCTTCACCCGGTCGATGCTGCCATCGGGATTGAGCGAGAACGTCACGTAGGCGTCGGCGTTGAAGTTACGCTCTTTCCAGCGCACGATGAAGGTGTCGTGCTGCCAGTGTTCCAGCTCGCCCGTCAGGTCCGGCGTGCGCGTGAAGCTGAGGATATGTTTTTTCCCCTCGGGCTTGATGATGACCTTGCCGTACCAGGCATCCTCGTACTCGCCGTCGTACGCCGCCAGCGGCAGCGATGGCTGCGATCTGGCCGTGCGCGCGCTCGACGCCTTGCCCTGCTTTTTCACTTCTTCCGCATGCTGGTCCTGCTCCACCTTGGCCACCAGCGCCAGCCAGTCCGATGGCACCGCCTGCAGGTAATGGTCGAGGATGCGCCATTGCAGCGCCGTCATGGAACCGCCATTTTCCGCATTGGTGAGAATGGCCACGCCCAGCTTCGCTTCCGGCACCATTACCACGCGCGAATAAAATCCCTGCAGCGCGCCGCCGTGCATGGCCACCTTCATGCCCTTGTAGTCGCGCAGCTGGAAGCCCAGGCCATACGCGCTGAAGTTCGGTTTCGTCGCGGCCAATGCCGGTTTCGGCTCGGGGATCTTGATCGGCGTTTGCGCCGTCCACATTTCGCGGCCCTGCTTTTCGCTGAACAGGCGCGCGTCCTTGCCATCCTTGTCCTTCACGCCGGCGATCTTGCCGCCGTCAAGCAGCACCATCATCCACTTGGCGATATCTTCCGCATTCGTGTTGATGCCGACGGCACCCACGGCATTCGGCACGGGCATCGATTTGACGGCGGCGATCTTGCCGTCGATCTTGCTGTGCGCATTGGCGACGTCGGGATTGCCCGCATTTTCAGCCAGGCTGGTGGTGGTGCCCGTCATGCCCAGCGGCGCCAGGATGCGTTCATGCATGGCCTCGCCCCAGCTTTTCCCCGCCTTGTCGGCGATGATCTTGCCGGCTACGATGTACAGCAGGTTATCGTAGGCATAGCTGTTGCGAAAACTCGTGGCCGGACGGATGTAGCGCAGCTTCTCGATGATCTCGTCGGTGCTGAAGGTCGTCGTCGGCCACCATAGCAGGTCGCCGGCGCCCAGGCCCAGGCCGCTGCGGTGCGTCAGCAAGTCGCGGATGGTCATGGCGCCAGTGACGTAAGAGTCGTGCATCTGGAAGCCGGGCAGGTGCTTGGTGACGGGATCGTCCCAGGCCAGCTTGCCCTCGTCGACCAGCATGGCCAGCGCGGCGGCCGTGAAGCCTTTCGAGTTCGACGCCACTTCGAACACGGTCTTCGCATCGACGGCGGCCGGCTCGCCCAGCTTGCGCACGCCAAAGCCCCTGGCGGTGATGACTTTACCGTCCTTGACGATGGCGATCGCCATGCCGGGCACGTCGAACACTTTCAGGGCGGTGGCGACGTCGCGCTCAAGATCGAAGGCCGGCGCGGGCACCGGTGCGGCGGCGACAACGGGGGCCGCGTCAAGGGCCAGCGCCGGCACGGCGAACGCGGAAAACGCCAGCACGATGGCGGCGGCGAGGCGGTTCATGGTATGCATGGTCAGGATGTCCAAAGGAAGTTCAATGCGCTTGCGCGGCCATCAATTTGTCGACGCTTTCCTGCGTCACCGGGTGGTAGCGTTCGCGCGCCTTCGCATACACGTCCTTGGCCCACGCATGGCCTTGCGGCGTCTTCATCAGGGCGCTGTACAGGGGCACGACGAACTTCTGGCGGCCCACGCTCATGAGGAATGCCTGCAAGGGCTGCTGCACGTCGTAGCCGGCGTTCACGGAGGCCAGGTAGAAGCGGTACGCCACTTCATTGTTGCCGCTCTTGCCCACGCCGTAGACCTGGTCCAGCTCACGCAATTGCGCCGCGCTGGCCTTGTTGTTGATGTCGTTCAGGAAGTGCATCGATTCGATGGCGATCCACTTGTCCATGCCCAGGTCTTTCGTCGGCAACGTGCCTTTCAACCAGGCGTCGCGGTGCTGGTCGAGCAGCGCCAGGCGCGACGAGACGACGCGCTGCGCGCTGGCCGGCACGCCCGTGCCATACAGCCATTCATCGAGTTCCGCTTCCGGCATCACGGCCGGATGCTGCGCCAGCAGGTTCTTGCGCAGGTAGGCGATGAACTGCTCCGTCGTCACGCTCTGGAACGCGTGCTGGTCGAACCAGCCGCGCAGGAAAGGATCGAATACGGCGCGGCCGGCACGGCGCTCCATGGTGGCCAGGAACCAGGCGCCTTTCGGGTAGATGATGCCGTCGTCTGTGTACGTTTCGGCCGGATTGGCGTCCGCATCGCGCGTGATCAGCGCCGTTTTCGCGGCCGGCAGTTCGCGGATCGAGGCGGCCAGTTCTTCCTGGTCGACCTGCACGCCCATCTGCGCCACTTCGCTGCCATACAGCTGCTCGACGATGCGCGTGGTGACGTAGGTGGTGAAGCCTTCGTTGAGCCACATGTGCTTCCACGAGGCGTTGGTGACCAGGTTGCCCGACCACGAGTGGGCCAGTTCATGCGCGATCAGGTCGACCAGGCTGCGGTCGCCCGCGATCATGGTCGGCGTGAGGAAGGTCAGGCGCGGGTTTTCCATGCCGCCGTAGGGGAACGATGGCGGCAGCACGATCATGTCGTAGCGTCCCCAGCCATACGGGCCATACAGCGCTTCGGCTGCCTGGATCATCTTTTCCGTGTCGGCCAGCTCGTATTCGGCCGCCTTGATGCGCGGCGGTTCCGCATACACGGCGGAGCGGGGACCGAGCTTGCGCACTTCCAGTTCGCCGATGGCAATGGCCAGCAGGTACGACGGAATCGGCTGCGGCATCCTGAATTTCCAGCCGCCCTTGCCCGTCGCCTTTTCATCGTTTTCGGCGCTCATCACGACGCGCATGCCCGCTGGCGCATCGATGCGCGCGCTATACGTGAAACGCACGGCCGGCGTATCTTGCGACGGCACCCACGAGCGGGCGTTGATGCTTTGCGACTGGCTGAACATGAAAGGCAGCTTGCCCGACATGGTCTGCTGCGGCGTGAGCCACTGCAGCGCGATGGCGTTCGGCGCCGTGTGGTAGTAGACGCGTACTTTGCCCGGCTGGCCCGTGGTGGTGATGCGCAGCGCCTGGCCCTTTTCCGGGTCGGCCTTGTCCAGCTGGTACGGCGCCATCTGCCAGGCGCCGCGCTTGTCCTGTACCTGCACTTTCGCGATCGACAAATCGCGCGTATCGAGCACCAGGGTGCGCGCCGCCGGATCGATCCAGTTCAAGGACAGCTCGGCATAGCCGGAGAGCGTCTTTTGCTTGAAGTCCGCTTTCAGGTCCAGCTGCAGGTCGCGCGTGCGCACCTGGTCGTAGCGCGCATAGCTGAGGGGGTCGGCGTGCGCGGCCAGGGTTACCTGGCAAAGGAGCGCACAGCCCAGCGCGCGCAGGAAGGTCAAAGTTTGCATGGTCGTCTTTTGAATGATTTGCGAAAGCCCCGGTCCGTGTGCGCCGGGGCGTCGCGCAGAATAGCACTTCCGGCGCAGGCCGGCAGAAAAAAGCGCCGGACTGGCCGGCGCTGTTTCCCTATTTTGCTTCCGTCCTGGCTTCGGCCTTGGCCTCGGGCGCCTTCAGCGGCGTATTAAAATCCTTCATCAGGTTGTTCTTGTCGCGATCGAGCTTGAACAGCTCGAGGCGCGATGGCGTGATTTTCCTCGGCCAGGCGTTGTTGCTGTTGTCGATATCGGCCGTCTCCCAGTACGGGTCCTGTACCAGGCCCACCATCGGTTCGTCCGTAACGATCACCTTGCTGACCTTGTGCGGCGCATAGCGCCACACTTCGGCCGGCACGCGCTCGATGATCTTCTTGCCGCTTTTCAGTTCGATTTCCAGGATCAGCGGCATCACCAGGCCGCCGATATTCGAAAAGTCGACCAGGTACAGATGCTTGCCCATGTTGCGCTGTTCCAGCAGCTTTCTCTCCCACGGCTCCAGCGTTTCCTGCTCTTCCGCATAGCTGTTGCGGTCCTTGTTGGTGACCGTGAAGTCATCGTGCCGGTTATAGAAATCCTTCAGCGCAGGATCGATGTCGACCTTCTTCGGCAGCGCCTTGTTGCGCTGGTCCGAAATCGAGATGGGCTGCGCGTCTTTCTGCGCCTTCTTCCACGCTTTCTCGATTTCCGGATTCTTCGTACTCACGCCATATTCGCTGATGCCGTCGATGCTGATGTCGACCGCATCGGTCGTATAGAACCAGCCGCGCCAGAACCAGTCCAGGTCCGTGCCGGACGCGTCTTCCATGGTGCGGAAAAAGTCGGCTGGCGTCGGGCGCTTGAACTTCCAGCGCAGCGCGTACTGCTTGAAGGCGAAGTCGAACAGTTCGCGCCCGAGGATGGTCTCGCGCAGGATGTTGAGCGCCGTGGCCGGCTTGTCGTAGGCGTTCGCCGTGAACTGCAGCAAGGACTCGGAATTGGTCATGATGGGCACCTGGTTCTGGCTGCGCATGTAGTCGACGATCTTGCGCGGCTCGCCATTCCACGACGGGAAATGCTCTTCCCACGCCTGCTCGGCCAGGTACTGCAGGAAGGAATTGAGGCCCTCGTCCATCCACGTCCACTGGCGCTCGTCCGAGTTGACGATCATGGGGAAATAATTGTGGCCCACTTCGTGAATGATCACGCCGATCAGATCATATTTTGCCGTCTTCGAATACGTGAGCTCCCCCGTCTTCTTGTCCTTCATGGGGCGCCCGCCATTGAACGCAATCATCGGGTACTCCATGCCGCCCACGGCGCCGTTGACGGAAATCGCGTTCGGATACGGATAGTCGAAACTGTATTTGTTGTACTGCTCGATCGCGTGCACGACGGCGCGCGTGCTGTACTGCTGCCACAGCGGATTGCCTTCGTTCGGGTAATACGACATCGCCATCACGCGCTTGCCGCCGCTGTCCAGGCCCTGCGCATCCCAGATGAACTTGCGGCTCGAGGCCCACGCCACGTCGCGCACATTGGCCGCCTTGAAGTGCCAGGTTTTCATCCCCGCAGCCTTGCCTTTTTCCGCCGCCAGCGCTTCCTGCAGCGTGATCACCAGCAGCGGCGTGTTGCTGTTTTTCGCCCGCGCCAAGCGCTCGCGCTGCGCCGCGCTCAGTACGGCCGCAGGATTTTGCAGTTCGCCCGTGGCCGCCACCACGTGGTCGCCCGGCACCGTCAGGTACAGCTCGTAGTCGCCAAACTCCAGCGTGAATTCGCCGGAGCCGAGGAACTGCTTGTGCTGCCAGCCGGCGGCGTCGTAATACGCGGCCATGCGCGGGAACCACTGCGCGATCTGGAAGATCGTGTTCTTGTCGTCTTCAAAATACTCGTAGCCGGAGCGCTCGACGAGCACCTTCTGGTCATTGATCCGATACGACCAGTCGATATTGAACGTGACGCTCTGGCCGGGCGCCAGCGCCACCGGCAGATCGATCCGCAGCATGGTCTGGTTGACCACATACGGCAGCGGCTTGCCGTTGGCCGCTTTCACGGCGGTGAGCTTGAAGCCGCCGTCAAATTCGCGCCCGGCATGGATGGCGCGCAAGTCCTCAAATTTCAGCGCCTCGTCTTCGTTGCCACTGAGCCAGGCCTGGCGCGATGGCGCACTCAGTACGCGGCGCTGGTCGGCATCCTGGCGCAAGCCATTCTGGTCCAGCTGCAGCCACAAATAGGCCAGGCTGTCGGGCGAGCGGTTGTGATAGGTGATCTGCTCGCTGGCCGTGATGGCGCGGCGTTCCTCATCGAGCGTGGCGCGGATCACGTAATCGGCGCGCTGCTGCCAGTAGGCGTGGCCCGGCGCGCCGGACGCCGTGCGGTAGGCATTCGGCGTGGGCAGCAGCTCTTCCAGCTGGCGGAACTTGTCGTCGAAGGGCGCCGCGGCGCACAATCCGGACAAGGGAGCAAACAAGGTCAAACACAAGGCAAGCAAGCGGACAAGGACCGGCATGGCGCATTCCATCTGGGAGTCGTGGACAGAACTGCATTCTAAGTCGAGTCTGTTTGCAATCGGTCATTGTTGTCGAAGTCCCACACACCGGGCCGCGCCCCACCCCGGCGCTACTGGCGCCGGCGCGGGCATTGGCGTATGATGCGCCTCGAACATTGGGGAGTAGTCGTCCCGCGGTCCTGCCGCGGGAACCTGTATCAACATGATTGGCCCGCAGGCCATGGTGCAGGTGGTTGCAGAACTTGACGAGACCATTGATCCAGGGCGGCCGCATGGGCCGGAGTCGCCCGTGGATCATTGGTTAATTCGTCCGGCCCGCGTACCTCTTGCAATCTCATGGAAGCATTCCTCATCTCCACCGGCATCGTCGGTCTCGCTGAAATCGGCGATAAAACCCAACTCCTGGCCTTTCTGCTGGCCGCCAAATTTCGTAAACCCCTGCCCATCGTGCTGGCCATTTTCGTCGCCACCATCGCCAACCACGCGTTCGCCGCCGCCGTCGGCGCCTGGATCACCAGCATGCTGGGGCCCGACGTGCTGCGCTGGGTGCTGGGCGTGTCGTTCCTGGCCATGGCCGCCTGGACGCTGATCCCCGACAAGCTCGATGAAGACGAAACGAAGCTGGCCAAATACGGCGTCTTCCTGACCACCCTGATCGCCTTCTTCATGGCGGAAATGGGCGACAAGACGCAGGTGGCGACCGTGGCGCTGGCGGCGCGCTACCACGACATTGTTTCCGTCGTGCTGGGCACCACGTTCGGCATGATGCTGGCCAACGTGCCGGCCGTCTACCTGGGAGACAGGATCGCCAACCGTGTATCGCTGCGCCTCGTGCACGGCATCGCGGCGCTGGTGTTTGCCGTGCTGGGCGTGGCCACCCTGCTGGGTGCAGGCGCCGCCCTGGGTTTATGAGACAGTCTTGGATAATTTCTCATTTACAATATTCATGTCCATAATTACAATGTCGGCGACATGAATACCGGCGCGCCGATCCCAACGGCCGGTGCGCTTTCTTGAGGAATGTATGTATTTGAATGGAAAAATGGCGGCGCTGTGCCTGGCCGCTTGCGCCAGCCAGCCTGCCGCCGCCACGGCGGCAGCCTTGAACTACCACCAGCAGACGGCAACGCAGTCCGCGCCCGAAGTGCGCACGCGCGACCTGCTGCTGTTTGGCGCCGGCCTGATCCTGCTGGCCGGCCGGCGCCGTCCCGAACACGATGCTTGGCAAGTACGTGGGCAAGACTAAACCAGCAGCAGCACCGCATACTCGCGGCCCTCGTCGCGCAGGGCGATGCTGTTGCCGCCCTGCGTGACGCCATCGAGCGACAGTCCCGCAGGCCGCCCCTGCGCCTGCTCCACCGTGATGGCGTAGCTGCTGGCGCCGAAGCGGTAATGCAGCTTGAAGCTGCGCCACTCGGCCGGCATCATCGGTGCCATGCGCAGCACGTTCGCTTCGCGCGTCAAGCCGAGCAGGGATTCGACGATCAGGCGGTACAGCCAGCCCGACGATCCCGTGTACCAGCTCCAGCCGCCCCGTCCCACGTGCGGCGCCACGGCATACACGTCGGCCGTCACCACGTACGGCTCCACCTTGTAGCGCGCCACCGCCTGCGCGTCTGCGCCATGGCGCACGGGACTGATCATGCGCAGCAGTTCCCACGCCTTTTCGCCATCGCCCATGCGGGCAAACGCCATCGCCGTCCAGATGGCCGCATGCGTGTACTGGCCGCCGTTCTCGCGCACGCCCGGCACATAGCCGCGGATGTAGCCGGGATTGAGGTCGGCTTTGTCGAACGGCGGATCGAGCAGCTGGATCACCCCGGAATCACGGCGCACGAGGCGCGCATCGACCTGGCGCATGGCGCCGGCGACCCGCTCCTTGTTGGCGGCGCCCGACAGCACGCCCCAGCTTTGCGAAATCGAATCGATCTGGCATTCCTCGTTCGTGTGCGAACCCAAGGGCGTGCCATCGTCGAAATACGCGCGCCGGTACCACTCGCCATCCCACGCATGTTCCTCGACGTTGGCCGCCAGTTTCACGGCTTCGTCGCGGCAGAACTGGGCGAACGCAGCGTCGCCGCGCAGCATGGCCACCTCGGCAAAGCGCTGCAGCACTTCGTACAGGAAGAAGGCCAGCCACACGCTCTCGCCCTTGCCATGCTCTCCCACCTTGTCCATGCCGTCGTTCCAGTCGCAGGAACCGATCAGCGGCAAGCCGTGCACGCCCAGGCGCAGGCCATGGCGGATGGCGCGCACGCAATGCTCGTACAGGTCGGCCGACTCGCCCGAGCGCACGGGCAAGTCGTAGTAGGAATCCTCTTCCGGCTTGACGGCGCGGCCCTCGATGAAGGGCGCCACTTCCGACAGCACGTTGACGTCGCCCGTGGCTATCACATAGCGGCAGGCGGCCAGTGGCAGCCACAGGTAGTCGTCGGAGCAGTGCGTGCGCACGCCGCGGTCCGATGGCGGATGCCACCAGTGCTGCACGTCGCCTTCGACAAACTGGTGCGCCGCGCACAACAGCAAGTGCTTGCGCAGCAGCTGCGGCGCCGTGTGTATCATCGCCATCGCGTCCTGCAGCTGGTCGCGGAAACCGTAGGCGCCGCCCGACTGGTAATAGCCGCTGCGCGCCCACAGGCGGCAGGCGATGGTCTGGTACATCAGCCAGCCGTTGGCGATCACGTCGAGCGACGGGTCGGGCGTCTCGATGCGCACGGCGCCCAGGGTGCTGTCCCAGTGCGCACGCACGGCGTCGAGCGTAGCGCGCGCCGCTTCCTTGCCCGCATGGCGCTGCACCATGGTGCTGGCGTCGGCATTGCGGCGCCCGCCCACGCCGAGGATAAAGACGATGTCGCGCTCCTGCCCCGGCTGCAACTCGAACGGCACCTGGATGGCGGCACACTGGTCCAGTCCCGTGCCCGCCTTGCCGGACAGGCGCACGCGGCGCAGCGCCGCCGGCTGCGCCAGGCTGCCGTTGCGGCCAATGAATTCATTGCGGTCGCAGGTGATGGAGCGGATGCTGGCGTCCGTATTGAAGAAGCCGACCCGGCCCGAGAACTCCGTGTTGTAGTTATTGCGCGCAAACAGGGCGCCGCTGATCGTGTCGACCTCGGTGGCCACATGCATGCCGGACTTGGCGCGCAAGTCGGCCATCACCCATTCCACATAACCGGTGACGGACAGGCGGCGCGGCACGCCGCTGTCGTTGCGCACCTTGATCACCGAATATTTGACGGCAGCATCGAGCGCCACATAGGTGCACAATTCCGTGGCGATGCCGCCTTCGCTGTGTTCGAAAATGCTGTAGCCGAAACCGTGGCGCGTCACGTAGTCGCCGCTGCCGCGCGCGGGCAGTGACGTGGGCGACCAGAACTGGCCGCTTTGCTCGTCGCGCACATAGAACGCTTCGCCGGACAGGTCGGAAACAGGGTCGTTCTGCCACGGCGTGAGGCGGAATTCATGCGCATTCTCGCTCCACGTATACGCCTGGCCCGCTTCGGACACCACGGTGCCGAATTGCGCGTTGGCCAGCACGTTCGACCACGGCGCCGGCGTCTGCTTGCCTTCTGCCGTGGTGATCACGTATTCGCGGCCGTCGGGTGTAAAACCGCCGAGGCCATTTTCCAGGATCAACTCGCGCTCTGGCGCCCGGTGCGGCACGCCGCCCTGTTCGCGGCCCGGGTCCTGCAGCAGCGGCGGCATGCGCAGCACGGGGCTTGGCGGGCGTTTGACCTGCTCGGCCAGGGTGCCGCGCAAGTCGCTGATGATGGCGCGCGCCACCGATTGCAGCAAGATGCGGTCTTCATTGGCGATCTGCTCGGCCAGGCGCACGAAGATGCCGCCCGGACGGTCGATCGCCTGCGCATCGATGCCCGAGGCGATCAAGCCCATGATCTGGTCGTGCAGCAGCTGGCGGTAGCCCGACTGCTCTTCGTACCAGATCACCAGGTCGACGATCAATCCTTTCAGGCGCCAATAGGCATGCGCCTGCACCATCTGGCGCGCCAGCTCGATATTGGCCGCGTCGCGTATCTGCAGCAGCACGATGGGCAGGTCGCCGGAAATGGCATACGCCCACAGGCCGGACTGGCCGCGCTGGTTCTTGATCAGGATGCTGGCCTCAGCGCGCAGGGCCGCATTCGGATAGATCACGGCGTTGGCCAGGCGCGCATACAGCTGCGCGTCCGCTTCGCTGGCGTTCAACTGGCGCAGCACCACCTGGCTGTGCGTCCAGGCCAGTTCGAACACGCGGTCGGCCAGATGGCGGTCCTGGTATTTGTCGATCAGGTGCAAGGCCGCATCGCGCTGTTCGGCCATGCCGGTGACGCTGTCGACGGTGACGGCCTGGTCGGGTTCGAGCGTGATGACATAGCGGATGGCCACGATGGGGTCGAGCACGGAACCGTGGCCGCCACTGAGCGGGCCACTTTCCTGCAGCGCCTGCGGCAGCTGCGCCGTATTGCCACGGCCGATGAAGCGCGCGCGGTCCGTCTCGAACGATACTTCGTAGCGCTCGATATCGTGCACGGTCATCACATGCAGCAGCCACGGCATCTGCTCCTCTTTCGAGCGGGGCCGGCGCGTGCATAAAATCGCCTTTTCATGCGCGAGGATTTCCGTCTGCACGAACAGTTTGCTGAACGCCGGATGGGCCGCATCGGCCGCCGCCGGCGCCATCACCACTTCGGCAAAGCTGGTGATCTCGATGCGCCGCTGGCGGTTCGAATTATTGCTGATGCGCGTACGCCGGATTTCGATGTCGTCCTCGGGCGAGACGACGATTTCCGTGTACAGGTCGAGGCCATGGTCGGCGCGGCGGAACTCGGCCCGGCCCTCGGAGAAAATCACTTCGTATTTCTTCGGTTCGGCCAACGTGGGCTGGTACATGGTGGACCAGACTTCGCCATCATCGAGGTCGCGCAGATAGCAGAAATTGCCCCAGTTATCGCGCGTGCTGTCCTCGCGCCAGCGCGTCACGGACAGGTCTTTCCAGCGGCTGTAGCTGCCGCCCGCATTGCTCACCATGACGTGGTAGCGGCCGTTCGACAGCAGCTGCGTTTCCGGCACGGCGCTGTTAGCTTGCGTGAGGATGCGCATCGGCATGGCCTGCTCGGGCGCGCCGCTGCGCAGCACCGCCAGTTCGGCCGTGTTCGAGTAAAACGCGCCCGCCTGCGGCGTGCGTTCCTGCAGCACCAGCAAGGCCGATTGCAGCAGCGGATCGGACTCGAAACGGCGCTGCATCGGGCGGTCGTGCAGCAGGTAGCTGAGGGCCAGAAAGCCCATGCCCTGGTGGTGCACCATGAAGGAGCGGATGACGGCGCTGCCCTGCCCGCGCGGCAGGCGCGCCGTGGTGAAATCGATCGCTTCAAAAAAGCCGTAGCGGCCCATGTAGCCGGCCGCCTGCATGCGCTGCAGGTTCTGGCACGACGCTTCCGGCTGCACCATCAGGCCCATCATGCTGGCGTACGGCGCCACCACCAAGTCGTCGGCCAGGCCCCGTTTCAAGCCCAGTCCCGGCACGCCGAAGGCACGGTATTGGTAGTTCAAACTGGCGTCAACCGTGTTGTAGCCGGATTCGGAAATCCCCCAAGGCACATCGCGCTGGCGCCCGTAATCGATCTGCGCCTCGATGACGGAATGGTAGGTCTGGTCGAGCAAGGTGTTCGGGTAGTTCGGCATCACCAGGAGCGGCATCAGGTACTCGAACATCGAGCCGCTCCACGACAGCAGCACGGGCTGGCCGGCCACCATGCACAGCTGGCGGCCCAGGGCGAACCAGTGCTCCTGCGGCAGCTGGCCCTGGGCGATGGCGATGAAGCTGGCCAGGCGCACTTCGGAAGCGAGCAAATCGTAGTAGCTGGGGTCCAAACGCCGTTCGCTGACGTTGTAGCCGATGGCCAGCAGTTTTGTCGACGGGTTGTACAGGAAGCCGTATTCGATCTGCGCGAAGTCGCGCGCTTGGCCCGCCGCGTGGGCGATGTCGCGCATGTGGCGGCCCGCCTGTTCGCGGCCCTGCGCCAGCAAGGCGGCCAGCTCGGAAGGCGTGCCTTCCGGCGTTTCCAGGTTGGCCAGTTCACGCAGGGTCGGCACGCGCAGCCACGCCGCATCGACACCCGCCTGCGCCGCCCACGGCGCCAGTTGCAGCAATTCGGCCAGCGCCGCACGGCACTGGCGCGCCAGCGCACCCGCCCACATCGACAGCTCGCCATCCTCGCTTTGCAAGGTCAGCGACAGCAGCGCGTCGGCCGCGCCATTCGCGGCAGAAAGGTAGGCATGCCATTCGGCCAGGCTGGCCGGTGCGGCCTGCGCCTGCAGCAGGGTCATGCTGTCGCGCATGGCCTTGCCCTCGCCTTCGGCGGCGATGAATTCCTGCAGCACCTGCGCCGTCGTGCGGATGCCCTGCACCACTTGCGCGCCGATGATCGGGGCGTCATACAGCTCCACCAGTCCCGGCTGCAAGGTCAGCAGATGGCCGGCCAGGTTGCCGCTGTCGACCGTTGAAATGTACATCGGCTGCAGCGCCTTCAGGGTCTGCGTGTCGTACCAGTTATAGAAATGGCCCTGGAAGCGTTCCAGTTCGCCCATGCTGTGCAGGGTGGCGCGGCTGCGCTCGATCAACTGGCCCAGGGTCAGATAGCCGAAATCGTAGGCCGTCAGGTTGGCCAGCAACGCCAGGCCGATATTCGTCGGCGAGGTACGGTGCGCCACCACGAGGTTCGGGTGTTCCTGCATGTTATCAGGCGGCAGCCAGTGGTCGTCCGGCCCGACGAAGGTGTCGAAATAGGCCCAGGTCTTGCGCGCCACGCCGTGCAGGAAACGTCCCTGCTCGGCCGACAGGCGCGCCACGGCCCGCTCGATGGGGCGGCTGATCCACCAGGCGATGGCGGGCGCGGCCAGCCACAAGAGCAGCACCACGGCGGCGGCGGGCAAGGCTTCCGGACGCCAGTAGAGCAAGGCGCCGAAGGTGGCCAGCGCCAGCGCGGGCGAGCACCACATGGCGCGCCAGCTGTCGGCCTGCGAACCTGACGATACATGCAGGTTCGAGGCGCGCCAGTCGAGCAAATGCTTGTGCGACACGCCCAGGCGCCACAGGGTGCGGACGATGGCATCGAGGCTGATCCACGCTTCGTACGGCAGGAAGACGAGGGTCAGCATGGCGTGCGAAAACTGCACGCCGCAGCGCCGCTCGAAGGCGGCCAGGTGCTGGCGCCACAAGGTATCGCGCGGTTTGCGCAGCAGATCGTACAGGGCCGAAAAAACAGGCGGCAGGAAAATGATGGCCAGCACGGCCGCGCTCCAGAAGGCCACGTGCGGCAAGAAGCCCCACACCAGCAGCAGCGACAAGGTGGTCGCGGGCGCGACGACGCTGCGGCGCAGGTTGTCGAACAGCTTCCAGCGCGACAGCATCGACAAGGGATTGCGTTCGCGCTTGCCGGCGCGGCCCGGCACCCGGCCCAGCAGCCAGCCGACCAGTTGCCAGTCGCCGCGGATCCAGCGCTGGCGGCGGCTCACGTCGGCGTCATAGCGGGCCGGATATTCCTCGTACAGCTGCGAGTCGCTCAAGAGGCCGGCGCGCAGATAACAGCCTTCCAGCAGATCGTGGCTGAGGATTTTATTGTCGGGCAGGCGCTGGCCCAGCACGCGCTCGAACATGTCGAGATCGTAGATGCCCTTGCCGATGAACGAGCCTTCATAAAACACGTCCTGGTACAGGTCGGAAACGGTGCGCGTGTAGGGGTCGATGCCCGGTTCGCCGCCGCACAGCAGCTCGTAGCGCGAGGCATTCGCGCTGGGCAGCGCCACGGCCACGCGCGGCTGCAGGATGCCGTAGCCGGCCACCACGCGCGTGCCGGCCGCGTCGAGCACGGGACGGTTCAGCGGGTGCATCATGGTGGCGATGAATTCGCGCGCCGCGTCGCGCGGCAGCTGCGTATCGGTGTCGAGCGTGATCACGTATTTGATCGTGCGCAGGCCGCGCAACTCGCCTTCCACCAGCGAGAATTTGTCGCGCGCACCGCCGCGCAAGAACGCGTGCAGGTCGGACAATTTACCGCGCTTGCGCTCCTGCCCCATCCACGCATTCTGCTGCGAATTCCACAGGCGCGGACGGTGCAGCAGCAGGAACGGTCCCACATGGCCCAGCTCCTCGGGATCGGCAGGGTCCCCGTTTTCCTTGAATTCGACGCCCTCCACGCGGTATTTCTCGTTCAGGATGCGGATGGTCTCCTGCGCCTGGCGCAGCAAGGCTTCGTCGCCCGGCATCGTTTGCGCCTCGGCGTCGACGAAGTCCGTCAGCAGGCAGAAACGCAGGTTCGGGTCGCGGTTGGCGAGATAACGCACTTCCAGCGCCTCGCACAGGGCCGCCACGTTTTCCTTGTTGTAGATCAGGGTCGGCACGACAACGATGCCGCGCGCGTCCGACGGAATGCCGGCCTGGTAATCCATGCGCGGCAGCGGGTGCGGCGACGTCATCAGGGTCGCCAGCCAGTTCACCACGGCCACGGCCAGCTGGCTGCTGCCCAGCAGCGCCAGCGCGCCCAGCGCCGCCAGGGGCCAGCCCTGCACGCCATGGCGCACGGCGCGTTCGAGCAGCAAGGCGCTCGTCGCCAGGGTCAGGAAGCAGATGGCGCCCAGGTAGACGGCCAGCGGCGCGGCGCGCGCCGTATGCTGCAGCGCCTCGATGAAGGGCAGCTTCGCGCCTGCCTGTTTTTCCAGCACCAGCACGCCGCGCCCCACCAGGTAGAAGCCGATGTGGCCGCGGCGCGCGTCATTGCCGTTGCCGTGCGTGTGCGCCAGCTGCACCACCATCTCGGCCACTTCCACTTCGCTGCGCGCGCTGCGCCTGGCGATGCGTTCGATGGCGTGGCGGTAGCTGTCGCGCGTGGCGAAATCCATCAAGCCATAGGTGCCGGCCGGATCGAGGCGCAAGGTCTGCTCGACCACGCTCATCGTCTCGACGAATTCCTGCCAATCCATGGTGCCGAGAAAACGCAGGCTGCCGATGCTGTTGGCGATCGATACCTGGTCGGCCGCCTGCTGCCCGATCTCGGACTGGATCTGCTGCTCGATGGTGAGGCCCGACTCGGCCAGCTTGTGCGTCAGCCACGACAGCGCCAGGGTCAGCGAGGAACTTTGTCCCTGCAGGCGGCGCGACAATTCGGCCACGAAGGCGCTGGTCATCGGCGGATTCGACCGGGCCATGTCGGCCACGAGCAGGATCAAGCCGCTGGGATTGCGCTCGGCGATCTCCGTCATCTGGTCGGCCCAGGTATTGGCCAGGTCGCGCTGCATGCGGTCGTCGGCCACGCGCACGGCGACGCGGCGCAGGTTTTCGATCAGGGCCAGGCGCAGCATGATGGGCACGGCCCACAGTTCACCGAGCGTGAGCGTGGCCACATCCTGATAAGCCTCGACGAAGTGGCACAGGTTTTCCAGGTCGACGCGGCCATCGCCGTGCGAGATGATTTCCAGCGCAATTTTATAGACGCGCGGGCAGCCTGCGTCGGGGCCCGACGTCAAGCGCGGCAGCTCCTTGCTGTAGTTCTTCGGCAAATGGCGCCGCGTGGTGCGGATCTGCTCTTCGATCAGGTAAAAATTATCGAGCAGCCACTCCGAGGCGGGCGTGACCTGGCGGCCGCTTTTGACGGTCGCCGTCAGCTCGTTGACGGTGGCCGTGATCAGGGCCGCATTGTCGGCCAGGCGCGCCAACAGGCGGTCCCGGCCGTGATGCTTGCCCACCGCATGGCCGGTGGCCACGTGCTTGCCGTGGGCAGCCATCTGCATGGCGCTGAATAATTCGGAACGCAGGGGCAAGGCATCGTCGCGCGCGGCGTCGAAGGTGTCCGGTGCAAGGGAATGGTCGCGGAAGATTTCTTTAACTTTGGAAATCTGTTCCTTGATCTGCTGCGTGACAACTGCTGTGTACTCTTTCAACTTGGGGCCTCGCTAGGTGCGCGCACACAGCCAGCGGCCGCCGTCACGCTGGCCCAGTCTGGAAGAACACGATCGGACACTGGCGAAGACGGAAAGCGAAGCGCCGGAGCGTTGCGACGAATCTCAGGGTATAGGGAGATTTTCTGAACTTCATCGTAGGTGCGCCATCTGCGCAAGACCGTGCGCTAGCGTACATACATCACGTTTTAGGGACGTTTCAGCAAAGAAATTAGCCTGTTGAGCGGCAGAAAAATGCCGTCAGGAAATGAATGCAAGAAATGCGAGAAGAGCACCGTGCCAAAGATGGCACGGTGCAATATTTCAAGGAAGAAAGTTCAGACCGTTCAGGCGGCGATGGCCAGCGGGTGGCGCGTCGCCTCGGCCATCGCCATGCCGCCATTGAGTTGCCATGCCGCGCCGTGACCGAGGCGGCGGAGGCAGGCGCTAGCACGCGCGCTGCGGTTACCGCTGCGGCAGAAAAATACCAGCGGGCGCTGCGGCTGCTGCAGCCACGCGGCCACCTGTCCCGCCAGGCGGCTCAGCGGTACGCTGCGCACCTCGCAGCCCTCGAACACCGTGCCGGCGCACGCCGCGTGTTCATACGCTTCGCGCACGTCGACGAGGATGGCGTCGGGATGCTGGCGCAGGAAGGCGGGCAAGGCGGCCGCATCGAGCTGCAGTTCGGCAGCCGGCGCGCTACCGTCCTGCACGGTGCGCACGGTAGCGCAAATGCTGCCGTCGTCGCCTGACGCGCACAGCACGGTGTCCTGCGTCAGCAGCGCCGCATCCAGCAGAGGTGCCAGCGCCCCGGGCGTCATGGCGCCGATGAAGGCGAAGCGCTGCCCCAGCAGATACACATGGGTTTCGCCACACTCGACGCGGCGCAAACGCTGCTGGCCCAGCGCCAGCTCACCGTCGATATCGACGTGGCCGACTTGTTCGATCTCGAGTTCCTGCAGCAGCGCCAGGCGCGCCACGCCATGGTCGGCTGGCGCCGCCGTGTGTACGATGGCGCGCAAGGCCAGGTGCTGGCAGCGGATGAAAGCGGCCAGGCGCGGCACGAGCGTGGCGACGGGATCGATGACGACGCAACTGGCGCTGGCAGCGTCGCTGAGCAGCCAGGTGCACTGGCCATCGACGCTCAGCTGAATCACGCCGTCCTGCGGCGATGGCGCCAGCGCGGACGGCAGCAGGCAGCTGCTGCGCAGCGCTTCGCCGCAGCGTTCGATGCGCGCGCAGGCGGCCGTAATGGTCGCCGCGTCGATCAGGGGACCGAACGACAGACGGATGGCCGAGCTGGCACGCCATTGCGGCACGTGCATCGCTTCCAGCACATAGCTGGGGAGCGCCTTGGCGGCGGAACAGGCGCTGCCCGAACTGACGCGCACGCGCGCCGCGTCGAACAGATCGAGCAATTCCTTTGACGACAAACCGGGCACGGAAAAATTGAGCGTCGTCGACAAGGACAAGTCGAACGGCATATTGAACACGATGCCGGGGAAGGCACGTTCCAGGCTGGCCACCAGCTGCGCGCGGAACGCGGCCAGGTCGGCGTGGCTGCGGAAGGTCTTGCCATCGTCGAGCGCGGCCAGCACGGCGCCCAGCGCGGCGATGCCGGCCATGTTTTCCGTGCCCGAGCGCAAGCCCGCTTCCTGGCCGCCGCCCATCATCAACGGCGTAAATGGTGCACCGGCGCGCACGTACAGCATGCCGATGCCCTTGGGCGCATACAGCTTGTGGCCGGAAAACGGTGCGTAATCGATGCGCGTGGCGGCCAGGTTCAGTTTCAGCTTGCCCAGCGCCTGCACGCAATCGACCATCCAGTAGGCATCGGCGCCGCGCTCCTGCAGCAGCTGCGCGATGGCGGACAAATCGCTGACGACGCCCGTTTCATTATTCGCCGCCATCGTGCACAGCATGGCCGCGTCGCCGATCAGCGCACCGAGCGCCTGCAGATCGTGGCGCCCCTGCGCATCGACGGGCAGCTTGCGCACTTCCAGGTTCAGGCCCAGCAGGCGATTCCAGTGCGCCAGGCTTTCCGGTACGGCCTTGTGCTCGGTCGCGCCATACAGCAGCAGGCTGCCGATGCGCTTGCCCGCATCGCGCCGTTCGCGCAACGCGCACAGGGCCGACAGCACGGCCGTCTGGATGCCTTCGGTGGCGCCGCTGTTGAACATCAGGCGGCCATCGCCCACGCCCAGCAAGCCGCTGGCGCGCCGGCGCACGCCATCCATCATGGCCTTGGCCTGCAACCCCGTCGCGTGGGTGCTGCTGGGATTGCCATAGCCCTGCTCCATCGCCTGCTTGGCGGCGGCAACGGCGGCGGGCAGCACGCAAGTGGTGGCATTGCTGTCGAGGTAGATTTCTTTCATGATGGCAGTCTGAGTATTCTATAAAAGGGGCAGCGCAGGCGGCTGGAACATATGGATAGTCTACCGGCCCGCCCCCGTGAAGATATGCCAAACAATGCTGCAAACGATGTACCATGCAGCATGTTCATGCCATAAAAACTGGAATAGTAAAATGAATTCACCAAACGCCTCGCTCGACAAATTCGACTGCGCCATCCTGGCCGCCTTGCAGCAGGATGGCACCCTGTCGATCGCCGCCCTCAGCGAAAAGATCGGCTTGTCCAGCACGCCGTGCTGGAAGCGGGTCAAGCGCCTGGAAGAAGACGGCTATATCGAGAGCCGCGTGGCCATCGTCAACCGGCAAAAAGTGGGTTTGCCCGTGACCGTCTTCGTCAGCGTGCGCACGGGACAGCACGATGAAAAATGGCTGCGCCGCTTCGCCGCCGCCGTCATCGTCTTGCCCGAGGTACAGGAATTTCACCGCATGAGCGGCGACATCGATTACCTGCTGAAAGTCGTCACGACCGACATCAAGGGCTATGACACCTTCTACAAAAAGCTCATCAAGGCCGTGCAGCTGACGGGCGTGTCTTCCGCCTTTTCCATGGAGCAGATCAAGTGCAGCACGGAATTGCCGCTGGAATTGATCGCCCACGGCTTGCCTGCCTGAGACGATCGCACGTTGCTGCAATGCAACATAAATGAATGAAAAGCAGCAATGGTGCGATGGAAGGCGCAGTGCGGCCGGTATACTGTCTGCTCGCCTGCCCGCTTTTCTGCTCATTCTGCAGGCCATCCTCCAAGGTCTTCCATGTCTCTGCTCCGCCGCCTCTCCATCCAGAAAAAACTCCTGTTCAGCATGGGCTTGTGCCTGCTGCTCTTCATGGCGATCTCGTCTTTCCTCAGCGTGCGCATGAGCAGCGATTACGTGCGCGAGCGCGTCGTCAGCCAGGAGTTGCCGGCGCAAGTGGGCGAGATCCGCAACGACGTGCTGCGCCAGATCAGCCAGCCCCTGTCCGTGGTGCAGACCATGGCCAACGATGTCTACCTGCAAGACTGGGAAGACGCGGGCTTGCCCGACAGCGGCATCGCCACCTTCCAGCGCTACGCCAAGGTCGTCAAGGAAAAGAACAAGGCCGCTTCGATCAACTGGGCCTCGGCCAGTACGGGCAAGTATTTCACCACGGAAGGCTTGCTGCGCACCCTGGACAAGAACCAGGCGGCCGACCAGTGGTTTTATGGCTTGCTGGCCGGCGACAAGGCCTACACGCTCGACATCGACAAGGCGGAAAACTCCAGCGACCTGATGCTGTACCTGAATGCGCGCGGCCAGACGGCGGGCGGCAAGCAGATCGCGGCCGGCCTGGGCCTGTCCATCAATGCGCTGGCTGACACTATCCGCAGCTACAAGATCGGCCAGACGGGCCATGTCTACCTGGCGCGCGCCAATGGCGTGCTGCTGGTGCACCGCGACACGGCCCTGGCCGACGGCAAGCATCAGCTCAAGGATCTGCCCGGCTTTAGCGATACCCTGAGCAAGAGCCTGTTGACCGGCAACAAATACGCATACGCCATCTACGACGCGCCTGCGGGACGCCAGTTCGTCGCCGCCTCCTTCGTGCCGGAATTGAATTTATACGTGATGGCGGAAGTGCCGGAAGCGGAAGTGCTGGGCAATGTCACGCGTTCGGCCCTGCTTGCCGCCCTGATCGCCGGCCTCGTCGGTGGCGGCATCGCCCTGTGCATCATTTATGTCATCAGCCGCGCCATCGCCGCCCCCGTCGCGCGGGCGGCCGACATGCTCAGCGAAATCGCCAGCGGCAATGGCGACCTGAGCCGCCGCATGCCCGTCGAGTCGGAAGACGAGGTCGGCGCGCTGGCCGCCGCCTTCAACCGCTTCGTCGCATCGCTGAACGTGACGATACGCGAAGTTCGTGACAGTACGGGCTCCATTGCCAGCGCATCGAGCCAGATCGCGTCGGGCAATCTGGACCTGTCGGCGCGCACGGAAGCCCAGGCGTCGAGCCTGGAAGAGACGGCGGCGGCCATGGAAGAACTCACGTCGACTGTGAAACAGAATGCGGACAACGCGCGCCAGGCCAATCAGCTGGTCGTGTCGGCCTCAAACCACGCCGTCAAGGGCGGGGAAGTGGTGGGACAAGTCGTGCAGACGATGGGCGCGATTACGGAAAGTTCACGCAAGATCGCGGACATTATCGGCGTGATCGACGGCATTGCCTTTCAAACCAACATCCTCGCCCTGAACGCGGCCGTCGAGGCGGCCCGTGCGGGCGAACAGGGCCGCGGTTTTGCCGTGGTGGCAACCGAGGTGCGCAACCTGGCGCAACGCTCGGCAGCGGCAGCGAAAGAAATCAAGGACTTGATCGTCGACTCGGGCAGCAAGGTCGAAGCGGGCAGCAAGCTGGTCGACTCGGCCGGCGCCACCATGCAGGACATCGTCGTCTCCGTGCAAAGGGTGGCCGACCTGATGGGAGAAATCGCCTCGGCCAGCCAGGAACAAAGCCAGGGTATCGCGCAAGTCAATGCCACCGTCACGCAGATGGATGACGCCACCCAGCAAAACGCGGCCCTCGTGGAAGAAGCGGCGGCAGCAGCCCAATCGTTGCAGGATCAGGCGGGCCGGCTGGCGCAGGTGGTCAGCGTGTTCAAGCTGGAAGAATCCGGGCATGCGGCGCAGCCACAGCCCCGGCAGCCGGCGCACAAGCCGGCGCTGCCCACGCCATCGCGCCCGGCAGCGCCGGCCAGCGATGCGTGGGAAGAGTTTTAAAGAAGACGCTTAAATCGCCGGCGCTTTCACGCTGGCCGCTTGCTTGAAGAAATCGTAGATGCCGCTCTCGCTCATGCGGCGGGCATTGGCCAGTTCGCCGCCCTTGGTGGCGTACAGCACCTGGTTATTGTCGCTCGAGACCAGCACGGCAGCCGGGATGCCTTTCTTGAGCGGATTGCCATAGGCTTGCGCCACGTCCAGGTTATGGTCGAAGTTACCCACGTCGACCTTGACGACCTTGAACTGCTGCTGCATCAATTCCGCGTTCTTGCCTTCCTTCAATGCCTTGTCGAGCGCGCGGCAATCCTCGCACCAGTTGGCGCCAAAGATCAGCAAGACAGGTACGTGCGCCGCCTTCGCTTCGGCCAGCGCGCGGGCCACGTCGGCCTTGGCGTCGGCCGCCGCGTTGTACGGCAAGTGCGGCGTGGCGACGGGGTTAGCCGGTGTCGGCGCGGCGGCAACGGCGGTGCCGGCAAGCAGCAGGCTGGCAAGGAAAAGAGAAAAGCGCATGCGGGCTCCTGAAAAAAATCGTGAGGCCAGCTGAACAGCTGCCAGCTAGCGTGATTGTCTAGAATATGCCTGCTTATGGGAAATATCCACCATTTAATTGCACTGTGCTTATGCGGAAAAGGTATAAGCAACACCAAGGAGTAGCCGCTTGAGCATGCCAGATACCCTGCCCCCAACCTTGTCCGGCGCCGCTCGCATGCTACGCAGCGCCTATCCCGCTGGCATTCCCGACTCGGCGTATTTCGCCGTATTGGCCCTGCTGTATGAACACTTTTCCGACCGCAACCTGGCCGAGCTGATGGCCGCTGTAATGGGCAAGGATGCGGCGGTGGTCCTCAATGACATCTATGCCTGCGCCAGCAGCAAGCCGGCACCTTCCGCCATCGCGGCCTCCAGGAACTTGCTGGAGCAACACGGCTTGCAAGCAGTCTGTGCCGAAGATTGATGCCTGCAGGCAGCGAAATGGAACGCATGGGATAATATCGGGCTCACACTGAGCAACGCGGCCCGAACGCGCCTTCCTCCATGACGACTTCTTTCCTGGCACGCTGGCTGCCGCAACCGAACAACGGCAGCCGCCGCGAACAATTGCGCGCGTGTGCGGGCGCCATCTGCGGCTTGCTGCTGACAGGCCTGATCTGCCATTTCCTGCTGGCCCCCGACAGCGCCAGCGTCTACCTGATCGCGCCCATGGGCGCCTCGGCCGTGCTGCTGTTCTGCCTGCCAGCCAGCCCGCTGGCGCAACCGTGGTCCGTGGTAGGCGGCAACGTCATCTCCGGCCTGGTCGGCATGGCCTGCGTGAAATGGCTGGGATCCAGCGTGGGCGTGGCGGCGCTGGCCGCCTGTCTGGCCATCGGCGCCATGTTTGCCCTGCGCTGTCTGCATCCGCCGGGCGGCGCCGTGGCGCTCACCACGGTGGTTGGCGGCGCCAGCGTGCATGCGGCCGGCTTTGAATTCGTCTTCATCACCGTGCTGTTCAATTCCGCCGTGCTGGTCGCTTGCGCCGTGCTGTACAACAACCTGACGGGACGCCGCTATCCGCACATCCAGCAACTGGTGGCGCCGCATCCGCACGATACCAAGGATAACGTGCCCAGCAACCGCCTGGGCTTTTCTCCGGATGACCTCGATGCCGTCTTGCGCCAGCACAGCGAAGTGCTCGATATCAGCCGCGACGATTTGCAAGCGATCTTCCTGCAAACGGAAATGCGCGCCTACCAGCGCCGCTTCGGCGTCGTCACCTGCGCCGACATCATGTCGAAAGACGTGCTCAGCGTGGAGTTCGGCACGCCGCTCGATGTTGCCTGGCGCACCATGCGCGAACACCAGGTGGGCGCCCTGCCCGTGCTGAACCGGGCGCGCCGCGTCATCGGCATTATCACGCAGACGGATTTCCTGCGCCATGGCGGCCTCGACGATTATCAGGGCATGCGCCAGCGCCTGCGCGGCCTGCTGCAACGCAGCGGCCTGTCCCATAGCGACAAGCCGGAAGTGGTGGGGCAGCTGATGACGCCGTCCCCGCACACGGCCCGCCTGGGCACGCCCATCATCGATCTGGTTCCCCTGATGGCCGACGCCGGCTATCACCATATTCCCATCCTCGACGATGAAGAACGCTTGGCCGGCATCATCAGCCAGTCCGACCTGATGGCGGCCCTGTACGAAAGCCGCTTTGCCGAGGCCGCCGCATGACGCCATTCCAGGCACTGCTGACGGGTCCCGAGGGCGGCCCGGCGGGCACGGCCGTCAGCGCGCATTTTTTCGGCAGCCAGTTGGCTATCGATGCGCCCGGCCATGGTGTCGACGTGGCGCAGCTGGTCGTCAGCGTGGGCGGCGTCGATGGGCCGGAACTGTTCCTGAACTGGCTCGACGAACAAGGACGGCAAGCCTCGCTCAAGCCGCTGACGGCTAGCGACATCGCCATCGTCTTGCGCGAAGCGCCGGCCGCGCTGCAGCCACAACTGCAGCGTTTGTGGGGCGAGCGCCAGCGCAACCGGCGGCAGGTGTCGGGCTGGCTGGCCGGTTTGACAGGCGCGGCCGTCGTCGCGGCAGCTCTGCTGTGGTGGCAAGGCGGCCATGCCGTCGGCGCGCTGGCGGGATTCATCCCTTTGTCGACGGAAAAACAGCTGGGCGAACTGGCCCTGTCGCAAGTGCGCGCGCAAGGCGGCATCAGCGAAAGCGGCGTGGAGCAGCAGACGGTGCAGGAGATCGGCCGCAAGCTGACGGCCGGCTCGCGCTACCAATACCGCTGGCTGATCAAGAACGACGACACGGTCAACGCGTTTGCCATGCCGGGTGGCATCATCGTTGTGCATACGGGCTTGCTGCGCCAGGCCGCCGACCCGGGCGAGCTGGCCGGCGTGCTCGCGCATGAAGTGCAGCATGTGGAGCAGCGCCATTCGCTGCGGCAAATGATCAGCAGCCTGGGCTGGGGCGCCCTCGTGGGCGTGACCATCGGCGACATCAGCGCCGTGGCCGCCATGCTGGCGCACCAGGCCGGCACCTTGTATTTCAGCCGCGACATGGAAGAAGAGGCGGACCGTCTCGGTTTGCTCGCCTTGCAGCGCGCGTGCATCCGGCCCGACGGCATGCTCAGCTTTTTCCAGAAGCTCGATGACAAGGACAAAGCCAAGGTGCCCGACTGGATTTCCTCGCACCCGCAAACGGCGGCGCGCGCGCAGCAGATCCGCAGCCTGATCGCCGCCACGCCCTGCCCTGCTTGCCTTCCCTTGAGCAGCAGCCACTGGCAAACGATGAAAGCGGCCCTGCCGCCTACGGCAAAATAGCAACATTCCTCTCGTACAATTTATCCAAACGTACTGGGCAATGGCGTATGCTTACGCCCCGGCTGCTCCATCGCGACCGGCTACCCCGACCCACAACGCCTCCGTTCATTCCCTCCTTACAAAGGACATCGCGCATGAAGCATCGTTTTGCCGCCGGCACCCTCGGCCCCCTGGCCATCTCCCTGTTGCTCGCCTACGCGCCCATGGCGCAAGCGGCCCAGCCCGCTGCCAAAACAGCCGTCGCGCCCGCCGTCAGCGCGCCAAAAGCAAAGCAGCAGCTGCAAGTGCTGGCCGACACATACTACGATGCGCTGGCCCGTTTCGAGCCGATCAATGCCACCGAGAGCGGCGACAACCGTTTTGATGACCAGCTCGGTTCAGCCATCGTGCCCGCCGCGCGCGCAAAACAGTTCGCGCTGTACCGCCAGTACCAGAAGACGCTGCGCAGCATTGCCCGCGCACAGCTGTCGCACCAGGACCAGATCAACTACGACATCCTCGACTATGAACTGGCCACGGCGCTGAGCTACGAGCGCTTCCCGGAATACCTGCTGCCGCTGAACCAGATGGACAGCATGCCCGTCACCCTCGCCAATTATGCGGGCGGCGAGGCATCGCAGCCTTTGACCACGGTCAAGGAGTATGACGCTTACCTGAGCCGTATCGGCCAGTTGCCGGGCTGGATAGACCAGGCCATCGCCAACATGAAAGTCGGCATGCAAAAGGGCATCGTGCTGCCGAAGGCGCTGACGGAATCGGCCCTGCCGCAATTCAAGAAGCTCGTCAGCGCCACGCCGCAGGACAGCGTCTATTACACGCCGATCAAGAACTTGCCGGCCAGCTTTTCCGACGCGGACAAGGCGCGCCTGACGCAAACCTATACCGTCATCATCGAAGCCAAGCTGATGCCGGCGCTGCAGCGCCTGTCCACCTTCATGGAGCGCGATTACCTGCCGGCCGGCCGCACGAGCAGCGGCTGGAGCACCCTGCCCGATGGCGCCGCCTGGTACCAGGCGCGCGTGGCCAGCAGCACCACCACGGATCTGAAACCGGAGCAGATCCACGCCATCGGCTTGAAGGAAGTGGCGCGCATCCAGGAACAATACGCGATCGTGGGCCCGAAGATGGGCTACAACGGCCCGGCCGCCGGCTTGCCCGTATGGGTATCGGAACAGGCGAAATACCGCCCGTTCAAGACGGAGCAGGAAGTGCTCGACGTCTACCGCAAGCTCAACGTGCTGCTCGACAGCAAATTGCCCGCCCTGTTCACCCTGGTGCCGAAGGCGCCGCTGGACTTGCGCCTGGAACCTGAACTGAGCCGCGACACGGCCGCCGATCACTACACTGCGCCGGCCGCCGACGGTTCGCGCCCCGGCGTGTTCTGGTCCGTCGTCACGGATCCGAAACTGTATGGCGACACGGGCATGACCACCCTGTTCCTGCACGAAGGCAAGCCGGGCCACCATTTCCACCTGGCGCTGGTGCAAGAGATGGACTTGCCGAACTTCCGCCGCTTCGGCGGCAACAATGCCTTCACGGAAGGCTGGGCCCTGTATGCGGAAACCCTGGGCAAGGAAATGGGGCTGTTCGAGGATCCGGCCCAGTATTTCGGCCATTTGAACGACGAGATGCTGCGCGCCGTGCGCCTGGTGGTCGACACGGGCTTGCACACCAAGGGCTGGACGCGCGAGCAGACCATCAAGTACATGCGCGACACCCTCGGCTATGACGCCGTGGCGAAAAGCGAGACGGAACGCTACATGGCCTGGCCGGGCCAGGCGCTGGGCTACAAGATCGGTTCGCTGAAGATCGTCGAACTGCGCCAGCGCGCGCAGCAGGCGCTGGGCGACAAATTCAGCCTGCCGAAGTTCCATGAAGTGGTGCTGAGCGACGGTACGCTGCCCCTGAAACTGCTGGAAGCCAAGGTCGACCGGTGGATCGCCCAGCAGAAGTAAGCTAGTCGCTTTCCGCTACAACGGCAGCGCCAACCGGGGCTGCCGTTTTTTTCGCGCCGATGCTTGATCTGGCGCAGATCCAGCGCATCTCACGCACGCCTGCCGGAACGCGTACCAAACAATGCTGCCTAATTCCCATACACAGAAGGGAGGCAGCATGCAAAACGAAGACATCAGCGATGGCGCTACGGCGCGTCCGCCAACGTGGCGGCAGCAGTCAGAAATGCCAGCGGAAACATCCGGCTCGTCCGGGAATGGGCACGACGCCATTCTTCACTACACGAGCGCGCGCGGCCAGGCCGATGGACGGCTGCAACGGCACATTCCCGACGATACCGCGCATGGCAACCATGGCCTGATCACGGCACTTGGCTGGCTCAGCATCGGACTGGGCCTGGTCCAGCTGGTGGCGCCGCGCGGGCTGGCGCGGGCCAGCGGCTTGCGCGGCGTCTCGCCTGTCTGGATACGCGCCATCGGCCTGCGCGAAATGGCTTGCGGTGTCGCCTTGCTGCGCGGAGAAAGCAGGCCGGCATGGCGCTGGTCGCGCATCGCCGGCGACGCCATGGATCTGTCGCTGCTGGGCGTGGCCATGACCAGCCGGCGCAATGCGCGCACGCGCCTGGCGGCGACCGCAGCCGTGGTGGCAGGCGTGACGGCCATCGACTATATCGCCAGCGCACAACTGGCGCCGCGCAAGCTGAGCGAACTGCCCGCGCCCGGCGAAGAGGGGCTGGCGCTGCAAAGGAGCGTGATCGTCAACCGTTCCGCCGACGAATGCTACCGCGCCTGGCGCGACCTGGAAAACCTGCCCCGCTTCATGCCAGGCTTGCAGTCGGTGCAGATAATCGATGCGCGCCGCTCGCGCTGGCACAGCGTCGAAGGCGAGTGGATAGGCGAACTGACGCAAGAGCGTCCGGGCCAGGGCATGCGCTGGCGCGCGGCGGAAAATCATGCGGAAACGGGCGCGCTGGAACTGTCGCCCGCACCGGGCGGGCGCGGCACCGTGGTCACCATGCAACTGCACATGCAGGCGCCCGTCGGCAAGGTGGGCGCGGCCGTGGTCGGCCTGTTCAGCCAGGCGCCCGCCTACAAGATCGAGACCACCTTGCGCCGCTTCAAGCAGTGGATGGAAACGGGCGAAGTCAGCACCATCGAGGGCCAGCCGTCAGGCAAGCGCAGCTTCAAGACGCGCTTGCTGCACAAGGCTGGTGGCACGGTATCTTCCCCCCGACCGCAAGCAAACGGAGGTGTGTCATGAAAGCCAACTGCTGGCACGGCAAGCGCGACGTACGGATCGAACAGGTGCCCGATCCCGCCATCCTCAATCCCGGCGACGCCATCATCAAAGTCAGTTCCACGGCCATCTGCGGTTCCGACCTGCACCTCTACAATGGCGTCGTGCCCACCATGGAACAAGGCGATATCCTCGGCCATGAGTTCATGGGCGAGGTGGTGGAGGTGGGCTCCGCTGTGCGCAAGCTCAAGGTGGGAGATCGGGTGGTGGTGCCGTTTCCCATTGCCTGCGGACGTTGCTTCTTTTGCGAGCAACAGCTGTACTCGGTGTGCGAGAATTCCAATCCGAACGCCTATATGGCGGAAAAGATGTGGGGCCACTCGGGCGCGGGCATCTTTGGCTATTCCCACCTGACGGGCGGCTATGCGGGCGGCCAGGCCGAATATGTGCGCGTGCCGTTTGCCGACGTCGGCCCCATCAAGGTACCGGACGAGCTCAAGGATGAACAGGTGCTGTTTCTCTCGGACATACTGCCGACCGGCTACATGGCGGCCGAAGCCTGCGCCATCACGCCAGGCCAGGTGGTGGCCGTCTGGGGTTGTGGCCCCGTGGGGCAGTTCGCCATCCAGAGCGCTTTCCTGCTCGGCGCCGAGCGCGTCATCGCCATCGACCATTACCCGGAACGCCTGCGCATGGCGCGCGAACTGTCCGGTGCGGAAACCCTGCATTTCGATGCCTTGGACGTGCCCGATGCCCTGCGGGAAATGACGGGAGGACGAGGCCCCGATGCCTGCATCGACGCCGTCGGCATGGAAGCGCACGGCTCCGGCGTCAGCTATATCTACGACCGCCTCAAGCAGACGATGAAATTGGAATCGGATCGTCCCACGGCCCTGCGCGAAGCCTTGATGGCGTGCCGCAACGGCGGCGTCGTCTCGGTGCCAGGGGTATATGGCGGCTTCAGCGACAAGATTCCGTTTGGCTCCATCATGAACCGTTCATTGACCATCAAGACGGGCCAAACACACGTGCAGCGCTACATGCAGCCACTGCTGGAACGGATACAACGGGGCGAGCTCGATCCCGGCGCCATCATTTCCCACCACTTGACCCTGGACGAAGCCCCGCACGGCTACGAAATCTTCCAGAAGAAACAGGAGCAATGCATCAAGGTCGTGCTGCATCCGGGCCCCTGACTGCGCTGGCAGACAGCGCGGCAGGGCCAGGCGAACAAGGCGCTGATCTCGGACGAGCTCAGACGAGCAGCGCGGCACTCATCGAACGCACTTCCTCGGCCGATTCGGCGAGGATGCTTTGCAAAGTCTCGTTATCGATAATGAAATCGATGACGGAATCGGAGGGCGTGAGCATTTCCACATACGTCACCTGCAACGGCGACTGCACGGGCGACAGTTGCTTGGCCAATAACAAGGTGTCGAGCAGGGAGTCGGGCGGAATCGACAGCAAGCCATCGCGCAAGCCTTCGATGGCTTCGCTCACGGCCAGCGGGATCAAAAGCTTCTTCATGACTTCGCGGGAAATGATTTCTTCTGCGGACTCCATCCAGTGATCCGCATCGTCGTCGAGCAGGCCGGGAAATTCGTCGGCACGCGACAACAGGTAAAAACCGCCCACCTCATGCACGATGCCGGCGAACAGCGCCGTGTCGGCATCGACGTGCGTCACGCGGCGGGCAAGCACGTGCGCCAGCGCCGCCACGTGGGCCGTGTGCTCCCACAGCTGGGCCGCCTTCTGGCGCAGGACGGGGTCGATGATCTTGCTGCCGAACTGGCGCACGACCATGGCCGCCACCAGC
This sequence comes from Janthinobacterium sp. GMG2, assembly GCF_033949445.1. Taxonomy (NCBI): domain Bacteria; kingdom Pseudomonadati; phylum Pseudomonadota; class Betaproteobacteria; order Burkholderiales; family Oxalobacteraceae; genus Janthinobacterium; species Janthinobacterium sp. GMG2. The sequence continues at coordinate 467,772 of NZ_JAXAWA010000003.1, read as the reverse complement.
GCGTACAGATTGCGGTAGCCCATGCGCATGACGGCGGCGCGCACGCTGGTCACGGGCGCCGCATCGCCGCGGCTGTAGACGGCCGAGTTGGCCAGCGCGACCGTGCGCGCCGCCAGCAAGGGTTCGGCCAATACCAGCTTGATCGCATGGTCGATATGGCAGTCCGGTTCAGCCAAAGCCAATTGCAATTGCAGTGCGGAATTAACGCTCGTGGGAAACGTTAATTCGCCGCGTACCGCTTGGGAAACAATTAAACCGAAAGCCTGTAGTTTATTCATCATACGATCAATCCGCCTCAGATATTATTCTCGCCAACAATTTCATGCATCAGAAATTGAATGCCAGGCCCGGCCTTTAGAATACAGATGGCATGTCATTCGCTTGTAATGAAGAATCCGGTAATGCCAGCGTATGTAATAGCGATTCATCGCCGATGACAAACAACTTCGGCTGTTGTAATACCTGCTGCAGAAATGGCTGGCCTTCACGTAGCCGCCGGCGATAATCGGCCAGCGTATATAGGTTGGGATTGATTTTACGCCGTAAGGTTCGCTCGGCCGGTGCCAATCCCGTCAACAGATCGCCATAATTGGCTTCTTCACCCACCAGCAGCAAATCGATGGCGCTGCCAGGCATGTCCTGCCCCTTCGCCGTGGCGCCCGACACGAATGCCAGGTGCAGCTGGGCACGCAAGGGCGCCAGAGTCATGCTGAGTACACCGACGATGCCGAAGGTTTTCTGCACCAGTCCGCTCAATTCCGGATACACGAGGCTTTCCTTGTTGGGCCAGAAGCGCCGCACATTGCCGATCCGTTCGGAAGTAATCAGGCCGGACTCATGCAGCCGGCGTAGTTCCCGCTGCGCCGACGCGCTGCCCAGCCCCGTCAAGCGCATGATCTCGTTCAAGTGAAAGCCTTCATTCACGCGGACAAAGAGCAGTCCCAGCAGTTTCTGCTGGGCGGGAGTAAACAGGGCTTGGGCAATCATGCGCCAGATATTAGCATGAGCACACTGAAAATTGGCGTGGCAAGTGTGCTTTTGCTACGCTACAACAGAGTGTGCCGGCAAGACGGCATCGTGCATAATCGCCATGGTTGCGCACTCCCGAACGATCGGAAAACGGCGTGCCCTCTCACACTCGCAGTCACCGACGCACCGTACTTTCAGGGGAACACTTGTATGTCATCAGCCACTAGCAGCGTGGTCGGGTTTGTCGGAGGACAGCTTGATACGGCGGCCTTTGAACACCTTTTATATGAAGACGCAGAAACAGAGCACCTGTTGTCGGCGCAGCCGGCGCCCAGGTATGCGCATGCGGGGCACACGCTGTATCACTATCTGATATCGCTCGACCTGCACAATCCGGCGGACGTGCTGAACGCGCAGGGCGCCCTGGCCGAGTTTTTGCACGCCGCCGGCATTCCGCTATTCGTCTCGGAAAAGCCTGGCCAGCTGCACGCGCTTTTGCTGGCGGCGCAGCCGAAGTGGCTGGATGTGGATCTGGCCTATGTGGCGGCACTGCTGGACAAGGCACCGCCGCATGCGAAAAAAAGTGAACGGACGCAGTGGCTGCGGGCGCAATTGCTCGCGTTATTTCGCTATGCGAAGAAGCCGCCCCGTTGGCTGCAAGCGCCCAACTGGCCCATCGAGGCGCACGGTCCGCTAGTATTTTTGGGACAACTCCCGGTGGACGGCTATTTTCATGACGAGGCCGCCGTCTATGTGTTTTACGATGCCAGCAAAAACGAGTGCCGATCAATACTGCAGACTTGCTGACGCCATGGCGTTCCTGGGCGCGGCTTCCTGTTTGCGTGTGTGCTGGAAGGCCGCAGTCATGGACATAAAAAAACGGCACCAGGAATTTCTCCCTGGTGCCGTGCTTATCAGCGAACAGCGAAGATGCATATATTTAATAAGTTAAATAATTAGCGAATGACCGTTGAATGACATACGCAATAAATCTTTCTATTACCTGGAATTTCTATCAATTAAATGATTAAAATTTCCAGGAAAATAAAGCGGACGACATCCATGCGATTGCAATTAACTATAAATTGTACGCTGCTCGATAAAGATGACGCTTCGTCGTGTGTTGCCGGTTTCGATAGCCAAAAGATCGTCGGTGGTTTCACCGGCCAGGGTGGCTTTATTGGCCAGCAGCGGGGCTTGACTCTCAACCACTTCCCACGTCTCTTTCTCTTTGCATGCACGGTGGAAGGCCGCAGTAACGGACATAAAAAAAACGGCACCCGAAGGTGCCGTTTTGTCAGCTAGCAGCGCAGATTACGCTTCGTCGCCGTGGTGTTACCGGGTTTCGATGGCCAGCAGATCGTCGGTGGTTTCACCGGCCAGGGTGGCTTTATCGGCCAGCAGCGGGGCTTGACGCTCAACCACTTCCCACGTCTCTTTCTCTTTGCGTGCACGGTGGAAGGCCGCAGTAACGGCCATAAAAAAACGGCACCCGAAGGTGCCGTTTTGTCAGCTAGCAGCGCAGATTACGCTTCGTCGCCGTGGTGTTGCTGGGTCTCGATATCCTGCAATGCTTCTGCAGCTTCGCCAGCCATCGAGGCTTTCTCGGCCAGCAGCAGCGCTTGACGCTCTTCCACTTCCCACGCTTCTTTCTCTTTGCGTGCGCGGTGGAAGGCCAAGCCCGTACCGCCAGGAATCAGACGGCCGACGATGACGTTCTCTTTCAGGCCGCGCAGACCATCGCGCTTGCCCATGATCGCCGCTTCGGTCAGCACGCGGGTGGTTTCCTGGAACGATGCGGCCGAGATGAACGAATCGGTCGACAGCGATGCCTTGGTAATACCCAACAAGACGTTTTCGTAGGTCGCTGGAATCTTGTTCTCAACGGCCATGCGATCGTTCTCGTCCAGCAGTTCCGAACGCTCTACCTGCTCGCCAACGATGTAGTTGGTGTCGCCGGCATTGACGATCTGAACACGGCGCAGCATCTGACGCACGATCACTTCGATGTGCTTGTCATTGATCTTCACGCCTTGCAGACGGTACACGTCTTGCACTTCGTCAACGATGTAACGTGCCAGCGCTTCGATACCCAGCAGGCGCAGGATGTCTTGCGGATCGGCTGGGCCGTCCACGATCATCTCGCCCTTGTTCACGACTTGGCCGTCATGCACCAGCACTTGTTTGTCCTTGGTGATCAAGAACTCATGCTTGTTGCCGTCCATGTCCGTGATTTCCAGACGCTGCTTGCCCTTGGTTTCTTTACCGAACGCAACCGTACCCGTGACTTCCGCCAGCATACCGGCATCTTTCGGCGAGCGCGCTTCGAATAGTTCGGCAACGCGTGGCAGACCACCGGTAATATCGCGCGTTTTTTGCGATTCGGTAGGAATACGTGCCAGCACTTCACCAACCGATACCTGTTGACCGTCCTTGACCATGATCAGCGCGCCGACCTGGAAGCCGATCGCCACCGAGTGTTCGGTGCCGGCGATCTTGACTTCTTCGTTCGCGTCGTTGATCAGCTTGACTTGCGGACGCAACGTTTTCGTCAACGAACCGCGACGTTTCGCATCGATCGCCACCAAGGTGGACAGACCGGTCACTTCGTCGACCTGACGGGCTACGGTAACGCCTTCTTCGACGTTCTCGAAACGCACTTGACCGGCGTATTCGGTAATGATCGGACGGGTCAGCGGATCCCACGTTGCCAGAGCCGTACCGGCCTTGATGACCATGCCGTCCTTGACGATCAGGGTCGCACCGTACGGTACTTTATGACGCTCACGCTCACGGCCATGGTCGTCGGTAATCAGCACTTCGCCGGAACGGGAAATGACGATTTGCGCGCCCTTGCCGTTCGTCACGTAACGCATGGTTGCCGTGAAGCGGATGGTACCGTTCGACTTGGCTTCCACCGACGATGCCACTGCCGCACGCGATGCCGCACCACCAATGTGGAACGTACGCATGGTCAGCTGGGTACCAGGCTCACCAATCGACTGCGCTGCCACCACACCGACGGCTTCGCCGGCGTTGACCAGCATGCCGCGGCCCAGGTCGCGGCCATAGCACTTGGCGCACAGGCCGAAGCGCGTGTCGCAAGTCAGTGGCGTACGGACCTTGACTTCATCGATGGACAGACGCTCGATCTCTTCGACCATGTCTTCGTCCATCAAGGTGCCGGCTTCGTACAGCGTTTCCTGGGTTTCAGGATTGACGACGTCATGCACCACGACGCGGCCGAGGATACGGTCACGCAACGGTTCGATGACTTCACCACCTTCGACCAGTGCCTTCATGACGGCGCCGTTCATGGTGCCGCAATCATCTTCGATCACCACCAAGTCTTGCGTCACGTCAACCAGACGACGCGTCAGGTAACCGGAGTTAGCCGTTTTCAGCGCCGTATCGGCCAGACCTTTACGAGCGCCGTGGGTCGAAATGAAGTACTGCAAAACGTTCAGACCTTCGCGGAAGTTCGCGGTAATCGGCGTTTCGATAATCGAGCCATCCGGTTTGGCCATCAGACCACGCATACCGGCCAACTGGCGAATCTGGGCTGCGGAACCGCGCGCGCCGGAGTCGGCCATCATGTAAATGGCGTTGAACGATTCTTGCGTCGACTTGGTGCCGTCGCGGCGGATCACGTCTTCGACTTTGAGCTGGTCCATCATGGCCTTGCCGACTTCATCCGAGGTTTTGCCCCAGATATCGACTACCTTGTTGTAACGCTCGCCGGCGGTCACGAGACCCGAGGCGTATTGCTGTTCGATCTGCTTGACTTCCGATTCGGCCGTCGCGATCAGGGTGACTTTTTGAGGCGGTACCAGCATGTCGTCGACGCAGATCGAGATACCGGCGCGTGTCGCCAGGCGGAAACCCGATTGCATCAGTTTGTCTGCGAACACCACGGTGGCGCGCAGGCCGCACTTGCGGAACGACGTGTTGATCAGCTTGGAAATTTCTTTCTTTTTCAGCGCGCGGTTCAGGACGGAGAACGGCAGGCCTTTTGGCAGAATTTCCGACAGGATCGCACGGCCGATCGTCGTTTCGTAACGCGTTACCGTTTTCTCGAATTCGCCCGTTTCGGCGTTTTTCGGGTATTCGGTAATACGCACGGTGACGCGGGTCGTCAGTTCGACTTCCTTGTTGTCGTAGGCGCGGATCACTTCCGACACGTCAGGGAACATCATCCCTTCGTTCTTCGCATTGATCGCTTCGCGGGTCGCGTAGTACAGACCCAGCACGATATCCTGGGAAGGAACGATCGATGGTTCGCCGTTCGACGGGAACAGGATGTTGTTCGATGCCAGCATCAGGGTGCGTGCTTCCATCTGCGCTTCGATCGACAGAGGAACGTGGACCGCCATTTGGTCACCGTCAAAGTCGGCGTTGAATGCGGCGCAGACGAGCGGGTGCAGCTGGATGGCCTTGCCTTCAATCAGGACTGGCTCGAACGCCTGGATACCCAGACGGTGCAGCGTAGGTGCGCGGTTCAACATGATCGGATGTTCACGGATCACGTCTTCCAGGATGTCCCATACGACCGGCTCTTGAATCTCGACCAGCTTTTTGGCGGCCTTGATCGTGGTAGCCAGACCCATCAGTTCCAGTTTATTGAAAATGAATGGCTTGAACAGTTCCAGCGCCATCAGTTTCGGCAAGCCGCACTGATGCAGTTTCAATTGCGGGCCCACGACGATGACCGAACGACCGGAGTAATCGACGCGTTTGCCCAGCAAGTTTTGACGGAAACGGCCGCCCTTGCCCTTGATCATCTCTGCCAGCGATTTCAGCGGACGCTTGTTGGCGCCGGTCATCGCTTTGCCGCGACGGCCGTTGTCCAGCAGCGAATCGACTGCTTCTTGCAGCATGCGCTTTTCGTTGCGCGTGATGATCTCTGGAGCGCGCAGCTCCATCAGGCGTTTCAGACGGTTGTTACGGTTGATGACGCGGCGATACAGATCGTTCAGATCCGAGGTCGCGAAACGGCCGCCATCGAGCGGTACCAGCGGACGCAGTTCCGGCGGCAGCACTGGCAGCACTTCCATGATCATCCAGTCAGGCTTGATGCCCGAACGTTGGAACGCTTCCAGCACTTTCAGGCGCTTCGCGTATTTCTTGATCTTGGCTTCGGATTTCGATTCCTTCAGTTCCACGCGCAGGGTTTCGGCATCGCGGTGGATGTCGATCGAGCGCAGCAGTTCACGGATACCTTCGGCGCCCATGAAGGCGGTGAAGTCGTCGCCGTACTCTTCGTACTTGGCAGCGTAGTCGTCTTCCGACATGATCTGGCACTTTTTCAGCGGGGTCATGCCTGGATCGGTCACGACGTATGCTTCAAAGTACAGCACGCGTTCGATGTCCCGCAGGGTCATGTCCAGGACCATGCCCAGACGCGACGGCAGCGATTTCAGGAACCAGATGTGCGCGGTCGGCGAGGCCAGCTCGATGTGGCCCATGCGCTCGCGGCGCACTTTGGCCAGGGTGACTTCGACGCCGCACTTTTCGCAGATCACGCCGCGGTGTTTCAGGCGCTTGTACTTGCCGCACAGGCATTCGTAATCCTTGATCGGGCCAAAGATCTTGGCGCAGAACAGGCCGTCGCGCTCAGGCTTGAAGGTACGGTAGTTGATGGTTTCCGGCTTCTTGACTTCGCCGTAGGACCACGAACGGATTTTCTCAGGCGAAGCGAGACCGATCTTGATTGCATCGAAGGTCTCGTTGGTCTGTACTTGCTTGAATAGATCGAGCAGTGCTTTCATGTATCACTCCAGAGGTGATTAAATTTCTATATTCCTGAGACTACATTGCCCGGCGTGGTTTCCCAGCCGGGCTTTGTGTTTCCCAAACCAAATGACAGGGTGCTGTCGTTTAGTTGCGTTCGAGGTCGATATCGATACCCAGCGAACGGATTTCCTTGACCAGCACGTTGAACGATTCCGGCATGCCGGCGTCGATCACGTGGTCGCCCTTGACGAGGTTCTCGTACACTTTGGTACGGCCATTCACGTCATCGGACTTGACGGTCAACATCTCTTGCAAGACATACGACGCGCCATACGCTTCCAGTGCCCAGACTTCCATCTCACCGAAACGCTGACCACCGAACTGGGCTTTACCGCCCAGTGGCTGTTGCGTCACCAGCGAGTAAGGACCGGTCGAACGCGCATGCATCTTGTCATCAACCAAGTGATGCAGTTTCAGCATGTGCATGACGCCGACAGTGACCTTGCGCTCGAACGCTTCACCGGTGCGACCGTCATACATGGTCACCTGGTTTTTCGAAGCGGTCATGCCCAGGTTCTTGGCGATGTCGTCCGGATACGCCAGGTCCAGCATGCGGCGGATCTCTTCTTCGTTGGCGCCGTCGAACACTGGCGTGGCGAATGGAACACCTTTTTTCAGGTTTTCCGCCAGCTTCATGATCTCTTCGTCGTCGAAGTCGTTCAGATCTTCCGCGCGGCCGTTGTCGTTGTAGATCGTCGTCAGGTACTTGCGCACTTGCTCGACCTTGGTTTGCGCCTTCAGCATTTCGCCGATGCGGATACCCAGACCCTTGGCAGCCCAGCCCAAGTGAGTCTCGAGAATCTGACCAACGTTCATCCGCGAAGGAACGCCCAGCGGGTTCAGCACAACGTCGGCTGGCGTGCCGTCGGCCATGTATGGCATGTCTTCCACAGGAACAATACGGGAAACCACACCCTTGTTACCGTGGCGACCTGCCATCTTGTCGCCCGACTGCAGGCGGCGTTTCACGGCCAGGTACACCTTGACCATTTTTTGCACGCCTGGTTGCAGCTCATCGCCTTGCGTCAGTTTCTTGCGCTTCTCTTCGAAGGCCAGATCGAACTGGTGACGCTTCTCGTTGATCGATTCCTTGATCGCTTCCAGCGCTACCGCTGCATCGTCGTCCGCAGGGCGGATGTCGAACCAGTGGTATTTGTCCAGATCGGCCAGGTATTCCTTGGTGATCTTGGCGCCTTTGGCCAGCTTTTTAGGGCCGCCGTTGACAACTTTGCCGATCAGCATTTTTTCCAGACGCTGGAAGGCATCGCCTTCAACGATACGCATCTGGTCGTTCAGATCCAGACGGAAGCGTTTCAGTTCGTCATCGATAATTTGCTGGGCACGCTTGTCGCGCACGATGCCTTCACGGGTGAAGACTTGCACGTCGATCACGGTACCGATCATGCCCGAAGGCACGCGCAGCGACGTATCTTTCACGTCCGAAGCTTTTTCGCCGAAAATCGCGCGCAGCAGCTTCTCTTCCGGGGTCAGCTGGGTTTCGCCCTTCGGCGTCACTTTACCAACCAGGGTATCGCCGGCCTGGACTTCAGCGCCGATGTAGACGATACCGGACTCATCCAGACGTGCCAGCTGATTTTCAGCCAGGTTCGAGATGTCGCGCGTAATTTCTTCCGCGCCCAGTTTCGTGTCACGGGCCACCACCGACAACTCTTCGATGTGAATCGAGGTGTAGCGGTCGTCCTTGACGACGTTTTCCGAGATCAGGATCGAATCTTCGAAGTTCAGACCATTCCATGGCATGAAGGCCACGGTCATGTTCTGGCCCAGCGCCAATTCACCCAGGTCGGTCGATGCGCCGTCGGCGATCACGTCGCGCTTGGCAACACGGTCGCCCACTTGCACGATAGGACGCTGGTTGATGTTGGTGTTCTGGTTCGAACGGGTGTACTTGATCAGGTTGTAGATGTCGACGCCCACTTCACCAGCGGTCGCTTCGTCATCGTTGACGCGAATCACGACACGGCCCGCATCGATGTAATCGACGATACCGCCACGCAGCGCTTGCACGGTGGTACCCGAGTCGACCGCAACGGTGCGTTCGATACCGGTACCGACCAGCGCTTTTTCCGGACGCAAGCAAGGCACAGCCTGGCGTTGCATGTTGGCGCCCATCAATGCACGGTTCGCATCATCGTGTTCGAGGAACGGAATCAGCGAGGCAGCGACGGAAACGATCTGGCCTGGGGCAACGTCCATGTACTGGATGCGCTCCGGGGAGACCAGGATGGTTTCGCCAGCTTCACGGGCCGAGACCAGTTCATCGGACAGCATGCCGGCGTCGTTGATGGTCGCATTCGCCTGAGCGATGATGTAGCGGCCTTCTTCGATGGCGGACAGGTAGTCGATCTGATCGGTAATCTTGGAGCCTTCGACCTTGCGGTACGGGGTTTCCAGGAAGCCGTACTCATTCAGGCGGGCATACAACGCCAGCGAGTTGATCAGACCAATGTTCGGACCTTCCGGTGTCTCGATCGGGCAGACGCGGCCGTAGTGGGTCGGATGCACGTCGCGCACTTCAAAGCCGGCGCGTTCGCGTGTCAGACCGCCGGGTCCCAGAGCCGATACGCGGCGCTTGTGGGTAATTTCCGACAGAGGATTGGTTTGGTCCATGAACTGCGACAGCTGGGACGAACCGAAGAACTCGCGAATCGCGGCCGAAATCGGCTTCGAGTTGATCAGGTCGTGCGGCATCAGGTTGTCCGCTTCGGCTTGGCCGAGGCGTTCCTTGACGGCGCGCTCAACACGCACCAGGCCGGCGCGGAATTGATTCTCGGCCAGTTCGCCCACGCAACGTACGCGACGGTTACCCAGGTGATCGATATCGTCGACTTCGCCGCGGCCATTGCGCAGTTCCACGAGGATCTTGATCACGGCCAGCACATCTTCGTTCGACAGGGTCATGGCGCCGGTCAGTTCATCGCGGCCAATGCGGCGGTTGAACTTCATGCGGCCCACGGCCGACAGGTCGTAGCGGTCCGAATTGTAGAACAGGCCATTGAACAGCGCTTCAACGGAGTCTTCCGTTGGCGGCTCGCCTGGACGCATCATGCGGTAGATCGCCACCTTCGCAGCCATCTGGTCGGCGGTGTCGTCGATACGCAGGGTTTGCGAGATGTAGGCGCCCTGATCCAGGTCGTTCGTGTACAAGGTCTGGATTTCGGAAATGTTGGCATCGCGCAGGCGGCCCAACAGATCTTCGGTCAGCTCATCGTTCGCGGAAGCGACGACTTCACCGGTGTCGCCATCGACGATGTTCTTCGCCAATACGCGGCCCAGCAGGTAGTCTTCCGGTACGGAAATGTGCTTGATGCCGGCAGCTTCGATATCACGCACGTGTTTCGCGTTGATACGCTTGTCTTTCAGCACCAGGGTCTTGCCCGACTTGTCGACGATGTCGAAACGCGCCACTTCGCCGCGCAGACGTTCGGCGACGAATTCCATCTCCGCGCCTTCGGAGCGCAGATTGAAATTGTCGAAGACGAAGAAGTTCGCCAGGATTTGCTCGTGCGACATGCCGATGGCTTTGAGCAGGATCGTTACTGGCATCTTGCGACGGCGGTCGACGCGGAAGAACAGGATGTCTTTCGGGTCGAACTCGAAGTCCAGCCACGAACCGCGGTAAGGAATGATACGCGCAGAGAACAGCAGTTTACCGGACGAGTGGGTCTTGCCGCGGTCATGCTCGAAGAACACGCCAGGCGAACGGTGCAGCTGGGAAACGATAACCCGCTCCGTGCCGTTGATGACGAACGAACCGGTGGTCGTCATGAGCGGCAATTCGCCCATGTAGACTTCCTGTTCCTTCATCTCTTTGACGACGGGCTTGGTTGGCGATTCCTTGTCCAGGATCACCAGACGCACTTTCGCGCGCAGCGGCGACGCGAACGTCAGGCCACGTTGTTGACATTCTTTGACGTCAAAGGCAGGATCGCCGAGAACGTACGACAAGAATTCGAGACGCGCAAAACCATTGTGCGACACGATAGGGAAAATCGAAGTGAAAGCCGACTGCAGGCCATCATTCTTGCGGCCGGACGGTGCTATGTCCTCTTGCAAGAAGCTATGATAAGACTCGAGCTGGGTCGCCAGCAGGAACGGAACGTGGTGAACGTTGGCGCGCTTCGCGAATGATTTGCGAATGCGTTTCTTCTCAGTAAATGAGTAGTGCATGGACACTCCGTGAGTGACAGAAAGGATAGAAAATTCAGGTTTTGCAAGTGTTCGTTTGCACCGCTGCGTGTGACACAGACGAAACCTCAAGGCTCTGCTTTCCGGCTTGAATCGAATAAAAACTGCTGCTACAACTACATGACAAATACGATGCAGACGACAAAGGAGCCAAAGTCGGATTTCCCCCCTTGCGAGGGGAAACCTCAGACTTTGACTCGGGCGCTAACTGCCGCCGGTACAGATATTACTTGATCGAAGCGGTTGCGCCGGCTTCTACCAGTTTCTTCTGTGCTGCTTCAGCGTCAGCTTTCGACACTGCTTCTTTCACAGTTTTTGGTGCGCCATCGACCAGGTCTTTAGCTTCTTTCAAGCCCAGGCCGGTGATTTCGCGAACTGCTTTAATAACGCCAACTTTGTTTGCGCCGAAGGTGTCAAGGATGACGTTGAATTCGGTTTGTTCTTCAGCAGCTGCTGCTGGGCCTGCTGCAGGACCGGCCGAAGCCATAGCTGCTGCGGACACGCCGAATTTTTCTTCGAATGCTTTAACCAGGTCGTTCAGGTCCATTACGGACATGGCGCTAACTGCTTCCAGGATATCGTCTTTGCTAATTGCCATTTTGAAACTCCTAAATTTATTACGTTAGTTACATCAGATTGGTACTGAGAGAAAAAAGCGCGCGCAATTAAGCGGCTGCTGGGGCTTCTTCTGCTGCTGCTTCTGCAGGAGCTTCGGCGCCTTCGCCTTTTTTCGCTGCCAGGGCAGCCAGACCACGTGCAAAGCCCGAAACCGGAGCCAGCATAACGCCCAACAACTGCGAAATGAGGACTTCACGGCTAGGAATGCTCGCCAACGCGGTGACAGCAGCTGTATCCAGCGGCTTGCCTGCGTAGTTACCTGCTTTGATGACCAGTTTGTCGTTGGTTTTAGCGAAGTCAGCGATGACTTTAGCTGCTGCAACGGCATCGGCCGAGATCGAGTAGATCAACGGGCCGGTCATGGCATCTGCCAGGCTGGCGAATGCGGTACCTTCAACGGAGCGACGAGCCAGAGTGTTTTTCAACACACGCAGGTACACGCCTTGGGCACGCGCTTTAGCACGCAGTTGCGTCAAGTGACCAACCTGGATGCCACGATATTCGGCCACGACGATCGTTTGCGCATTTGCTACTTGTGCGGAAACTTCGGCGACGACGGCCTTTTTGTCATTCAGATTGAGACTCACGGTCAACCTCCTTAAATGATGTTCGGCAATCACAACCGAGTGGTTGAGCGCCTTGCATCGGTTCGAACACGGCGTCCGAAGTCAAGAAGTACTAAACTGAGCGGATGAATTCACGCAGCATGAGGACTACAAAACTTGTTCGGGTACACCATCTGCGTTGGGCACTTGCCGTTGCCGGCAAGCCTATTAACCTTCTGCATGTGCGATCGCAGTCGGCCCAACGGTCTTTGATTGTCTGCCTGCCTGGTGCGAACACCGAGCAGACAGCCCAAAGATGCGCCCGCAGCGCCCGAAGGCGCTACAGGACTTGATTCTGTTACTTAAGCTGCCAGGCTAGCCTGGTCAACACGGACGCCAGCGCCCATGGTCGACGACAGCGAAACTTTGCGCAGGTACACGCCTTTGCTCGATGCTGGCTTGGCTTTGTTCAGTGCGTCGATCAGTGCGACCAGATTCGACTTCAGATCTGCGTCAGCGAACGATTTACGGCCGATGGTAGCGTGGATGATACCGGATTTGTCGGTACGGTACTGAACTTGACCGGCTTTCGCGTTTTTCACGGCGGTAGCGACGTCAGGAGTAACAGTGCCAACTTTCGGGTTAGGCATCATGCCGCGTGGGCCCAGGATCTGACCCAGGGTACCAACGATACGCATGGTATCTGGCGAAGCGATAACGATGTCGAAAGGCATGTCGCCGGCTTTGATCTGCTCAGCCAGGTCTTCCATACCAACGATGTCGGCGCCAGCTGCTTTAGCAGCTTCCGCTTTTTCGCCCGACGCGAATACTGCAACGCGTACGGTTTTGCCGGTACCAGCTGGCAGAACGACGGAGCCGCGCACCACTTGGTCGGATTTCTTAGGATCAACACCCAGTTGTACCGATACGTCGATCGATTCATTGAACTTGGCCGTTGCGCACTCTTTGATCAGAGCGACAGCGTTGTCGAAAGCGTACACTTTGGTACGGTCGACTTTGGCTTTCAAAGCCTTGATACGTTTGGATAACTTAGCCATTATACAACACCTTCCACCGTGATACCAATCGAACGAGCGGAACCAGCGATGGTGCGTACAGCAGCATCCATGTCGGCAGCGGTCAGATCAGGGGTTTTCAATTTAGCGATTTCTTCAGCTTGTGCGCGGGTCAGCGTACCGACTTTGTCGGTATGTGGCTTCGGCGAACCTTTGGTGATCGCAGCAGCTTTTTTGATCAGGTAGGTTGCTGGAGGCGTCTTCATCACGAACGTGAAGGACTTGTCAGCGAACGCGGTGATCACGACTGGAATCGGCATGCCTGGCTCCAGACCTTGGGTCTGTGCATTGAAGGCCTTGCAGAATTCCATGATGTTCAGACCACGTTGACCCAGAGCTGGACCGATTGGTGGGGATGGGTTTGCTTTACCAGCTGGCACTTGCAGCTTGATAAAACCAATGATTTTCTTTGCCATGATGGCTCCTATCTTGGATTGAGTAGTAGCGCCCCGCCGATCCTACCCTGGCGGGGCTCCTCTGACCGGATTTCGCTGAGACCGCTGCGACGCTCCTGGTGGCGCTTGATAATACTTAAACTTTTTCGACCTGGCCGAATTCGAGTTCCACCGGGGTAGCGCGGCCAAAAATCGTGACCGAAACGCGCACTTTGGATTTCTCGTAGTTGACTTCTTCGACATTGCCGTTGAAGTCGGTGAACGGACCATCCTTGATGCGGACTTGCTCGCCCACTTCGTACAAGGTCTTTGGACGGGGCTTTTCAACACCTTCCTGCATCTGCTTCATGATGCCGTCGATTTCGCGCGCGGAGATCGGCGTCGGCTTGTTCGACTTGCCACCAATGAAACCGGTAACCTTGCTGGTGTTCTTGACCAAGTGCCAGCTCTCGTCCGTCATTTCCATTTCAACCAGCACATAGCCAGGATAGAAACGACGTTCGGTGACGGACTTCACACCATTCTTGACTTCGACAACTTCTTCGATCGGCACCAGGATCTGGCCGAACTGGTCTTGCATGCCCGCGCGCTCGATGCGCTCGGTCAGTGCGCGCATGACGCTTTTTTCCATGCCGGAATAAGCATGCACGACATACCAGCGCTTGCTGCTGACTGGCACGCTCAGCGCTGCACCAGTGTCCGCTACCGGAGCGTCGCCCGGAACGGACTCGTCCGCCGCTTCATCATGCACATTTTCGCTCATTATTTTTTCCAACCAAGAATTACGTCATACAACAAAAACTCGAGCAATTTATCCGTGCCCCACAGGAAAATCGCCATGACCAGCACAAAGGCAAACACGATCGCAGTAATCTGCGTGGCTTCTTTGCGGGTAGGCCAAACGACTTTCTTGGTTTCGCGCACAGCTTCTTTGGCGAAATTGAGAAATTCACGGCCGGTCGTCGAGACATACAAGAGCGCAACAGCAATAACCAAACCAGCCACAAGCGCGCTTGCACGCACCAGAGCTGGTTGGCCTGCCAGGTAATAAAACCCGACTACTCCTGCAATCGCAGCTACTATTGCCAGCGCGACTTTTATCTTGTCACTCGACGTGCTAACGGTTTGCACGGATTGATTTGACATTTTTCTACTTTCGGTGCCCTGCACCTTGACGGTGGCAGGGACGGAGGGCATCGAACCCCCAACCTTCGGTTTTGGAGACCGACGCTCTGCCAATTGAGCTACGTCCCTACGTAAAACTTTCGAGGAGTGCTATTCTACCACCCAGGACGCCCCGGGTGGAAGCATAACATTTCCTTATGCGAGGATTTTTGCAACCACGCCGGCGCCGACGGTACGGCCGCCTTCGCGGATAGCGAAGCGCAGACCTTCTTCCATCGCGATCGGGTTGATCAGCTTGACGGTGATCGACACGTTATCACCTGGCATGACCATTTCTTTGTCTGCTGGCAACTCGATCGAACCAGTCACGTCCGTCGTACGGAAGTAGAACTGTGGACGATAGTTGTTGAAGAATGGCGTATGACGGCCGCCTTCGTCTTTCGACAGAACATAGATCTCGCCGGTGAAGTGTGCATGCGGCTTGATCGAGCCTGGCTTGGCCAGAACTTGACCACGTTGCACGTCTTCACGCTTGGTGCCGCGCAGCAGCAGACCAACGTTGTCGCCAGCTTGACCTTGGTCCAGCAGCTTGCGGAACATTTCCACGCCGGTGCAAGTCGTTTTGACGGTATCGGTGATACCGACGATTTCGATCTCTTCGCCGACTTTGACAATGCCGCGCTCGATACGACCGGTCACAACGGTACCGCGACCCGAGATCGAGAACACGTCTTCCACTGGCATCAGGAAAGCACCGTCAACAGCGCGCTCTGGCGTTGGGATGTAAGCATCCAGCGCATCGGCCAGACGCAGCACTGCGTCAACACCCATTTCGCCTTCTTTGCCTTCCAGCGCCATACGTGCCGAACCTTTGATGATTGGCAGGTCGTCGCCTGGGAATTCGTACTTCGACAACAGCTCGCGCACTTCCATTTCAACCAGCTCCAGCAGCTCTGCGTCGTCGACCAGGTCGCACTTGTTCAGGAACACGATGATGTATGGAACGCCAACTTGGCGGGCCAGCAGGATGTGTTCGCGGGTCTGTGGCATTGGGCCGTCAGCTGCGGAGCACACCAGGATTGCGCCGTCCATCTGGGCTGCACCGGTAATCATGTTTTTGATGTAATCGGCGTGGCCTGGGCAGTCAACGTGCGCGTAGTGACGCGTTTCCGTTTCGTACTCGACGTGGGCGGTGTTGATCGTGATACCGCGCGCTTTTTCTTCTGGTGCTGCATCGATCTGGTCGTATGCTTTAGCTTCGCCGCCGAATTTCTTCGACAGAACCGTTGCGATTGCAGCGGTCAGCGTGGTTTTACCGTGGTCGACGTGGCCGATGGTGCCGACGTTGACGTGCGGCTTGGTCCGTTCGAATTTACCTTTTGCCATTTTGAACTCCTAATGATTTGATTAGATTGCTCAGGCACACGCCCGACGGTCTGGTTTGAATTGCTTCTGTGCTGCCTGCTGCGAATTCTGGTGCCCTTGACGTGGATCGAACACGTGGCCTCTCCCTTACCAAGGGAGTGCTCTACCACTGAGCTACAAGGGCTGTAATTTGTTGCATGCGATGCATCAAGCATCTGAACGGAAACTGGAGCGGGTGAAGGGAATCGAACCCTCGTCGTAAGCTTGGAAGGCTTCTGCTCTACCATTGAGCTACACCCGCGAGGTATCGTTCACTTTTCTTCACTTGCTTTTTGCTACTACCCAGTTTTCCTTGCAAAAACTTGGTGGAGGGGGCTGGATTCGAACCAGCGTACTCATAGAGAACAGATTTACAGTCTGTCGCCTTTAACCACTCGGCCACCCCTCCGCGGGAACCGCAGAGTATGAAGCATCTACTCACAACTGTCAACCTTATTTACTGATGCCTGACTGCTGCATTTGCGTATAAAGAAGAAGTTGGCTGCTTCGGGGCGTGATTATAAGCTCCCGATTTGAGAATGTGCAAGGGTTGGCGCGAAAAAGTCGACTTTTTTCGCATTTTTTTTATCCATCCTACCTGTAAGCCGCATTTTCCCGTCATTCGCCCCGCATTTTCCTGTTTATCTGGCGTCAGGCGGATGCATCCAGGAGTTGCCCAGGGGCTTATATTTACGCAACAACTGCTGATGCAGGCCCGACAGCACGGGCAATTTTGGGTTGCGCGGGTCCAAACGGCGCACGCCGGCGATAAATGTCAGCGCCTGCTGGCCCATGCGCTCATCCCAGCCCTCGTGCTCCAGGCATTTCAGCACAGCCACGGCCGCATTGAAGACTACTTGCGGATTATCGGGCAGGCGCGTGACGGCCTCGCCCATCAGGTCGACGGCGCCGCGGAAATCGCCCTCTCCCGCGCGGGCGGCGCCGGCCGCTACCATGTCGGCCACTTCCTGGCGGCTTTGCCGCGCCAGCGCCTTGGCCAGCTCTTCGCGTCCCGCCTGTTCGAACACGGCCATGGCGCGCGTCATGGCGGCGCTGTCGGGCGCGTTGCGCATGACTTCGCGCATCACCTCGGCCGCGCCATCCTCGCGCCCATGCGCCAGGCAGTGGCGCGCCAGTTCGGTTTTCAGCATGTTCGAGCCGCCCACGCTGTGGCGGTTGGCGGCCAGGGCCGCGTCCAGCGATTGCTGCAGGCGCTCTTCGTTGCCCGTATGCGCATGCAGCATGGCGCTGCACAGGGCGCTGCACAGTTCCGCATTCTTTTGCCCGCCCATCGACTTGTCGAGGTCGCGGATCACGGCGCCCGCCTGCAGCGGATCGCCCTTGCGCACCAGGGTCTGCACCAGGCGCACATGGTCTTCCGGATCGCGGAATTCCGAATACTTGGCCTTGCTGACCACCAACTTGAGGGATTTTTCCGCCATCTCGATATCGTCGGCCGCCAGGGCCGCCTCGCCCAAGCGGCGCAAGCGGCGCACGGCGTGCGGCGACAGGGCCACCGCTTCGCTCAGGGCCGCCTGGGCCAGTTCCGGCTTGCCTTGCGCCAGATGCGTACGCGCCAGCCAGTCATAGGCGTCGAGAAAACGCTTGTTGTTTTCCAGCAGTCCTTCCAGGGTGGCCTGCGCCGCTTCGTACTCGCCCAGCAGGAATTGCGTCTTGGCCTGCCCCAGGCGCGCCCAGCCGATGGACTTGCTCTCGTACAAGGCTGCGTAGATCGGTTCGGCGTCTGCCGCCTCGCCCAGCAGCAGATGCAGTTCCGCGCGCAGGCGCAGGAAATCCGTGGCGTAGCGCGGATACAGGCTGGCGCCCTCGGCGCAGGCGGCGATCGCCGCGCGCTCGTTGCCCACGTCGATCAATTCATACACGGGCACGAAGGCATTGCGCTTGTCCAGCGCGCGGCCGATGCGCTCGAGCATGTTGTCAGCGGTGAATGGCTTGAGGATGTAATCGGTGGGCAACAGCTCGACGGCGCTGACTACCTTGGCGAAGCTGCCTTCGCCCGTGACCATGAAGAACATGGTCGATGCGTGCATCAATTTGTGGTGGCGCAAGTCTTCCAGCATCTGCTGGCCATCCTGCCCGCCATCGAGGTCGTATTCGCACAGGATCAGATCATACGATTTGCTGCCCAGCATGCGGATCGCCTGACCCGAGCTGGCCGCGTCGTCGATCTTCGCCAGGCCGCACAGGTTGAGCATATTGTGCAGGCTGGCGCGCATGCCCGGATGCGGTTCGATGATCAGTGCGCTGAGGCCCTTGAGTTCTTTCATGTCGTGATGTCCGAAAACTCCGCGGCGCGCCACACTGGTGCGTGGCGCCGGCCAGCATGAGGCTGCCGAGTATATGACGGCGTCGCGCGCAAGGGAATGGCGGCGTGCCGAAAAGCGCCAACGAAGTTGCTGCTCAAGCCGTGGCGTGCTCCGGATGCCACAGTTGCGGCTCGTTGTCGATCAGGTCGAGCAGCGCCGCCACCACTTCCGGATCGAACTGGCTGCCGCTGCGCTGTTCGATGTATTCGCGCACCTGCGGATACGGCCACGGCTCCTTGTAGGGCCGCTCATGCAGCAAGGCATCGAAGACGTCGACCACGGCAACGATGCGCGCGGCCACGGGGATGTCGCGCCCTTTCAGGCCATTCGGGTAGCCGGCGCCATCGAAGTGTTCGTGGTGGCCGCCGGCGATCTGCGCGCCATAGGTCAGGTAGCTGACGCCGTCGACCATGTTGGCGGCCCGCTCGAGGATGGTGCGCCCGACGCTGGCATGCAGCTGCATCTGCGTGCGCTCCTCGTCCGTATGCTTGCCTGGTTTCAATAGCACGGCGTCCGGCGTGGCCACCTTGCCCACGTCGTGCAGGATGCTGGCCAGGCCGATCATGTCGAGCAGCTGCGGGCTGAGCTCGTCGGCATACGCGCCGCGCTGCTGCATGCGCTGGGCGATGGCGTCGGACAAGAGCTGCACGCGCCGCACGTGGCCGCCCGTGTCGCTGTCGCGGAACTCGGCCAAGTCGGCCAGCGCCACGACGGTCGCTTCCTGCGCCTTGCGCAGCTGGCCGAACATGTACAGGTTGTCGAAGGCGGCCGCGATGCGCTGGCAAAACACTTCCAGCAGATCGCGCTGGATCTGCGCCAGCGGCCACGGCGGCGTAACGGAGATGGCCAGTTCGCGGTTGCCTTCCGTATGGATGAACAGCACATTGGCAGGATGCTCGAACTGGCTGCGCTTTTCCGCGAACGCCTTGTCAATGGTGGGCGTGAGCGCGTGATCCGCCGGCATCGCTTCGGACTCGGCCAGCACCGCATACGTGCCCGTGGCTGCCACCACCTCGGGCCGTCCGGCGCCTCCCTGCATCAGGCACAGCACGCCATCGGCGCCCACGTCGAGGATGGCGCTGACCTGGTTCAGCACGCCGGACGCGAATTCGCGCAGGGAATGGATCTGGTACAGATTGGTGGCGCCGGCGAGGATCTTGCCCAGGCCGATGCGGCTGCGCTCGAGCATCATCAGGCTCTCGTAGGCGCGCAGGGCCGAAATGACGGTGGTAAACAGCTTCTGTGTCGTCAGTTCCGTCTTCGCCTTGTAATCGTTGATGTCGTATTCGATGATGACGCGCTGCTCGGGCGCCTGGCCCGGCTGGCCCGTGCGCAGCACGACGCGCACGATGGAGTTGTTCAGGTCGGCGCGGATGCGCTTGGCGAGGATCAGGCCTGCGTCATCCGTTTCCATCACCACGTCGAGCAGTACCAGCGCGATATCGGGCGTGTCGCGCAGGATCTCGTATCCTTCGCGGCCGCTGTAGGCGGAAAACAGTTCCAGTTCGCGGCCCTTGAAACTGACATTGCGCAGCGCCAGCCGCGTGACCGCATGCACATCGACGTCGTCATCGACGATCAGCACACGCCACAGGCGCTGGTCGGGCGCGGCCAGCCCGGAGGGACTGGCCACCGGCTCATCTTCGTCGAGCAGCCAGTTATCATCTGCATCGGCTTTGAGGTCGGTCATGAATACTCCTAAGGGATAAGTTCGATGTGGACGCTGCGTTGACGCATATCAAGCATAATCAGATTAGATGCTGCTTACAACAGGATTCTGCGTACCGCCCTCTCCCGCGGCAGGCGCTGGCGCCGGTATCGAAGCGCCGCTGCGCGGGGCGCCGCCGCAGTTGTCCTGGCCTGGCCCGACGGCCTGGTAGCGCACTTCGTACTTGCCCGCGCTGAGCTGCTCCACCGTCAGCTTGTCATTGCCCAGGATGTACAGGTAGCGCACATTCGAGCGCCGCTCCTGGTCATACAGCTTGACGAAAACGGGCGCCGTGTTGCCGCTGTTATCGATGGTCAAACTCAGTTCGTCGCCCTTGTTGCCGATCGGGAAGCCATCGACATAGCCGGACCGCGCCGGCCAAGGCTCGCCATTCGGCGCCACCAGTGTTGCCGACTCGGCCTGGCTGGCACCATCGCAGACGGGCCGGCTGGCTTTCAGGCTCAGCTGCGCCACGGCCAGCACTCGGATCTCGGGCGCCTTCGCTTGCGCGGGCTCGGCCGCATACGGCTTGCCTACCGCCCAGCTATCGATTGCCACGGCTTCGTTTTTTGCCGGCGGCGTGGCAACGCTATCCGCCGTTGCCGTGTCCGGGTGCGCCTTGCCGCCATCGCGGGCCAGGCCACTCCAGGCCGAGGCCAGCGCGGCAGGCACGGGCTGCGAGGTATCGAGCATCAGCAAGGCGCCCAGCCAGCCCAGCAGCAGGCAAACAAGCAAACTCAGCCACCAGCGCCAGTTGCGCCAGATGGGCTGCAGGCCGCGCTGCGCCTTGCCCTTTGGCGGCGGCACATCCTGCGCCCAGGCGTGCTCATGCGATTGCGCATGGCCTTTCGCGCGGCCATCGCGGGTCTTGCCTTCTTCGTGGTGGGTGCTTTCCAGCCATTCGATTTCCCACTCCTCGGCGGCGATCCACTCGTCGTGTTCCTTGCGGCGTTGTGGATCGGACAAGGTGCCATAGGCGCTGTTGAGGATCGCCATGATGCGGGCGGCCTTCTCGTCGCCGGGATTCTTGTCTGGATGGTATTTCTGGCTGAGGGCTTTGTACGCGGCACGTATGACTTCCTGCGGCGCCAGGCGCGCCACTTTCAGGTTGTCATAGTGTGTATGTATCTTTCCCATCGTTCTATCTTGAAATCGGTGCGCGGCGACGGGTTCTTGCAGGATGGAACCGTGCTGTGTCGGTCATCATATACGATATGACAAGATAATAACCACCGGCGGACAGGAAATTGCAGGGCGGCACTGCCTTGCCTTGATATTGCCGGCGCTTACAGGCGGTGACTGCGGTCACTGGACAACAGCGCTTCCGGCAACTCCACGCGATGCCCCACCACCAGCACCTTGAACAATTCTCCCATCTCGGCCGGCGACACCAGCTTTTGTACGGCGCTGGCCTGCGGCAAGTACGTCTTGACCCGCTCGGGATCGGTGCGCAGCAGCAAGTCGCCGATACCAGAGCCCAGCAGGAAGGATGCCTGGTTCATGTAGGCGAGCACGTCGAGGCCCGCATCCTGCGCCGCCACCGCCATGGCCGTAAAATCCACGTGGGCCGTTATGTCCTGCAAGCCGGGCAGATAAAACGGTTCCGCATGGGCGTGATGGCGGTAATGGCACATCAGGGTGCCCGTGGCGCGCAAGTCCAGGTAATACTCGTGCGCAGGAAAGCCGTAATCGAACAGCACGGCCGCCCCGCCCTGGCCATTCGTCAGCATCTGCGCCAGCGAGCGCATGAAGCCGCAGGCGACGCCATGAATTTCCGTGACATAACCGACGGGCAAGTCATCGGCGCCGGGCACCTGGGCGGCGATCTGCGCGGCCACGTCGGCGCCGGCCGGGCGCTCGACAAACACGAACTGGCCATCGGCAATGCTGACGTCGAGTTCGCACCAGCCGGCCGGTGTCTTGCTGATCAGGTTGACGGGCATGGCGTCGAGCACTTCATTGCCGAACACGGCGCCTTCGAAACTGTCGGGGAAACTGTCGAGCCACACCACCTGCGGGAAGGCGGCCAGCGCCAGCTCCTGGCGCGCGCGCAATTCTCCGGACAATTCGACGATCGCATACTGTTCGACCGCGATGCCGGCATTCGCCGCTTCCGTCAGGATGTCCAGGGCCAGCTTGCCCGTGCCGGCGCCGAATTCGAGGATGCGCGGGGCCGTTTGCGCCATAATAGCGGCTGCCACATGGGCCAGGGTGGCGCCGAACAGGGGCGAAATCTCCGGCGCGGTTGTAAAATCGCCATCTTTACCCAGCTTGGCGGCGCCGCCGCTGTAATAGCCGAGGTCAGGCGCATACAGCGCCAGCTCCATGAAGCGGACAAAGGGAATGGCGCCGTCATTGCGCGCGATTTCGGCGGCAATCTGGTGCTGCAAAGCATGGGACGCGGCCAGCGCGTCGCTATCGGGTGCGGGAAGAGACATTCCCGCATTGTAGCGAATCGGCGGCGCATGCCGCCAGTGTGGCGTCCACCGAATATCTCAACCATAGCAAAGACATGACAGAAGCAACGACAACGCCATTCGACAGCACTCCCCGCGTCGCCCTCGTCACGGGCGCCGCGCGCCGCATCGGCCGCGCCATCGCACTGGGCCTGGCGCGCGACGGCTGGGATATCGCCGTCCACTACCGCGACTCGCGCGAGGAAGCGCAGAGCCTGGTGGCGGAAATCATCGCGCTGGGCCGCCGCGCGCAAGCATTCCCCTGCGACCTGGCGCAGGAAGTGGCCGTGCGCCAGTTGTTGCCGCAGGCACAGGCGGCGCTGGGGCCAGTGACTTGCGTGGTCAACAACGCATCGTTGTTTGAATACGACAATGCGGGCAATTTTTCATTCACCGCGCTCGACGCCCACATGCACGCCAACCTGGCCGCTCCCATCCTGCTGGCGCAAGCGCTGTATCAGGCCACCCCAAGCGGCGGGCAAGCCGTGGTCATCAACTTGCTGGATCAAAAACTGTACAATCTCAATCCTGATTTTTTGTCGTACACCCTGTCCAAGGCGGCGCTGCTGTCGGCGACCACCATGCTGGCCCAGGCGCTGGCGCCGAAAGTGCGCGTGGTGGGCATTGCCCCCGGCATCACCATGGTCTCCGGCGAGCAGACGGAAGCGAACTTTGCCAAGGCGCATGAAAACACGCCGCTGGGACGCTCCAGCACGCCCGAGGATGTGGCCGACTGCGTCTGTTACGTGGCCGGCGCGCGCGCGCTGACGGGCACGACCCTGCTGGTCGATGGCGGCCAGCATCTGATCGGTTTGCCGCGCGACGTCATGTTTTTGACCAAATAATCAGCAGCTCTACCAAACAACCAGCATTCCAGCATCCCCGAAAAGGTAAAACTATGTCGTCCGCCCTGTACCACCCTCGCCTGGCCGATTGCCGCCGGCTGTTCCTGCGCAATTACGAAGTCCTCATCAACATCGGCGTCTACGACTTCGAAAAAAAGGGCGAGCAGCGCGTCCTCATCAACGTCGACCTGTACATTCCACTGGCCCTGTCGACGCCCAAGGATGACCAGTTGGAAGAGGTGGTCGACTACGACTTCATGCGCGAAACCATCGCCAAGCGCATGGCGCAAGGCCACGTGCAGCTGCAGGAAAGCCTGGTCGACGACGTGCTGGCCGCCATGCTGGCGCACCCGCGCGTGCGCGCCGCGCGCGTGTCGAGCATGAAACCGGACGTGTATCCCGACTGCGAAGGCGTGGGCGTGGAAGTATTCAAGATCAAGGATGAAGTATGAGCACTATGAACGACACCGCAGTTATGGAAACCGCCGTGGAAATTCCGGCCAACGTGGAAGCGCAGAAACTGGCGCGCAAGAAAGCGGAAAAGATCGCCCTGGAAAACAACAAGCTGCACAAGCGCCTGTGCCGCCTGGTGGGGCAAGCCATCGGCGACTTCAACATGATCGAAGACGGCGACAAGGTGATGGTGTGCCTGTCGGGCGGCAAGGATAGCTATGCGCTGCTGGACATTTTGATGACCTTGCGCGAACGCGCGCCGATTCACTTCGATATCGTCGCCGTCAACCTGGATCAAAAGCAGCCGAACTTCCCGCCGGAAATCCTGCCCGCCTACCTGACGGAACTGGGCGTGGCTTTCCACATCGAAAACCAGGATACGTACAGCATCGTCAAGCGTTTAATCCCGGAAGGCAAGACGACGTGTTCGCTGTGCTCGCGCCTGCGCCGCGGCATCCTGTACCGCGTGGCCGACGAGCTGGGCGCCAACAAGATCGCCCTGGGCCACCACCGCGACGACATCCTGGAAACGTTCTTCCTGAATATGTTCTTCGGCGGCAAACTGAAAGGCATGCCGGCCAAGCTGCAATCGGACGACGGCAAGCACATCGTCATCCGCCCGATGGCCTACGTGAAGGAAGAAGACACGCAGCGCTATGCGGAAGTCAAGGGCTTCCCCATCATTCCGTGCGACCTGTGCGGTTCGCAGGAAAACCTGCAGCGCAAGCAGATCAAGGGCTTGATGCGCGAATGGGACAAGAAGTTCCCCGGCCGCGTGGAAAGCATCTTCTCGGCCCTGTCGAACGTGGCGCCATCGCATTTGATGGACCCGAAACTGTTCGGCTTCAAGGACTTGAAGGCGGACGGCGTGGCCAACCCCATGGGCGACATCGCGTTTGACGAAGAGCCGTGCTCGACGCCGACGACGTTCGGCACGATTCCGCTGCAGCAAGGCTGACCCTGACGCACGGCGCCTCATGACGATGGCGCCGTTTCTGCATTAACCTGCCTTAAAACTCTTCCCAGTCGTCGCCGGCCAGCGCTTTCGCGGGAGCCGGCGGCTTCGTCTTGACGGCAATGCTGCGCGCGGCAACACGCGGCGCCGGCGCAGGACGCTCGGCTGCCGGTTGTGGCGCCGGGCGGCGCAGCAAGCCTGGCTGCTCGCGCAGCTTGAATACGCTGACCACTTGCGCCAGGCCGTACGCCTGCTCCTGCAGCGAACCGGCCGCTGCCGCCGCCTCTTCCACCAGCGCCGCATTTTGCTGGGTCACCTGGTCCATCTGGGTAATCGCCTGGTTGACTTGCCCGATGCCGTGCGTCTGCTCCTGACTGGCGCTGGAAATCTCGCCGATGATGTCGGTCACGCGCTTGACG
Organism: Janthinobacterium sp. GMG2; assembly: GCF_033949445.1. NCBI lineage: Bacteria > Pseudomonadati > Pseudomonadota > Betaproteobacteria > Burkholderiales > Oxalobacteraceae > Janthinobacterium > Janthinobacterium sp. GMG2. The sequence continues at coordinate 442,475 of NZ_JAXAWA010000003.1, read as the reverse complement.
CTGGACACCACTTCATCCATCGTCGCGCCGGCCTGGTCGACCAGTTTGGCGCCCACGCCCACCTTGCTGACGGAATCGTCGATCAAGCCCTTGATTTCCTTGGCCGCCGCCGCCGAGCGCTGCGCCAGGTTGCGCACTTCGCCGGCCACGACGGCGAAACCGCGGCCCTGCTCGCCGGCCCGTGCCGCTTCCACGGCCGCGTTGAGCGCCAGGATATTCGTCTGGAAGGCGATGCCGTCGATCACGCTGATAATGTCGACGATCTTGCGCGACGATTCGTTGATCGAACCCATGGTCTCCACCACTTCGGCCACCACCGCGCCGCCGCGGCTGGCGATACCGGCCGCCGCGATGGCCAGCTGGTTGGCCTGGCGCGCATTGTCCGCATTCTGCCTGACGGTGCTGGTCAGTTCTTCCATCGACGAGGCGGTTTCTTCCAGCGAACCGGCCTGCTGTTCCGTGCGCGACGACAGGTCCAGGTTGCCGGCGGCGATTTCCGACGAGGCCGTGGCGATGCTGTCCGTGCCGCTGCGCACCTGGCTGACGATGCCGACCAGGTTGTTGTTCATATTGCCCAGGGCCGTCAGCAGCGCCCCCGTTTCATCCTTCGCCGTCGTGGCGACGGTCTGCGTCAGGTCGCCGGCGGCCACCGTTTCGGCCAGCGCCAGCGCCTGGCGCAGCGGGCGCGTGATGCCCGTCGTCAGCAGCCACGAGCACAACACGCCGAACGCCACGGCAAACAGGGTCAGCAGGCTGATGACGGTGGTGTCATGCACGGCGGAAGCGTCGATCTGCTTGGCCGTCGCATCGATGCTTTCGCGCTGCATGGTCACCAGTTCCTGCAGCAAATCCTGGTAGACCTTGGCGGCCGGGGTGAACGCGGTGTCGAGGATGTGCGCCGCGCCTTCCACGTCGCCATCGGCCTTGGCCTTGACGGCGCCATCGCGCGAGGCGCTGTACACCTTGCGCTGCTCGAGGATCTTGGCGAACAGGGCTTTTTCCTTGTCGCCCGCGACCAGCGGCTCGATCTGCTTGAGCAATTCGGCCGCCTTCTTCACGGACGCGGCCGAGTCTTCCTTGAAATACGGTCCCAGCGCCGGGTCGCTGCTCTTGACGATGGCGGCCGTGCGGCGGATCGAGGCAAAGTTCAAGCCATACCAGTCGGTAATCAGGCGTTCCTTGGTCAGCGGTTCGGCCATCATGGCGCGCGTGGACGTCGCCACTTCATTGAGGCGCCACACGCCTACGGTAGCAATCAGAACGGTCATTGCCAGGATCAGGACAAAGCCGATGCTCAGGCGCTTGCCGATCTTGATATTTGCGATAAAGCCCATGGTGTCTTTTCTCTCAATAAGTGCATCGAAGATATATTTAATTCCATATGGAATTTTTTATATTGCAGATTATACATTGTTGAAATATATGTAGCTGATTTATTGATTTTGAGAAATGTTTCTGTTAAGTTAAAAGTCTCCTCAGCAATCACAGGCGCGCAGTGCGTGTCCGCCCGTCTGTCTCTCAAAGAAACCTATGAAATTTTCCGCATTCCCCCTGAAACAAATCACTTTCGCCGCCGCCCTCGCCTGCGCCGGCAGCGTCCACAGCGCGGCCTTGCCGCCCGCCATCGCGGCCCAGCTGGCGGCCAATTACCCGGCCGTCGAAAGCCTGTACCTGGACTTGCACCGCCACCCGGAACTGGCGTTCCAGGAAGTCGAGACGGCAAAGAAGCTGGCCGAGAAGGTCAAGGCGCTCGGTTTTGACGTGACTACCGGCGTCGGCGGCACGGGTGTCGTCGCCATCCTGCGCAACGGTCCCGGTCCCGTCGTCATGCTGCGCACGGAGATCGACGCCCTGCCCGTGCTGGAAAAAACCGGCTTGCCGTTTGCCAGCAGCGCAGTGGCCAAGAACGCGGCCGGCGAAACCGTGCCGGTGATGCATGCCTGCGGCCACGACGTGCACATGTCGGCCTGGTATGGCAGCGCCAAGCTGATGGCGGACAACCGCCAGCACTGGAGCGGCACCCTGATGCTGGTGGGCCAGCCGGCCGAAGAGCCGCTGCTGGGCGCTGCCGCCATGCTGAAGGACGGCTTGTTTACGCGCTTCCCGAAACCGGACTACGCGCTGTCCTTCCACGATGAAGCGACACTGCCATCGGGCACGGTGGGCTACCACGCCGGCTACTTCCGCGCCGCCGCCGACACCATCAGCATCACCGTGTACGGCCAGGGCGGCCACGGCGCCGCGCCGCACGACACGCGCGACCCCGTCGTCATGGCCGCGCGCATCGTGCTGGCATTGCAAACCCTGGTCTCGCGCGAAAACAATCCGATGGATCCCGTCGTCATCACGGTGGGCAGCATCCATGGCGGCACGCAAGCCAACATCGTGCCCGACCAGGTCACCATGCAGCTGACGGTGCGCACCTTCAAGGACGCCGTGCGCAAGCGCGTGCTGGCCAGCATCGCGCGTGAAGTCAAGGGTGAAGCGTTTGCCGCCGGCGCGCCGAAAGAGCCGCTGGTGGAGATTCGCCCCGGCACGGACGCCGTCTACAACGATCCGGATCTGACCCTGCGCATGGTGTCTACCCTGCAAAAATCGCTGGGCGCGGCCAATGTGACGGAAATGCCGGCCAAGATGACGTCGGAAGACTTCGCCAACTACGGCCAGGCCGGCGTAAAAGCCGTACTGCTGCATATCGGCGCCGTGGAGCCGTCCAAGCTGGCGGCGGCCAAGGCCAGCGGCAAACCGCTGGCCGGCCCGCACTCGCCGCAGTGGGCGCCCGAGTACCAGCCGACCATCAAGGCGGCGATCACGGCGGAAACGTCGATCCTGCTCGATTTGCTGGGCAAGAAGCAGTAAGCATGGAGTACGCGGGGAAGCCAGCCTTCCCCGCCACCCTCACCTTGTCCGAAATGCTTTCCTTCATCCTCCTGCTGCAGTAAGCTCGTTGTCTGCCGCCACGCCTGTGCCGGCGTCCCTTGCAACCAGACCATGAATGGATACTGTATGCCGACAACCGCGCTCAAACGCCCCGTACTGCCCCTGCTGGCCCTCGGCTTTGCCGTCTCCACCGCCTTTGCCGCTCCTGCGCCCATCGACCGCCAGGCCGACCGCTGGGATTTGACGGCGCTGTATCAGAACGACGCCGCGTTCGACGCCGACGCGAAAAAACTGTCGGCCCAGCTGCAGCAGCTGGGCGCCTGCAAGGGGCAGTTGAGCACCTCGCCGGCCCGCCTGAAAAGCTGCCTGGACTTGTACGCCGAGGCGCGCAAGCGCGTCAACACGCTCACCACCTATGCGGCGCAGTATTACGACCAGGATACGGGCGACAGCAAAGGCAACCAGCTGAACCAGCGCGCCGCCCTGCTCGGTAACGACTTCAGCCAGGCGACGACCTTTTTGCAGCCGGAGATCCTCGCCCTGGGCAGCAAGCGCATCGACGCCATGCTGGCGAAGGACAAGGGCTTGCAGCTGTATCGCTTTCAATTGAGCAACATGCTGCGCAGCGCGCCGCATACGCTGGACGCGGCCGGCGAGCAGCTGGTGGCGCAGTTCGGCCTGGCAACTGGCTCGGCCGCCAGCGTCTACCGCACCTTGGCCAATGCGGAAATCCCGTGGCCCACCGTGAAACTGTCGGACGGCAAGGAAGTGCGCCTCGACCAGGCGGCCTACACGAAATACCGGGGCGACGACCAGCGCGCCGACCGCAAGCTGGTATTCGACGCCTTCTTCGGCAAGTGGAAGGAATATGAACGCACGTTCGGCGAGACCCTGTATGGCCAGCTGAAGACGGACGCCGCATATGCGAAAGTGCGCCGCTATCCCGATTCGCAAAGCGCCGCGCTCGACGCCGACAATTTGCCGCCGGCCGTCTACCAGACCCTGATCGCGCAAACCAACGCCAACCTGCCCACCTTGCACCGCTACTTCAAGCTGCGCGCGCGCATGCTGGGTGTCAAGGACCTGGCTTACTACGACATCTATGCACCGCTGCTGAAAAGCGACCGCACGTTCCCGCTGGCCGAAGGCAAGCAGATGATGCTCGACTCGGCCGCGCCGCTGGGCCCCGACTACGTCAAGGCATTGAGCGCCGCGGTGGAGGCGCGCTGGATGGATGTATATCCGCGCCCGCGCAAGGTGGCGGGCGCCTACATGAATGGCGACGCGTACGACGTGCATCCGTTCGTGCTGCTCAACTACACGGACAACTACGAAGCCGTCAGCACCCTGACGCACGAATGGGGCCACGCCATGCACTCGGTGCTGGCCAACAAGGCGCAGCCATCGATCTATGCGCCGTACAGCATCTTTGTCGCGGAAATCGCCTCGACGACGAACGAGGCACTGCTGCTCGACGCACGCCTGAAGCAGGCCAAGGATGACGACGAGCGCCTGCTGTACCTGGGCGCGGCGCTGGAAAACCTGCGCGGCACCTTCTTCCGCCAGGCCATGTTCGCCGAATTCGAGGCGGCCATCCACGGCAAGGTGGACCAGGGAGTGTCGCTGACGGGCGAAGAGATCACGGCCATCTATGCCGGCATCCTCAAGCGCTACCACGGCGAAGCGCAGGGCGTCATGACCATCGATCCCGCCTACGCACTCGAATGGGCTTACGTGCCGCATTTTTATCACGGCTTTTATGTGTTCCAGTACGCCACCTCGATCGCGGCGGCGCAGGATTTCGCGCAGCGCATCCTCGACAAGGAACCGGGCGCGCTGGCCGCCTACCTGAAGATGCTCAGTGCGGGCGGCTCGGCCTATCCGTATGAGCTGGTGAAGGCAGCCGGCGTCGACCTGGCCTCGCCGAAACCGTACCAGGCGCTGGTGGCGCGCATGAACGGCATCATGGACCAGATCGAGGCGATTGAAGCGAAGCGGGGGAAGTAAATCCGGGACGAGGCGTAGGTCGGCTTAGCGCAAAGCGCGTAAGCCGACACCACCAATAATGCCAACAAGGTGTCGGATTACGCGGCTTCGCCGCTAATCCGACCTACCGTTTTCCACTTCCGCCGCCGCAAACGCCGCCGCATCGCTTTCGAACATGTCTTCCAGCTCCTCGCGCGCCTGGCGCGTGAGGGACATGACTTTTTGCTGGTCCTGGAAGTGCGGCGCCACTTCCAGCAAGGTCTTCAGGTTATGCCGGCCAAAGATGCCGGCCGCGCGCTGCGCCCGCTCTTCGCTGAAGCCCACCTGGCGCAAGGTCTGCTCGCCCAGCAGCAGGGCCGCGGCAAACGTCTCCCGCTCGATCAGGGTCACGCCCCGCTTCATCAATTCATAGTAATGCGTGACGTTGCGCGCGCGCGCCAGTATCGTCAGTTCGGGCAGGCGCAGGCGCACGGCGTCGACCAGGGCCAGGCTGTCATCGACATTGTCGATGGCGATCACCAGCGCCCTGGCCTTCTCGATGCCGGCCGCCACCAGTAAATCCACGCGCGTGGCGTCGCCATAAAACACCTTGAAGCCGAATTTGCGCAGCAGCTCGATCTGGTCCGGGTCGTGATCGAGCACCGTCACGCCGATCTTGTTCGCCGCCAGAAGGCGGCCGATGATCTGGCCGAAGCGGCCGAAGCCGGCGATGACGATGGGATTGTCCTGCGCCTCGATATGGTCGTCGGGACGGCGCTTCTTGTCGCCCTGCAGGCGCGGCGCGACGAATTTGTCGTGCGCCAGCAGCAGCAAGGGCGTGGCCACCATCGACAGGGTCACCACCACGACCAGCAGCGCGGCCGTCTCCGGCGCAAACACGTGCGCAGCCTCGGCGGCGGCAAACACGACGAAGGCGAATTCGCCGCCCTGCGACAGCAGCAGCGCAAAGAACAGCTGCTGGCCGCGGGGAATGTCGACAAACTTCGACAGCAGGTACAGCAAGGCGATCTTCACCACCAGCAGCCCCGCCACCAGGGCCAGGATCAGCAAGGGCTGGGCGCGCAGCACGCCGAAATCGACGGACATGCCCACGGCGATGAAGAACAGGCCCAGCAGCAGTCCCTTGAACGGTTCCAGGTCGCTGATCAGCTCATGCCGGTATTCGGAATCGGCCAGCAGCACGCCCGCCATGAAGGTGCCCAGCGCCATCGACAGGCCCACCGATTCCATCAGCACGCAGATGGCGATCACCAGCAGCAGGGCGAAGGCCGTGAAGATTTCGCGCAAATCCGTCCGGGCGATGAAGCGCAGGATGGGGTTGACGAGGAAGCGCCCGCCGATCACCAGCGCCGCCAGCACGGCGGCCAGCTTGGCCACGCGCAGCCAGCCCGGTTCGCCGCTATGCGTGACCAGCCCGCCCAGCAGCGGCACCAGCGCGATCATGGGAATGGCGGCGATATCCTGGAACAGTAGAATCGAAAAGCCGGCGGAACCGGCCGGCGTGCTCATTAATTTACGCTCACCCAGGGTGGCCAGCACGATGGCCGTCGACGACAGCGACAGCCCCAGCGCGCCGACCAGCGCCGTGCGCCAGTCCACGCCAAACGCCATGGCCACGGCGCACAGCCCCGCGCTGACGACGCCCACCTGCGCCCCGCCCCAGCCGAAAATCGGCCGGCGCAGCAGCCACAATCGCCTCGGCTCGAGCTCCAGGCCGATCAGGAACAGCAGCAGCACCACGCCGAATTCGGAAAAGCTGAGGATCACCTCGACATTCTTGATCAGGCCCAGGCCCCACGGTCCGATGACGACGCCGGCCACCAGGTAACCCAGCACGGCGCCCATGCCCAGGCGCTTGGCCAGCGGCACCATGATGATGGCCGCGACCAGGTAAAACAGTATGTTGATGAGAAAGCTGTGGTGTTCCATGCGGATTCCGGGCAGATGTGTGGATGAGACAACATCATGCCTGAAGTGGCGCGCCAGCGTGAAGTGGCTGCCACGCCATGCCGGCTATTTGCGCGCAGCCACCCGCGCCCGCAGGGCATCGAACATTTTCGGGATGCTGTCACGGCTCATGCTGTCGACGATCCAGCCCAGGCCCATCGGTACCGGGCCCGGATCCGTGTACACCTGGTATTTGACGGCGGCACCACCCGCGTCAAACGGATCAGGCGACAGCTGCCAGTAGCCGCTGGTGTCGGCGATGGTGTCTTCCACCTTCAGGCCCTCCATCGGCACCAGCTTCCAGGCCAGGCTGCAGCTGGCGTCGAGCACCTTGGGCGTCATCTTCAGGCGGTACTGCTTGATTTTCCCCATCGGCAGCTTGAGCGTGACGTCGACCAGCGAGGCGCCGCCGCCGGCGGCCGTCACCTTGATCTTGTCCACGTTGGGCATGAACTGCGGATAGGCGGCGAAATCCTGGATGGCCGCGCAGACGGTAGACACGCTGGCCGGCATGCTGGTCGCGGCGGCAAAGGTCTTGCCGGGCATGCCAGCCTTGCTGACGTCGCGCACCTCGAGCGCCGGCGCGGCCGCCAGGGTGGCCAGCGGATAACAGGCGCAGCAGGCGGCAAGGGCGAACAGCAAGGTCTTCATGGTTTTTCCTGCTCGATCTGCGCGCGCAGTGCCGCCACGTCGACGCGTTTGAGGTAGCTTTCGATATTTTTCCACACGGCGTGGTAGCCGTAACCGCCGTTTTTCAGCTCGTCGATCGCCTTCTCGCGCGGCCAGCCCTGGTACAGCATGCGGTACATGGCGGCCATCATGCCCGTGCGGTCGGCGCCGTGCAGGCAATGCAGCAGCACGGGTCCCTGCTGCTCTGCGGCGCGGATACTGCGCATGGTCTCGACCACGTGCTTGTCGCGAATGGCCCAGGTATTGATGGGAATGCGCACGGCGCGGATGCCGCTGCCTTCGAGCACCTGCGTGTCGGAATGGAAGGAGCGCAGGCTGATCACCGTCTTCACGCCCAGCGCCTGCAGCTGGGCCACGTCGCTGCTATCGAGCTTGGCGCTGCGGTACAGGACGGGCGTGACCTGGTGCAGGTTCGACACCTGCGGCAGCGGCGTGGCCCACTCGGTATTGCGCTCGGGCGGCAGGGGCGCCTGCGCGCCGGCGGAACCGGCCGCCAGGGCCAGGGACAACAGCAGGAGATACGGCAAGGTCATGACTTCCTCTTGTATGAAAACCACAGTAGTACGCCAGCCAGCAGCAGCGATACCCAGTAGTCGGTCGGTGCCCACCACAGCCAGTGCTTGTGCCAGGCGATATGGGCCGGATTGAAGTGCGCCACGCCATAGGCGGGGTTGAGCACGAACCACAGATAATCCTCGATGATCCAGAACAGCATGATGCAGCCGATGGCGCGGCACTCGAGCCGCAGCGACCATTGCGCCAGGAAGATCATGGGGAAATGGAAAAACAGGGCGATGAAGGGAAAGACCCAGGCATGGTAGCCGGTCATCGGCCGCCCGCCCCAGAAGATATCGAGCAGCCAATGGCTTTCGATACGCCAGGTGGGCAAGTTCGCGGCCCAGCCGGCCGCCCCTTCGATCTGGATTTCCACCTGCGCGAAAAATAATCCCAGCAAGGCCACCCAGGCCAGGGTCAGGCCGATCTGCCAGGGTTTTGCCACGGCGCCCGTCAAGCCAGCACCTGCGCCAGTACCTCCAGGGCGGCGCGCGGACGGCCCAGGGCCAGCGCTTTCGCGCGCATGGCTTGCAGCTGCTCGGGATGGTCGAGCAACAGGCGCACGCGGTATTCCAGGGTGACGGCGTCGAATGCCTTCAGGGCCACGCCCTGCTCCAGCAGATAGTCGGCATTGCGCTCTTCCTGGCCGGGAATCGGCGAGTTGACGATCATGGGCAAGCCCAGCGCCAGGCATTCGGACGTGGTCAGGCCGCCCGGCTTGGTGATCACCAGGTCGGCGCACGCCATCAGGCGCTCGACTTCACTGGTAAAGCCTTGCGCCAGCAGACGGCCCGGATACTGGCCGGCCAGCGCCTGCAGCGCCGCCAGCGCGGCGGCGTTTTTCCCTGCCAGCACGATCAGCTGGAAGTCGCCTGGCAAGGCCAGCAGGCGCGCGGCAACCGTTTCCAGGCTGCCCAGCCCCGCCCCGCCGCCCATCAGCAAGATCGTCGTGCGCCGCGGGTCGAGGCCAAACGCCTGCGCGCACTGCACGCGCTCGGGCAGCTGCGCGAACGCGGGCATGATGGGAATGCCCGTCACGTGGATGCGCTCGGCGGGAATGCCTTCGTGGCGCATACGGAACGCCACTTCGTCGGTGGCGGCGAAATAACCTTCCATCTGCTCGTGCACCCACATGCGGTGCAAGTCGAAATCCGTGACCTGCACCCACACGGGGCAAGCCAGCTGGTGCTGGCGCAGGGCGCGCGACAGCAGTTCGGCCGGCAGGAAATGCGTGCAGATGATGGCGTCGGGCTGGAAGGCGGCGATCTGCGTCATCAGCGCGCGCGTGTTGAGGCGCTCGACGGCGCGGCGCAGGCGCTGCATCGAGCTGTCGCGCGGCGCATCGTGGGTGGCGTGATACAGATAGCCCCACAGCGCGGGCGCCTTGTTGACCAGCTTGATATAGAAATCCGTGTACAGCTTGCGGAAGGCGGGCGTGACGAAATCCATCACGTCCAGATGCAGGGCCAGCGCCGCAGGGCCGCCACCGCCATCGCGCGCCGCATACGCCTCGATGGCTTGCGCCGCGCGCATGTGGCCGGCACCGGCCGAGACGCTCAGGAGAAGAATTTTTTTTGTCATGGAAAACCGATGCGTGAAACGGGTTGGCGCGGACGCGGAAAATTTATTGGCAGGATAACATTGCTGCAAGCGGTGCGGCTTGATCTGGTCATGCGCGCGTGCATGCCGGCGCTAGCCAATCACGGGGATGGGCAAGGCCGACACTTTCCAGCTCCCCTTGAGCTTGCGCTCGATCAAGGCCGGCAAGGCGCTGGCGCCGGGCGCGCCTTTTTTGGTGAACGCCACCGGCACCAGCAGATAAATGGTGACCTTGTCATCGTCGGCAATGTCGTCTTCTTCCGGCGCGGGGTTCCAGCGCTTGTCGATGGCCAGCAGCGCATCGACGCCGTCCGGCCAGGCCAGGTCCGCCAGGTACGGATCGTCGCGCCGCAGCAGCACGCCCGCGGCCAGGCTGGCCTGGTCGAGCGTGCGCCGTCCCAGGCGCGCCAGCAGCGCCACGGGGAAGCGCCATGGGCTGTGCTCGGCGAAGCCGTTGACGGTCAGCGGCCAGCGGGCCGGCAGGCAGATGGCCAGTTCGGTCATCGGCGATTGCCGGAACAGGCCGGTGGTAAACAGCAGCTTGAAATCGAACAGCTTGAAATCGCGCTTGCCGCCGATGCAGCTGATGCCCAGCGAAAAGCGCGCGTCGCCGCTGTCCGGGCTGAACACGGCCGGCAGCACCCAGCCGGCGCTGTTGTGCATGAAGGTGCGGATCGCTTCCTGCGGTGACACGGCCGCCTGCTGCGGCACGTCGAGTATGCTGACGCCGCCGGCGGCGGCCAGCAATTGGGCGATCGCGGGAAAACCCCAGCCGGTGGCGATATCGACCGGCGCCTGGTTCCAGCGCGTATGCAGGCGGTTCGGATTGGCGCCCCGCTGCAGCAGCAATGCGACCACGTCCTCATGGCCGCCAACGCAGGCGCTGTCCAGCGGCGACAGTATATTGTCCGGCAAGCCATCGACGGCAGCGCCCTGCTCGAGCAGCCAGCGGCAGGTAGCGAGGTGGCCATGGCTTGCCGCCGCGTCCAGCGGCGTCAGGTTGCGGTAACCGGGCAGGGGCAGGTCGACGTCCATGCCCAGCGACACGAGCAGCGCGCAGACCTCGCGGCTGCCGCCGGCCGCGGCCAGGTGCAGCAGCGATTCGCCGTCATCCATGTTATAGCGGCGCAAGGTCAACAGCAGCGGCGTGGCCTCGAGCATGCTGCGCACCTGTTCCACCTGATTCTCGCCGACGGCGTCACAGAGGCGAAAAAACGCCTCGCGGTGCTGGTTAAAGAGTGTCTTGTTGACCATGCATGTTCCCTGCTCGTGGTGGCGGCGCCATCATCGAGCGGAGAATAGCATTTTCTTTCGATTAATCTGCGCGATTTGACAACTTCGGTGTGCACCGTGCGGCGACGCGCGTATTGGCGTTACAAATCCATGAAACTGACAGGCGCCACGTCGACGCGCATGACCGGATACAGATTCAGCCGCTCATCCCATGAGGCGTGGCGGCGGGCGAAAAACTCCAGGCGCGCGCGCGGATTCTTTGCAAACTCGGGCTCGTCAGCCAGCTTCTGCCGGAACTGCGCCGCCAGCGCCGGGTCGGCCGCCAACTGCGCGCGCGCCACATCCTCGGCCACATAGTCCTCCATGTATTCCTTGCGCTCGAACGCCGTGTTGAAGCTGCCCCAGGCCAGCAGCGAATCGGGCGCGCGCGGTTCGAGCAGGGCCATCACCAGGCGCGCCTTAGGCTGGTTGACGGGCACGTACAGCACGCAGCTGTCGATCAGGCGCACTGCCTTTTCCCATTCGCCCTGTACCGCGGCCGTCTGGCGTCCTTCGAACGACTGCGCGCCGAACTTCACCTGCGTGGCGCGGAAGATTTCCACATTCTGCCTGGAGAAAAAGCCGGTCATTTCATTGTAGGCGATGCCGTGCTGGCGCAACTTGGCGCCTACCATCTTCGCCTGTGCACATGGCACCAGATAGCCGGCCTTTGGCCCGGTCACCTGCAGGTCGGGCACGATCTCGTCGCGCAGCGGCACGTTCCAGATTTGCGGCGTCTTTTCGTCATAGCGCGTCATCAGGGCGCCCGACACCTCGGACGGCGTGCGCGTATACGCATAGCCGCGAAACGCGATCATGCGGCTTTTCTCCGTGGTCTTGTAGCTGAGGGGCAGCGCACTGCCGGCCAGCTGCATCGCCCGCTGGTCCGCTTCCATGGCGGTTTGCCGCCATGCGGCGCCGTGCTGCGCCATCTGCGACAGCAGGGAAATGATGGTGTTGCGCGTGATGCGTACGCGGGTCGGATAGTCCTTCCACGAGTGGGTTTCCACCAGCACGCCGAAACGGTTACGCAACAAGAAATAGCCGTGCGAAAAGCGCGGGTTCGGCGTCGAATCGACAAAACCCGACTGCGGATTATCTTCTTCGGCAAATGACATGTAGAACGGCTTCGGATCGGAACCCTGCTTTGCCAGGTCGGCCAGCACACCGTCGCGCAGCGCCGTTCCCGCCGCGCGCAAGGCGGCATCGCCCGCATGCACGGGTTCGACCTGGATCGAGATATCGGGTTCGAACTGGGCGCCGTCGGTGACGTGCAGGTCGACATAGGCCAGCGGATCCCAGGCGTTCACCAGCGCCAGCATGTGCTGCATCTCGGGCGTATCGGCCTTCATGTATTCGCGGTTCAGATTGTAGTTTTGCGCCGTGCTGCGCCAGCCCATTTCCACGGGGCCGCGCTGGTTCGGACGGTTCCACTGGCCAAAGCGCTCATGGCCATCAACGTTAAACACGGGCACGAACAGCAGCACCTGCTTGTCGAGCGCGCCGGGCGCCGCCTTGCCCTCCAATACTTCGCGCAGGGCCAGGAAACCCGCATCCTTGCCGTCGATTTCCCCCGCATGGATACCACCCTGCACCAGCAGTACCGGTATCTTGCGCAGCTTGGCCGCGTCCGGTGTCAGCGCACCCGTATTGGAAACGGCCAGCGCCAGCATGGGGCGGTTTTCCGGCGTGCGGCCAAATTCAAAGCAGCGCACCTGTTTCGGACGGTGCTCCTCGAAGCGCCGGCACAAGGCTTCCACTTCCTCGTAGCGGCCCGTATTCTTGAAGCCCGAGTACTCGGCCACCGTCTTCAGGGAAAACAGCCGCATATCGCGCGCGGCATGTGCATGGACGGCAAACAGGGACAACAAGGCGGCGGACAGCAGGGCGTGGCGTAGCATGGGTCAAACTCCATCGAGAGAGAACAAGCGGGCAATTATAGGGGTGGTGGCGCGTGTAAAACTGCAGCGGAAAATAAAAAAGCCGGAACAGCGTCAGCTGCTCCGGCCTTGCTCTGGCAAGCGTGGATTATGAGCCAAAGTGGTAGTTGAATTCTACCCAGCCCTGGCGTCCCTGCGGGCTGTAGCTGCCCACCGGGTAGTACGGCCAGCCGCCACTGTCGTCGCGCTTGATCTTGTCGAACACGTTGTTGACGATCAGCGACAAGGTGGCACGGTCGTTGATGCGGTACACGGTGCTGATGTTGGCCAGCGCCGTCGGCGTCAGGTAGCCGGTGCCGGCGGCGTTCGGGATCTTGCTGTAGCGGCTGACCAGCAAAGTATTCGACCAGTCGCCCGCAGCCCAGTTGACGCTCAGGTTCAGCTTGTCGCGCCAATCCGAATTGTTCAGCGATTTGAGCTCGTCGATTTCTTCGTCGCCGACAAATTGCTGCGATTTATTGCTCAGCACCTTGGCGTAATTGGCCTTGAAGGCAAAGCGGCCATAATCCGCCGTGCGCAGCAAATACTTGACGCTGACGTCGATGCCGCTGCTGCTTTGCTTGGCCGCATTGATCGGATTGACGGTGATGGTCTTGATCTCGCCGGCGCGGTTCAGGGCATTGGCCGCGAAACGCTCGACGCGGCCCAGGGTATCGGCGCAGGTAGGCGAGTTGATGTCGAGCTTGCCCAGGCGGCAATCGGCTTCGTCGCGCAGTATCTTGTCGGCGCTCAAATTCGTCACCAGGTCGTCGATCTTGATGTTCCAGTAATCGACGGAGACGTCGAAATTCGAACTTGGCGACCAGACGGCGCCCACGCCGAACGACTTGCCCTTCTCCGACTGCAGATCCTTGCTGCCGTTCTGCACATAGTCGGCGCCCGGCGATTTATTTGCGTAGTCGCAGTCCTCGATGGCCTGTCCGGCAGCGCCGCAGCGGTAGTAATCGGTGGTACTCGAATAGTAACCGGTGCCGCGCGCCTTGTAGATGTAGTTCATGTCCGGTGCGCGGAAGCTGGTGGCGTAATTGGCGCGGAACAGCAGCTCCGGCGCGGGACGCAGTTCCAGGCCGCCGTTGTAGGTGAACTTGCCATCGCTGCGGCCGGCAAAGTTGTAGCGGTCATAGCGGCCAGCCAGGGTACCGGTCAGCTTCTCGTGCAGCGGCAGGTTGATCTCGGCACCCAGCGCATAGCGGGTACGCGTGCCGGCCGTGATATCGGATTTGGTGGCGACGTTGAAATAACCATCGTTCAGGCGCGCATCGGGCACATTGCTGAAGCCCTGCTTGCCCGCTTCGGCGATGGTGGCGATCTTCGCCACGCCAGCGGGCAGCTGGAACAGGTCGCCATTCGTGGCCAGGCTCAGGGTATTCGTCCAGGCCTTGTCGTCGCTGTCGGAATTGCCCGTGATGCTGTCGAATTCGGCCGCCGTCACGCGGCGCGACAAGCGGGCCGGGTCCGGTGCGTAGATCGGCACGCCGGCGGTGTCGGTACCCAGTTTCGGCCCCAGGAAGAAGCTGTCGATATTGGCCAGCGCGCGCGGCGTATGGCTTTCGCTCTTGTACACCGAGGCGTTGTAGTTCGCTTCATACTGCCACGACGACGTGCCGGGAATGCGGCCCTTGGCGCCCAGCGAGATGGCCGTGGCCAGGTCATCCCACTTGCGGTTGTAGCGCTCCACGCCGCCCATTTCCTCGGGCGAGATATAACGCGTCCACGCTTCGTAGCGGTTCGTATTCTGGTTGCGGAAATAGCTGCTGCCCGTCGACGACGACGTCCACGTCGGGCCGCGCGTATTGTTCTCGGTCGAATTCTTGCCGATCAGGAAGTCGGCGAACAGCGTCGTTTCCGGCGACAGCTCATAGTTGGCGCTGCCGAACACGTTCTGGCTGCGGTTCTTGGTTTGCGTGGTCCAGTAAGTGGGGCCGACTTTCGGGCTGGCGCAATAGCTGCCGTTCTTCGCCTGGTACTTGACGACGCTGCCGCCGAACAGGTCGCCGAACTGGTTGCAGGTGTCGCCCAGGTCCACGTAGCTGCCCGAGGTGCCCGCCTGTACCACGCGGCGCGAGGCGATATTCGTCGGCGTGCCCGAGCGCGTGGCCATGAAATCGCGCTGCAGGCTCGACAGCGGATCGCGCTGGCTCAGCTCCACGCTGAACAGGGTATGCAGCTTGTCGAAATTGCCGCCGCCCGTCAGCTGCACGCGCTGGTTGCCGGCACCGCCGCGCGAGGTGCCGCCCACCTTGACATTGATATCGAAACCTTCCGTCTGCTTTTTCAGGATGACGTTGACCACGCCGGCGATGGCGTCGGAACCATAGATGGCCGAGGCGCCACCGTTGAGGATCTCGATGCGGTCGACTATGCTCGACGGGATATTCGCCAGATTGGTGAAGTTGACCGTGCCTTCGTAGGCGACGGGGAAGTCGGCCAGGCGGCGGCCATTAAGCAGGATCAAGGTGTGGTTCGGGCCCAGGCCGCGCAGGCTGATGGTATTGGCCGACGGCGTGAACGTATTGCCGAAGTCCTCGCCTTGCGTAAAGCCGCTGTTCTGTACCTGGTTGGTCAGCGCATCGAAGACGTTCTTGTACCCTTGCTTGGTGATTTCATCGCCCGTCAGGATGGTGACGGACGATGGTCCTTCCAGGCTGGCGCGGGGAATCCGCGAACCGGTGACCACGACGGCTAGCGGGGTGGCCGCCGGCTGCTGATCCGCTGCGGGCGCTTGCGTTTGCGCGTGCGCCTGCCATGCGGAACCGCCCAGGATGGCCAGTACGGCGACGGTGAGCGGTGGTAACTTGAATTGTATAGTCATCTTTGCGCTTCTCAAGGTTAGGGAGAAGGCGAAAGATATCAAAATGCCAGTAATTGCAGAACGAATGGATTCATCTTTCTATATATCAAAATTGTTATATAGAAATATTTCTGAGCAGAAATCTCCCCCTCCTTCGCCCAGGAAGGGGAGCACAATAGGGCTTTAGCGTTTCAATACAGCAATTTCCTTGTAGGCCGGGCGCAGCAGCCGCGTGGCCATGTCGGCCGGATTCTCCATCGAACTCAACAGCCTGGTCGCGCCCGTGGCCGGGTTACAGCTGCCGCTGCTGCGGTAACGCAGCGCCGCCGCCAGCATGCCTTCGGCAGGGTCGCCCAGCTGGTTCTGGTAATCGTCGGCCACGTCGCAGGTCGGCGCCATGCCATCGGCGAAGTCGCCAAAGCCCTTGGCGTTGACGCCCTGGAACTGCACGGCGAAATACGTGGTGCCACAATTGGGCGTGGGATAGAAACCGTAGGGTTTGCCGCACGTTGTGCCACCGATCAGGTTGACCTGCACGTCCACGCCGCGCAAGCCGTTGATGATGGCTTCGCTGGCCGAGCAGGTATTGCCCGTCGTCAGCAAGGTCACGCGCTTGAGGCCCAGCGAGGGCAGCGGTGTGCCCTTGGGCAGAGGGTTCGGCCCGGCAAAGCCCAGGCTTTGCGCATGGAATGGCACGGGCGCCGCCGGCCGCGTCTTGTCATTGGCCAGCACCTGCTCGAAGGTCTTGCCGGTGGTGACTTGCGGACCGGCAATCATGTAGGCGAGCTCGCTGGCGACATCGAGGTAGCCGCCGCCGTTATAGCGCACGTCGAGCACCAGGTCGCTGATGCCGGCCGCCTGGAAGCGGCCCATGGTCTCGGCCAGCTGGCGCTCGGACACGTTGTTGTGGGTGTTGAAGGTCAGGTAGCCCACCTTGCCCGTAGGCGTGTCGATGATGCGCTCGTTTTGCACGGAACTCGTGCTGACATCCACCGCCTGCAGGCTCGCGGAGATGGGCGCGCCATTGCGGCTGAACGCCAGCGTGTGCGTGCCTTGCGCCGAAGGGAACAGGCCCGCGTTGATGATACCCACGCTGGCAGTGTCGGGGGCATTGACGAAATCGACGCCATCGACGGTTTGCAGCTCATCGCCGCGCCGCAAGCCCGCCAGTGCCGCAGGCGAGCCTGGCTCGACGATCGTGACCACGGCCTTGCGCGGCGGCGTGGTGCGCGTCAGCGCCAGCAGCATGCCGTAGCCCAGTTCGACGCCATTGAGCGAGGCTTCCCATTCGGCCGTCGTATACGTGAAATGGAACTGGTCCTTCGGCTTGCCGGACGCCGTCGTGGCTGTTGTTTTGAGCACATCGAAATACGCCTTCGCCGTGGCAAAGCTTTGCGGCAGGTAGGTGGTTGGCACTTCGCGGTACCACAGATACGTTTCATCGATCCAGCTGCGCACCCACGTCTGCTCATCGAGCAAGGTGCCCGGCTTGTCGATGCTGCTGCCGCTGCGCGGTGCCTCGCAACGGTTCGCCACCGTGGAGGAAGCGACCAGCGCCGTCGGCCCGGTCGGCCCGGTTGGCGTCAAGGGCGGCACGACGGGCGCGCTGTCGCTGCTGCTACCTCCTCCTCCGCCGCAGGCACTCAACACGAATCCGAGGGAAACAACGAGGCAACGCAGGCGCAGGGAATGCATGAGAAACTTTCCAAGAAGAAATTATCGAAAAATTATAATGCGTTTTGCCAGCAAGCGTTGTTTTCTTTGACACAAAAAAATGGCGCCCGCAGGCGCCATTGCTACAAGGTCATACGCAAACCGTTACGCCACGGTGGCCGCCACGGGTGCTGCCACGACGGGCGGCAGCGGCGTCGGCGCGTTGAAGGCGATCAGCAGACTCGCTTCCTTCTCTTTCGCCGCCTTCAAATGACGCTCCTTCACGTGGCCATAGCCGCGGATGTCTTCCGGAATGCTGGCAATAGCCACGGCTTGCGCAAGCTTGGCCGTCGTCAGTTTCGGCAGCAAGCCGCCCACCGTCGCGCGGTATTCAAGAATCAGCGCGCGCTCCATCTTGCGCTCGGCCGTGTGGCCGAAGATGTCAAACGCCGTGCCGCGCAAGCCCTTGAACTTGGCCAGCACGCCGAACGCCTTCATCATCCACGGGCCGAATTCCTTCTTCACCAGATGGCCCTGGGCATCCGTTTTCGCCATGATGGGCGGCGCCAGGTGGAACTTGAGCTTGATGTCGCCTTCGAACATGGACGCGATCTTTGCCTGGAAGGCGCCGTCCGTGTACAGGCGCGCCACTTCGTACTCGTCCTTGTACGCCATCAGCTTGTAGAAGTAGCGGGCCACGGCTTCCGTCAGGCGCAAGTGCGGGCCATTCAGGGCGCTTTCGGCGGCGCGTACCTGGCCGACGAAATCGATGTACTGCTGCGCATAGGCGCGGTCCTGGTAGGCCGTCAGCAGGGCCACGCGCTTTTCGATCAAGTCGTCGAGCGTGTCGATGCGCTTGAATTCCACCACCTTGGCCGGTGTGGTCATGCGCACCAGGCTGGCCGCGTCATGCGCACCGGCGCGGCCCCAGTTGAAGGCCGCCTTGTTGAACGCCACCGAGACGTTGTTCAAATCGATGGCCTTCATGATGGCCGCTTCCGACAGCGGCACTTTGCCCTTTTGCCAGGCGTAGCCGAGCATGAACATGTTCGTGGCGATCGAGTCGCCCATCAGCGCCGTGGCGATCTGGCCCGCGTCGATGAAGTCCACGTGGTCGCTGCCGCACGCTTTTTCGATTTCCATGCGCGCCGAAGCGCCCGGGAATTGCCAGTCCGGGTTCTTCACGAAGGCGGCCGTCGACGAGCTGGTCGAGTTGATCATGGCCCAGCTGCGGCCTTCCCCCATGCGAGACAGGGCGTCGCGGCTGGCCGTGACGATCAGGTCGCAGCCGATCACCAGGTCAGCCGCACCGGTGCCGACGCGCGTCGAGTGGATATCTTCCTGGCGGTCCGCCAGGCGCACGTGCGACATGACAGGGCCGCCCTTTTGCGCCAGGCCGCTCATGTCCAGCACGGAACAGCCCTTGCCTTCCACGTGCGCCGCCATGGCCAGGATCTGGCCGACGGTGACGACGCCCGTGCCGCCGATGCCGGTGACCAGGATGCCGAACGGCTCGGCCGTCGAAGGAATCTGCGGTGTCGGCAAGGCCGGCGCGGCTGGCGCATCCTTGTCGGCGGCAGCTGCCTTCTTCGGCTTTTTCAAGCCGCCGCCTTCCACCGTCACGAAACTGGGGCAGAAACCCGTCGTGCACGAGAAATCCTTGTTGCAGGACGACTGGTTGATCTGGCGCTTGCGCCCCAGTTCCGTTTCCAGCGGTTCCACCGACAGGCAGTTCGATTGCACGGAGCAGTCGCCGCAGCCTTCGCACACGGCTTCGTTGATGACGGCGCGCTTGGCCGGGTCCGGGTATTCATTGCGTTTCCGGCGGCGGCGTTTTTCCGAGGCGCAGGTCTGATCGTAGATCATGGCCGACACACCGGGCATGTCGCGCAGTTCGCGCTGCACGTCCATCAGTTCCGAACGGTGGCGCACGGTGACGCCTTCCGCCCAGGCATAATCGTCCGGGTATTTTTCCGGTTCGTCCGTGACGACAATGATGGGGCCGACGCCTTCGGCGGCGATCTGGCGCGAAATGATGGCCGGAGATAATGGACCGTCGAATTCCTGGCCGCCCGTCATGGCCACCGCATCGTTGAACAGAATTTTATACGTGATGTTCACCTTGGCCGAGACGGCCGCGCGGATGGCCA
The DNA here is from genome assembly GCF_033949445.1 of Janthinobacterium sp. GMG2. NCBI lineage: Bacteria > Pseudomonadati > Pseudomonadota > Betaproteobacteria > Burkholderiales > Oxalobacteraceae > Janthinobacterium > Janthinobacterium sp. GMG2. The sequence continues at coordinate 423,012 of NZ_JAXAWA010000003.1, read as the reverse complement.
GGATGCCCGAGTGGAAATATGTGCCGTCGCCGAGGTTGGTAAACACGTGCTTCTCGTTCGTGAACGGCGCCTGCCCCACCCAAGTCACGCCTTCGGCGCCCATGTGGGTAAACGTCGACGTTTCGCGGTCCATCCATAGCACCATGTAATGGCAGCCGATGCCGGCCAGCGCGCGCGAGCCTTCCGGCACTTTCGTGGAACTGTTGTGCGGGCAGCCGGAGCAGAAGAACGGCGTGCGGTCTTTCTGCGGATCGGGTTTCACGCTGATCGCTTTCAGCACATTCTCTTTGGCTTCCAGGTAGGCGATGCGTTCCTTCACGCGCTGCTCGACCGGGTGGCCCGCGTAGTAGCGCGAAATGCGGCTGGCAATGGCGCGGGCAATCATGGCCGGGTTCAGCTCATACGTGGCCGGCAGCAGCCAGTCGCCGTGGCCGGTACCCTTCTGGTTGCTCCATTCGCCCGTATCGTCGAACTTGCCGACCACGCGCGGACGCTCGCCATCCTTCAGGTTGTACAGTTCTTCCTTCAGCGCGTATTCGAGGATTTGCCGCTTTTCTTCCACCACGAGGATCTCGTCGAGGCCCTTGGCGAATTCGTGCACGCCATCGGCTTCCAGCGGCCAGGTCATGCCGATCTTGTACAGGCGGATGCCGATGTCGGACGCCGTCTGCTCGTCGATGCCGAGGTCCGCCAGCGCCTGACGCGTATCGAGATACGATTTGCCGGCCGTGATGATGCCGATGCGCGCCTTCGGGCTGTCCCAGATGATTTTATTGAGCTTGTTGGCACGCGCATACGCCAGCGCCGCATACCATTTGTAGCTGTTCATGCGCACTTCTTGTTCCAGCACCGTGTCGGGCCAGCGGATGTTCAAGCCGCCGGCCGGCATCTCGAAGTCGGTCGGCAAGGTGATCTGCACGCGGTCCGGGTCGAAATCGACGGCGGCGCCCGACTCGATGATGTCGGTCACGCATTTCATCGACACCCACAAGCCCGTGTAGCGGCTCATGGCCCACGCATGCAAGCCGTAGTCGATATATTCCTGCACCGACGACGGATAGAGCACGGGGATGCCGCAGGCGTTCAGGATATGGTCGGACTGGTGCGCCGTGGACGAGGATTTGGCCGCATGATCGTCGCCGGCCAGCACCAGCACGCCGCCGTGCTTGGCGGAACCGGCGTTGTTCGCGTGCTTGAAAACGTCGCCGCAGCGGTCGACGCCGGGGCCCTTGCCGTACCACATGCCAAACACGCCATCGTATTTCGCGTCTTCGAACAGATTCGTTTGCTGCGTGCCCCAGACGGCCGTGGCGGCCAGATCTTCGTTCAGGCCCGGGTGGAATTTGACGTGGTGTTCATCGAGATATTTTTTGGCCTTGATCGCCGTCATGTCGACGGACGTCACAGGCGAACCGCGGTAACCGGTGATGTAGCCGGCCGTATTCAGGCCAGCCTTCAGGTCGCGCTCGCGCTGCAGCATGGGCAGGCGGATCAGCGCTTGCGTGCCCGTCATGAAGGCGCGGCCACGCTCGAGCGTATATTTGTCGTTCAGGGAAATCTCGGACGCGTGCGCGCCCGGCTCAAGACTCGAGCCCTTGATTGGTGCATTCATTACTTGTCTCCATTATTCTCTGTGCTACGCGTGCAAAGTCGGTTGAACTCACACGTACCGGCCGCGCTTTGTGGGCAATGCCGGTGCGGAAAAATGACTTGTTTGTCGTAGACTACCACAGGAAGGCGCACAGTTCTTTTGCTGCACTGCACTCCTGCGTTCGTACCTTTTGCTGCTTTTTAGTGCTTCTTTTTGCGGCATGTCGGGTTACGCCATTCTGGCTAACCCGACCTACATTACTGGCACCAGTTGTAGGTCGGATTAGCGCAGCGTAATCCGACATCCCGGGTATAAGTCAGCTTACGCCGCGCTCGTATCTTTCAACACGCCGCGCTTGATCTGGTCCAGCTCGATCGATTCGAACAGGGCGCGGAAATTGCCTTCGCCAAAGCCCTGGTCGCCCTTGCGCTGGATGATCTCGAAGAAGATCGGGCCGATCACCGTCTGCGTGAAGATTTGCAGCAGCAATTCGCGTTCGGTTTCCGTGCTGTGGCCATCGATCAGGATGCGCAGGCGGCGCAGTTCTTCCAGCTGCTCGCCGTGGTTCGGCAGACGGCGGTTGACCAGCTCATAGTAAGTTTCAATCGTGTCCTGGAAATCGATACCAGTATCACGCATGCCTTGCACGGAGCCATAGATATCATCGGTACCCAGCGCGATATGCTGGATGCCTTCGCCGTGGTACTGGTCCAGGTATTCGGCGATCTGCGACTTGTCGTCCGACGATTCATTGATCGGGATGCGGATCTTGCCGCACGGCGAAGTCATGGCTTTCGACTTCAGACCAGTATGCTTGCCTTCGATGTCGAAATAGCGCACTTCGCGGAAGTTGAACAGGTTTTCATAGAAACCGGCCCATTCCTTCATGCGGCCACGGTGCACATTGTGGGTCAGGTGGTCGATATAGGTCAGGCCATGGCCGACCGGGTTGGCGACGGCGCCGGGAATGGCGACGAAGTCGACGTCATAGATGCTGATGTCGCCGATACCGCCCGGAGCGGCCGCGTCCGGCTTGTCGGCGCCCTTGCCGCGCCAGCGGTCGACGAAATACAGCAGGGAATCGCCCACGCCCTTGATGGCGGGGATATTCAGCTCCATTGGGCCTGTTTTATTGTCGAAACCCCAGGCGCCCAGTTCCAGCGCGCGGCGGTACACGAAAGCCGCATCGTCGACGCGGATGGCGATGGCGCACACGGACGGGCCATGATGGCGGGCAAAACGCTGCGCGAACGAATCTTGTTCGGCATTGATGATGAAATTGATGTCGCCCTGACGGTACAGGGTCACATCCTTGTGGCGGTGGCGCGCGATGGCCGTGAATCCCATGTTCTCGAACAGCTTGCCCAATGCTTTTGGGTCTGGTGCTGCATACTCGACGAACTCGAAACCATCGGTACCCATCGGGTTATCCCAAGGCTGAAATTGCATGATGTCTCCTCCAAGAAGTAGCGCACAGTATAGGCGCGGTCTGTGGGCATTAAATGCCAAAGATCTCCCGAACATCCATGATTTGCGCAATAATATTGCGTGAAACACGAACCACCGGAGGAAGCATGAGCAAAATTACGCTGGATAAAACGGACCGCAAGATCCTCGCCGTCCTGCAGGCCGATGGCCGCCTGTCGAATCAGGACGTGGCCGAGCAAGTCAGCCTGTCGCCGTCGCCATGCTTGCGCCGCGTCAAACGGCTGGAAGAAGCGGGCGTGATCCGCCAGTACGTGGCCCTGCTGGACCCGGAAAAGATCGGCCTGGGGCTATTGGCTTATGTCAACGTGCGGCTGGAAAAGCACAGCGACGCCACCGCGCACAGCACGGCAAGAGTGCTGGCGCCGAATCTGGTGACGAACACGTCGCCGCGCGCCGACTTTGCCGTGGCGGTGGCGCAATGGCCGGAAGTGGTGGCTTGCTACGCGATGACGGGCGAAATGGATTATCTGTTGCGCGTGCACGTGGAAGACATGGAGCACTTTTCGCGCTTCATGATGGCGACGCTGCTGCGCCACCCGGCCGTGCTGGACGTGAAATCAAGCTTTGCCCTGCAGCGCATCAAGGATACGACGGCCCTGCCCTTACTGTGACGGCGGTGATGGCGGCCCGGGCTTCTTCTTGCGCCCTGGCAAGCGGTCCCACAATTTGAACGCGGCGCGCGCGTTGGCCTTGAACGTGTAGTCGAACATGGCGAACTGCTCCTGCACGGCTTCCTGCAGCATGCTGCTCGGATTCGGCGGCAACAGTTTCAGATAGGCATCGGCTTCGCCATAGTCGCGCTGGATTTCCATGCCCGCCTTCTTGGCGATATGCATCATCGTCTTGTTCGACGACAAACAATGCATGTACAGGGTATCGACATCGTTGTTGCGGCAGTGGATCGCCGCCCGCTCGAACAGTTTTGACCCGACCCCCATGCCGCGCATGGATTTCGATACGGACACGCCAAACTCGGCCACCTGCTCCTTGTCCGTCACGACGCTTTTCGCCGGCGACGTGTCCTTCGGCGCGAACGCCAGATGCCCCACGCCCACCAGCTTGAACAGGCTGTTGTAGACGCCGTAGACCATGTCGCGCGAGAAATCCATCTTTTGCACGTACTGGGCGACGAGCTCATCGGGCAAGGCGCTGCCGAAGCGCAGCAACCGGTCGCTTTTCTCCAGATTCAGGAAATGCTTCATCATGCGGCGCCGGTCGCGCTCATGCAATTGCTTGACGAGCACGGTCGGACGCCCGCCGCCGCTGCGGCTGAGCCAGCGGCGAAACGGGTTCTGGAACAAGTTGGGCAGGGTCATGGCAGCTCCGTGCCGCTGATCGCGTTCGTGACGGCTTCGACCCGCGCCGCATGGATGAGCTCGGGAATGCGCTTCGGTTCGTGTGCGCAAGCTTGTGCCAGCGCGCTCGCATCGACGCCGCGCACGGCCGCCAGCATGGCTTGCAGCCAGGCGGACTGGGGGAACACCGGATTGTGGACCTGCACGTCGCAGGCGATGGCGTCCAGCATCTGCACGAAGCGCTGCGGCTTGCGCAGTCCGTCGCAGCGTTCGCACAAGCGCACCAGTTCCTCGGCGCTCAAGGCCAGCGCACCGGCAACGGCAGCCTGCTCGCGCGCCGCCATCACGGCCAGCTCGCGGCAATCGTTGGGCACGCGCAGGCGCTCGCTGAGCACATTGATCTGCTCAAGCGGCACGGCCAGCATCAGCACGGCAAAGCGCACGCACAGTGCGTGGCCCGCGCCCGCCGCCCTGTCGATCACGCGCAGCAGATGGTCGTTGATGGTCAATTCCGGCAGGATGCGCGCCAGGGCGCCGCACTCGTGCAGCACCGTCAGCATGCGCGACGGCCGCGCTTCCATCAACCCTTTCGCCACTTCCTGCCACACGCGCTCGGCCACCAGGGCGTCGACTTCGCCATCGCCCACCATCCGGCGCATCAGTTCCATGGTGGCGGGCGCCACCGTAAAAGTATCGAAACGGGCGGCAAAGCGGGCCAGGCGCAAAATGCGCACGGGATCTTCGCCGAACGCGTCGGAGACGTGGCGGAACACTTTGTTTTGAATATCGTCAATGCCGCCGAACGGGTCGGTCAACGTCCCGTCCTCGGCCTGGGCGATGGCGTTGATGGTCAGATCACGGCGCACCAGGTCTTCTTCCAGGGTGACGTCGGGCGCCGTGTGGAAGACAAAGCCCCGGTAGCCGGGGGCAGTCTTGCGTTCCGTGCGGGCCAGCGCGTATTCTTCCTGCGTCTTCGGGTGCAGGAAGACGGGAAAATCCTTGCCTACGGGCCGGAAGCCCCGGCGCAGCATGTCGTCCGGCGTGGCGCCGACGACGACGTGGTCGTGGTCTTTCACGGGCAAGCCCAGCAGTTGGTCGCGCACCGCGCCACCGACCGTGTATATCTTCATAACACTCTTTTCTTAATCAGGCAGTTCCGCGTCGTGCTTGGGCGCCGTTTCCGTTTCCGCCAGCGCTTCCGCGATCCAGCGGGCCACGGCCGGGTGCGCCTGCACGCGCTCGCAATACGCGTTCAGGGCCGGCGCCAGGCTCACGCCATACGTGCGGAAACGCATCACGACGGGAGCAAAGTACGCATCGGCGATGGAAAAGTCACCGAACAGGAACTGGTGGTGGCCAAAGCGCGATAAACACTCTTCCCATATTTCGCTGATACGGCCGATGTCCGCCTGCGCGGCGGCCGTACGGCCACGCCCCGGCAACTTCGCCTTGATATTCATCGACATGTCCGTACGCAAGCCCGTGAAGCCGGAATGCATTTCCGCGCAGACACAGCGCGCCATGGCGCGCGCGGCCACGTCTTGCGGCCACATGTGTTTGTCAGGGAACTGCTCGGCCAGGTATTCGCAGATGGCCAGGCTGTCCCAGATCGTGATCTCGCCCGCCAGCAGCACGGGAACCCGGCCGCAGGCCGAATACTCGGCAATTTTGGTGGCCGTGTCGCTCTGGTCGAGCAGCACGCGCACTTCCTGGAATGGAATGCCGAACGCCGTCATGGCCACCCACGGGCGCATCGACCACGATGAATAATTCTTGTTGCCGATGATGAGGGTCAAACCTGGCTCGCGCGCGGCGGCCAGGGTTTGCGTCAGGCTGGGATCAAGGATGGTCGTTTGCATGGTCGGCTATCTTTAGTTGGATGATGGCAAGTCGGCCGCGATGGCGCTGTTTTTTGGGCCGACGGTACCCAGGCGCGCTTTCAGCGACTGCGGGCTCTTCTCGAACAGGGCCGCGTAATACGTGGCGTTGGCCATCACGTTTTTCACGTAGCCGCGCGTTTCCGTGTACGGAATGATCTCGGCGAAGACGGCGCCTTCCAGCGGACGCGTCATGGTGGCGCGCCAGATGCGCAAGCGCCCCGGTCCCGCATTGTAGGCGGCGCTGGCCAGCACTTGCGAACCGTCCAGGCCGCCAAGCACCATGTTCAGGTAATTCGTGCCCAGCAAGACGTTGGTGCGCACGTCGCTCAAGGTTTCCGTGACGAAATCGGTGAGGCCGATCTTCTTGGCCACATAACGGGCCGTCGACGGCATCACCTGCATCAGGCCGGACGCGCCCACGTGCGACTGCGCATCCATGATGAAGCGCGATTCCTGGCGGATCAGGCCATATACCCAGGCTTTGTCGAGACCGAGGGTTTGCGTGGCCGGGTGCATGACGTCGTCGTGCGGCGTCGGGTAGCGCTGCGTATAGTCCACTTCCAGGCGCGTGCGGTCCGAGGTGTTGACCATGCGGTCGAGCACATTGTTCTGGCGCGCAAATTCCGCAGCCGCCAGATGCTGGCGGTCCGTCATCGAACGCAATTCCCAGTTCCACTCGCGCGTGCCTTCGAAGCGCAAGCGCATGTTGAAGAATTTCAAGGCGCGCTGCAAGCCCGGATTGGCGGCCATGGCGGCGATTTCCGCCGGCGTGATGGGCTGGCCAGGCGGCGGCAAGACCAGGTGGTTGCCCAGCTCTTCATTGGCCAGCAAGCCATAGAAATTCGATTGTTCACTGATCGTGCGGTACAGGGCATCCGCTTGCGCGTTCGGGCGGCCCGGCGTTTCCGCCTGCTGCGCGCGCGCCAGCCAGTAGACCCAGGTAGGATCGGCGCGCAAGGACGCCGGCATGGCCTGGATGGACGCCTTCACCACAGGCCAGTTGCCTTCACGCAAGGCGATACGCGCCTTCCACTGCATCTGTTCCAAGGTCAATGGCGCGCCATTGGTTTTTTGCCAATACTCGAACGCTTCCGGCGCCAGCGAATACGACGCTTGCAGGGCCAGGCTGGCCCAGCCGATGGCCTGTTCCTGCGGCGTCAGCTGCGCGCTGGCCTTTTGCAGGGCGACGACGCCCAGCTTCAAGGTGCTTTTCGCCATGCGGCCGACAGCCACCAGGTACATCTCGTGGTCGGCGCGACTTAGACCCGCGCCCTTGGCCAGCACCAGCGCCGGCAAGTCGATCGCTTGCGCCATCTTCGCGTCGGACGCGCCCAGCAGCAGCGCGATGCGGCGCGCCGGGCCCGTGGCGTTGGTCTGGCCCGCCAGGCGGATCTGCGCCCACAGGTCGTTCGTGTCGAACTGGCCGTTTTGCGCCAATGCCGCGATCAGGCTGCCGCACGCTTCGCCATAGCCGGGCGGCGAGACGAGCAGGTTGCGCGCCTCGGCCGCCACGTTCTGGCCCTTGGCGGCGCGCGACATCAGCGCGTAGCACTTGAGCTGGGTATCGTCGTCGAGGGCGAATTGCGGGTATTGTTCATCGAACACGACCCAGTCGCGCTTGCGGCCCAGTTCCAGCAGCCAGTCGTTGCGGAAACGGTCGGCGATGGCGCTGCCCTTGTAGCGGTTCAGGTAATCGCGAAATTGCGCCTCGGTCAGCAGTTTGATGCGCGGTTTCAGCCGATAATAGTCAACATACGATGGAATCTGGTAATTCGTCAGGCGCCCCGCATAAAAGTCGGCTTTTTCGGCGTCATCCTTGCGCGCGGCGTCGCGCAGCAGCAGGAAGGCATCGTCCTCGCTGCGCGTGTCGGGGGCGGCTGGGGATACGGTGGTGGAAACCTGGGCCAGGGCGGCCAGGGGAGACAAGGCCGATGCAACACACAGCATCGTGCCGGCAATCCATTTCAGTGGGGAAATCAATGTACGACTCTCAATCTTAACTTGATGGTGATATGAATAGCGACCCTAGAATAACATGCGATCCGGCTACACGGCCACCCATTGCGCCACAGGAAAAAGCCGGCTTGCGCAAAGCCTTGCTGGCGGCCCGGCGCGCCTTGCCCGACGCCACGCGAGTAACGTGGGATGCGGCCATCGCGCAGCGCCTGCTGGACTGGTGCGCACAGGAAAACGTCAAGGAACTGGGCGTGTACTGGCCCCTGCATGGCGAGCCGGACTTGCACGGTGCGTATGCGCAGCTGGCCGCGCGCGGCGTGGCGCTCAGTCTGCCCGTGGTGCTGGAAAAACATGCGCCGCTGGCCTTTTCCGCCTGGACGCCGGGCGAACCCATGGTCAAGGATGGCATGGGCGTGGCCGTGCCGGCCCGGCTGCGACTGCGCCCGGCGCCCGCCACCCTGCTCGTGCCCTGCCTGGGTTTTAATGAGCAACGGTACCGGCTCGGCTATGGCGGCGGCTATTACGACCGCACCCTGGCGGCCGTGCCGCGTCCGCGCACGCTCGGTATCGCCTATGCCTGCCTGGCGGCCAGCTTTCCCAACGGCGAATACGACATCGCCCTCGATCACATCGTGACCGAGGGCGATCTGCACTGACGAGTCAGGACGGCTTATTTCACCAGGCGCTGCCACAGTGCGGTCGTGGGCGCCGCCTGGTTCATGCTATAGAAATGCAAGCCTGGCGCGCCGCCTTCCAGCAAACGCTCGCACAAGCCCGTCACCACGTCCAGGCCGAAGGCCTTGATGGACGCGCTGTCGTCGCCGAAGCTGGCCAGTTTCAGACGCACCCAGCGTGGAATTTCCGCACCGCACATGTCCGAAAAGCGCATCAGCTGCGTGTAGTTCGTGATCGGCATGATGCCGGCCACGATGGGCACGTTGATGCCCATCTTCTGCGTCTGCTCGACAAACTGGAAATACGCGTCGGCATTATAGAAGTACTGGGTGATGGCCGCATTCGCGCCAGCCTGCACCTTGCGCGCGAACGCGTTCAAGTCGTCCTGCGGCGAACGGGCTTGCGGGTGCACTTCCGGATAGGCGGCCACTTCGATATGGAAATGGTCGCCCGTCTCGGCGCGGATGAATTCCACCAGCTCGTTGGCGTAGCGAAACTCGCCCGAGGCGCCATAGCCGCTGGGCAAGTCGCCGCGCAAGGCGACGATACGCTTCACGCCTGCCGCCTTGAAGTCGGCCAGCACGGCGCGGATCGATTCGCGCGAGCCACCGACGCACGACAGATGCGGTGCGGCCTGTTCGCCGGCCGCCAGGATCTCGCGCACGGTGTCCAGGGTACCTTGCTGCGTGGTACCGCCTGCGCCAAAGGTCACCGAGAAATACTTCGGATGCAATTCAGACAACTTGACACGCGTGGCGCGCAGCTTTTCCGCCCCTTCCGGGGTTTTCGGCGGGAAAAACTCAATACTGAAATTATGCTTTTCCATCGTCATTACTCAAAAGTAAGGTCGACAGGGCCCAGGAAATGACGCTGTACAGCAATGCACCACCCACGGCCGACCAGAAACTGGCGACATGGAAACCATCGATCACCTGCGCCACGAGCCAGAACATGAAGCCGTTGATGATGAAAATGAACAGGCCCAGCGACAAGAACGTCACAGGCAGGGTCAGCAGGATCAGCAAAGGACGGATCAGCGCATTGACCAGCCCCAGCACGGCGGCGGCCAGCAGCGCGGTCCAGCCGCTGCTCATCGTCACCGAGTGCATCAGGTAGGGGACGGCAAACAGGGCTGCCGCATTGATAAACCAAATCAGTAGCAAGCGCATTTCTCTAGCCTGTCAAAGAAAGTCAGGCCGGCAACAGCCGGCACAAAAGATATACCGATCAGTCTTGTTGCCTCAGGAACCGTAGCGAGCGGATGCGCGGCGTGGCCGAGAAGCGCAGCTGTGCTTTAGCACAGTGAGCATCGCCGGCCGCGCCCCGCGCCGCGCAGTAGGTTCATGAGGCAACCATCTTAATAACGGTAGTGCTCTGGTTTGTATGGACCTTCCGTGCGCACGCCAATGTAGTCGGCTTGCTCTTGCGTCAGTTCCGTCAGCTGCGCATTCAACTTTTTGAGTTGCAGGCGGGCGACTTTTTCGTCCAGGTGTTTTGGCAGGGTGTACACGCCGACCGGGTAGTTGGCCGTGTTTGCGTACAGTTCGATCTGGGCGATCGTCTGGTTGGCGAACGACGAGCTCATCACGTACGACGGGTGGCCCGTGCCGCAACCGAGGTTGACCAGGCGGCCTTCGGCCAGCAGGATGATGCGGCGGCCCGACGGGAAGATGATGTGGTCGACTTGCGGCTTGATGTTTTCCCACTCGTATTGCTTCAGCGAAGCGACGTCGATTTCATTGTCGAAGTGACCAATGTTGCAGACGATGGCCTGGTCTTTCATGCGCGTCAGGTGATCGTGCGTGAGGATGTGATAGTTGCCCGTGCAGGTGACAAAGATGTCGCCGTGTTCGCAGGCGTAATCCATGGTCACGACGCGGTAGCCTTCCATCGCCGCCTGCAGTGCGCAGATCGGATCGACTTCCGTCACCCACACTTGCGCCGACAGGGCGCGCATGGCTTGGGCCGAGCCCTTGCCGACATCACCGTAACCGGCGATGACGGCCACTTTGCCGGCGATCATCACGTCGGTGGCGCGCTTGATGCCGTCGACCAGGGACTCGCGGCAGCCATACAGGTTGTCGAATTTCGATTTCGTGACGGAATCGTTCACGTTGATCGCAGGGAAAGCCAGCTTGCCTTCCTTGTGCATCTGATACAGACGGTGCACGCCGGTCGTCGTTTCTTCCGTCACGCCGAGGATTTCCGGCAGACGCTTCGAATACCAGGTCGGGTCCGCCAGCAAGTGCTTCTTGATCGAGTTGAACAGGCAGATTTCTTCGTCCGAACCAGGGTTGGCCAGCACCGACAGGTCGGTTTCCGCGCGCACGCCCAGGTGCAGCAGCAGGGTGGCATCGCCGCCATCGTCGAGGATCATGTTCGAGTAGACCGCCTTGCCGTCCACGTTCGGCCATTCGAAGATGCGGTGCGTGTATTCCCAGTAGTCGTCGAGCGACTCGCCCTTGACGGCGAACACAGGCGTGCCGGCGGCGGCGATGGCGGCAGCGGCGTGATCTTGCGTCGAGTAAATGTTGCACGATGCCCAACGCACCTGCGCGCCCAGTGCTTCCAGGGTCTGGATCAGCACGGCGGTCTGGATGGTCATGTGGATGGAACCGGTGATGCGCGCGCCTTTCAGAGGCTGCGCTGCCGCGAATTCTTCGCGGATGGCCATCAGGCCAGGCATTTCCGTTTCAGCAATCTTGATTTCTTTGTCGCCCCATGCGGCCAAGGTGATATCGGCGATGGTGTAGTCGTGTTGCGATTTGAGTACGGCGTTCATCACGCCCTCCTTTCAGTTGAAAAAGGTACGTGAGCGCAGTTGCAGGATATTCCGAGCCTGGCGAATTTCTTCGTCGCAACGCTCCTCGGACGGGGGATTTTAACATTGTCAAGGCCGGTACGCCAGCTTGTTCGCCATGCATTGCCATGTAACAACACATAAAAAAAGCGCCCGCGGCCAGATGGCCGGGGCGCTTTTCTTGCAATTTTAACTAGATTACTTCAGGCCGGCGGCGTCGCGCAGCAGGGCGACCTTGTCCGTACGCTCCCACGTGAATTCCGGCTCTTCGCGGCCGAAATGGCCGTAGGCGGCGCTCTTCTGGTAGATCGGGCGCAGCAGGTCGAGCATTTGCACGATGCCTTTTGGACGCAAATCGAAGTGCGCCAGCACCAGCTTGGCGATTTCCGCGTCGGGAATCACGCCCGTGCCTTCCGTGTAGACGGTGATGTTGATCGGCTTGGCCACGCCGATGGCGTAGCTGACCTGCACCTGGCATTGGCGCGCCAGACCGGCCGCGACGATGTTTTTCGCCACGTAGCGGGCCGCGTAGGCTGCCGAACGGTCGACTTTCGATGGGTCCTTGCCCGAAAACGCGCCGCCGCCGTGCGGGGCTGCGCCGCCGTAGGTGTCGACGATGATCTTGCGGCCGGTCAAGCCACAATCGCCTTGCGGACCGCCGATGACGAAACGGCCCGTCGGGTTGACGAGGAATTTGGTTTCCGCCAGCCATTCGCGCGGCAGGATCGGCTTGATGATTTCTTCGATGACGGCTTCTTCGATCTGCTTGTGCGAGATTTCCGGCGCATGCTGGGTCGACAGCACGACCGTGTGCACGCCGACGGGGCGGCCATCGACGTAGCGCAGGGTCACTTGCGATTTCGCATCCGGACGCAGCCATGGCAAACGGCCATCCTTGCGCAGCTGCGACTGGCGCTCGACCAGGCGGTGCGCGTAGTGGATGGCGGCAGGCATCAGCTCGGCCGTTTCATCGCAAGCGTAGCCGAACATCAGGCCCTGATCGCCAGCGCCTTGATCCAGGTCAATGCCCGCACCTTCATCGACGCCTTGCGCGATGTCGGGCGACTGCTTGTCATAGGCCACCAGCACGGCGCAACCCTTGTAGTCGATGCCGTATTCCGTGTTGTCGTAACCGATGCGTTTGATGGTTTCGCGCGCAACTTGAATATAATCCACATTGGCGTGCGTGGTGATCTCGCCAGCCAGCACCACCAGACCGGTGTTGCACAGGGTTTCGGCAGCCACGCGGGCGGCTGGATCCTGGGTCAGGATGGCGTCAAGGATGGCGTCGGAAATTTGATCGGCAACCTTGTCGGGATGGCCTTCCGAAACGGATTCGGAAGTGAAGAGATAGTCGTTTGACATTGCAAGCTCCTGTTTACTATGTGAATGTTCTGTCGCAGTAAAGAGGATTTTGCCTGCGACGCTTTAGCGATATTTATATTCCGCTTCGCAAGTTGTCTATTAACTCAGCGGTTACTGCATACGTGGTATTTTACGCTTCTTAAAAAATTTTGGCACAGCAACACGCCATTCCTGGAAACCGCTTATACATGTTAGTCCCAATTTTTCGCTTCTTGTCCGTCTTTCCCCTGCCCGTCCTGCATGGCCTGGGCGCTGCGCTCGGCTGGGTGATTTACGCCATTTCGCCGTCCTACCGCCGCCGCATGCGCGAGAACATGCAGGGTGCGGGGTTTTCGCAACACTTGCACACGGCCGTGGCCGAAGCGGGCAAGAGCGTGCTGGAATTACCGTTCATCTGGTGCGCACCGGCCGAGCGCGTGGCGCGCCATGCGACGGTGGAAAACTGGGAACTGGTGGAAAAAGCGCTGCAGCACGGGCGCGGCATTGTCTTCCTGACACCGCACCTGGGCTGCTTTGAAATCGTCGCCCAGCAAATCGCGCTGCGCACGCCGCTCACCGTGATGTACCGCCCGCCCAAGCGCGCCGCATTGAAACCGCTGATCGAAGGGGCCCGCGCGCGCGAAAACCTGATGCTGGCGCCAGCCAATATGTCGGGCGTGCGCATCTTTGCCAAATGCCTGAAAAAAGGCCAGCCCATCGGCCTGCTGCCCGACCAGGTGCCGCAGGAAGGCGAAGGCGTGTGGGCCGATTTCTTCGGCCGTCCCGCCTACACCATGACCCTGCCGGCCAAGCTGGCGCAGATGGGCGGCGCCGAAGTCATCATCACCTACGCGGAACGCCTGCCGGGCGGGCGCGGCTATGTCGTGCATTTCGTGCCGTTCACCGAATCGCTAGCCAGCACCTCGGCCGAGCAGGCCCGCACCATCAATGCGGCCATGGAGCAATTGATCGCGCGCAGTCCGGCGCAATACCTGTGGAGCTACAACCGCTATAAAGTACCGCGCGGCGCACCGCCGCCCACGCCGGCCACGTCCGATGCCGCCGGGGAGCAGGCATGAGACTGCTGATCGCCTTCATGTGGCTGCTGCACTGGCTGCCTTTACCCATTCTCGGCCGCTTCGGCGTGGCCGTCGGCAGCGTGCTGTTCCTCGCCATGCCCACGCGGCGCAAGATCGCCCTGACGAATCTGCGCCTGTGCATGCCGGAATTGACGGAACAACAGCGCGTGGCGCTGGCGCGCCAGCATTTCCAGGCCTATTCGCGCAGCGTGTGGGAACGCAGCATCCTGTGGTGGTCCTCGGAAGCGCGCCTGAACCGTCTGATCAAAAAGGTGCCCGCCTTCCCGGGCCAGCAGATCGCGGCCAAGCCCACCATCCTGCTGTGTCCGCACTTCGTCTGCCTCGACGTGGCCGGCGCCGCCACGGCCATGGAAATTTCCGCCTCGTCGATGTATGTGCAGCAAAAGAACGCTGCCTTCGACCAGGCTTTGCGCAACGGCCGCTCGCGCTTCAAGCCGCCCAAGCTGTTTACGCGCCAGGACGGCATCAAGACGATTTTGCGCGCGCTGCGCGACGGCTTGCCGTATTTCATGCTGCCGGACATGGATTTCGGCGAAAAGGATGCGGAATTCGTGCCCTTCTTCGGCGTGCCCGCCGCCACCCTGACGGCCACGGCGCGCCTGGCGCTGGCCGCCAAAGCGCAAGTGATTCCCGTCATCGCCACCTTCCTGCCCAACTACCAGGGCTGGCAAGTGACGTATTACCCGGCGTGGGACGATTATCCGGGCGACGACATCACGGCAGCCACGCGCCGCATGAACGAGTTCATCGAGGAGCGCGTGCGCGAAGCGCCGGCCGAGTATTTCTGGACGCATAAACGCTTCAAGACGCGTCCGGAAGGCGAAGCGTCGTTCTATAACCAGCACAAGTGATACGGCAGACCATGAAACTCCACTTTACCAAGATGCATGGCGCCGGCAATGACTTCATCGTCATCGACGCCATCAACCAGGACATAGCCTTCACGCCGGCCCAGTGGCAGCGTTTGGCCGACCGCCGTTTCGGCATCGGCGCCGACCAGATTCTCGTCGTGGAAAAGCCGCGCCTGCCCGGCTGCGACTTCCGCTACCGCATCTATAACAACGATGGCGGCGAAGTCGAGCAATGCGGCAACGGCGCGCGCGCCTTCGTCAAGTTCGTCAGCGAAAAAGGGTTATCCAGCAAGGCCAGCATCCGCGTGGAAACCATGGCCGGCGTCATCGCGCCGCGCCTGGAACTCGACGGCAGCATCACGGTCGACATGGGCGCGCCCGTGCTCGAGCCCGCGCTGGTGCCGTTCGATGCGGCTGGCTTGACGGGCGTGGCCGAAGGCACCGATCTGCTGTGGCCGCTGGACCTGGCACTGCCGGGCCAAACCTCTCCCGTGCTGGTGTCCGTCGTCTCGATGGGCAACCCGCATGCCGTACAAGTGGTCGACGATGTCGACGCCCAAGACCTGGAAGTGACAGGGCCGCGCATCGAGCACCATCCGCGCTTTCCCCGCAGGGTCAACGCCGGCTACATGCAGGTCGTCAACCGCCAGCACGTGAAACTGCGCGTGTTCGAGCGGGGCGCCGGTGAAACACTGGCGTGCGGCACGGGCGCCTGCGCCGCCGCCGTGGCCGGCATCCGCCGCGGCTTGCTCGATTCCCCCGTGCGCATCAGCGCGCGCGGCGGCGAACTGTCGATCGCCTGGCAAGGTCCCGGCCATCCCGTCCTGATGACGGGCCCGGCCGTAACCGTGTTCGAAGGCACGATCGAGCTGTAATCAACGCTGCATCATGCCGCCAGGAACTGCTGTTCCTGCGTGGCATCGAGCTCGGCCAGGTAGCACTTCAGGCGGTACAGACGCTGCCGGTAATTGCCTTCCGGCCCCGTCACGCTGCAATCGACGCGCTCGAACAGCCGCACCACCTGGTCGAGCAGCTGGCGCTCCTGCGCCGTGCGGATCAGCACGAGGCGCCGCTTGCCGCGCCCATGCGTGGCACTGATATCGATCAACAGGCAATGCCCCTGGTCGGCCGCATGGATATCGAGCAGCAGCGCCTCGGCACGCGACAGATGAAAGCAGCGTGCCAGCGCCAGGCGCGCCGCCAGCAGGGGGTGGCTCTGGCCCAGCTGGCGCAAATGTTCATCGGCGTGCATGGCGGCGCACTGGCCCCAGTCGCCGGGCTCGCCTTGCGGCGCGATTTTCGCCAGCGCCGCTTCCGCTTCACTGCTGCCTTGCGCCTGCGCCTGCAGCAGCCAATACGCGGCACGTACATCATTGTTGACACCGTCGCGGCGGTTACGCCACGCATGCATGCCGCATTCGAGCTGCGCCGGGCCATGCCCCAGGTCGGCAGCACGCTCCAGGCAGAAATGGGCTTCGACCACATTGCGCTGGGAAAATTCCGGTTTCGTATAGATGCGCGACAGCACGAACCAGGCTTCGGCCAGTCCCTGCTCGCCCGCCTGCGTCAACCAGCGCACGGCACGCTTGAAATTGGCCGCGCCATTGCGCGTGGCCAGGCGCCGGCCATGCGCATCCATGCGCGCATAGCCGAGTCCCAGCTCCAGCTGCGCCGTGCGGTCGCCGCCATGCGCGGCCAGCTCGCAGCACTGCCAGCCTTCGGCATCGCCGCCAGGCGCCAATGCCTGGGCGCAACGCGACAGCAACAGCACCTGCTGCGCGTCGAGGGCGATCGTGCGCGTACCGGCCGCCGCCTGGCGCTGCAGCAGCTCGCGCGCCAGCGGCAAGCCTTGTGACAGGAAGCCCGCATGGTTGCCTTGGCTCCACGCCTGCTCCAGCCAGGCGTGCAGCGGCGCGTCGCCATCGATGGCTTGCTCGCCAGCGGCGCTGGCGTCCTGCCCGGGCGCCGCCGATGATCTTTCTTGCAGGGACAACAACCATTGCGCATCGGGCAAGCCGGCGCGTACGGCGGCGTCCAGCGCCACGCGGGCCTTGGCGCGCAAGGCTTCACTGCTGCTGGCGGCGTTGCCCAGCACCAGTTGCGCCAGCACCAGGCCCGCCTGTACCAGACCCGCATCGAACGCTTGCGCGTAATACGGGATCAGCGCCTTGGCTGCCGGTTGCGCCACTTCGAAAGGCACGTGCGTGCCGATCAGCAAGCACGCTTCCTCGCTATCCTCCTGGGCCGCCCGCGCCAGCCAGTGCAAGGCGGTCGGCAAGCTTTGCGGCACACCCTGCCCAAACAGGTACACCCGTCCCAACGCCAGCTGGCAAGCCACATCGCCAGCACGTGCGCCCTTGATCAATCCTAATGTTTCGCGATTTGCCATCGATTCTCGATATTGAGTCAATGATTCTAATAATAGTGAGCCATCTCCAGACCCATCCTTGCAGGCCATCCCTTAGTGTAACGTCCTTGTGTCGTAAATCCGCCAAAGCGGCCTCAAGAACTTGATTCAACGCAACAATGTCCTGTTCCCAACATGCCAAGATGACACGGCGCCGCGACGGTGGCGATGGGAAAACGCCGGCCATCGGCGCAGGACTGGCAGAAACCGCGCGTTACAAAAATACAACAGGGGTATGCAGTTATGCCGCTTTTCACCAATCTTTTCACGCATATTTGACCAATCCCGCACGTCTTGCGCGCCGACGAATTAAGGTTCATTCATCGAAACGCGACAGTTAGCGCATTTCAATCTGCTCGGATCTCGGACGGAACTCACTTTTAATAGGGAATAAGACATGAAAAAATCACTCGTTGCCCTCGCACTCTTCGGCGCCTTTGCCGCAACCGCACAAGCGCAGTCGTCCGTCCAAATCTACGGCACGATCGATGCAGGCCTGGGCAAAGCGACTGGTTCGACCACCGCCGTCACCAAGCGCGACAACAACAAACTGGGTTTCAAGGGCACGGAAGATCTGGGCAATGGCTTGAAAGCTATTTTCCAACTGGAAATTCGCTATGAATCCGACACCGGCACGCTGGAAAGCAATGGCGCCCGTCCGCTGTTCCAGGGTCAAAGCCGCGTCGGCCTGCAAGGTGACTTCGGTACCGTACGTCTGGGCCGTGGCCTGACCGCTTTCCAGGAAACGAGCACCGGTTTCGAACCATGGTCGGGCATGCCTACGCCAGCCGGTTTCCAGACCGACCTGACCGTCGCCGGCTACACCAGCGATCCGCTGAGCCCAGCTGGCAACTCGCGTAACCGCTTCTCGAATGCCGTGTTCTACAACTCGCCAGTCATCAGCGGCTTCCAGTTCAACGCCACCGTGGCCGCCAAGGAAGCGAACAACAACGCCGCCGTTGCAGCGTCCGTGCGCAACCTGACGACGAATGCCTCCGGTAACTACTTCGTGCCAGGCAATGTGGCGCCGGCATCGAATCCATACTCGGTATCCGTGACGTACTCCTCGCCAGGCTTTGCCGCCATGGCCGCCTACGAGCGCAATGGCCTGCAAGCCAAGCTGTGGTCGGTCGGTGCGTCGGTCAATCCGATTCCTGAGCTGAAAGTCATGCTGTCGATCCAGCACCAGAACGATGAAGAATTCAAGATCGTCAATACCGGCACCAAATCGTGGGTGCTGGGCGCCAACTACGACGTCGGCCCAGGCAAGATCCGCGCTGGCTACGGTCAAAAAACGCCGGATGGCGTAGTCAAAACCAAGCAAGCATCGCTGGGCTATGACTACAATCTGTCGAAACGTACCTATGTGTACGCAGATATTTCGAACAAGAAAGCTGCCAGCACGACCAACTACAACGTTTCGAGCACGACCAACTACATCGGCGTCGGCGTACACCACAACTTCTAATGGCCCGCCTGTCACCCTCCGCGGGTGACAGCTGACCAGGAAGACAAGGCGGCATGGGCAACCATGCCGCTTTTTTTATGGGCGTGCGGAAAATGCACGGGCGCCGCGCCCTTTGCGCCTATGCCGCCGCACTCTCGGTTAGAATGAAGCGTTCAACTTTCACTGACAGATATTCTCAATGACCGCCACACTCGATTCCAGCACCGTCGCCCAGTACCTGAGCGAGCATCCGAATTTCTTCGAAGAGCATACCGCCCTGCTCGGTGAGGTCAAGCTGAGCAGCCCGCTGACGGGACGCACCATCTCGCTGCAGGAGCGGCAGATGGAAGTGATGCGCGACAAGTACAAGGCGCTCGAGCTGCGCATGTCCAAGCTGAGCCGCGTGGCCGAGGAAAATGGCGATATCGCCAGCAAGTTCCACGGCTGGAACCAGGCCATGCTGCAAGTACGCAACGATGCGGACATGCCGCACGTGCTGGTCGATGCCTTGCAAAGCAATTTCGACGTGCCCTACGTCAGCCTGCGCCTGTGGCAAGTGCTGCCGGAACACGCCGACGGCTGGTTCACGGAAGACGTGACGGCCGACGTGCGCATGTTCGCCAACAGCCTGCAAACGCCGTACTGCGGCAGCAACCGCGATTTCGAAGCCGTGCACTGGTTGCAAGCTGACAAGATCGAATCGACCGTCATGATCGCCCTGCGCGCCCCGAACACCACGGGCACCTTCGGCTTGCTGGTGCTCGGTTCGCCCGACAGCGAACGCTTTACGTCAAGCATGGGCACGGACTTCCTCGTGCATATCGGCGCCACGGCCAGCGCCGCCCTGGCCGCGCTGCGCGCCGGCTCGCCTGCCTGAATACGCCATGAATGCGGCGCGCGGCAAGGCCGAGTGGCTCGACGCCTACCTGGCGCAGCTTGCCACGCAGCGCAAGCTGTCGCCGCATACGCTGGACGCCTACGGGCGCGACTTGCGCGCCTTGCTGGAACTGAGCGGCGATACGCCGTGGACGGCGCTCGCGCATAACGAAGTACGCCGCTACACGGCCAAGCTGCACGCTGGCGGCCTCGACCCGCGCTCGATCGCGCGCAAGCTGTCGTCGTGGCGGGGCTTTTTCAACTGGCTCAGCGGCGAGACCACCCTCGACGCCAATCCCGTCGACGGCATCCGCGCCCCCAAGCGGGCCAAAACCTTACCCAAAGCCTTGTCGGTGGACGACGCCGTGCGCCTCGTGGCGCCCGCGCAACACCAGCAAGGCGCCGCCGAGCCGGAGCAGCTGTGCAACCGCGCCATGTTCGAGCTGCTGTATTCAAGCGGCTTGCGCGTGTCCGAACTGACCAGCCTGGACACCCATTACTGCAAGGCCGAGAACGGCCGCGACGCCTCGCTGGGCTGGCTCGACATGGCCAGCTTCGAAGTCATCGTCACGGGCAAGGGCAACAAGATGCGCAAGGTGCCGGTCGGCAAGGCAGCCCTCGTGGCCCTGACTGCCTGGCTGGGCGTGCGTCCGCCGGCGGCCGATGGCAGCGCCGCCCTGTTTTTAAGCACGCGCGCCACGCGCATCTCGCCGCGCGTGCTGCAGCTGCGCCTGAAGGCGCACGCGCTGGCGACGGAAATTCCCGCGAATATGCATCCGCACGTGCTGCGCCACTCGTTCGCTTCGCACGTGCTGCAATCGTCGGGCGACTTGCGCGCCGTGCAGGAAATGCTGGGCCATTCCAGCATCACCTCGACCCAGGTCTACACGGCCCTCGATTTCCAGCACCTGGCGCACGTGTACGACCAGGCGCACCCGCGCGCCAAGGTCAAGTAGGCAGCCGCGCCCGTTGGCCAGCCTGATCCATATCAAGCGGATCGGCGCGCATTTGCAAGCTTTTGCAAAATTCCGGCATAATCGTCCGCATTCTTCCGCTTGCGCGGCGGCACCACCGATTACAGCATAGGCATCTTCATGGCACTGATTCCAACCACCATCCTCACCGGCTTCCTGGGCGCAGGCAAAACCACCTTGCTCAACCGCATACTGCAGGAAGACCATGGCATGCGCATCGCCGTGATCGAAAACGAGTTTGGCCAGGAAAACATCGACAATGAAATCCTGGTGCAGGATAGCAACGAACACATCATCGAGATGAACAACGGCTGCATCTGCTGCACCGTACGCGGCGACCTGATCGTGGGCTTGACGGAACTGGCGCGCAAGCGCGACGCCGGCCTGCTGGCATTCGATCGCGTCGTCATCGAAACGACGGGCCTGGCCAATCCCGGCCCCGTGGCGCAAACCTTCTTTGTCGACGAGGAAGTGGGCAGCCACTACATGCTCGACGCCATCATCACGGTGGTCGATGCCCGCCATGCAATGAAGCAACTCGATGAATATGAGGAAGCCCAGCGGCAAGTGGGCTTTGCCGACAAGCTGCTGCTGTCGAAAACCGACCTCGTCAGTGAAGACGACGTCGCCGCCCTGACGCGCCGCCTGAAGCGCATCAATCCCCGCGCACCGATCGCCAAGGTCGATTTCGGCCGCGCGCCGCTGGCCGAAGTGCTCGACATCCGCGGTTTCAACCTGAATGAAAAGCTGGAACTGGACCCGGATTTCCTGGCCACGGAAACGGCGCACGTGCACGATCACGACCATGCACACGAGCACGAGCACGGTCATGAGCACAAGCACGCACATGAGCACACCGAAGCCTGCGCCACCGATTGCGGCCATGC
Organism: Janthinobacterium sp. GMG2; assembly: GCF_033949445.1. NCBI lineage: Bacteria > Pseudomonadati > Pseudomonadota > Betaproteobacteria > Burkholderiales > Oxalobacteraceae > Janthinobacterium > Janthinobacterium sp. GMG2. Next base: position 401,441 of record NZ_JAXAWA010000003.1, on the reverse strand, counting down.
CGACCACCACCACGCGCAGCACAGCGACGATATCGCCGCCTTTGTTTTCAAGAGCACGCAACCGTTCGACAGCGCCAAGCTCGACGAGTTCCTCGGCGGCCTGGTACAAGTGTATGGCCCGCGCATGCTGCGCTACAAGGGCGTACTGCTGATGCAGGGCGCCGAGCGCAAGGTGGTCTTCCAGGGCGTGCACCAGCTGATGGGCAGCGACCTGGGCGCCAAATGGGGCGAAAACGAAGTGCGTGGCAGCAAAATGGTGTTTATTGGCAAAAATCTACCAAAAGACATTTTTATTCGCGGACTCGAACAATGTTTGGTATAAACTAGCCGGGTTTTGCAAAGTATCCGTTGCAAAGCAGAAACAAAAGGGAAAGTTAAGCACGCTTTCCCGCTGTCCGACACCCATCTTGCTGGTATAAACCAACAAGTAGCCGTCTCTGATCGGCTAGTCAACAAATCGGGATGGCAATATAAAGCAAAGCGTGCCAAAATCAGCGACGAAAACGGCCCATGTCGTTAGCCTGTCATGAAATGCTGGCAAACTGCCGCTGGCCGCATGCCAGGCATGCAACCGATCCACCCAACACGCCTGTTGACGCGCGCATAGCGCGACTGGCATAGAGCGGTAAAAAGTTATCAACATGGCACCTTAGCCGGCCGGTAATCCTGGCTTACGCCGGCAAGCCAAGGTCGCACGCAGTACAGCGGGACAGCAATGCCAAGCGGAACCTGTACAGTTGCTCGGTATCGCCGCATCAACTGATCAATTTGAAAACTCTGTCGTATCGAAGGTAAGCGAAGTTATGACCAAAACTAATAAATCGACCCCGGCCGCCAACCAAGACATCCCTCTCATCAGCGAAGATCAAATTCGCGCCATGAGCGAAGATGACTACATGAATCCGGCACAACTGGCATTCTTCAAGGCGCGCCTGCAGCAGCTCGAAAAAGACCTGCTGAAAAACGCCGGCGAAACCACGGAACACTTGCGTGAAACCGTGCTCGTACCGGACCCTGCCGACCGCGCCACGATCGAGGAAGAGCATGCGCTGGAACTGCGCACGCGCGACCGCGAGCGCAAATTGCTGAAGAAAGTACAGCAATCGATCGCCAGCATCGACGCCGGCGACTATGGCTGGTGCGAAGAAACGGGCGAGCCTATCGGCATCCCGCGCCTGATCGCCCGTCCGACCGCTACCCTGTCGCTGGAAGCCCAGCAACGGCGCGAACTGAAGCAAAAACTCTACGGCGACTGATCGTCCCTCCCCTTGCGCGGCCGCCCCGGCGGCCCCGCGATGGCGATAAAAAAAGCACACAACCCCGGTTGCGTGCTTTTTTTTCGTCCCGCGCCGACTACACTGAAGCAAGCACGGCAGCGGCAAGTGCCGCTTGCAATTGCCTTTTCCATCCCCACTTTTGAAGCATGGGCGGGCAATCGCATGGCCTTGCACGCATCGGCACGAATCTTTTGAGGTCACTATGGAACAATTTCACGGCACCACCATCCTCTGCGTCCGGCGCGGCAAGCAAGTCGCCCTGGGCGGCGACGGCCAGGTAACGCTCGGCAACATCGTCATGAAGGGCACGGCCCGCAAAGTGCGTAAGTTGTATCAGGGCAAAGTCCTGGTCGGCTTTGCCGGCGGCACCGCCGACGCTTTTACCTTGCTCGACCGTTTTGAAGGCAAGCTGGAAAAACACCAGGGCAATCTGCTGCGCGCCTCCGTCGAACTGGCCAAGGACTGGCGCACCGACCGCGTGCTGCGCCGCCTGGAAGCGATGCTGCTGGTAGCCGACAGCGAATCGACCCTGGTCATCACGGGCAATGGCGACGTGCTGGAACCGGAAGACGGCATCGGCGCCATCGGCTCGGGCGGCACCTACGCCCAGTCCGCCGCCAAGGCGCTGCAGGAAAACACGGACTTGTCGCCGGCCGACGTGGTCAGGAAATCGCTGACCATCGCCGCCGAGCTGTGCATCTACACCAACATGTCCCACATCATCGAAACCCTAGACTAAGAGTCCCCGAGAAAACGCCCATGGCTGCGTTGCATGGCCTGGGCGTACAAAAACGTACTGCCTGCGGCCACGCGCCTTGCCCTGAACGTTTTTCGGGAACTCTACGCAAAGAAGACAGAAAGCCAATTATGATCATGAACATGACCCCGTCGGAAATCGTCACTGAACTCGACAAGCACGTGGTGGGCCAGGCCAAGGCCAAGCGCGCCGTCGCCATCGCCCTGCGCAACCGCTGGCGCCGCCAGCAGGTGGCCGAGCCCCTGCGACATGAAATCACGCCAAAAAATATCCTCATGATCGGTCCTACGGGCGTCGGCAAGACGGAAATCGCGCGCCGCCTGGCCAAGCTGGCCGAGGCGCCGTTCATCAAGATCGAAGCGACCAAGTTTACCGAAGTCGGTTATGTGGGCCGCGACGTCGACACCATCATCCGCGACCTGATCGACATCGGCATCAAGCAGACGCGCGCGCTGGAAATGAAGAAGGTGCGCGCACGCGCCGAAGATGCGGCCGAAGACCGCGTGATCGACATCCTCGTACCGCCGGCGCGCGACTTCGGCTTCACGCCGAATACGGCCGCGGCCGTGGACACGGGCAGCGGCGACAGCACGCGCCAGACCTTCCGCAAGCGCTTGCGCCAGGGCGAGCTCGATGACAAGGAAATCGAGATCGAACTGGCCGAGGCGGGCCCGCAGATGGAAATCATGGCGCCGCCGGGCATGGAAGAAATGACGGAACAGATCAAGTCCATGTTCTCGGGCGTGGGCGCGCAGCGCAAGAAGGCGCGCAAGGTCAAGATCAAGGAAGCCTTGAAACTGCTGGTCGAGGAAGAAGCGGCCAAGCTGCTCAACGAAGATGAGCTGAAACAGAAGGCCATCCAGAACGTCGAGCAGAACGGCATCGTCTTCCTCGATGAAATCGACAAGATCGCCTCGCGCTCGGAGTCCGGCGGCGCCGACGTTTCGCGCGCGGGCGTGCAGCGCGACCTGCTGCCGCTGGTCGAAGGCACGACCGTCAACACCAAGTACGGCATGATACGCACGGACCATATCCTGTTCATCGCTTCGGGCGCGTTCCACCTGTCGAAGCCGTCGGACCTGATCCCGGAACTGCAAGGGCGCTTCCCCATCCGCGTGGAGCTGGAATCGCTGTCGATCTCGGACTTCGAGCGCATCTTGACGAGCACCGACGCCTGCCTGACGATGCAGTATGAAGCCTTGCTGGCGACGGAAAACCTGAAACTGCAGTTCGCGCCGGAAGGCATCACGCGCCTGGCGGAAATCGCCTATTCGGTTAACGAGCGCACGGAAAACATCGGCGCGCGCCGCCTGCACACGGTGATGGAAAAGCTGCTGGAAGAAGTGTCGTTTACGGCCAGCGAAGGCAGCAGCAGTTCGGAAAACCTGCTTGTGATCGATGCCGCGTACGTCAATGAACGCCTGGAAGCGCTGTCGGTCAACGAGGACCTGTCGCGCTACGTGCTGTAAGAAAGAGGGGGGAAACCGATGGCAAACAAGGCATTGGCGACGCGGCAGAAAATGCAGTTCCGCGTCGAACCCTCGCAAAAACCGCGCAACCCGGTCGCCACTGCAGCCCTGCAGCGCGCCGCCGGAGCGCACGTGAAAACCGTATCAGGCCAGCGCCAGCAGGAAAAACGCCTGCTGGCGAAACTGCTGTTGAAAGTAGAAACGGACAAATAGGCCGCCCGCGGACACCCCTTTTTACAGGGCGTCCGCCATCAGGCCACTCTCTGCCGCGGCATCATCCCCTTAGAAACGGTAGGACGCGCCCAGCGAAAACATGTCGACCTTGGTCGTTTGCTTGGTGTTGTACTTGACGGGCACACGGTCCCAGTCGAGGTGCAGCGACCAATTCTTGTTCAGCGCATACGCCGCGCCGATGCCGTAGGTCAGGCCGATCTTGCTCTTCTTGTCCGAACCGCCGCTCAGATAATCGACCTTGCCCTGCGTGTAGGCCGCACCGGCGCGGCCGCTCAGTGTAAACGCGTCAAACTGGTAACCGAGCACGCCCTGCATGCCGAGGCCCGTGAACTTGCCGCGGCCAGCGCGCTTGCCGGCGTCCGTGTCGAAGCCGGACTTGACCTCGCCCCCCATGTACCCCACCAGTTCAATCGAAGGCACGGCCACGCCGCCCTGAAACGGCAGCGCGTCGAAACTGTAACCCACGTAGGCCTTGCCATTGCGCTTGCTGCTTTTGTCGCAATCGCTTTGTCCGGCGATGCAATCGAGGCCGCTACTGGCGCGAAAGCCATAGCTGGCGCCCGCATAGATGGGGCCCGGTGCAGCTTCGGCTGCGTTGGCGTGCAAGGGAGCGATGGTGGCCAGCGCCAGCAGCGCTGCGGGGAAACGGAAAGATGGGAACATGGATAACCTCTACAAGTGGATGGATTGCCTGGTTGTAGCGCGCTGCGCGAGCCACAAGCGGGAGTGTCATCGCTTTTGCCAAAAAGTACTATCACCTTGTGCAAAGTGCCATTAACGGCTACATTCGGTACCGTTACCCGCTACCAAACTTGTAAAAAAGGATATCCCGTGAGTTCACCTGAACTGGTTTTGCGCGTGCTGCGCACCCAACTGCGCGCCGCCGGCATCACGTACAAGGTATTGGCCGAACGCATCGGCATGAGCGAGTCGAGCGTCAAGCGCATGTTTGGCCAGCACGACATGTCGCTGTCGCGCCTGGCCCTGATCTGCAAGGCCTCGGGCATTGCCATGGAAGACGTGCTGCGCGGCGCGGCCGACATCACGCCGCATGCCGACACGCTCACCCTGGTGCAGGAAAAATCGCTGGTGGCGCATCCGCGCCTGCTGCTGGTGGCGATCTGCTGCCTCGGTCACTGGAGCCTGGAGCAGGTGGTGGAAACGTATGCGCTGACGCAGGCCGAATGCATCGGCTGCCTGGCCGAACTGGACCGACTGGGATTGATCGAACTCAAGCCGCTGAACCGCTACAGCCTGCGCGTCTCGAACGCCTTCCACTGGCTGGCCGACGGCCCGGTGCAGCAGTACTTCCGCGAACACGTGGTGGCCGATTATTTCAGCGGACATTTCGACGGCGCCGGCGAAACCCTGATGTGCATCCCGGCGCGCCTGTCGCTGTCGAGCGCGCAGGAGCTGGTGCAGAAGATCCGCCAGCTGGCCGAGGAACTGGCGCGGTTGCACCAGAACGACCGGCGCCTGGCACCCGCCGAGCGCGATGGCTTTACCCTGCTGCTGGGCTTTCGCTCATGGGAATTTGCCGCCTTCACGGCCCTGCGCCGCAGTACGGCATCCACCGCCCCGGTGGCGCCCTACCAGACCGGTCCCAGGAACAGATAAAACGTGCTCTCGCCGCCCTTCGATGCGCCCGAGGCCACGTACACGGGACCGAAGCGCGTATCGACGGAAATGAAGGCGCTGCCGGCTTGCGTGAACTTGGTGGATTTCCAGCGCTCGCTCTGATCGAAGCCGCCGCCCATCTCCAGCGAAAAGCCGGCCCGCACGGCGCCGCCCAGGGTGCTGGGCAGGGAACCGATGCGGCGCGCCATCACGAAGCGCGCCAGGGCTACGCTGCGCCCCGTCACCGACTCGAACTGCGTGCCGGACAGGCGCAGGAAGCCGCCCAGGCTGAGCGGCGCCTCGCCGCGCTGCGCGCGCGCCCATTCGCCATACACGTGGCCGGCCCAGTTGCCGCGGCTAAAAGCCTGCATGCCGGTGATGGAAGAGCGGCCCAGGGCCGCTTCGCCCGAACCCGTGCTCGAATCGCGCGTCCAGGTGGCGTCCACCAGCATGCCGCGCGTGGGGAAACCCGGTGAATCGAGCGTATCGACGCGGAGCTGCACAAACTGCGTGGTGCCCAATGCGCGCGATTCCGGCAGCGTAGGGTCGGCCGGAATCGCCAGCTTGCCCTTGACCTCCGTGCGCGTGACGCCAAACCGCAGATCGCCCCAGGTACCGAACTGGCGTCCCAGTACCAGCGCCGCCGTCTGGCCGTTATATGTCACACGGGAGCTGCGCCGGCCCTTGTCGAACAAATCCATCGCCGACGAGCTGTACTGCAGTTCCGGCGCGATATACCACGGGTTGCCGGCCCCAAGCGGCTGCCAGAACTGCACGCCATAACCGCGTTCATTGCCGATCTGCGCCATGCTGCGCAATTCTCCGCCCCAGCTGTTCAGGTTCGAGCGCACGTGCAGCAGCTTCAGGGCAAAGGTATTGCTGTCCCTGAAATCGCTGGCCATTTCCAGGCCCACGCGCAGCCGGTTGCTGGCCCATGGCGCTTCGACCGCCTTGATGTTGACCGTGCGCTGGTCGCCCGCGTCGACCACTTCCGTCTCCACGCGCGCCACGTCGCCACGGCCATACAGCCTGGCGGCCGCCTTGAGCACATCTTCCTGGCTGACCGGCTGCCCTTCCACCAAGCCCGATTGGGCCTGCAGGATGCGCGGATTGATATCGCCTTCGCTCTCCACGGCCAGGCGCGTGAGCGGCAGGGCCACATCCAGCAGGGCCGGCGCCGCCAGGCGCAGCTGCTCGCGCGCCGCATACTGCTCCGGCGGCAGGGCCAGCGGCGCCAGGCGGGCGGCCAAGGCTTGCGCCGCCTGTTCGCCGGCGCGCATGGCGCGCGCATAGTTTTCAAAGTCGAGGAAACTGACACCCGTCAGGTCGGGCGCCACGAGGATATCCTGCGATTGCAGCTCCTTGAGCGAGCGCTGCACGTTCTGCTCCGTGAGGATCTGCAGCATCTGCTGCGCCACGCCGATGGCGCTGCCCAGCTCTTTTTCCGGCGCCAGCGGCGTGCCCACGTTGACGGCGATGATGACGTCGGCGCCCATGGCGCGCGCCATGTCGACGGGCAGGTTGCGCACCAGGCCTCCATCGACCACCAGCCGGTTATTCACGCGCACGGGCGCGAAGACGCCCGGCACGGCCAGCGAGGCGCGCATCGACAGGAACAGCGGCGTGTCGACCAGTTCCACCAGTTCGCCATTGACCAGGTCCGACGCCACCGAGCGGAAGGGCAAGGGCAGCTGGCTGGCCGGGCGGTCGCGCATGCCGGCCGGCAGCAGGCGGTTCAAGGCCATTTCCAGCGCCGCATTGCTGGCTGCCGCCGGCGGCGTGGAAATGCCGTTGCGGCTGGCGCCAAACTCGATGCGCGACGGCAGCAGCAAATCTTCCTCGCGGCGGCGGAACGCCAGTTCGTCGCGCGGCGGCCGGTCGGCCACCACGCGCGCCCAGTTGGTCTCGCGCGCCATTTTTTCCAGGTCTGCCACGGAAGCGCCGGCCGCATAAGCGCCGCCCACCACGCCACCCATGCTGGTGCCAACCACCATGTCGATCGGCACATGCAGCTCCTGCAGCACTTTCAAGACGCCGATATGCGCGAGGCCGCGCGCGCCGCCGCCCGACAGCACGAGGGCGATGCGCGGGCGCGCCGGCGCGGAGGCAGGAATGGCCACGGTGGAAACGGGGGAAGGCGTGACGGCGGGAACGTCGGCTGCGGCGCCGGCTTGCGGCAAGGCGCACAGCGCCGCCACGCAGCCCGCCAGGACGGCACGGATCGAGAACATGAAGACTCCAGTCGCGATGGCGGCACGGCGCCATCGGCAAAATACGATAAGAACGGCGTTAATTCGACGGCGGCGTGCTGGTGGTGGTCACCTGCGGCGCGGCCGGCATGACGGTGGCCGGACGCTGCTGCTCCATCGGCAGCGGCGGCGGCACCAGATTCGATGCCGGCGCCGGGGCCGGTGCAGGTGTTGGGGTGGCGGACACGGGCCCCGGCAAGGCCAGCGCCTTGTCGTCGGCCACCAGGTCGATGCGCTTGCTCACGCCGCCATCGCGCAGCAGCACGTGGCGCGCATGCACTTCCAGCACCGTCACGCCGGGCACCACCTCGGCGCCTTCCGGCAAGGCCACGGACGGCTTGCCATCGGTCGAGATGATGGCCACGCTACCGCGGCCATTGCCGGCGGCGACCACGCCCTTGAGCTGGTAATTGCTGGCCGTGGCCACGCTGACCTGGCCGCCGAACAGCGAGGCGCCCGCCTCCACACTGGCATCCTGTACCACCGGTACGGCCGGCGGATTGATGGGGCGCTGCGGCGCCTTGAACAGCTGCATGGCCCAATAGGCCAGCGAGACGGACAGCGCCACGACGGCGAGCAAACTTGTAAATTGAGGCAAACGCTTCATGGCTTCCTTGGGTTTCTTATCTGACGAGCTGATTGATTTCGATAATCGGCATCAGCACGGCCAGCACGATCAGCAGCACCACCACGCCCATGGCCAGGATCAGGGCCGGCTCCAGCAGGCCGGCGATGGTGAGCGTGCGGCGTTCCAGGTCCTGCTCCTGCGCGCTGGCGGCGCGTTCCAGCATGGCCGGCAGCTCGCCCGTGATTTCACCCGCGCGTATCATGTGGATCAGCATCGGTGGAAAATGCTTTTGCGCCGACAGCGCGCGCGCCAGGCTGACGCCCTCGCGCACGGCGCCGCTGGCCTCCTGCACCAGTTCCTGCATCGCCACGTTGGTGAGCGTGTCGCGGCTCGTGTCGAGCGCGCGCAAAATCGGCACGCCGGACCCCGTGGTGATGGCCAGGGTGCTGGCAAAACGCGCCGTATTCAGGCTGCGTTCGAACTTGCCGTACAGGGGCGCCGTCAGCAGCCAGGTATGCCAGCGCCGTTTCAGGGCTGGCTGCTGCAGCGCGCGGCGCCAGGCGAACCAGGCGCCGGCCAGGATCACGGCCACGATAAGGCCATAGTTGCGCACGAAGTCCGACAGCGCCAGCATGATCACGGTGAGCATGGGCAGCTTCTGCTTGGTATTGGCGAACACGGAAACGATCTGCGGCACCACGTAGGTGAGCAGGAAGATCACGATGGAAAACGCCACCACGGTGACGATGGCCGGATACGTAAAGGCCAGCTTGACCTTCTGCACCAGCGCATTGCGCCGCTCGATATAGTCGGCCAGGCGCGAGAGCACGCGTGACAAATGGCCGATCTGCTCGCCCGACGCCACCAGCGCCCGATAGATCTCGGCGAAATCGCGCGGATGGCGCGCCAGCACGTCGGAAAACGCGGCGCCGCCGATCACTTCCGAACGGATCGAGGCGATCAGGTCGCGCAGATACGGCCGCTCGGCCTGTTCCAGCAGCGCGGAAAACGCCTGCTCCAGCGGCAGGCCCGCTTCGAGCAAACTGGCCAGCTGGCGTGTAAACAGGGCCAGCTCGGTGCTGGACAGGCGCTCGCCGAAGCCGCGCCGCTTGGTCACGCCGGCGGCGTCGACCTGCGCGGCGATCGGCTCGACGGCCAGCGGCACCAGGCCTTGCACGCGCAGCTCGGCGCGCGCGGAACGGGGACTGTCGGCATTGAGCACGCCCTTGCGGGTAGCGCCCTGCGCGTCGACGGCTTCATAGCGGAATGCGGGCATGGTGGCGGGCCTAGTCTTTGGTCACGCGCAGCAATTCAGCCTGCGTGGTGGTGCCGTCGCGCAGCCAGCGTTCGCCGTCGTCGCGCATGCTCAGCATGCCGTCCTGCAGGGCCACCGTGCGCACTTCCGCTTCCGACGCGCGGTTGTGGATCTGCGCGCGGATCTGCTCCGTCGTGCGCAGCAGTTCGTACACGCCCACGCGGCCCTGGTAGCCCGTCTGGCCGCAATGCTCGCAGCCGACCGCCTGCCAGTACTGGCCGTCGAAGGTCTTGCACGAGCCGCACAATTTGCGCACCAGGCGCTGCGCCAGCACGCCCAGCAGGGACGACGAGAGCAGGAACGGCTCGATGCCCATGTCGAGCAAGCGCGTGACGGCCGCCGAAGCGTCGTTCGTGTGCAGGGTCGCCAGCACCAAGTGGCCCGTCAACGATGCCTGCACGGCGATCTGCGCCGTTTCCAGGTCGCGGATCTCGCCGATCATGATCACGTCCGGATCTTGCCGCAGAATCGCCCGCAGCGCCTTGGCAAAGGTCATGTCGATGCGCGGGTTGACCTGCGTCTGGCCCACGCCGGCGAGGTCGTACTCGATCGGGTCTTCCACCGTCAGGATATTCGTGGTGGTGGCGTTGAGCATCGACAGCGCTGCATATAAGGTCGTCGTCTTGCCCGAGCCGGTGGGGCCCGTGACGAGCACGATGCCGTGCGGCTGCGTGATCAGGCCATCGAACTGCGCCAGCATGGGCGCGCTCATGCCCAGGTGCTGCAAGTCGAGGCGGCCCGCCTCCTTGTCCAGCAAACGCAATACGGCCCGTTCGCCATGCCCCGTGGGCAGGGTCGAGACGCGCACGTCGACGGGTTTGCCGCCCACGCGCAAGGTGATGCGGCCATCCTGCGGCAAGCGTTTTTCGGCGATGTCGAGCTGCGCCATGATCTTGATGCGCGAAATCAGCGAGCCGTGGATGGCTTTACGGGGGCGCACGACGTCGCGCAGGCTGCCATCGATGCGGAAACGCACGACGGACGTCTGCTCGAACGGCTCGATATGGATGTCGGACGCGCCTTCGCGCAGCGCCTGCGTGAGCAGCGCGTTGATCATGCGGATGACGGGCGCGTCGTCGGACGATTCAAGCAAGTCCTCGATGGCCGGCACGTCCTGCAGCAGCTTGGTCAGATCGAGGTCGGCGTCGAATTCATCGGCCATCTGCGACGCGTCGCCGCCGCCGCCCGCGTAGGCGCCGGCAATGGCCGCATCGAGTTCGCCGCGCGGCAAGACCGTCAGCTGGATCTGGCCGAAACGGCGCGACACTTCGGCAATGGCCGCCGGCGCCGTCGATGCGGCCACCAGCACTTCGACGGGGGCGCCGTCGATGCCGCCGGGCCGCGCCAGCAAGCCGAAATCGCGCGCGTAGGCGTAGGGAAGCAGATTGCTCATGACTGCCCCATCACTTCTGCTGTTGCGGCAATTGCTGCTGCTGGTATTGCTGCAGCAGCGGCTGCGGCGGCGTAGCCGCGTTGGCCGGCGCGCCTGGCGGCGGCGTCGGTGCCGGCGGCACGGGACGCGTCACCATGCTGCCACCCACGGGCTGGCCATCCTGCAGGGCCGGCAGTACCGGCGTGCCCAGGTCTTTCAGCATCAGGTTGCCCGTGGCCGGCACGGCGGCCGTCTCGGCCGAACGCATGTAGTCGTAGCGGTCGGCCGCCAGACTGCCGCTCTGCTCCTTGTTGCGCACGATGACGGGGCGCAGGAAGATCATCAGATTGGTTTTCTTGCGCTCGCGCGTCTGGTACTTGAACAGGTTGCCGATCAGGGGGATGTCGCCCAGGCCGCGTACTTTTTCCGCATTGTCGCCCGTGCTATCCTCGATCAGGCCGCCGAGCACGATGATCTGGCCATCGTCGGCCAGCACATTGTTTTCGATCACGCGGTTGTTGATGGTGATGCCGCTGACGGCGGCCGCCGTGGATTTGTCCACGCTCGACGTCTCGTGATAGATGCCCAGCTTGATCGTGCCGCCCTCGGAAATCTGCGGACGCACCTTCAGGGTCAGGCCCACTTCCTTGCGGTCGATGGTCTGGAACGGATTCGTGTTGGTGCCGGCCGTGCTCGTGTACTGGCCCGTCAGGATAGGCACGTTCTGGCCCACCTTGATGGTCGCCAGTTCATTGTCCAGGGTGATCAGGTTCGGCGTCGACAGGATGTTGGCATTGCCGTCCGATTCCAGCGCATGCGCCACGGCGCCCAGGCCCAGCGCGCCGTTGATCTGCTTGAAGATGCCGACCGTCAGGCCGCCCGTCGGCAAGACCTTGCCGCCGCCCGTGGCGATGGCGGCGATGTTGTTGCTGGTGCCCGAAGCGAACGATTGCAGCGCGCCCACGCGGTAGTTGCTGCCGCTGTCGCCGGACAGGCCCAGCCACTGCACGCCGAATTCCGAGGCCTTGGACGACGTCACTTCGACGATCAGCGCCTCGATGTAGACCTGGGCACGGCGCACGTCGAGCTGGTCGATCACGGCGCGCAGGTTGCGGTAGACGGCTTCGTTGCAGGTCAGGATCAGGGTGTTCGTCGATGCGTCGGCCTGGATGAAGCCAGCCGCGCCGCCCGACGACAGCTGCTGTGGGCCGTTGTTCAGCGAAGCGCCGCCCGTGGTGCCGCTTTGCGTATTGCCGCCCAGGCCAGTGCTGTTCATGCCGCTGTTGTTCTGGTTGATCTGGTTATTCGTGGCGGCGTTGCTGGTATTGCCTTGCTGCGCCGACGCGGCCGTGCCGTCCGATGTCACCACCGAGCGCAGGGTCTGCGCCAGCTTGGTGGCGTCCGCGTTTTTCAGGTACACCACGTGCACGTTGCCCAGCTGCGTGGTGGGCTGGTCCAGCTTCGAGATCAGCGACTTGGCCAGGTTGGCGCGCGCCGCCGAGGGCGCGCGCAGCACCAGCGAATTGGTGCGCGGGTCGGCCAGCACGGACACCTTGCCCGCGTCGGCCCCTGCGGCGCCGCCCGCATTGCCGCCTTCCATCAACTTGTTCACCATCGAGGCCAGGTCGGACGCGATCGCATAGCGCACTGGGATGACGTCCAGGTCCGTCGATGCGGGCACGTCGAGCGCGGCGATGATCTTCGCCAGGCGCTTGAGGTTATCCGCGTAATCGGTGATCACCAGCGAGTTGTTGCCCGGGTTGGCGTTGATCGTGTTGTTCGGCGAGATCAAGGGGCGCAGCACGGCCAGCAGGTTGGCCGACGATTCGTAGTTCAGGTAAAACACCTGGGTGGCGATCTGGTCGCCCTTCACCTGGCTGGCGCCATTGCCCACCTGGGTCGGCACGGATTGCAGCTTGGCGTCCGCTTCCGGCACCACTTTCGCATAGCCGTCGCCGGAGACCACCGCATAGCCTTGCAGGCGCAGCGCGGAGGCCAGCAGCCCGAACGCCTGCGTCTTGCTGATCGACTTTTCCGACACCAAGGTGATCGTGCCCTTGACGCGCGGGTCGATGACGAAATTGATGTTGGTGTAATGGCCCACCGCCTTGATCACCGATTCGATGTCGGCGCCGACGAAATTGAGCGCCGCTTCATCGCCGGGCGCGGCCCAGACGGGTGCCGGCATGCCGGCCACGGAACAGCACAGCAAGGCGGCGGCCGACAGGCGGCGCAGCGAGAAGGAGGAGGTAATGGGGCTCACGGATGGTTTTTTCATTGTCTGAACTCTAAGGCGATGATGTTTTTTTCGCTATTGCTACGGCGCTGTCCCAGCAAATTCAACAAACTCGCCAAGGTCTCTTCATATCCTGCTGCGGCCTGGGCCTGGCCGGAAAACTGCATGCGCCCCTGTTGCAGGCTGCCGCTGCCGTCAAGCAGCAGCGGTCCCTTGATGGAGCGCAGTGTCAATGTCGCCTGCTGCCCCTGCCAATCGAAATCGAGCTCGTAGCTGCCCAGCGGACGCAAGGACGACAGGCGCGACGCCATGTCCGTCATCTGCAAGGTGGTGCGGCCGACGGCGGAAAACTGCCGCTGCTCCAGGGCCAGCTGCAAGGTGCTCCACGACAGGCGCATGCTGCCCGTCGGCGCCACGGTATTCAATGGTGCGCCCAGGCCGCCGAGGCCATCGGCCGGCAGCAGCAGGGCCGCCGGGCTCACTTGCCAGTGCGACCACGAGCCGCGCAGGTTCACTGGCTGCGACAACGCCTGCGGGTTCTGCAGTTCCACGTCCGCCGATCCCCACAGCACCGAGGGCGAAATACGCCAGCTGAAACGCCCCGGCAGCAGCGGCGTCACGGCGCCATTCGCGCTGGCCGCCCCGCCGATAAAGGCCGAGCCGCGCCACAGGGTACCTTGCGCGTCGCCCAAGGTCAAACGTCCGCCCGTCTGCTTTTCCACGATGCCAGCGACCCAGCTGGCCGGGAAAAACACCAGCAGGGTGACGCAGACGCTGACGATGATGGCCAGCAGCCAGCCAAGCAAGCGCATCATCGTGCCGCGCCCGGGCTCTGGTGCAGGGTCAGGCTGGCGTCGACCAAGCCCGCCTTGCCCTGCGCCGTGATCTTCGCTTCCTGCACGGCCACGCGGCCTTCGCGGCGCAAGCCATCGAGCCACAGCATGACGCTGGCGAACGGCACACCGGTCAATTGCACGCGCGCGTACTCTCCCGTCAGCGACAGCGATTGCGGCGCCAGGCCGCGCGCTTTCAGCGAAGCGTCGAGGCTTTCACGGGCCATGGGAGCCACCTGCACGGGTGCCTGGCGCGCCAGCTCGCCCGCTTCACGGGCCAGCGCCTGCAATTGGGCCGCGTTCTGGCGCAGCTCGGGCAAGCTCTTTTGCAAGGCGATGCGGCCCGTCCAGGCGGGCTCGAAAAACACCGCGTAGACGAGAGCCAGCCCCGCCACCACGCCGCCGATGGCCAGCAGCTTGCGCTCCTGCTGCGTACGCTCCGTCCAGAACGCCTGCAGGTTCTGTTCCTGGCCAGTCAGCGCGGCGCGGACCTTGTTCAATGCTGCACTCATGCTTTTGCTCCCGTGGCCGGCGTGATCTTCCACACGCCCGGCGCCGTTTCATTCAAGGCCAGCTTGCGCGCGGCCAGGCCGTCGCGCACCTGCGCCTGGGCGCTGGCATCGACCATGTCCGGTTTCAGCTTGACGATCAGGCTGCGCTCGCGGTATTCCAGCGACGCCACCACGCCGCGCCCGGCCAGGCCGCCCAGCGCCTCGCCCAGGGCCGCGCTCATGCTCGTGAAATCATCCATGCTGGCTTGCCCGCTTTGCAGGCGGGCGGCGGCGATATTGCGCCGCATCTGCTCCGCTTCCAGCCCATACACGGGCACTTCGTTCGGATACGCGGCCTTGAAGGTTTGCTGCATCGAGGTGCGCACGGTGGCGGCCTCGCGCTTCAGCCGCATCCATTCGATATTCATGCCCGCCAGGTTGACGACCACCGTCAGCAGCGCCAGGCGGATGGGCCAGCGCCAGCGGCGCCAGTCGGCCGCCGCCCCCGTCGCCGTGCCCAGGGCGCCGGCCAGGTCCAGCCCCGCATTTTTGGCGCCGGCGATCCAGTGCGCCCAGTGATCCAGCTCCACCGTCACTCCATCCATGCCGGCGGCCAGCTGTTGATACTGCGCCAGCTCGGCCTGCGCCACATAGACCGTCAGCGGCACGTCGCCGGCAAACGCGCGCGTCGTCAGCAGCGCCTGCTGCGGCTGGGCCGGCAATACGAGGCCCAGGCCCTCTTGCGGCGCCTGGCGCAAGGCCAGTTCCAGGCCGTCGCCGCTAGCCTGCAGGGCGGCCGTCACGCTGCCCGGCTGCAAGGGCAGGCACAGCTGCGATGGCAGCAGCGCCACCTTGCGCGCGCCCTGCGCCAGCAAGGCTTTCACGAGTACCTCGGCCCAGGCGCGCTGCGCCACGGCCACCGTGCGCATGCCGGACGCGTCGGGCGCGCCGGCGGCCAGCAGGCAATCCTGGGCGTCGCCAAGGATGTGTTCTTCCACCAGGCCCGGCAGGGCCGCGCGCAAGCGGGCGCCGGCCAGCGGCGGGGTTTTCGGGCGCAGCAGGGTCACGTCGGCCGCCGCCAGCAGCAGCACCACCCGCTGCGCTCCGGCGATCAGCTGGCCCAGGCTGCCCAGCGGCGCGCTGCCCTGCTGCAGCAGGGCGCCGCCGTCGCCGGCCAGCACGAAGGAGCAGGCGGGCGCGCTGTCGGTGGACGCCTTGGCCGGGTGACGGATATACAATATTGTCAAAGTGACTCGCTTTCAGCTGTTAATTTTCCCGCAACCAGACCAGGCTGGTGGTGCGCTGCGGATTCGGCTCGCGCCACACCAGTGCCTGCGCATCGAGCGCGGCGCGGTCCAGGCGCACGCGGATCACGGTGAGGAAGTACTGACTTTTCACATCGATCTCCACGCCGTCGATCGGTTTCTTGCCGTTGATATTATTCTGGAAATTTGATCTATCGACAAACTTTTTACGCGGGTTGCTCAAGGTAAGCGCGCTGGCCTCGGACACGGACATGTCGGTGACGGCCGACAGCACCTCGGCCGGGGCCGTATTCACGTTCACCGCGGTCGGTTTCGGCAGCACGATGATGAAGTCGCGCAGTTTCTCGATCATCTGCGGCGTATAGCCGGGCACGGCCAGCAAATCCTCGACCTGCGTGAACGCCACCGGTTCGCTGCTGCCGCCCGATGCGGGCGTGGCGGAGGGCGTCTTGCCGTCGGCGCCGCTGTCGGCAGTGCGCGGTTTCGGCCGCGCGCGCAGCACGGCATCGGCCGTCGCCTGCGCCAGGGAACTATCGAGCTGCAAGTTGGACAGCAGCCGCTGGTAGGCCTGCACGTTGGGCTGGCTGACAATCCCCGTGGCGGCGGCCAGGTTGGTGATATTGAAACGCGCCTGCGCATCGAGCGCGCGGCCCGAGACGGTGGCGTCGAATTTTTCCGTGTCGACCTTTTCGCGGTCCACATAATCGTCAAGCCGCGCTTCCTCGATGGGCGTGGCCCAGACGCCGTCAAGCGCCGTCAGCGTGACATTATCCTGGCGCAGCCAGAAACGGGCAAAGTCGACCATGCCGCGCATGGCCCACTGCGTCTGCAGGCGCAAACGCTGGTTTTCCATCGAACGCACCTGCACCTGCTGCTGCCAGAACAGGCTGGCAACGACGGTAATCGCCAGCGCCGTCAGCAGCAAGGCCGTGATGACGGCCACGCCGCGCTGGCGCGAGGGACGTGTAAAAGTCCTCATCCCGGCCCCAATAAAAAGACCTTGGACAGGCCCGCGTCCTGGCCCGGCATCTGCAAGGTCACTTCCAGGCCCGGCACTTGCGTGGAAATGGCGGCGCCCGCCGTCAGCACGTTCCAGGCGCCATTGCTCCAGCCGCGCATGACCATGCTGTCGACGCCGCGCATCAGGGCCACGTCGGCGCTCGAGGTATCGGTATCGTCGCGCGCCGCCTGCCACAGGGTGTCGAGCACGGCCAGATCGCGCGTGCCGTTCGACTCGCGCCGCGTCAGCACGCCGCCGCGCAGGCGGTAAGTGACCACTTGCAACTGCTGCGGCTCCTGTTCCGACGCGGCCAGGCGCACCAGCGTCAGGCGGTCGGTCTCGGCTGTCAGATTGGTGCGACCATTGAGCAGGCTGGCGTTCTGGCCGGCGCCGGCCAGGTGGTCGCAATCGCTCTGCATCTGGGCAAACGCCAGCTGCATGCCGCGTGCCTGTTCGAGCTGGCTGGTCAGCACTTCGCGCGAGCGCATGATGCTGTCCAGACCGCGCCAGCCCAGCACGGCGACCATGGCCAGGATACCGATCGCCACGAGCAGCTCGATCAGGGTAAAACCGCCGGCAGGGACAGTGCGGCGCGCCATCAGTCGTTGAACGCCAATAACACCAGGCGCACGATGCGCCGGGCCGGATATTGCACGTCGTACACGTTGACGCGCACTTGCCGGATGCGGGGATTCGGCGTGGCCACCACTTCCTCTTCACAGATCAGTTTCAGATCGCCCTGCGGGCAGTCGACCGTGCGCTTGCCCGTCTGCGGGAAGGTTTTTGCCAGGCGCAGGCGCACCAGGTGGTTTTCCGCCGACCAGGTGGCCATCATGGCGCTGCGCAAGCCGTCGCTGTTCTGCGTCAGGCTGCCGACGGCGCGCAAGGAGGCGCCCAGGGCCGTGCCGACGATGACGAGGGCGACCAGGACTTCCAGCAAAGTGAAACCGCGCTGGCGGCGGCGCAATGAGAACCGCATCATTGCTCGACCGTGAAGTGGCCGATGCCGTCGGCGCGGATGGCCACGCTGCGCTCGCCGCTGGCCAGGGTCAGCACGAAAGGCTTGTCGACCGGTTCACGGCCGAAGATGATGCGCAGCGGCTGGGCCACGCTGTTCGATGGCTGCACGCTGAGCAGCATGGGCGTGTTGGCAAACGCCCGCTCGCGCAGCAAATCGTCCTGCGTCACCGGTTGCCACAGCTTTTCATTGAGAACCAGGAAACGGTATTGATTTTCGTCCGCCTCGAACGCCACCTGCCGGCTGCGCACGATGGCTTCATCGCGCGCCAGCTGCAGCAGCAGGGCGATGCGCTCGGCTTCCTTTTGCAGCGCCTGCTGGCCATTCGGCATGGCGTTCAGCGAGACCAGGCCCAGGGTGACGCCGATGATGACCATCACCACCAGCAGCTCGATCAGCGTGAAGCCGCTGGCGCGTGGCCGGGGCAGTGCGCGGCCGGTGCTCATGGCTGGCATGCAATGGAAAACTTACAGTTCCCAGGAACCGATATCGGCGTCGTCGCCGCTACCGCCGGGCTGGCCGTCGGCGCCCAGCGAGATCAGGTCGACTTCGCCTTTCACGCCCGGCGACAGGAACTGGTACGGGTTGCCCCATGGATCCTTCGGCATCTTTTCCAGGTAGCCGCCCGCTTTCCAGCCATTCGCGGCCGGTCCCGTGGTCGGTTTTTCGATCAGCGCCTGCAAGCCCTGCTCGGTGGTCGGGTAGCGCTGGTTATCGAGGCGATACAGTTTCAACGCTTGCATCACGGTGGCGATGTCGACTTTCGCCGCCGCCACTTTCGACTCGCCCGTGCGGGCGATCAGCTTGGGCACCACCAGCGACGCGAGGATGCCCATGATCACCACCACGACCATGATTTCGATCAAAGTGAAGCCGCGCGCGCGGCGCTGGCGTATCGGATGGTTTGCTGCGTTTTGCATAAGAAAGAGAGAAGAAGGTGAGTAATGAGAGCAGAGTATAAAGCGGAAATATGACAAAGCCTGTCATATAGGGAAAAATTTCTGCGGGGGCTGTCAGGCCGGCAAGACCACTTTGCCGCAAACGGCGCAGCCGGGGTCGCGCGCGACGCGCATGCTGCTCCATTCCATGTGCAAACCGTCGAGCAGCAGCAGCCGTCCGGCCAGCGATTCGCCCGTGCCCATGATCAGTTTCAGCGCCTCGGCCGCCTGCATGGCGCCCACCACGCCGACCAAAGGCGCGAACACGCCCATGGTCGAGCACGCCTCGTCCGTGAACTGCTGCTCCTGCGGAAACAGGCAGGAATAGCAGGGCTGAGTGCCCGTGCGCGGGTCGAACACGCTCACTTGCCCGTCGAAACGGATCACGGCGCCCGACACCAGCGGCACCCTGGCCGTAACGCAGGCGCGGTTGACGGCGTGGCGCGTAGCGAAGTTGTCCGTGCAGTCGAGCACCACCGTGGATGACAAGACCAGTTCGGCCAGGCGCGCGCCGTCGAGGCGCTCCTGCAAGGCCACTATTTCAATCTCGGGATTGATGCCGGTCAGGGTTTCGCGCGCCGACAGCACTTTCGGCTGGCCCACGCGGGCGGTCGTGTGGGCGATCTGGCGCTGCAGATTGGTCAGGTCGACCGTGTCGTCATCGACCAGGGTCAGCTTACCGACGCCGCTGGCAGCCAGATACATGGCCGCAGGCGAGCCGAGCCCGCCCGCGCCGATCACCAGCACATGCGCATCGAGCAAGGCTTGCTGGCCTTCGATGCCGATCTGATCAAGCAGGATGTGGCGCGAGTAGCGCAGCAATTGATTGTCGTTCATGGTTTTACGTCTACTGCAATCCCAGATCACACCCTGGGGTCGGACCCTCAGGGTCCGACCCCGGCACTTGCATTGGGTTAAGCATCAAGGCTTCCGCACCGGAATCTTCTTGTCATCGGCCTTGATGTCGGAAGCGATTTCCGGCTTGGCGCCGATCTTTTCAACCTTGGCGTCCACCTTGGCCAGCTGCACCGGCAAGCCCTGGAAATGGTTCAAGGCTTGCTGCAGCTGGAAATCGTCCTTGGCGCCGTATTCGAGCGGCTTGCGCTTTTTCGCCGTGGCGATCAGGCGCTGCTCTTCTTCCAATTGATCCTGCATGCCTTCCATCGTCGGCTTGGCCGCTTCCGGCTTGCCATCGTTGCTGCTCAAGTGTTTTTCCAGGTCCGCCTCGCGCACGCGCAGGCTGTTCCAGCCATCGCCCTCGGCCGTTTCATCGACCAGCAAGTCGGGCACGATGCCGCGCGCCTGGATGGCCCGGCCTTTCGGCGTGTAGTAGCGGGCCGTCGTCAGCTTGACGGCCGTGTCGGCCGTGATCTGGCGCAAGGTTTGCACGGAACCCTTGCCGAACGTCTGCGTGCCGATGACGGTGGCGCGCTGGTAATCCTGCAGGGCGCCGGCGACGATTTCCGAGGCGGACGCGGAGCCGGCATTGACCAGCACCACCAGCGGCACGGTTTTCAGCGCGGCCGGCAGCTTGGCCAGTGGATCGGCCTTGGCGCCCGGCGGCGCATAGAACTCGCGGCGGCCGTAAAACACCTGTTTCGACTCGGGCAGCTGGCCCTTGGTCGAGACAATCACGGAATTGCCGGGCAAAAATGCTGTCGCCACGCCGATGGCGCCCGGCACGACACCGCCGGGATCGTTGCGCAAGTCCAGCACCAGGCCCTTGAGCTTGGGGTCTTGCGCATACAGCGCGTTGATCTTTTTGACCATGTCGTCGACGGTCGGTTCCTGGAACTGGGCGATGCGCAGCCAGGCATAGCCGGGCGCGACCATCTTGGCCTTCACGCTTTGCACGCGGATTTCCTCGCGCACGATGGGGAAGACCAGCGGCTTGCTTTCGCCCTTGCGCGACATCGTCAGCACCAGCTTGCTGCCGGGCTGGCCGCGCATCTTCTTGATGACTTCTTCCAGCTGCAAGCCTTTCAGCGGAATGTTGTCGAGACGGGTGATCAGGTCGCCCGCCTGGATGCCTGCCTTGGCGGCGGGGCTGTCCTCGATGGGCGAGACGACTTTCACGTAGCCGTCTTCCATGCTCACTTCGATGCCGATGCCGACAAACTTGCCCTGCACGCTTTCGCGCATTTCCTTGAAGGCATTTTTATCGAGATAGACGGAGTGCGGGTCCAGCGACGAGACCATGCCGGAAATGGCTTCCGTCAAGAGTTTCTTGTCTTCCACCTTCTCGACGTAATCGGACTTGATCAGGCCGAAGACGTCGGACAACTGGCGCAGCTCGTCGAGCGGCAGCGGGGCATTCGTGATCTTCTGCGCCACGGCCGGGAACTGCAGCGACATGCCGATGCCGGCCAGTACGCCCAGACCGATCAGGCCGATACTTTTGACTTTGATACCCATGTATTCTTCGCAATCTACAAATTCGCTGCCGCAGCAATGGTGGGAACTTAAAACTTCACCCAGGTGGCGGGATCGAAGGCGCGGCCCTGATGACGCAATTCAAAGTATAGCCCTGATTCCTCGTTGCCGCCGCTGTTGCCCGCGCTGGCAATGGCATCGCCACCCTTGACGGCGTCGCCCACCCGTTTCAGCAACGATTGGTTATTGCCATAAATACTCATGTACTGGCCGCCATGGTCGACGATGATCAAATTGCCGAAACCGCGCAGCCAGTCGGAAAACACGACCCGGCCGCCGGCGATGGCGTGGACTTCGCTGCCTTCGCCCGTACGGATGAACACGCCCTTCCAGCTGGGGCCGTCACCACGCTTGCTGCCGAAGCGGGCGGCGATCTTGCCCGTCACAGGCGCGCGCAGCTGCCCTTTCAGGCTGGCAAAGGCGCCGGCCGGCGCGGCCGGGCCCAGGCTCGGGCGTTCCGGCTCCGGTTCCGGCTTCGGTTCCGGTTTCGGCGCCACCTTGGCCACTTGCGGCGGCTCGTCGTCGTCGATCGGTTCCAGTTTCACGGGCGGCGGAGGCGGCGTCTGCGGCTTGATCTTGCCCGATTTGTTTTGTTGCTCTTTCGCAATGCGTTCGCGTTCGGCCTGCGCCTGGGCAGCCTTGGCGCGCGCGGCCAGCAGGCGTTCGCGTTTTTCCGCCGCGATCTTCGCGTCGGCGGCCGCTTTGGCGGCGGCGCGTTGCTCGGCCAGCAATTGCTGGCGTTTCTTTTCAGCCGCGGCGGCCGCGGCCTGCTCTTCGATCAGTTTGGCCAGCTTGTCGACCAGGTTGCCCATGCGCTGTTCGTCGCGCTCGACATTGCCCACTTCCTTGCGCTGCGCCACCAGGCGCTGCGACAGGGTCGTCAGCAAGGCGGCGCGGCGCGCCTTCTCCTGCACCAGCAGGGCCTTCTGGTCGCGCTCTTCCTGCGCAATTTCTTCCAGTTCATCCTTGGCGTTCTGCACGTCCGCCTGGTTTTTCTCCACGGCCAGCAAGTTGGCGCGCAAGGCTTCCAGCAGGCGCGCCTGCGCCTGCGAGACATACGCCATCAATTGCAAGTCGCGGTTGATGCGGTTGGGGTTGTCGCCCGACAAGAGCAGCTTGATGCGGTCTTCGTTGCCGGCGACATATTGTTCACGCAGCAACTTTGACAGCTGCGTCTTTTGTTTCTCGACGGTGGCCGTCAATTGCTGGTGCTCTTGCCCCAGCGCATTGAGTTTCACGCCCGTCTCGCTTTGCTCCTGCGCCAGGTCGCGCAAGGCGCGGTTGGCATTGGAAATGGCTTCTTCCGACTCGGCCAGGGTATCGGCCGCGTCATCCTTGGCGCTTTCCGTGCGGCTGATGTCGCGCTTGAGCGCCGTCAGCTTTTGTTGCAATCCAGCACGTTGTGCTTCCGCGGCCGCCTTCTGCTTGCTGCGTTCGGTGGGCTTGGCGCCCTGCGCGGCACCGCTGGAAAGCAGCAGCGCCAGGCACAGCATGGCACCGGCGCGCCACGCCGGCAGGGGTCGTTCAGCAGAGGGGGCGATGGCTGTGCCGCGGAAGAAAGACGACAAGTTACTTGGCCTTCCCTTGGTTCGCCACGGCTGCTTGCGCTGCCGCAATCGCTGCCGGGTCGCCCAGGTAGTAGTGACGGATCGGTTTCAGGTCGGCATCCAGTTCATACACGAGCGGCTGGCCGTTCGGGATGTTCAGGCCGACGATATCGCTGTCGCTGATGCCATCTAACATCTTGATCAGCGCGCGCAGGCTGTTGCCATGGGCCGAAATGATGATCTTTTTGCCAGCGCGGATGGCCGGGGCGATTTCTTCATCCCAGGCCGGCATCACGCGCGCCACGGTGTCTTTCAGGCATTCGGTCAGCGGAATCGACGCTTTCGGCAAGCCGGCGTAGCGCGGATCGTTGAACGAGGCGCGGTCATCGTCTTCCGCCAGCGGCGGCGGCGGCGTGTCGTAGCTGCGGCGCCACACGAGGACTTGCTCGTCGCCATACTTGGCGGCCGTCTCGCCCTTGTCCAGGCCTTGCAGGGCGCCATAGTGGCGCTCGTTCAAGCGCCAGTCGTTCTTGATCGGCAGATACATCATGTCCATCTCGTCGAGCGCCAGCCACAGGGTGCGGATGGCGCGCTTCAGGACGGAAGTGTAGGCCACGTCGAACGTAAAACCTTCCTGCTTGAGGATCTGGCCGGCGGCCTTGGCTTCGTTGACGCCCTTTTCCGTCAGATCGACGTCGGTCCAGCCGGTGAAGCGGTTATCGAGGTTCCAGGTGGACTCGCCGTGACGCATGAAAACGATTTTGTACATAGTTCTATCTTCTCAAGGGGTTCAAATCAAAAAAGCAAAACGTAAAAAGACCTCGTCCAGCTTCTATTTTATAATGCGCGGATTGACTTAAACCATTGGACCCTACGTGAAATTCATTATCGACCACATTTTTCTGTTTGCCATCGTCATTATTTCCGGCGGCGCCCTCCTCTGGCCACTGCTGTCGATGCGCGGCAAGCGCGCGACCGTGCTGGAAGTCACGCAACTGATCAACCGCGGCAAGACCATCATCGTCGACGTGCGTAGCGCGGAAGAATTCGCCACGGGCCACTTGCCTGACGCGAAAAATATTCCGCTGCCGGAACTGTCAAAACGCCTGGGCGAGCTGGAAAAATTCAAAACGCGCCCCATTGTAGTGGTTTGCCAGAAAGGTTCGCGTTCGGCAACCGCCGTCGGCCTGCTGGGCAAAGCTGGTTTCGCTGAGGCAACGAGCCTGGAAGGCGGCCTCGACGAATGGAAAAAGCAAGGTTTGCCATTGAAAACCTTGTCGCTGGCGAAGTAAGCCGGCACTTAACTGGAAGGAATCATCATGACTGTCCCCGTAATTGTGTATAGCACCGCCGTGTGCCCGTATTGCGTGCGCGCCGAGCGCCTGCTGGAATCGAAGGGCGTCGCCGTGCAAAAGATCCGCGTCGACCTCGACCCGGAAGAGCGCATCAAGATGATGGAACGCACGGGCCGCCGCACGGTGCCGCAAATCTATGTGGGCGACACCCACGTGGGCGGATTCGACGATTTGTATGCGCTCGATCAAGCTGGCAAGCTGGACCCCTTGTTAAACGGCACGGCAGCCTGATATAAAGCTGGTTCGAGAAATTGCTTGGTTTTTTGTCGTATTGTTTTGATACAATTGCCCTCGCACCTGATCTGGCCGCGCCTATCCGGCGCGGTTTACATACCGCAAGCACCATATTTGAACGGTGTGCCGTTCTTGTCCTTTACAACGAAAGCGTTCCATGTCTGACGAAAACCTGCAACCAGTCTTCCAAATCCAACGCGTCTACCTGAAAGACATGTCGCTGGAACAACCAAATTCCCCAGCTATTTTCCTGGAACAAGAAGCACCAGCGATCGAAGTCGCACTGGACGTGGGCGCTGCGCCTCTGGCCGACGGCATCTTCGAAGCCACCGTGACCATCACCGTCACCGCCAAAGTCGGCGATAAAGTCGCTTTCCTGGTTGAAGGCAAGCAAGCCGGTATCTTCGAAGCACGCAACATTCCTGCCGATCAACTCGATCCGCTGCTGGGAATCGGCTGCCCGAACATCATCTACCCTTACCTGCGCGCCAACATCGCCGACGTGATCACCCGTGCCGGCTTCCCGCCAGTGCACCTGGCCGAGATCAACTTCGAAGTGTTCTACCAACAACGTCTGCAAGCTATTGCTGACGCCGCTGCAGCTGCCCCGGCAGCCGACGCGACGACGCACTAAGCTTCAGGCAAGACCCCGCCAGCCGTCAAGGCTGGCCTGACACGGCGGCCTGGCCGCCGTGTTTCGTTAAGGTTCAAAATATCATGTTGAAAAGTGCGCTCTTGAGCAAGTTCCGCTGGATGGCCGGCGCCGTGCTGCTGCTGGCGACCGCCGCCAGTCACGCCGTCGATTTCAAAACGGTGGGCGCAGCCCCCGTGATCCTGTACGACGCGCCATCCTCCAAGGGCGGCAAGCTGTACGTGGCGCCACGCGGCATGCCGCTGGAAGTCGTGCTCAGCTACGGCGAATGGGTCAAGGTACGCGACGCCAGCGGCGAAATGGCCTGGACGGAAGCCAAGGGCCTGTCGGCCAAGCGCAACGTCGTGGCGCGCGCCGCGAACCTCAAGGTGCGCGCCAGCCCCGACGATACCGCCTCCGCCATCCTCCTCGTCGACAAGGGCGTGCTGCTGGAAATGAGCGAGCAAGCAAGTTCCGGCTGGGTCAAGGTGCGCCACAAGGATGGCCAGAGCGGCTACGTCAAGACCAGCGAAGTGTGGGGCCTGTAAGCACCGCGTCCGTTCCCCCTGCCCCGTTTGAGGTTGCATGCAAGTTTCTCCTGAAGTCATTCCCGATAGTATTCCCGCCGCCCGCAAGATCACCCTCCTGGGCGCCGGCGCCTGGGGCACGGCCGTGGCCATGGCCCTGGCCGGCCGCCACGACGTGCTGCTGTGGGGCCGCAATGGCGACGCCATGGCCGCCATGGCCGCCAGCGGCGAAAACAGTTATTTGCCCGGCTTCCCTTTGCCGCCGCAACTGCGCATCAGCGCCGATTTCGACGCCGCCGTCGCGCATGCCAGCGGCGAACAGGGCCTCTTGATCGCCGCCTGCCCCGTGGCGGGCTTGCGGCCCATGCTGCATCAGCTGAAAGACAAAGCCATCGGCAACCTGGTGTGGCTGTGCAAAGGGTTTGAAGGCGGCACGGGCATGCTGCCGCACCAGATCGTGCAGGAAGTGCTGGGCGACACCATCCCCGGCGGCGCCCTGTCCGGCCCTTCGTTCGCGCAGGAAGTGGCGCGCGGCTTGCCGTGCGCGCTGACCATCGCCTCGCACAATGCGGCCTTGCGCGGCGCCGTCGTCTCGGCCTTGCATGGCGGCACCATCCGCGTGTATGCGAGCGACGACCTGGTCGGCGTGGAAGTGGGCGGCGCCGTCAAGAACGTGCTGGCCATTGCCACCGGCGTGGCCGACGGCCTGGGCCTGGGCTTGAATGCGCGCGCCGCGCTGATCACGCGTGGCCTGGCGGAAATCACGCGCCTGGGCACGGCCCTCGGTGGCCAGACGGAAACGTTCATGGGCTTGACCGGCATGGGCGATTTGATACTCACTTGCACGGGCGACCTGTCGCGCAACCGCCGGGTCGGCCTGGGCCTGGCGCAAGGCAAGGCGCTGGAGACCATCGTGGCCGAACTCGGTCACGTGGCCGAAGGCGTACCGTGCGCCAAGGCCGTGCGCGAACTGGCGCGCCGCATGGGCGTCGACATGCCGATCACCAATGCGGTGGCCGGCGTGCTGTTCGATGGGGATTTGCCGCACGTGATGGTGCAGCAGTTGCTGTCGCGCGACCCGCGCGCCGAAGCGGCCTAAGGCGAAACCTAGCGCCCCGCCTTGGCCATCAAGATCGTCAGCAGCAACAGACTGTCTTCGCGCGCTTCCAGGGCGTGCGCCTGGCCGCCAAGCAGGTACAGCATCTGCCCCGGTCCCAGCACTTGCACGCCGCCATGCGCTTCCACCGCCACCTGCCCTTGCAGGCACAGCAAGGTGATTTCACCGAGCACATGATGCTCGGGCATGGTCTTGCCTTTGGGCATGCACATGCGGATCAGTTCCAGCTCATCCGTCTTGGCCAGCGCAATGGCGGAAAACTGCGACAGGTCGTCGCCGTCCCTGCGCAGCACGTCGATCACCTGTCCTGAACTTGCATGCTCCAATGCCATCATGTGCTCCTTCAGCAATTATTCGGCGACTTCCTCCGGCTCTTTCGCGCCGCGCATCCACTCGACCAGCGGCCACGCATCCTTCAAGCCTTCCGCCAGGGTCGGCAGCAGTTTCTCGGGGGCGTTGACGGGCAGCGGTACTTCGGTCCAGACGAAAAAGCTTTTCAGCTTGATGAATTCGATATGTTCGGCGTCCGCGTCAAACCCCTTGGGCGGGCGCTGCAGCTTGCCCTCGTTCTGGATGGTGCCGAAACGGGCCTTCAAGCGCTTATTTTTCAGCACTTTGGAAAAGCCTGGCGCATCGTTGACCATGTGCTCGCGCAGCGCCTTCAGGCGGCCCGGTGGCGGCATGTACTCGCCGGCGCCGAACAGCAGGTTCCCCTGGCCGTCGATCTGCAGATAATACGTGGGACCGCCCGCCTTGCTGGGGCGGCGCATGTCGTTCGGTGCGATGGCGGCCGAAAAACGCGTCTTATACGGGCTTTTATCATGGGCAAAGCGCACGTCGCGGTTGATGCGGAACATGGCCTTCTTCGGATTGCAGTATTTCACGGCAGGGTCGAACTTGCCCAGCTCGCCGATCAGGCTGGTGACCAGCGCCAGGAATTCCTCGCGCAGGATGTCGTAGCGGGGCTTGTTCATCACAAACCAGGGACGGTTGTTGTTGTCGCTCAGTTCACGTAAAAATTGGGTCAAATCACGCACATGCATGTGTCAAATTCCGATCAGCAACTATTTGGAAAGCTCTTTCGGGATGGGGCGTTTTCCCACCATCACGTCGAGTGCCGCTTCGCGATTCTTGCGCAGCACCGTCATTTTAGCTTTTTCGCCAGGCGGCAGTTGGGCGATCAGGTTCAGCATTTCCGTCGTGTCGCCCACGGGCTTGCCTTGCACCGTCAGCAGGATGTCGCCGGGCACGATGCCCGCCTTGTCGGCCGGGCCGTTGCGCACCACACCGGCGATGATGGCGCCGCTGGTGCGCTGCAAGTTGAAGCTTTGCGCCAGTTCGGGCGTGATGTCCTGCGTTTCCACGCCGATCCAGCCGCGCACTACGTGGCCATCCTTGATGATGGCTTCCATCACCGTCTTGGCCGTCGACACGGGAATGGCGAAGCCGATGCCGACGGAGCCGCCGCTTTGCGAATAAATCGCCGTATTGATGCCGATCAGATTGCCGCGCGTATCGACCAAGGCGCCGCCCGAGTTGCCGAAGTTAATCGCCGCATCCGTCTGGATGAAGTTTTCAAAGCTGTTGATGTGCAGGTTGTTGCGGCCCAGGGCGGAGATGATGCCCATGGTCACCGTCTGGCCCACGCCGAACGGATTGCCGATGGCCAGCACCACGTCGCCCACGCGCGCCAGTTCCGACTGGCCCAGCACGATGACGGGCAGCTTGTCGAGGTCGATCTTGATGACGGCCAGGTCCGTTTCCGGATCGAGGCCCACCACCTTGGCCGGCGCCTTGCGGCCATCGGTGAGCACCACTTCGATTTCATCGGCGCCTTCGACCACGTGGTTGTTGGTCAGCACATAGCCTTCATGGCTGACGATGACGCCGGAGCCGAGGCTGTTTTTCAAGTCGTCGTCATCCCCGTCGTCCGGGTCGCGGTCGCCGAAGAAACGTTTGAAGAAGGGATCGCGCGCCAGCGGATGGGCGCCGCGCTTGGGGACTTGCAGGGTGAGGATGTTGACGACGGCGGGCATGGCGCGCGCCGCCGCGTCGCGGTAGGAGCCGGGCGCCAGGCTGCTCGACGCCGTTTCCACCACGGGCACCGGTTTGGCGGGAGAGCCCAGTTGCTGTACCCGGCTGGCCGGGCGCAGCGCGCCGTACACAAAGTACAGCGCCAACGCGATCGTCACGGTTTGCGCAAACAATAACCAGAATCGTCGCATACAGTTCTCTGCCCAGGTCAGCCGGCCCGTGCCGGAACGACTTATTTTGCCAGATCGTTGCTATTCTGTCCGTTCTTCTGCAGCGAGTCGCGGATTTCACGCAGCAGCACGATGTCTTCCGGCGTGGCCGGTGCCGCTGCCGGCGCGACCGGTTCGCTGCGGCGTGCCTTGTTCATCAGGCGTACCATCTGGAAGATGATGAAGGCGAGAATGACGAAATTGAGCAGAATGGTCAGGAAGTTACCGTAGGCCAGCACAGCGCCCGCCTTTTTCGCTTCCACCAGGGTCAGGGTGGTGGCTTGGCCATTCAGGGGCAGGTAGTAATTGGCGAAATCGAGGCCGCCGAAAATGCGGCCGATGGGCGGCATGATCACGTCTTGCACCAGCGAATCGACAATCTTGCCGAAGGCACCACCGATAATGACACCGACCGCCAGATCGACGACGTTACCCTTCATTGCAAATTCTTTAAATTCTTGCATCATTGCCATGAATTTCTCCTTCGGATAGATATAAAAACATGCCGATCATACTATTGATTCCTGGGGACACCAACTTGTGGTTGCCGGCAGGACCAATTCCGGCACAGCCATGCGCATCTAGTTCGAAAGAACTAGCCACCTCCTGCAAAAGTATATAAATTATGGTACAAGCAACGTTTTTGTTTTATTCGTTGTTTGCTTCACTTATAATTTGCGGTTGCCAGAAGTGGCTTTTTCACTTCCGGATAATCAACAAGAAACTGGCACGGGCTGCGCCATTGGCCGAAGTTCCGCAGGGATGTTGCCACGTTACCGTACAAAGATGCGGATCGCGGCAATCAGTGGGATAGAGCTTCGGCGACGGGTTTTTCGCGGCTGCCACTCATAATAAAGATTCGCATTTTGACTGATTGGGGTTTGCATGAGTAACGAAAAGCAGGTCGATTCAGGCCGTCGCGGCTTGCTCGTCGCCACGTGCGCGGCGGGCAGTGTAGTTGGATTGGCAACCGCGGGAGCCTTGGTAAGCACCTTCCAGCCGTCGGAGCGCGCGAAAGCGGCTGGCGCGCCGGTCGAAGTAGACATCACCACCTTGCAACCCGGCGAAATGCGCACCGTCGAATGGCGCGGCAAGCCGGTCTGGATCCTGAAGCGCACGCCGGAAATGATCGCGTCCCTGAAAAAGACCGACGGCAAAGTCGCCGATGCCAATTCCCAACGCAACCCCGACGAATTTACGCCACCGTACTGCATGAACGAGGCACGCTCGATCAAGCCTGAAATTCTCGTCGCCGTCGGCATCTGCACCCACCTGGGCTGCTCCCCTTCCTCGAAATTTGCCCCCGGCCCGCAACCGTCGCTGCCCGATGACTGGGAAGGCGGCTTCCTGTGCCCTTGCCACGGCTCCACCTTCGACATGGCTGGCCGCGTGTTCAAGAACAAGCCGGCGCCGGACAACCTGCAAGTGCCGCGTCATATGTATCTGAGCGACACCAAATTGCTGATAGGTAAAGACGAGAAAGGCGAGGCTTGATCATGGCTGCTTTCAAAGAGACGAAATTCCCGGCAGACGCTCCCGTCGCCGAAAAAGCGCTGGGCTGGGTCGATGACCGCTTTCCCCTGACCAAGCTGTGGAACGACCAATGGGGCAAGTACTACGCCCCGAAAAACTTCAATTTCTGGTACATCTTCGGCTCGCTGGCCATGCTGGTGCTGGTCTTGCAGATCGTCACCGGCATCTTCCTGACCATGCACTACAAACCGGATGCGGCCCTGGCCTTCAATTCCGTCGAGTACATCATGCGCGAAGTACCGTGGGGCTGGCTGGTGCGCTACATGCACTCGACGGGCGCCTCGGCCTTCTTCATCATCGTCTACCTGCACATGACGCGCGGCCTGCTGTACGGCTCGTACCGCAAGCCACGTGAGCTGATCTGGCTGTTCGGTTTCGCCATCTTCCTGTGCCTGATGGCCGAAGCGTTCTTCGGCTACCTGCTGCCATGGGGCCAGATGTCGTACTGGGGCGCCCAAGTGATCGTCAACCTGTTTGGCGCCATCCCGCTGATCGGCCCTGACCTGTCGCTGTGGATCCGCGGCGACTATGTTGTTTCCGACGCGACCCTGAACCGTTTCTTCGCCTTCCACGTGATCGCCATCCCGCTGGTACTGCTGGGCCTGGTTGCAGCGCACTTGATCGCACTGCATGAAGTGGGCTCGAGCAATCCGGACGGCATCGAAGTGAAAGAAAACCTGGGCGCCGATGGCCACCCGGTCGATTCGATCCCTTCACATCCTTACTACACCGTGCATGACCTGTTCGGCGTATCGATCTTCCTCGTCATTTTCAGCGCCGTCGTCTTTTTCGCGCCGGAAATGGGCGGCTACTTCCTGGAATACAACAACTTCCTGCCGGGCGACTCGCTGAAGACTCCGCTGCACATCGCGCCAACCTGGTACTTCACGCCGTTCTACTCGGTGCTGCGTGCCACCACGGCCGACTTCATGTACGTGCTGATGGGTGTCGTAGCTGCCTACGTGGTGTTCATCTGGCTCAAGTCGCGCCTGTCGACGGTCGTCAAGTCGGTCATCGCCGGCATCGCCATCGTCGCCATCATCGGCATGCTGCCGCAGGTGCTGGACGCGAAATTCTGGGGCGTGGTGTTCTTCGGCGGCTCCGTCGTGATCCTGGCGTTCCTGCCATGGTTAGACCATTCGCCGGTGAAATCGATCCGCTACCGTCCGACCTGGCACAAATACATCTATGCCATCTTCGGCCTGTCGTTCCTGATCCTCGGCTACCTCGGGACCCAGGCGCCAACGGATGCAAAAACCATCGTGTCGCAAGTGTGCACCCTGATTTACTTCAGCTTCTTCCTGCTGATGCCATGGTGGAGTGCCATGGGCAAGTTCAAGACCGTGCCGTCGCGTGTGACGTTCCACCCGCACTAAGCCGCTCTCACGCCACGCTCAAAGGACATACATCATATGAAGATTGCAAAAAAACTGCTCGCCATCCTGGCACTCGTGCCCGCCATGGCTCTCGCCAGCGAAGGCGGCTTTCCGCTGGACAAGGCGCCTGACCGCCAGACCAACATGGCAGCGCTGCAGCATGGCGCCAAATTGTTCGTCAATTATTGCTTGAATTGCCACTCTGCCGTGTCGATGCGCTACAACCGCCTGCGCGACTTGGGCTTGACGGAAGACCAGATCAAGCAGAATTTGTTGTTCACCAGTGATAAAGTGGGCGACCTGATGACGACAAGCCTGGCAGCGCAGGACGCCAAGGCCTTCTTTGGCGTCGTACCGCCGGATTTGTCGGTAATTTCGCGCGCGAAATCATCTTCCGCTGGCACAGGCGGCGACTACCTGTATACTTACCTGCGTACGTTCTATAAAGACGACACTCGTCCGACCGGCTGGAACAACATGGTCGTGCCGAATGTTGCCATGCCGCATGTATTATGGGAATTGCAAGGTGTCCAGACTGCCAAGTTCGTGGAAGAGAATGATCCGCACGAAGCTGGCAAGAAGATCCACAAATTTACCGGCTTCGAGCAGGTCAAGCCAGGTACGTTGAACAAGATCGAGTATGACAATGCGGTAGCCGACCTGGTCGGCTACATGGAGTGGATGGCCGAACCGGCACAGCAAACACGCAAGCGCCTGGGCGTGTGGGTGCTGCTGTTCCTGTCGGTCTTTGCTCTGCTGGCATGGCGCCTTAACGCGTCGTTCTGGAAGGAAGTCAAATAAGTGAGGCGCCGGCCATAGGCCGGTTTATGCCTGTTTCTGCGTTGTCCGCATGAGTGGACAAGCGACCTGGGGTGAGCCGTTCGCGGCTTCACCCCCTTTGTTTCTAAGGAACTATAAAAAATGATGGTTCTCTATTCGGGTACAACCTGCCCATTTTCGCAACGCTGCCGCCTGGTTCTGTTTGAAAAAGGCATGGATTTCGAAGTGCGCGACGTCGACCTGTTCAACAAACCGGAAGACATTTCGACCATGAACCCGTATGGCCAAGTGCCTATCCTGGTCGAGCGCGAACTGATCCTGTATGAATCGAACATCATCAACGAGTACATCGATGAGCGCTTCCCGCATCCGCAACTGATGCCGGCCGATCCGCTGATGCGTGCCCGCGCGCGCCTGATGCTGTTCAATTTCGAAAAAGAACTGTTCGTGCACGTGCACGTGCTGGAAAGCGAACGCGCCAAGAGCAACGACAAGGCCCACGACAAGGCACGCGCGGAAATCCGCGACCGCCTGACGACCCTGGCGCCACTGTTCCTGAAAAACAAATACATGCTGGGCGACGAATTCTCGATGCTCGACGTGGCTGTCGCGCCGCTGCTGTGGCGCCTGGACCACTACGGCATCGAACTGTCGAAGACGGCCGCACCGCTGATGAAATACGCCGAACGCATCTTCTCGCGTCCAGCCTATATTGAAGCACTCACTCCGTCTGAGAAAGTGATGCGTCGTTAAAAGATATTCCCGGCAAGCCGCGCTTGCCGGGATCTCTTGCGTCAGCAGCCAGTCTTTTGAATTACCGGTGCGCCCGCCTTGTGGGGGCGCTCCCGCCTCACAGTGCCTACCATGTCTGAAATCTCAACCAAACCTTATATGCTGCGCGCCATCTACGAGTGGTGCACCGACAGCGGCTACACGCCTTATCTCGCGGTCAAAGTCGATTCGCGCACCACGGTACCGATGGAATACGTGAAAAAGGGCGAAATCGTGCTCAACATCAGCTTCGGCGCCACCAGCGGCCTGAAGATGGACAACGACGCCATCCGCTTCCACGCCCGCTTTGGCGGCGTCTCGCGCGAAATCTACGTGCCGGTCGACAACGTGATGGCCATCTACGCCAACGAAAACGGCCAAGGCATGGCCTTCGAGCCCGTGCTGGGCAATGATGACCCCGACGCGCAACCGACGGACAGCCCGGCCTCCGCCGACGTCCCGCCGCCTGTGCTCGCCCCCACCGCCAGCGCCCCGACTCTGTCGTCCGTGCCGACCAGCTCCCCCGAACAACGCGACAGCGCCACACCAGGCGACGACGAGCCACCAAAAAAAGGCGGCCGCCCGACCCTGACACGCATTAAATAGCGTATAATTCGCAACGCGCAGTTTTTGCCGACTTAGCTCATTTGGTAGAGCAGTTGATTTGTAATCATCAGGTGGCCAGTTCGAAACCGGCAGTCGGCACCAGAATTCAGTAGGAAATCAAAGGGTTACCCGCTTCGGCTGGTAGCCCTTTTTGTTTCCGGCTTAGGTGTCGTTTCCATCTAACCCTTGAATAGCTTGCTTTGTCTAATCCGTGTGCAGCGGTTTATGTACGGATCGTCCTTTCGACAAATAAGGCAGTGTCAATTGCTGAGCTCTCCTAATCGATCAGCAACATCAGAAAGACATATCAGTAGCGATTGCCGCTCATTCTCTGGCATCGTTGCGGCGAATGCGATAACTGTATCGACAGTTTCATTCTTGTAGCGATTCGCAAACTGCATACGTTCGCCACTTGTAATTGCCAAAATTGCGCTGACTGTTAGGCTAAGGTCGGTAGCCTCAAGAATGTATCCAGGTGTCTCAGCAGCAATGATGTGCAGTGGAGATATTGCCTTTCCTTCGGCCTCTTTGGCAATCCAGAACTTGATTGGTGCAGGCAGGACAGCATTCGTATTAGGTTTTCCCTTAACGAGACTACTATTTGAAGTACTAGACTTGCCGGCTTTAATTAGTCCTCCTGCCATATCGGCACGGATTGCCAAGGTAAAGTCATGAGCATCGACAAATCCCGGTCTGGAGTCAGTGATGATGGCGCGTACGCCGCATGAGAAAAAGCCGGACTGATCCCTATCAATGTACGGCTGCAATTTAACTGCACTTGCTTGCACCACCACTTGAGCGTCAGCACATGCCAAACTTAGTGAACCTGCCAAAAATAAAATGTACTGAAGCAGTCTCTTGATTTTCATTGAACATTCTCCCAGTAGCATTGCGTTCGATTGTAAACCGACTTCTGCCAGAGAGATCATCATTGCGTCAAGTAACTCAAGCCACCACTTGCATTGACAGCAATACTGTCAGCATGACTTTGGCCTTTCCCCACTTCACGCTCGCATTGCTGCACCGCGCAATGACTATCAGCACATTTAGGCGCAAGATGAGCATGTGCTTGCGCAATGCAGGCTCCCGATGTCTGGCTTGCCTACCTGGGGGAATATCATGTCCGCACACACTTACAAGCTGATCGAACTGGTGGGAACGTCTACCGAAAGCAGCGATCAGGCGATACGCGATGCCATTGCCAAGGCGGCGCTGACGGTCAAGCATATGGACTGGTATGAAGTGACGGAATCGCGCGGGCATATCGTCGATGGCAAGGTGGCGCACTTCCAGGTCACGCTGAAGGTCGGCTTCCGGCTCGAATAGGGTAGGTCGGCAACTCACCGCCGCCCGACCGCTCCCCGGCTCTCCAGCCATTCCCGGCCGCCGCTGTCGAGCGCGGTCTCTATGACCTTTTCCGGCAAGCTGTAGACGGTCGCCCAGCTGGCGCGGCCGTCCTGCGTGTTGGCGGGAAAGCTGTGCGTCTCGATCGGCCAATGGTATTTGCGTTTCAGCGCTTTCACGATGGCGGCCAGCGAGACGCGGCCTTGCAGCGGTTCGGCGCCGGACTGGTCGCGGTTCGACAGCAGCACGGCCAGGACCTGGCCGCGGCCCGTGCGTGCGCCGGGGAAAGTGGGGGTTTTGTTTGCCATGGCCTATTTTACCGGGCAATTATCGGCGCGAGGCGATGTGCCGCACCTTTGATCTGGCGCAAACGCCGCATCGGCTTTGCGGCCACGATAGACGTTTCGACAGGTTGCCAGTGCCCCTCTGGCAGCCTGGTCCTACCATCACGGGGCACAGGAGCCTATCATGCACAGCCTGAACATCCACGCCATGCAATGGCAGCCCGTCGCCGATATTTCCGCCGTCAATCCGCTGCTGCCCGACGACCTCGCCTGCTTTCGCGAACTGCGCGACGTGCTGCAACGTTATGGCGCGCTCGACCGCTTCGGCATTTCCCTGATCCACCGCCATTTCGACATCGACGACGACGAGGAGCTGATGGAGTACACGGATGCGGAAAACCGCACCTTGACGGTAAAGCCTGTCAAGAAAAGCGACATCGACTGGCAGCACACGACGATTACCAACTGGAAACTGACGGAAGGCGAGGAGGTGGCGCGCATCGGCTGCGGCTGCGCGCGCAATTCCGGCGGCCACCTCGGCTATCACCGGGGCACCTGAAAGCGGCGTCGGCCTTTCTTACACTTTGCTTCCACCGGCTCAGTCCGCTTTGCGCAAGCCCTTGATTCAATATGCTTTTTTTGTGTGGCACGCAAGCTGCTTATCACTGTCTA
This sequence comes from Janthinobacterium sp. GMG2, assembly GCF_033949445.1. Lineage (NCBI taxonomy): Bacteria > Pseudomonadati > Pseudomonadota > Betaproteobacteria > Burkholderiales > Oxalobacteraceae > Janthinobacterium > Janthinobacterium sp. GMG2. The sequence continues at coordinate 365,349 of NZ_JAXAWA010000003.1, read as the reverse complement.
CGAGATGAATCCAGGCAGGTCATTCTGGATTCTTTCTCCCCCGGATTTTCCGAGACTGACTACGATAAGAGGCTGCGATGAATGTCGATCACACACGAAGCAAGACCCTGGGTTGGCTGGGCGCACTGGCGGCGGCAAGTCTGCTGGCCAGCGGCCAGGCGCAGGCCGGCGCGTACGGCCTGGCCGTCAACGAATTGAACTCTTTCCGCATCACCACCAGCGCTGGCGCGCTGTCGCTGGCCGGCGCCAACCGCAATGCCAGCGACAGCGCCTTCTTCGAGGGCGGCGTGGCCGTCAATCCGCGCGCCGTCAATACGGGCCCGGCCGCCAACGCCGACGTGCTGCAAGTATGTTCGGGCGGCGGCTGCAGCGGCTTGCCGCAAAATAACTACGCACCCAGCCCCAGTTCCACCCTGGAGTTCGCGCGCGGCGACGCGCATGCCTTTGGCAATATGCTCACGGCCGCCGGCTCCACCGTGCGCGCCGTTGCGGAAGCACAGCGCGACACGGTCGGCGCCGCCACGGCCACGGCAGGCGATACGCTCACCGGCTCCGTCAACCTGACCCTGTCGAGCGCCGGCTTCATCACCTTCAACTTCATGGGACGGCGCGACCTGCGCACCAGCGTGACGACCATGGGTGACAAGTCGAGCGTGTCGATCATGGATATCTTCAATATCTCGTGCAATACTTCCAGTCCCGTGGGCTGCCTGTCGAACGCGAATGCCGATGGCGTGATCTTCCAGTTCGCGCCCGATGGCGACGCCAACAATGGCAGCGACGTCAATGGCAACCATACGGTCGGCAGCCTCGATCCCTTCAGCCTGAACATGACGGCCGGCACCAACGACCCGGCCACCGGGCGCGCCTTCACGAATGGCTTTGCGATGTTTTCGCTGACGTCGAATTTCGCCCTGCCCGCCGGCAGCTACACCTTGAACTTTTCCAAGTCCACGCGTACCGACATCGTCGTCATCGAACCCTTGCAAGTACCGGAGCCAGGCACTTTGTTCCTGCTGGGCACGGGACTGGCAGCCCTGGCTTTTACGCGCCGCCGGCAGCCGAAATAATCCGCAGCATGAAAAGCACGCGGCGCCCGCAAAGGCGCCGCTTTTTTATGCGGCAGAGATGTGTTAACCGAGCCGCGCCAGCGCCCGGCGCGCCAGCTGCAATTGCTGCAGATAATAGCGGTGCAGCATGGCGGGATCGCTGAGGTCACGCCCCAGCACCAGGCGCAGTTCGCTGACGGGGCAGTCGGCGGCCTGGATCTGCACCTGGGTACGCACCTGTGCACCGAGTTGGCGAGCCAGTTGGCGCGCCGCCTGCTCCTGCGCGGGCCGGTATTCGACGCGTGTGCGCGCCACCTGGAAGCTGGTTTCATTGGCCAGGCGCACCACTTGCACGGGCGCACCAGCCAGGCTGCGCGCCAGCGCGGCTGCCAGGCCAGGCACGCCGTTGCCATTGACAATTTCCAGGCGCGGATGCGGCGCGCCGGCCACAGGCACGGACGCCGCCGGCAACGACGCGCTAACGGGCAGGCTGCGCACCGCCGCCGGCACGCGCTGCAAGCGGGCCATGCCGTCGCTCTGCGTGATCTCCACGCGCGCCATGGCGCGCGCATCCGGCACAGGCTCGGGCGCAAGCTTCGGCGGCGCCTCGGCACGCAACAAGGCCATGTCGCGCCGCACATCGTGTTCCTGCAAGCTGCTCGCCTGGCGCCGCATGACGGCCGCGCGCTCGTGCTGCCCCAGCCGTTCGAGCACCTGCGCCAGATGCCGCCAGGTCAACGCATTGAGCGGGTCGAGCAGACAGGCCTGTTCCAGCGCAGTCAACGCTTGCGCATCGCGTCCGCTCAAATAATAGGCATGACCGAGATTGCTGAACAGATAGGCCTGCCGCGGCTGCGGCATGCCCGCCTCCTGCGTCAAGGCCAGCCAATGGGCGATCGCCGCGTCGTGTTCACCGCGCTGCGCATGCAGCACGGCCAGGCCATTGCGCGCGTTCACGTGGCGCGGCGCATGGCGCAGGGCTTGCTCATAGGCCGTTTGCGCAGCGGGCAAGTCGCCCCGCTCGAAATGCTGGCGCCCCGCCGCATAGGCGGCATCGGCGTCGGGCCACGCCGCCACCGGCACGTGGGCCAGCTGCGTGGTACAGGCGGCCAGGCCCAGGCAGGCGCAGGTGGCGGCCAGGCGGGAAATCGTCAAGCGCATGGTAGTTCCTTTCAGCGGCTGGCCATGCCCGGCACGAGCACGCGATAGACTTCGATCACGGCCGGCCCCATGAGCACCAGCATCAGGGTGGGAAAGACGCAAAAGATCAGCGGGAACAGCAGTTTCAGGGCGATCTTCGCTGCCGCCTCTTCTGCAAGCAAGCTGCGCTTGCCGCGCAGGTTTTCCGAATGCACGCGCAGCGAATCGCCCATGCTCGTGCCGAAGCGTTCCGATTGGATCAGCATGGCGACCAGGGTGTCGACGTCTTCCACGCCGCTGCGCAGGGCCAGGTTGCGCAGCGCCTTTTCCTTGGAAAAGCCGGCGCGCATTTCCATCAGCACCAGCTGCAACTCCTGCGCCAACACCACGCTCTTGATATGGATTTCGCCCGACACCTTCACCAGCGCGCGCTCCAGGCTCAGGCCCGCTTCCACGCACACGGTCAGCAAGTCGAGCGCGTCGGGGATGTTTTCAAAGATGTCGCGCTGGCGCCGCTTGGCCGTGCTGGCCAGCACCAGGTTCGGCAGGTAATAGCCGACGGTGGCGCTGACGCACAGCAGCAACAGCAGCACGCTGCGCAGCTGCGCCGCCATGGCGCTGGCCGCATACAGCCCCAGCACGGTGGGAAACAGCAGGGCCAGCACGGTCTTCGCCGCAAAATACAGGGCCGGCGCGCTTGCCTGCCGCCAGCCCGCGTTCATGAAGCGCGTACGCAGCGGCGAACGTTCCCAGCCCTCTTCCGGCAGCGACAGCTTGCTGAACGGCTGCGCCACGCGCGCCACGCGCTCCACCCAGCCATTTTCCACCACCGCCGCGCTGGCGACCGGCGCCGTGGCGCCAAACAGGCGCTGGCGCAAAGTGCCAGGAAAGAAGATCACCCACGCCAGCAGGGCCAGCGCCACCACCACGGCAAAGACGATCACGAGAAACAGCAGTTGTGCACCGCTCATAGCACCTCCTGTTTTAGATGCGGATGCGGATCACATTGCGCATCCAGACCACGCCCAGCGCCACCATGCCGGCCGCGTACCACAGCAGTTTGATGCCGCTGGGATCGGTCCACAGCAGGCGGATGTATTGCGGGTTGACCAGCGCCATGACGCCGATCATCACCACCGGCATCAGGCCCAGCACCCAGGCCGACATGCGTCCCTCGGCCGACAGCACGCGCACCTGCCCCAGCAGCTTCAAACGGGCGCGGATGATGCGCGCGATGCTGACCAGCACCTCGGCCAAATTCCCCCCCGATTCGCGCTGCACCAGCACGGCGATGACGAGGTAGCGCAAGTCCGTCAGCGGAATGCGCGCGGCCAGGTTTTGCAGCGCCTCGTTCATCGGCACGCCGTAATTGATCTCTTCGTGCGCCATCTTGAATTCGCCGCTGATCGGCTCATTGAGTTCATCGCCGACCATCTGCAGCACGTTCGAAAACGAGTGCCCGGCGCGCAGCGCACGGGCCAGGAAATCGGCCGCTTCCGGCAGTTGCGCTTCGATCTTTTTCAGCCGCGCCGCGCGCGCGCGCAGCACGCACAAGCACGGTGCGCTCGCGGCGCAGGACAACAGCAGCACGGCGCCGGGCACGGGCATGGACCATGCCGCCAGCAGCAGCAAGGCCGCCAGCAGCAAGGCGCCGGTGCCGCCCAGGAATTGCGCCACCGACCAGGACAAGCCCGATTGCAGCAGCAAACGATCGAGCCGCGCCGCCTGCGGCGCGCGCCGCAGCAAGCGCTCCAGGCCGGGCGAACGCGCATAGCGGCGCTGCTTGAGGATGGAGACCCGCTCGCCGCCCCCCTCGCCGCGCGCCGCCATCAGCCGCAAGCGCCGGTTGATGCGTCGTGCCGCGCTGCCATGCGTGCCCGACCACCACAGCCAAACGCCCTCCACCATCAGGATGCAGGCGGCGAACAGCAGCACGGCAAAGCCGTAGAAGACCAGGTCCATGGTTCCCTCCTTACTCGTAGATGCGGTCGGGGTCGAACACGCTGTCGGGCACGGGCGCGCCGAACATGCGCAGCCGTTCCGTAAAGCGCGGCCGCACGCCCGTGGCGCAGAAGTGGCCCTGCACCTTGCCATCGGCATCGACGCCCGTCTGCTCGAAGCGGAAAATTTCATGCATGGCGATGATGTCGCCTTCCATGCCCGTCACTTCCTGCAGGCTGACCAGCTTGCGCGCGCCGTCCGTCAGGCGCGACACTTGCATCACCACCGTCACGGCCGAACAGATCTGCTGGCGCGTGGCGCGCGGCGTCAGGTTCACGTTGGCCATGCCGACCATGTTTTCCAGCCGCGCCAGCGCGTCGCGCGCCGTGTTCGAGTGGATGGTCGCCAGCGAACCCTCATGGCCCGTGTTCATCGCCTGCAGCATGTCGAGCGCCTCGGCGCCGCGCACCTCGCCCAGGATAATGCGGTCGGGCCGCATGCGCAGCGCATTGCGCACCAGCGCGCGCTGGCTCACTTCGCCCTTGCCCTCGATATTCGGCGGGCGCGTTTCCAGGCGCACCACGTGCGGCTGGCGCAGCGCCAGTTCGGCCGCATCTTCGATGGTGACGATGCGTTCGCTGCCGGGAATGAAGCCGGATAGCACGTTGAGCAGGGTCGTCTTGCCGCTGCCCGTGCCGCCCGAGATCAGGATGTTGACCTTGGCCTGGCCCAGCGCCTGCAGCACCTGCACCATGGGCGGCGTCAGGCTTTTGTAATCGAGCAGGTTGGCGATGGTGAGCGGCTGCACGGCAAAGCGCCGAATCGACAGAATCGGTCCATCGACGGCCAGCGGCGGAATGATGGCATTCACGCGCGAGCCGTCGGGCAGGCGCGCGTCGACCATCGGGCTCGATTCATCGACGCGCCGCCCCACGCGCGAGACGATCTTTTCGATGATCTTCATCAGGTGCGCATTGTCGTGGAAGGTCACGTCCGTCAGTTGCAGCCGCCCGCCCCGCTCCACATACACCTTGTCGCAGGTATTGACGAGGATGTCGGACACGCTGGCATCGGCCAGCAGGGGTTCCAGCGGGCCAAAGCCCAGCATCTCGTGCTGGATGTCGAGCACCAGGCTATGCCGCTCATGCTGGTTCAGCACGATGCGCTCTTCCTCGATCACGCGCTGCACCAGCAGCGCCAGTTCGTGCTTGAACTGCTCCGCCGTCAGGCGTTTTAACCGTTCCAGGTCGATACGGTCGAGTATCGTCTGGTGCATGGTTTTTTTCAGTTCCTGGTAGGCGTGCAGCGCCAGCGCGCCTTGTCCATTCGTGGCGGGGCGCACCGTTTCATTCGCCGCCAGGCGTTCGCGTAAAGTCATCTCGGCTCCCATGATGGCTCCCGGCGGGAGCCTTGACATCGTTCATCGGCGACCGCGTCAAGCCTCGCTGCGGCTGAACAGGCGGTCGAACAGGCCGCGGCTTTCCGTCACGCGGCGTGCCGTCACCAGTTCCACCAGTTCGGCCAGGCTGCGCGCCACGGCGCTGGTGCGCGACAGCTGCAGCAGCGGAATGCCCTGGTTGACGGAATCGGTGGCGGCGATGTAATCGTTGGGCACCGTGTGCACCACTTCCGCGCTCAGCGCCTGCTCCAGGTCCGCCAGGCGCAGGCGACCACCCTTCTCATAGCGGTTGACGATCAGGCGCAGGCGCTCGCCCGGATAGCCGAGCGAACGGAAAATGTCGAGCAGGCGGCGCCCGTCGCGGATATCGGGCAAGGCCAGCTGCAGCACCGGATAGATGGCGTCGGCGTTGTCGAGCGCGCGCAGCGACAGCGCATCGATCTGGCGCCCCACGTCGAGCACGATGTAGTCGTAGTGCTGGCGCGCCACGGCCAGGATGCGATCCATGTGCTCGGGCTGCATGTCGACCTTGTGCGACGGGTCGTCGGCCGCCGCCAGCACGCCGAAGTTCGGCGTCACGTGCACCAGGCACGAGGCGAGAAAGGCGCCGTCCATGCGCGCGATCTGCGCGCAGATGTCGGACAGGGTCATGGCCGGCTTCTGGTCCGACACGTACAAGGTGGCGTCGCCGAACTGGCCGTGCAGGTCGATCAGCAGCACCTTGCAGCCGGCCAGGCTGGCCAGCGCGTAGGAAAAATTCGTCGACAGGAAGGTGGCGCCGCTGCCGCCCTTGCACGAGATGAAGGCGAGCACTTTACCGTCGCGCATCTGCGTCACGCCAGCCTGGATATCGACCCTGTCCATCGCCTCGTGAAAGGCCTTGTGCACCAGCGGCAGCTGCAGCACTTCGCGCATGCCGGCGCGCATGGCGCGTATGAGCACATCCTGCTGCTGGCCGCGCGTGAGCAGCATCAGCACGGCCAGCGGATACTGGCGCGCCAGGCGCTCGAGCAGGTCAGCTTCATCGGCATCGATGCCGCTGGCGTCGACGATCACCAGTTCCGGCGCTTCCGGCAGCATGCGCTCGACGGCGTCGCGCAGGCCGCTGCGCCGTTCCAGGAGGCGCAGCACGGGCATGCGGGCCGCCCCCTGCGCGGCAATTTCGTCGTGCAAGCTGGCGTCGCGGCTAATCATCAAGGCTTTCATCGCACTTCCTCGCTTCTTTCAGGTCTACACATTCGGCTGCGCCGTCAAGTGGCGCTCAAGGACAAAAACCGGGATTGTCCGGATAGCCCAACGACTCGGCCACCGCCATGGTGGCGCCGTTGGGCAGGCGCACGGCGCCTGCTCCGGAGGGAAACATCACGTTCAGCAGCGGCAGGATGGGCCGGTATGGCACGCTCTCGCAACGCCCGCCGTCGCCAGGCACGCACAGGCTCGCGCGCACGAAACGGATGCAGCTGGCGCCATGCGGGTCGTCCAGGCAATTGATGCGGTTGCGTTGCGGGCAGCCCGGCATCACCGTTACCGGCACGGCCGCCAGCGCGGCGCCGCTGCTCGACTGCGACAGATAATCGATGCGCACATACGCGTCGCTGATGCCGCCGCCCAGCGGCAGCACGCCCGGCGCGGCGCGCAGCACGGCATGCGTGCGCACGGCCTGCAGCGCGCTTGCATTGCTGAAATCGGTGACGGCCGCGCCGCGCGCGGCACGCCGGGTAATCTCGTGCACCATATTCCATAGGTACACGGCGCGCGCCAATTCCAGCATGGCGAACAGGAAGAGAAAGAACAACAGCGCCAGCATGGCGAACTCGACGGCAAAAACACCGCCCTGGCGCTGGCGGCGCAGGCGCAGGCGCAGGTTAATTGACATAGCGCAATGTCGCGTTGGAACGCAAGGGGATCGGCGCCAGCTGCGGCAGCCACGCGCGCGTCAGGTCTGGCAGGAAGACGATGGGCATGTCCACCGACACCTTGATATGCACCTGCTGCGGCGGCGTCCCGTAATTGCCGCAGTTGTAGGAATCGTCGGCATAGGTACAGTCCACGCTGACCCGGACGGACTCCATGGTGGGCCAGCTTTCCGCCATCGCCTCGACCACCATCTGGCGCGAAAATGCGACGCCCTGGGTCGCCGTGCCGATACTGGCCATCTGCGACAGCGGCACGGTCGCCAGGTAGCGCGCCGCATCGTGCGTACTTTTCTGCAGGGCCGTGTACACCAGCAGCGCGCGGCCGAACAGCAGCACGAAGGGCAACAGGCCCATGAAAAACAGCATGATCAGCGCCAGCTCGATGGCGGCGACACCATGCTGGCGGCGTGGCGCGCGGCAGGGCGGCCTCATTGCAGCAACTCCGCGGGGCCCATCAGCGCGCCCTCGGCCGCCAGGCCGTCAAATTCGGCGCTCAGCACGCCATTGGTGGCCGGCGCCGTCATGAAGAAGCGGCCGATGCCGCGCACTTGCGCCAGCACGTCGCTGCCGGCCGGCAGCGGGCAGGCCAGCAAGGGAATATGCAGCAGGCGCCGTTGTGCCACGCCCGTGTTGCCGGTCGGTGCCGTCTGGAATCCCAGCGTCTGGTATGGCGGCGTGGCAGGATAGCCGGACTTGGCGGCCGGCGCGGCGGGCAGGGCCGGATACAGCTTGCTCCAGTCGCTGGTGGCAAACGGCAGATAGCCGCCGGCCGGCTTCACGCTGCTGTACTTGACCGCCCTGCCAAACGACCACAGCGGCCCATAACTGCCGACGGCGGGCGGCGTCGCGTTCGATTCCGGATCGGCCACGGACAGCAGCGGATTGCCGGTGCTCAGGGCGCTCGGCGCGTCAGGCGTGTTCGTCATCCACCAGTTCGCGGCCGCATTCGGATAGGCGCGGATATTCGTGTCGGGCGGCGACGTGACGGGATGGCAGCCGCTGCCCGCGTGCAGGTTGAAGCGTGCGTTGAAGGCCGGCCACAAGGTGGCGGGAAACGGCCGGTGCACGTGCACTTGCGCGCTGCCGATGCGCGGGTACAGCACCGTGCCGCTGCACACAAACGGCAACACGCTGGTCTCGCCGACCTGCAGCGACGGTCCCACCACACCCGGCTGGCCCAGGGGATTGAGCACGAAATGTTCGGCCGCCGGGCCGTTCGGATTGAGTTTCAACAGGTTATACGCCACGCCGCGGCGAAAGCCATATTCCAGCAGCTCGACGGCCGGCAGCAGCGCCGCATTCGTGCGCGCACTGGCCGCGCTGGCCGACAGTGCGCAAACGGCCAGCGGCGTCAGGTTCAGACTGGTACGTCCCGCCACGGCGCGCGCGCCCGTGTCCAGGGTGCGCAGCGCCGGCGACCAGGCGCCCAGGAACGCCGTCGCCACCCGCCCCAGCGACGGCTCATTGGCCTGCGTATCGATGCGCACGAACAGCGCCGTGGCCGCATCGGGCACGGCGCCCGCCGCATGCCATTCGCTGGCGGGCGCGTCGGGCACGCTGGCGAAGCGGATGCTGGCGTCCGACAGGATCGCGCCCTGCATGCGGCGCCGCCACGCGCTCTTGTCGGCCGCGCTGCTCTTGGCCTTCGTCACGGCAGCAAGCAAGCCTTCGGGCGTGCCCACCAGTTCCGCAGCCGCCGCCAGCGCCGCGTTGTCGGCCAGGTTCTGCAATTCCGTCTTGCGGCCGATGACCTGGCCCACGTCGAGCGCCAGGCCGATAAAACCCAGCACCAGGATGAGCAGGATGGAAAAGGCGATCAGCATCGCCCCGCGCTGGCCTTGGCGTCTATTTGCCATTGCCGCCTCCCAGCATGAACTGCACCGGCTGCGGCGCCTGGCCGTTCGGTTCGACGAACGAGGCGCGGTAGCGCTGCATGACGGCGTGCGCGCTGGGCCCGTCCAGGCCGTCGGCAGGCTGGCGATTGCCCGCGCTGGCCGGATCGCGCACCTGCTGCGTCATGGCCAGGCGCACGGCGTCGCCGAAGCGCGGGTCCAGCTGTGGCGTGCTGCTGTGCGCGCAGGCGGCCAGCAGCATGGCCAGGGCGAGGGCGGCCAGGCGCCGCAGCAATATCAGGAGCGAGTTCGGCATGGCGTGTCTCCCCGTCTCATTTCAACTCGAAGCCGTTGGCCGCGCGCGGTGGCGGCACGGACGGCGGCGCCAGCGGCAAGGTGCCTTCCATCTTGCCGCGCAACATCAAGTCCGTGCGCGAGGGTGGCGCCAGCTGCGCCGTCGGCAGCACGGCGTCCGCCGGCAACGGTTTCACCAGGTGCGCGGTAATGACGAACAACAATTCCGTGCGGTCATGCTGGAAGTCCGTGCTGCGAAACAGCGCGCCGAGGATGGGCAGCTCGCTGAGCCACGGCACGCCCGTGATGTTGCTCACCTGGTTGTTCTTGATCAAGCCGCCGATGGCGTAGCTCTGGCCGTCGTACAGCTGCACCGTGGTCGAGGCGCGCCGCGTGGTAATCACGGGCAAAATGGAGCGCCCGCTGACGCCGGCGGCGGAAATGCCCACCCCCTCGCGCGACAGTTCCGACACTTCCGGCGCCACCTTCAAATTGATGCGCCCGCCCGACAGCACGGTGGGCGTAAAACGCAGGCCGACGCCATACTCGCGCTCTTCCAAGGTGATCTTGTTGTTGTCCTGGCCGACGGGAATGAAGATCTTGCCGCCGGCCAGAAAACTGCCCTCCTGCCCGCTGATCGCCATCACGGTCGGCTCGGCCAGGATGCGCACCAGGCCATCCTGTTTCTGCGCCTCGATGGTCAGCTGCTGGCCATTCGACTTGCGCACGTCGAGCAAGCCATTGGCCGTGCCGCTCAGGAAATTCGACAGCAAGGTGGTGGCCCAGCTGCCGGACGCGAAGCGCAAGGTGGCGCCCACTTCCAGCCGCTCCAGCAGCGACTTCGACACTTCGGCGATCTGCACGGCCAGCATCACCTGCTGCGGCGCGCTGACGTCAAGCATATTGATGATGCGGCTGTTTGCACCACCCGCGCCGCCAGCGGGCACCGTGGCGGCAGCCGGCATGGCGGCGCCGTCGGCGGGCTTGGGCAGCGCCAGCGGTGCGGTAGCGCGGCGCACATACGCGTGCGCCAGCTCGGTGGCGCGCAGCACGGCACCAGCGTCCTGCACCGTGCCCGACAGCACCAGGGTGTCGGCCACGGCCGTGACGCGAATGGCTTTTTCTTCCGGCATCAGGGCCGCCAGGGTCGTTTGCAAGCCGGACGGATCCATGCTGACGCTGACGTTCACCACGCTGCACACGCCGCTGCGTCCCTGGATGATCATATTCGTGCTGCCCACGTCGACACCGACCACATATAAAGTGTCGGGCGCGACCAGCATGGCTTGCAGCATGGCCGGATTGCCGACACTGCGGGCCAGCACCGCCTCGGGCAGGCGCAACATGCTCGACTTGCCCACCTGCAGCTGCAAGTTGCCGGGCGTCGCCGCTTCGCCGCCGCAGCGGGGACCAGGATCGGCTGCCGCGCCGGCAAGCGGCAACAGCAGGCAGCACAGTGTCAGCAGGGCGCGGTTCATGAGCGTGTCCATGGTTGGCTAAAAACATTCGCGCGACTGGCGCGTCCCATCGATGACGGTGCTGCACTGGCGCTGTGGTTCCGGCGGCGCCTTCGCCACGCGCACCGGACGCGGCGCCACGGCCAGCACGGGGGCGGCGGCAGGCACGGGAGCAGGCTCGGCGTCGTGCGGTCCGCCCAGCAAGGTCAGCTTGGTCGCGCCCGCCGTCACGCCCGGCTGCGGATCGACCTGGTTGCGCAGCACCAGCGACAGGCTGCCCACGCTGCGCGCCAGGTCCAGGTTTTCCGCCTGTTCCGGCGTCACTTCCAGGGTCACCGCGTTGACCACGCGCGGCTTGGTCTCGTCGCGCCCCACTTCCTGCGCCACGGCCAGCACGAGGATGCGTTCGAGCACGATCTTGGAAATGTTGCGGCTTTGCGGAAACGCGCGGTCGCCGGCATCTTGCTGGGTACTGACGATGATGTCGACATAGTTGCCCGGCAAGGCGAAGCCGGCCACGCCGATCACGTCGTTGACGCGCACGGTGATGGCGCGCCGCCCTTCCGTGATCAGGGCCGACAGGCCACCCAGGGTGCCGACGGGGGCCAGCTTGGCCTCGCTCAGCGGCTCGCCGCGCAACACGCTGGTTTTCAGCACGCGTCCCGCCAGTTTTGCCGGGTCTTGCAGCGCGCCTTGCGGCAAGCTTTCCGCCGGCCACTCGGCCAGGCGCAGCATCTCGGGTGTCAGGCGCTGGCCCAGATTGACATCGGTGGAGGCGACGACGATCTTGCCCTTGCCGGCCGGCGTCTGGCGCAGCAGCCAGTGCGAGGCCAGCAGCACGGCCAGCAGACCCAGCACCACGGCCAGGACCATCATCAGGAGGGCGCGCCGGTTTTTCATGCGATACGCTCGCACAGGCTGGCGGCCGGCATGTCGCAGCTGGCAAACAGGCTGCTCCAGGCCTGCTCCAGGGCGGCCACCGTCAGGCGCGCTTCACAGCCGGCGAAGCCGGCGAAGTCGCCCATGCGCGCCAGCAATTCCTGCGGATAGCTGGCCAGCAAGGGCCGTCCCTGCGCGCCATGCAGCTGCAGCAAATGGTTGATAGCCATTTCGTCGATGGCCATACCGGCCAGCCGGCATTGCTGGCGGAACAGGGCGCGATAGGCGTTCTCGGCCAGCGGCCCCACCTGCACCTTGTAGCCGATGCGGCGCAGCAAGGCGGCGTCAAACAGCTCGCCCGGCGGCACGTTCGTGGCCAGCACAAGGGCATTATCGAACGGCACGCTGATCTGCACGCCGCCGGGCAGGCCCAGCTGATCGCTGCCGCGCGCCAGCGGCTGCATCAGCCGCGTCAGCAATTCTTGCGCGCCCAGGCGCTGGCGGCCCAGGTCGTCGATGATCAGCATGCCGTTATTCGCCCGCACATGGGGCGGCGCCTGGTAGCAGCCGCCGCTGGCGTCATGGCGCAGTTCCAGCATGCCGGCGTCGAGCTCGGCGCCCACGTGGATCACGGGACGCTGGCACAGCACCCAGCGAATATCCGTGCTGCGGCGTTCCAGCGCCTGGCGCGCATGGCTGACGTGCTGCGGCGCGGGCGGCAGGTGCTGGGCCGGATCGTACAACTGGATGATGTCGTGGCCGACGACGATGGCGTAGGGCACGGCGACGAGGCCGTGCAGCAATTGTCCCAGCTGCAATGCCAGGGTGGACTTGCCGCTGCCGGGCGGACCGTACAGCAACAGCGAGCGCCCCGAATGCAGGGCCGCGCCGACCACGTCAAGCATGCCCGGCCCCGCATGGGCGCCACCGAGCACGGCGGCCAGGTCATCGCTGCCGACGCGCTGTTCCTGTGCCAGCCACGACTGGCGCGCCACCATGGCGCGGTACGCTTCCAGGGTGACGGGCGCGGCGCCGATATACGCGCAGCGTTCGAGGAAGGTGCTGGCGCGCTGCTTGCCGGCGCTCGTCAGCTGGTACTGCACATCGATATCGGATTCGCCGCGCCAGGCCACTTCGGCCATCTGCTCCGTCACCATGAAATCGAGCACTTCGCGCAAGACATTGATCGACAGGCGCAAGCGCGTCGTCAGCGCCGACAGGTGCGTCTTGCCGCCCACAAACATCAGCTTGGCGATCAGTTCGACGACCAGCGGCCGCTCGAGTCCCGTTTCACGCAAGCTCTTCGGCTGCGGCGGCAAGGGCGGCATCAGGTTCGTGTCGGCAGGGCGCGGCACGCTGTCGGTGCTCATGGAATAGTCGACCTCGGTCATGCTGCGTCTCCAAGCCGGTTAGGACTGCATTGAACAGAATTCATTCTAGCGAGCGAGAACTGGCGTCCATTGATTCAGAGCAATGAATGCCAATCAGAAATAATTCCGCCCTTGCACCACCAGGCAGCCCAAGGCAACGGCCAGTCCGTACGGCATGTTGCCCACGCTGGCGCCGCTGCCCAGCGCGCTTGGCGCCAGCGGAATGCCGGCCATGCGCGCGATCATCGGCCACATCAGCTGGCGCAGATTACCGAGGCAAACGCGCCACTTGCCCTGCCAGGTGATCATCAGCACGGCCATCACGCCGCCCAGGACAAATGTGGCAAAACAGATCTGCAGCACGGGCCAGGGACCGACAAAGGCGCCCACCATGGCGATCAGCTTGACGTCGCCGGCGGCCATGCCGCGCAGCACGTACAAGGGTAAAAAGAGGAAAAAACCCGTTGCCATGCCGCCCAGCACCAGTTGCGGCACGCGGTGTGGCCACAGCCACAAATGCAGCGCCAGCGCGGCGAGCATGCCCGCCAGCACCAGCCAATTCGGAATCTTGCGTTGGATCAAATCACTGACGGCGGCCCCCGTCACAAAGCACAGCAGCAGCAGGTCGCACAAGGCAGTTGCAGGCATGGCACACCTCCCGAAAAAAACCCGCCACTGGCCGGCCAGCGGCGGGCACCCGCTTAGGGCGTCAACACCAGGTTCGACGAAATATCGGTGAGGACGGCCAGCAAGTTGGTCTTGATCAGCAAGAAACCGGCCGTGATGGCGGTAGCCATCAACGCCGCGATCAGGCCGTATTCGATTGCCGTAATGCCATCCTCATCCTTGACAAACTGCTGTACTGCCGACAGGAAGGTATGCATGACAAGCTCCCAAAAGTGAATCACAAGTCCCTGGCGCAATCGGGTGGGAAACATTGCCCTTTCCTGCTAATATGTTTCCTGCCGTAAATTTCTGCGCCATTACATTGACTATAAAGCGTCCACGTTTTGGCAAATTGACGCGCCACAAGTTTCCACATGGAAATTATCAAACTCTGGTGAAATGGCGGCTGGCGCAAACAAATGTTGCGATCCGGATTGAAAGCCTGCGTCAGGGCAAGTTTTTTGCAATGCAGTGCATGAATCTCATGTATTTACATGAAATATTGCATACGTTAATTGCCTATTAGGCAAAAAGACATTATCCTGCTTAGCTCTTCTTTGGAAAGGCCTCTCGCCCGGCGGTACAGAGCGTCATGCCACCAAATAAATCTTGGCTTCTTGTAGACGGACGCGAACATGCTCTTGCTTGATGCAATGCTGGTATGACGACACTTGTGTGACCACTTTCCAGAGATCGACAATGGATTCCCTACTGAAACACATGGTGGACATGACCGGGCACCGCGACCATACGATGCTCGACATCTCCGTGATCTCGGCGGTCCAGGAACTCGCTGCCGCGTCGCAGACCCGTGTGTTGGCGCTGACCACCGTGCGTGGCCAGGTGTTCGTGCGGTCGCGGGCCATCATCGTGGCGGGCAGCGTAGCCCGCATGGAAGAGCATAACGACCCGACCCTGCCAGGCGAACCGCTGTCCGACTACCCGGCTCTGGCCGCCTGCATCAAGCGCCATGAAGCGAGCGCCGACACTCTGTGCGCGGACGGCCGCCACCTGCTGTGGCTGCCCATCTGGATCGGCGACCAGGTCACCACCTGCCTGGAAATCACCAATCCCACGCCGTATACGGGCGCCACCATCCAGGTGATCGGCGGCATCGTCAGCGTGTACCGCAATTTCCAGAACTTGCTCGACTACAGCGAACGCGATTCGCTCACCGGCTTGTTGAACCGCAAGACCTTCGACGACCAGCTGGCGAAAATCCTGCACAGCCGCGGCGAACCGGAAACGGAAAAGCCGCGTCCCGTCGATGAAGAACGGCGCCACCATACGGACACGGAACGGCAATGGCTGGCCGTGATCGACGTCGATCATTTCAAACTGGTCAACGATAAATTTGGCCACCTGTATGGCGATGAAGTGCTGATCCTGATCGCCAACCAGCTGCAATCGTCGTTCCGCTCGCAAGACCGCATCTTCCGCTTCGGCGGCGAGGAATTCGTCGTGCTGCTGCGCTCGATCACCCTGGAAAATGCACAGAAAATCATCGACCGCTTCCGCACCAATGTCGAAGCGCACGACTTCCCGCAAGTGGGCAGAGTGACCGTCAGCGTGGGCTTCGTCAGCATCAACGCCTACGAAGCGCCCGTCATCATCCTCGGCCGCGCCGACCAGGCCTTGTATTACGCCAAGAGCCATGGCCGCAATCTGGCGTGCCACTACGACGAACTGGTGGCAAAAGGCTTGCTGACAACCATTACCTCGAACGATACGGCAGAGTTTTTCTAAGCGTCTGCAAGGGAAAGAAAACGCATGGGATCGACTTGCCACTTGGCGGCCGACTCATGGCCGACGATCTTGTCGGCGCCGCCGAAGCCGAAGCCGCGCGACAGGTCGACCGTTTCCGGCTTGATGTAGGTCTTGCTCTTCGTACTGAAAAACACATTGACCTTCGGCGCCAGCAGATTGCTTTCGTGCGCCTCGATGACGACGGCCAGGCGGCCCGATTCCAGCATCACCATGGTGCCCACCGGATAGATACCCACGCAGCGCATGAAATCCTGCGCTAACACGGGATTGAAGTGGAATTTGCTCCACTCATAGATCTTGCGCAAGGCTTCGGCGGCGGGAATACCCTTGTGATAGCTGCGGTCCGACGTCAGCGCGTCATACACGTCGACGATGGCGGCCATCTGCGCCAGTTCGCTGATGGCGTCGCCGGCCAGCTGGTCCGGGTAGCCGCTGCCGTCGCGCCGTTCGTGGTGGTGCAGGGTGATGTCGAGGGGAATGGCGCCCACCTCGGGCGACTGGCGCAGGATGTCATAGCCGTCGCGCGGATGGCGCTTGATCTGGATAAACTCTTCCGGGCTCAGGGGACCCGGCTTGTTCAGCACGCTATCGGGCACCAGCGCCTTGCCCGTGTCGTGCAGCAAGCCGCCGAGACCGGCCTGGTGCGTGGTGGCCGCATCGATGCCGCGCGAGCGGCAAAACGCCACCAGCAGCGCGCACACGCTGACGGAATGCAGGAAGGTGTAGTCATCCTTGCTCTTGATACGCAACAAGCCGACGAGGGCGCCGGGATTGCGCAGGATCGATTCGGTAATATCCTGCACCGTGTGCTGCACGCGGTCGAGCTCGACCGCCTTGCCCAGGCGCACATCAGCCATCACCGTGCGCACCAGGCTCGCCGCCTGCCGCCGCACCTGCGTGGCGCGCGCCAGTTCCATGCCCAGCGACACGCGCGTGACCACTTGCGGCGGCGTGGCGATCTGCACCAGTTCGCGTTCCGTGTCAGCCTGCGCCTGCGCCACCGTGGGCGCGTCCTGCACGTCGAGGCCCTTGCTGCTGTCGATCACCACGTCGTGGATGCCTGCCTGCACGATCTTGCGGATTTCATCGTCGCTGCGCAACAGGAAACGGTTGCGCACGAATGGATGCGTCATCCAGTCGCAGCTGAGGTCATGAATGTACATGCCCACTTTTAATTGAGACGAATCAACTTTCTTGAGCATGCTGTCATCCCACAAATACGCGGCTGGAACACCGAAGGCGTTAGAATGAGTATAACAAAATTGTTATTCTGCTGGCCGCGTTCGGCGCTGCGGCGCAATATGCTGCTTTTCCGCTCAACGCACCGCTTTTGGGACCCATGGAACTGCGCCAATTACGCTACTTTGTTGCCATCGTCGACCACGGCTCGCTGTCGCGCGCGGCCCTGATCCTGCACGTGGCGCAGCCGGCCCTGACGCAGCAGCTGCGCCAGCTGGAAGAGGAATTGGGCGTACAGCTGCTGCACCGCTCGGCCCAGGGCGTGCTCAGCACGGACGCGGGCAAGGTGTTTTACGAACATGCGCAAGCGATTTTGAAACAGGTGGCCGACGCCCGTTCGGCCGTCACGCAAAGCGCCACGCGGCCGTCGGGCAACGTCACCCTGGGCTTGCCGCACAGCATATCGGGCGCGCTGGCCCTGCCCCTGCTGCTGGCCGCGCGCGAACGCTACCCTGAAATCACCCTGCAACTGACGGAAGAAATCACGGGCAACCTCAATGAACAGCTCAAATCGGGACGCATCAACCTGGCCGTGCTGTTCGACGATGGCCAGCTGACCCCGTTTGCCTGCAGTCTCCTGGTGGAAGAAGAGATGCGTTTCATCTGCCGCAGCGACTCGCCGTTCGCGCCCCCGGGCTCGGCGCTGTCGTTCCCGCAGGCGTTGAGCGCCACCCTGATCCTGCCGGGCCTGCAGCATGGCGTGCGCCCGCGCATCGACAGCCGCGCCCGCGAACTGGGCCTCGAGACGGCGAACGTGATCGAGATCAACTCGATCGCCATCCTGAAATCGGCCATCCTGGCAGGCATGGGCGCCACCATCCTGCCCGCCGCGCCCCTGCTGGCCGAACTCGACAGCGGCGCCATGCGCAGCTACGCCATCCACAGCCCCGTCCTGTCGCGCACAGTGGCCCTGTGCGCCTCGAAAAACATTCCCCTGACGAATGCCGGCAATGCCGTGAAGAACCTCGTGCTGCAAGTGGCCGCCGAGCTGTGCGGCAGCGGGCGTTGGGTGGGGGCGCACGTGCTCTCGCCCATGACATAAGTATTTCTTATACCCCCATCGTCAAACCGTATTTGCCCCTTCCCCATGGTCGTTCTACACTGACCACATTAACTATTTTAAATTTAAAATAGTTATGTGCCGCCCACACGCGGCCATCCCGTCTGCACAGCGCGCGCCTTACCGGGCGCGTCCCTTGTACAGCCGTCATCTGAAACACCCTTTTGGAGACAGCCATGTCCGTGACCACGGAAAACGGCTCCGCAGCGTTCGCTAGAAACGCCGGTGCCGCGCCATCTACACCCCCCGACACTTCCCGTTTGACCACCGTCAGCCTCGACGACAAATACACGGCCACTTCCGGCGCCATCTTCCTGTCCGGCATCCAGGCCCTCGTACGTCTGCCGATGATGCAGCGCCTGCGCGACCAGGCTGCTGGCCTGAACACGGCCGGTTTCATCTCCGGCTACCGCGGTTCGCCCTTGGGCGGCCTCGACGAGAACCTGTGGAAAGCCAAGAAACAGCTGGAAGCGCACCACGTGCAGTTCGTGCCCGGCGTCAACGAAGACCTGGCCGCCACGGCCGTCTGGGGTTCGCAGCAGGTCGACCTGATCGGCCCGGCCAAGTACGACGGCGTGTTCGCCATGTGGTATGGCAAGGGTCCTGGCGTGGACCGCTGCGGCGATGTCTTCAAGCACATGAACCATGCGGGCACGGCGAAACTGGGCGGCGTGCTGCTGGTGGCCGGCGATGACCATGGCGCCTATTCGTCGACCCTGCCGCACCAGTCCGACCATTTGTTCTCCGCCTCGATGATCCCCGTCCTGTATCCATGCAATGTGCAGGAATACCTGGACCTCGGCATCCACGGCTGGGCCATGTCGCGCTTTTCTGGCTGCACGGTCGCTTTCAAGGCACTGGCCGACACGGTCGAATCGTCGGCCTCCATCGATGCCGACCCGTTCCGCGTGGAAGTGAAAATTCCGCAGGATTTCCAGATGCCCGAAGGCGGCCTGAACGCGCGCCTGTCGAGCATCCCGCTGGGCCAGCAGGCGCGCAACCAGGAAGCGCTGATGCAGGATTACAAGATCTATGCGGCTCTCGCTTACGCGCGAGAAAACAAGCTCAACCACACCACCATCGACAGCCCGAACGCCAAGCTGGGCATCATCGCTTCCGGCAAATCCTACCTGGACGTGCTCGAGGCGCTGGAAGAGCTGGGCATCGACGAGCAAATGGCGGCCGACGTCGGCATGCGCCTGTTCAAGGTGGCCATGCCGTGGCCGCTGGAACCGGACAGCGTGCGCGAATTCGCGCAAGGCCTCGATGAAATCCTCGTCGTCGAAGAAAAACGGCAAATCGTCGAATACCAATTAAAAGAGCAGTTGTACAACTGGCGCGACGACGTGCGCCCACGCGTGATCGGCAAATTCGACGAAAAAGGCGAATGGGTGGCGCCACGCGGCGAATGGCTGCTGACCTCGAAGGCGGATTTTTCCGTCTCGCAAGTGGCACGGGTCATCGCCAGCCGCATCGCGCGCCTGATTTCCGACCCCGTCACGTGCGACCTGATCAAGGCACGCCTGAGCTTCCTCGACGCCAAGGATGCGGTGCTGAAAAAGGCCGTAAATACGCCGTTCCGCCCCGCGTTCTACTGCTCCGGCTGCCCGCACAACACCTCGACCAAGGTCCCCGACGGCAGCCTGGCGCTGGCCGGCATCGGCTGCCACGTGATGGCCACGTCGATCTACCCGGAAATGAACAAGCTGACCACGCACATGGGCGGCGAAGGCGCGCCATGGATCGGGCAAGCCGCGTTCTCGGAACTGCCTCACGTGTTCCAGAACCTGGGCGACGGCACATATTTCCATTCCGGTTATCTGGCCATCCGTGCCGCGCAGGCGGCCAAGGTGAATATCACTTACAAAATCCTCTACAACGACGCCGTCGCCATGACGGGAGGCCAGCCCGTGGACGGCCTCATCACCGTCCCGATGATGGCGCAGCAGGTGGCGGCCGAAGGCATCGCCCGCATTGCGCTGGTGACGGAAGACCTGAGCCGCTACAGCGACCGCAGCAACCTGCCCGCCCACCTGACCTTGCACGATCGCAAGGACATGGATGCCGTGCAGCGCGAATTGCGTGAAGTCCAAGGCGTATCCGTGCTGATCTACGACCAGACCTGCGCGGCCGAGAAACGCCGGCGCCGCAAGAAAGGCGAGTATCCGGACATTGCCAAGCGCATGGTCATCAACGACGCCGTCTGCGAAGGCTGCGGCGACTGCGGCGTGCAGTCGAACTGCGTGTCGATCTTGCCGAAAGAGACGGAATTTGGCCGCAAGCGCACCATCGACCAATCCTCGTGCAACAAGGATTACTCGTGCGCCAAGGGTTTCTGCCCCAGCTTCGTCACCGTCGAGGGCGGCAGCCTGAAGAAGACCAAGACGGGCGCGAGCAAAGCAGGTGAGACGGACAACTTCGGCCCACTGCCGGAACCCGTCCTGCCCGCTTGCGACGCGCCGTACAACATCCTGATCAACGGCATCGGCGGCACCGGTGTCATCACCGTCGGCGCCCTGATGGGCATGGCGGCGCACCTGGAAGGCAAGGGCGCGTCCGTGCTGGACATGACGGGCATGTCGCAAAAGAACGGTTCCGTCACCTCGCACGTGAAAATTGCCAAATCCCCCGCGCACATCCGCGCACAGCGCATTGCCACGGGTGAAGCGGACCTGATCCTGGGCTGCGACATGCTGACGGCCGGGGCGCAGGATGCCGTGTCGAAAATGCGTCCGGGCCGCAGCCTGGCAGTCGTCAATCTGCACGAGCAGCCGCCGGGCACGTTTGCGCAGAATGCGGACTGGCAATATCCGACGGCCGAAGTGCGCCAGCTGATCGAGGAATCCGTCGGTGGCGCCGATGCGGCCGACTTCATCGACGCCACCAAACTGGCCACCGCGCTGATGGGCGACTCGATTGCCGCCAACTTGTTCATGCTCGGCTACGCCTGGCAAAAGGGCCGCATCCCGTTGACGGAAGCGGCCTTGCTGCGCGCCATTGAACTCAATGGCGTGGGCATCGAATCGAACAAGAAGAGTTTCCTGTGGGGCCGCCGCGCCGCCGTCGACGTGCGCCGTGTCACGCAAATCGCCACGCCGTCGCAAGCGATCATCGTGCAAATGCCGCAAAGCCTCGACAGCGTCATCAAGAAGCGCGTGGAGTTCCTCACGGCCTACCAAAACGCCGCGTATGCGGATGGTTATGCGACCTTGGTGAAACAGGTGCGCGACCGCGAAAACACCCTGGGGCTGGGACAGAAACTGTCGACCGCCGTGGCGAAAAGCTATTTCAAATTGCTGGCCTACAAGGATGAATACGAAGTGGCGCGCCTGTACACGGATGGCCGTTTCGTCGAGCAATTGCAGCAGCAATTCGAAGGGAATTTCTCCGTCAAATTCAACCTGGCGCCGCCACTGTTTGCGAAAAAGGATGCGAAAGGGCATCTGGTGAAAGCGGAGTTCGGTTCCTGGATGTGGCGCGCCTTCAAGCTGCTGGCCAAAGCCAAGGGCTTGCGCGGCGGCACCTTCGACCTCTTCGGCTACACGGCCGAGCGCAAGATGGAGCGCGCGCTGATCGTCGAATACCGCGAACTGCTGGCCGGCCTGCTGGTCAACCTGACGGCGGAGAACCTGTCTACCTGCGTGGAACTGGCCTCCCTGCCCGAGAAAATCCGCGGCTTCGGCCACGTCAAGGAAGCGGCCGTCGATACTTACCGCAAGGATAAGGCGAGACTATTGGCCGTGCTGGCGGATGGAAGCAAGCACGCGGCATAAAAGACAACGCAGAGCCTCGGCTCTGCGTTTTTTTTATTCGGGGCAGCGCCCCACCGTCGCTCCCGGCAACAGCACCGGCTGCCAGATTTCCTGCAGCCGTTCCGGCGGCGTGCCGGCCAGCAGCGATTCCAGCATTTCGACCATCTTCGCGCCAGCGCGGCGCAGGTCGGGCTGGTCGATGGTGGTGACGTTGATGCCGATCAAGGTGTCTTCCACATTGCCCCAGACGATGACGGAGATTTCCTTGCCGATCTCGATGCCCGCATCCATCAGCGCGCGCACCACGCCCACGCCGGACAAATGGTTGTCGACGATGACGGCCGTGGGTCGGGGCGAGCAGGCCAGCAATTGCTGCATGGCCTGGTAGCCGCTGCGGCGATCAAAAGTATTGTCGAGCAGATAGGCGGGATCGACCGGCAAGCCCGCTTGCGCCATGCAGCGGATAAAGCTTTCCTTGCGCTCATACGCAAAATGCAAATCCAGCGGCGCGCTCAGCAGGGCGATGCGCTGGTGGCCATGTGCCGCCAGGAAAGACACGGCCAGGTCGATGCCCGTGTCGTTGTCGTAGTCAAAATAGGCGTACGGCGCGTCGATGCGCGTGCGGCCATTCGTGACAAAGGGAAAGCCCACTTTCGTCAGGTAGGCGATGCGTTCGTCGACCACCTTGGTGCGGCCCACCACCAGGCCATCGACCTGGCGCCCGCGCACCATGTTTTCATACGAGGGCTGTTCGTTCTGCGGCGACACGGGCGCGATGATCAAACTCATCTTCGACGCTTCGACGGCGTCGGACATGCCATTGACCACGGAAAGAAAGACGCTGTCGCCCAGGTCGCTGGGCAGCAAGGGATAGATCATGCCGAGCACATTCGTGCGGCCGACGGCCAGGCTGCGCGCAAGCGGATTGGGCCGGTAGCCGACTTTCTTGGCGGCGGCCAGGACGATTTCACGGGTGCGGGAATTGACTTCCGGATAGCCGTTCAACGCCCTGCTGACTGTCGTTTTCGACATGCCGAGGGCAATTGCGAGGCTCTTGAGATTCATGTTAACTACCTGTCTGTATGGCAAAAGAAACCAACTCTGACCGTCCATTATAGCCCAGAGCGCCAAACAGGCCGCGCATTAGCGG
This sequence comes from Janthinobacterium sp. GMG2, assembly GCF_033949445.1. Lineage (NCBI taxonomy): Bacteria > Pseudomonadati > Pseudomonadota > Betaproteobacteria > Burkholderiales > Oxalobacteraceae > Janthinobacterium > Janthinobacterium sp. GMG2. The sequence continues at coordinate 342,438 of NZ_JAXAWA010000003.1, read as the reverse complement.
GCGCAGACATGGTATAAAAACAACAATACATTGACTATCTAAAAAGCAACGTTTTAAATGTGAGCACTTGTGCCCCTCTACGGCACGGCGTCACCGATGGCAGAGAAACAATGCTCGCAAGCGACAGCATGTACTCACTTCGACAATCATTGCCTCACCTTTGGCATGCCGCTTCGGCAACACAGGGCGCGCGCGATAGCATTATCAAGAAAACATATTGACTGGAACTGTGCGAGAATTTGTCCTACTCTTGATTCAGGTAAAGGTTACTGCCAGGCATGTTGCGTCTGATGCAACACATGGCCCGGGCCCCCTCCCTTCCCTGTACGCCTGGACATACTTTCAAAGGTGAACAATGTGGTATCGCTAACGTCCGTCAACAACTTGCAAGCCTCGCTGGCCACGGCGCAGCGCAGGGTCGAACAAGGCCAGAACCAGGTGCAGCGCGACAGCGAACAGCTGGCACAAAGCCGCCAGTTGCTGGCGCGGGAACAGGAATCGCTGAGCCAAACGCAACGCAGCAGCCAGCAAGCGCAGGCCGATGCCCCGGCCGCCGTCAAGGCACCGCAGCTGGACCAGGCGATCAAGGTGGCCGTGCCGCAACAAGCGGCCCCGGCCGCACCGAAAAGCACGCCCCAGCTGAACGGCTATGGCCAGACCCTCGGCCGCCTGATCGACGTGACGGCCTGAGCCAACGTTACTGCGCCATCTCTTCTTCCAGCATTGCCAGCCACCATTTTTCGCCTTTTTTCGGCTGCGCCAGGTCGACCGCTTCGCCCATCTGCGGCGTGGCCAGGTTCACGCCCTGTTTGGCCGCCAGCCCCGTGATGCGGTCGAACGGTTCGTGCCAGGCATGCAGCCCCAGGTCAAACGTGCCGTTGTGCACGGGCATGAGCCACTTGCCGCGCAAGTCCTGGTGCGCTTGCAAGGTCTGTTCCGGCTGCATGTGCACGTCCGGCCAGAGTTTGTCGTAGGCGCCCGTCTCGATCATGGTCATGTCGAACGGGCCGTACTTGTCGCCGATCTGCTTGAAACCGTCGAAATAGCCGGAGTCGCCGCTGAAAAACACGCGCACGTCCGGAGCGTCGATGACCCACGACGCCCACAGGGTTTGATTGCTGTCAAACAGGCCGCGCCCCGAGAAATGCTGCGACGGCGTGGCGACGAGTTTCACTCCGGCAATCGTCGTGCCTTGCCACCAGTCGAACTGCTGCACCTTTTCCTTCGGTACGCCCCATTCGACGAGGATATCGCCCACGCCCAGCGGCGCAACGAAGTGTTCGGTCTTGGCGGCCAGTTGCAGCACGGCGGCATAGTCGAGGTGGTCGTAATGGTTGTGCGACAGGATGATGGCCTTGATCGGCGGCAAGTCAGCGATGCTGATGGGCGGCTGGTGGAAACGTTTCGGTCCCGCCCACTGCATCGGCGAGGCGCGCTCGGAAAACACGGGGTCGGTGAGGAAGAATTCGCCGTTAAGTTTCAGCAGCAGGGTCGAATGGCCGAGGCGAAACAGGCTGTTGTCGGGCGCGGCCAGCAGCTGCGCCCGGGTCAAGGCTTGCACGGGAACGGCCGCGGCCGGCACCGTGCTATCCGGTTTATCAAAGACAAATGTCCACAGCAGCTTGAGCGTCGCTGTCGTGCCCAGCTTGTACATTTCCACGGGATTGCGGAACTTGCCTTCGTGGCGTTGCGGTGATTCAGCGGGCGCGGCAGGCGCGGCGCGCAAGGTGCAAGAACTCATGATGATCAGGACTCCCAGAAAGAAGAGACGACGTGCGGCTCGGTGCAAGTGCATATATGGCCCGGCAAGGAATTAACAAGGATTAAATTACACTACACAGTGTAGTTCCTATTTCTGGCAAAGTAAACCAAGAGGTGTAAAATATTGTTTTCAAAGGAGATTTTCAGCCATGGCCGCACCGCAACGCCTCACCGACCGCAAGCGCGTCGCCATCGTCGATGCCGCCATCGCCGAGTTCCGCGACCACGGCTTTGATGCGACCAGCATGGACAGGATCGCTGCCTCGGCCGCCGTTTCCAAGCGCACCGTGTACAACCATTTCCCCAGCAAGGACGAGTTGTTCGCGGAAATCCTGCAGCGCATGTGGGAAAGCAGCGTGTCCCAGCCAGCCGTGCCCTATGTGGCCGACCAGCCGCTACGGCCGCAGGTGCTGGCGCTGGTCGAGCAGAAAATGGAATTGCTGTGCGATCCCGCCTTCATCGACCTGGCGCGTGTGATCTTTGGCGAAACCATCCACTCGCCCGAGCGGGCGCAAGCCATGGTGGCGCGCCTGAATGAGAAGGAAACGGGACTGAATATCTGGATCCGCGCGGCGCAGCAAGACGGGCGCATCAAGGCGGGCGAGACCCTGGAAGTGGCGCATCTGCTGATGTCGCCTTTAAAAACCTTTGCCTTTTGGCCGCAGATCACCATGGGTGAGCCCCTGCTGGGCCCGGCACGCCAGCGCGAAGTAGCGGAACTGGCCGTCGATATCTTCCTGTGCTATTACGGCGTGGCGAAACAGACGGCATAAACGGGCGGCAAGTGGGCAGACAGCGTCTGCCAGTGTTCGCCCTCATCGCCGGAATACCAGGCGCCGCCCGTCGTCGACGCCATCAATAAACTGCGCCCGTCGTCGGCCAGCGCCAGCCCGTGGCGGTAGATGAGGTCGTAGCAATGCTGCTGCGGCAGTCCATCGCGCAACACTTCGAAAGTTTTTCCGCCATCGCGCGTGCGCGTGACGGCCAGCGCGCCGTCGATGGGAATGCGCAGCACGTCCGCCTGCGCCGGCACGAACCAGGCCGTACCGCCATCGCGCGGATGCACGGCCACGGCAAAGCCGAAATGCGACAGCGGCGCCGTCGTCACTTCCTGCCAGTGCCAGCCGGCATCGTCCGAACGCCAGATGCCGTTATGGTGCTGGCACCACAGCGCGTCCGGCGTGCCGGCACTGCGCACGATGCGGTGCGGGTCTTGCACGGCTTCGTTTTCATCGAGCTCGGGCGGCATGTAGTCGGCGCGCATGCCCGTCGCGCTCAAGGCCCAGCTGGCGCCGCCATCGAGCGTTTGCCACACGCCGCCGCAGGACACGCCGACGAGCACTGTGTTGCTGTCGCGCGGGTCGACGCAGATGCTGTGGATGCCGGGCACGTCATAGCCGCCGCCAAACCACTGCGCCCGCTGCGGCACGTTCCACAAGGACTCCACCAGCTGCCAGCTCTCACCGCGGTCGTTGGAGCGGAACAGGCCGCCAGGCAAGGTGCCCGCCCACAGCACGCCGGGCTGGTCCGGGCCGCCGGCCGCCAACGACCAGATTTGCCGCAAGGTCCAGTCCACGGTATCGGTGCTGTCCTCGGGCTTGGCGGGATAGGCGGGCACGGCGACTTCCTGCCACGCGCTGGCGCCCGCGTCGAGGCGGTGCAGCTTGGCGCCGAAGTGGCCCAGGTTCAGGGCCGCGTACACGGCACCGTCGCGGCCATCGTGCAGCAGCATGGAGACGGGATCGCCGGCAAACTGCACCAGCGCCAGCTGCCAGGCGCCGGCCGCATCGACATCGAACTGGAACAGCCCCTTGCGAGTGCCGAGATACGCGCGTTGAACCATGCCTTGTCCCATACTTAACCTCCGGAAAGTGCCTGCAAGATATAGACCTGACTGTCGGGCAGCAAGGCATCGTCGAGCACGCGCCGCTCGCGGCAACGGGCGCCGTCGATGAAGATCACCACGTTCGGGCGCAACGCGCCCTGCTCGTCGAGCACATAACCGCGCAGGCGCGGCTGCTGCGCAAACGCGGCATCGAGGGCGGCGCGCAGGCGTGGTGCATCGACGTCCACCATGGGGACGTCGAGGTAGCGTGCCAGTTGTTGCGTAAAATGCAGATGCGCCATGCTGCCCTTCGACGTCGTCGGCCTCGACTCATTCTAGTCCGCTTTGCGGCCAATACAATTAAAATAGCGGCAAGCACACAAGGAGGCCAGGCATGACGATTACCCCGGAAGAACTAGCGGTGCTGATGCAGGAAGTGGAGGTGGCCGATCCCATCGATTTTGCCGACCTGCCCTTCAACGAGCAGGAATTGCGCGGACTGATCGCCAACCACCTGTGCGAGATGGCCGACGCCATGGAAAGTTTCAGCCCGGAAGACCGCAACCTGGCCCTGCTGGCCGTGGCGGCCAAGCTGGTGCTGGAAAACCTCGTCTTGCACGTGCAGCTGCTGCGCCGCCACGGCTTGCCCGTGAGCGACAGCGTGGATGCGCTGCTGCAGCGGCTCAAAAGCCCGGGCAAGCCCTAGCCGCCGCGCGGCAAGCCGCTACTGCAGGTTGATGGCGGTCAAGACCATGCTGCTGCCGGGCAAATCCGTACCTTGGCGGATGTACAGCACGCCATGGCGCGACAGTGCCAGGCTGCCGCCCATGCGGTAGGTCCAGACGGCCTTGCGGCTGGCCAGGTCGATCGCATAGGTATTGTTGCGCCCGCCAACAAACAGCAGATTGCCGGTGACGATCAGATCGCCGCCAAAGTACTCATCGAGGGCCGTATCGAGGGGCCAGCGCCACAGGAGCGCACCATCGCCGAGCTGGCGCGCCTCGAGCGACCGGCTGGCCTGGTCGCCCACGTACACGATGCCCTGCGCCACCACCGGCTGCGTGCTGAACTGTCCCTGCACCGTCCAGCGCACGGCGCGGCTATCCACGTCAACCAGGCTCAGGCTGTTATCCGCCGTCTCGCCAGCCGGCGGCCGCTGATTGAGCACCAGCACACTGCCGGCATCGGCCAGCACGGGCGCCTGGCGCAAGCTGCTCTTGTTCAAGCCCCCCAGCACCTGACCCGGCACCGCCACGCTGAAGCGGGCCGTGCCATCGGTGATATTGAACGCCGTCAATGTCCCTGCCGCATGGCTGTACACCGTGCCCCCACTGACGGCGGGCGTCCAGTCGTTGACGTTGCCCAGCTTGGGCAAGCCGAGGCTGGCAGACCAGCGGGTCTGGCCCGCCGCCGCATCGATGCCGCTGATATCGTTATTACCGCCCACATAGACATTGCCGCCAGAAAAGGTGGGCGCCGTCGCCAGGGAAACACCCAGCAGCGCGCCATTCGTATTCGGCGGACGCACGCCGAGCGGCGCACCGCCAGCGAGCGCATCGAAGACATACACGGTATCGCTGCCGGCCATGGCCAGCTTGCCGCCCGCAACGGCTGGCGCGCCCAGATAGCCATCCGACGTGAGCGACTGGGTCCAGCGCGCCTGGCTATCGCTCTCGTTGAGTGCCGTCACGGTCGAGGTGGTCACATATTTGGTGCTGCTGCCGTCCACCGGCGCGGCGGACTGCTGGCTGACATACACGAGGCCGTTGGCAGCCACCACGGGACTGCCGACGAAGCCGCGCGGGGAAGTGGGGCCCAGCCAGGTCCAGCGCCGCGTGAAGCGGCTGCTGTCGAGGGTGACCGGCACCAGGCCCGTATGCGCGGCATTGCCATTCACGCCTTCCCAGTCGCCTACGCCGGGCAAGGCCTGCAGCGCACCCATGCTGCCGGCGAGCGGCGCGACAGTGACCTTGTAATCGATGCTTTCCGTCTTGTAGAGGCCCACTGTGGCGGGCAGGGACAGCTCGATCCTGCCCGTGTACACGCCCGGCGCCAGGCTCGGCAGCGCCTTGAACGTCAGCAGCCAGCTGCCATCGGCCTGCTCCTGGCGGTCGGCCATCTGCAGCACGCTAGCCGTGCCGCTGGCCGGTTGTTCATGCGGCTGGGGACGCGCATCGGTCACGCCATCGGCCAGGCGCACGGTCACGCGGATGTCATCGCAGGTGGCGCCAGGCTGGGCCGTACAGCTGCCGCTCACTGCCGACAGGGTCATGCCGGGTTTTTCCTGCAAGCCAGGCGGCACGCCAACGCTACTGCCGGAACCGCCGCCACAGGCGGACAAGGTAGTCATGATAGCCAGCGGCAATGCGGCGGCCTGCCACAACGAAGGGAGTAATGTACGCATGCAATGTCCATGTTGAGGTTTCATTTCCTCCCCAATGGAGGTGTGCTGGAAACCTGGACTGAATGTTATAGCATGAGAAACATTGTTAAAATCTAACAGATACTCACGGCGACGCCTTACTTGCGCACGGCCCGCGCCTGTACCGTGAGATCGCTTTCAGCCACGGCCACGCAGGGCAGGATGTAGCCGTCGAGCCGTTCATCGGGGCTGATGCCGGGCCAGTCCACCGTATAGCGTACCTTGCCTTCGGGCATATGACAGAGGCAGGTGCGGCACGTGCCATTGCGGCAGGAACTGAGCAGGCGGATGCCGGCCAGCTCGGCGGCGGCCAGGATGGTCGTGCCCGCTTCGGCCGGGAATTGCCAGCCTTGCGGGACGATGGTGATGGTAAAGGTGGTCAGTGGCGCGCTCATGCGCCCAGTTTAGCAGTCCGCCAGCGCCGTCCAGCTGGCGCCCGCCGCATGGCTGCGCAGCACGGCCTCGGCAAAGGCCAGGCCCGCCACGCCATCGGCCACCGTCGGCAGCCAGCTCGCTTCCTTGGGCACGGGCGCGCCCGCCTGCAGCGCGCGGATGGCCAGGGCAGCATCCAGGTACAGCTGGGCAAACGCTTCCAGATACCCCTCCGGATGGCCGGCCGGCACGCGCGTTGCATGGCGCGCGGCGGCGCTGTCGACCCGTCCCGGACGCAGCAGCTGGCGGTTGCCGCCCTGCGGCGTACACCACAATTCGTTCGGTTGTTCCTGGTCGAAATCGAGCTGCGCCTTGCTGCCGAACAGGCGCAGACGCACCGTGTTTTCGCAACCGGTCGCTACCTGGCTGGCCCACAAGGTACCCTTGGCCCCGTTGGCATAGCGCAGCATCACCTGCACGTGGTCGTCCAGCGTGCGGTTCGGTACAAACGTCGACAGTTCCGCCAGCACAGCCTGCGGCGTCAATCCGCTGACGAACTGCGCCAGGTGGTAGGCGTGCAGCCCCACGTCGAGCAGGGTGCCGCCAGGCCCGGCTTTCAGCGGGTCGTTATGCCAGTTGCCCTCGTTCATGCCCCCCGCCGCGATGGCATCGGCCAGCCAGTCCTGCGAATACTCGACTTGCACGAGGCGCAGTTCGCCGATCTCGCCCGCCTCGACCATGGCCCGGGCGTGGCGCAGCAGCGGGTAGCCGCTGTAGGTATGCGTGAGCGCAAACAGCAGATTTTTCTGTTCGGCCAGCGCCGCCAGCTTTTGCCCTTCCGCCAGAGAAATGCCCAGCGGCTTGTCGCAGATCACGTGGATGCCCGCTTCCATGAACGCCGTGGCGACCGGTGCATGCAAGTGATTTGGCGTGACGATGGCCACGGCTTCGATGCCGTCCGCCCTGGCGGCCTCCGCCTGCGCCATGGCGCGGTAATCGCTGTAGCAGCGGTCGGGCGCCAAATGCAGCGCGGCGCCGCTGTCGCGCGCGCGGTCCGGGTCGGACGACAAAGCGCCCGCCACCAGTTCGTACTGGTCGTCGATGCGCGCCGCGATACGGTGCACGGCGCCAATGAAAGCGCCCTGCCCGCCCCCTACCATGCCCAGCCGTAAGCGTCGCTGCATGTCGTTTCCTTATTTCAAGCCAAGCAAATGACTGATTTGATGTTGATCCACCGCGCTGCCCGCGAAATCGTCGAACGCGCGTTCAGCCACGTGGATGATGTGCTCGCGGATGAAACGCGCCCCTTCGGCCGCCCCGTCCTCGGGATGCTTCAGGCAGCATTCCCACTCCAGCACGGCCCAGCCCGGGAAATCGTACTGCGCCATCTTGGAAAAGATCGCCTTGAAGTCGATCTGCCCGTCGCCCAGCGAGCGGAAGCGCCCGGCGCGGTCTTGCCAGTCGCCATAGCCGCCATACACGCCCTGGCGCCCGTTCGGCCTGAATTCCGCATCTTTTACATGGAAGGCCTTGATGCGCGCGTGATAGATGTCGATGAATGCCAGGTAATCGAGCTGCTGCAGCACGAAGTGGCTGGGGTCGTACAGAATCGACGCGCGCGGGTGGTCGTTGACGGCGGCCAGAAAGCGCTCGAAGGTCACGCCGTCATGCAAGTCCTCGCCCGGATGCAGCTCATAGCAAAGGTCGACGCCGGCGGCGTCGAACGCATCGAGGATGGGCAGCCAGCGTTTCGCCAGTTCCGCGAAAGCCGTTTCCACCAGTCCGGCCGGGCGCTGCGGCCACGGGTACAGATACGGCCAGGCCAGCGCGCCGGAAAACGTCACGTGCGCCTTGAGGCCAAGGCGCTGCGAAGCGGTGGCCGCCCACAGCAGTTGCTGCGTGGCCCAGGCCGTGCGCGCAGCCGAGTCGCCACGCACATGCTCGGGCGCAAAGCCGTCGAACAGCGCGTCGTAAGCGGGATGCACGGCGATCAACTGGCCCTGCAGATGCGTCGACAGTTCCGTCACCTGCAAACCGTGGCGCGCCAGCAGGGCGACCACGTCGTCGCAGTACTGCTGGCTGGCCGCCGCCTGCTCCAGGTCGAACAGGCGCGGCGCCGTCGGCAGCTGCAAGCCCTTGTAACCGAGGCCGGCCGCCCATTGCGCCAGGTGCTCGATCGAGTCGAACGGCGCTTCATCGCCGAGAAACTGGGCCAGGAAAATGGCCGGGCCCTGGATGGTTTTCATGTCAATGTCCTGTTAAATAAAGCCGGGGTCAGACCCTCAATGCCGCTAACGCACAGGTCATTGCTAGCGGGCGAGGGGGTCTGACCCCAGAATTTAAAAAGGCGAGTTCGGAAAGTAGAATTGCTTGGCGTTCTCGCGCGTGATCAGCACCGATGGGATGATCGTGTTGGCCGGCAATTTATCACCTTTCAGGCGCGCTTCCGTCGTCAGCTTGATGGCGTCGTACATGAACTTGGGCGAGTACGACACGTCGGCCACGATCAGCGGGTCGGAACCGTCCATGATCTTTTTCACGGCGCCCTTCGCGCCCGCGCCGCCGAACACTTGCTTGATGTCCGTGCGCTTCGCTTGCGCGATGGCTTTCTGCACGCCGATGGCCATGTCGTCGTCCGCGGCCCAGACGGCGTCGATCTGCTTGAAGCGGGTCAGATAATCCTGCATGACCTTGAAGGCATCGTCGCGGTTCCAGTTGCCATACTTGGCGTCCAGGATCTTGATCTCGGGATGGCCCTTCATCACGGCGCTGAAGGCATCATAGCGCTCGTTGTCGAGAGTGGTCGGCATGCCGCGCAGCACGACGATATTGCCCTTGCCATTCAGGCTTTTCGCCAGGTATTCGGCCGGCAGCTTGCCGAAAGCCGTGTTGTCGCCCGCGATGTAGGCATCCTGCGACTGCGTGTTCGTCAAGCCACGGTCGACCACGGTCACGTAGACGCCCTTGTTTTTCACTTGCGCGACGGGCTGCGTCAGCGAGGCCGATTCGATGGGGAAGATCACCAGGGTGTTGATCTTGTTCACCGTCAACATGTCCTGCAACTGGTTCGCCTGCTCGGGCGCCGTGGCGGCCGTCTTGACGATGATTTTCAGCCCCGGATGGGCTTTTTCCAGTTCCGCCTTGGCCTGGTTCGCCCACCAGACGATGCCCGACGTAAAGCTGTGCGTGGCCGTGGGGATGGCCACGCCGACCACCAGCTTTTCCGCCGCCTGCGCGCTCGGCAGCGCCCACGCCTGCATCACCAGCACTGCCATCCCTGCTACCCCTGCTACCCGTCTAAAGCTCTTCATGCTGCTCTCCTCCAAGGTTGTGGGCGCCCGTTGGCTGCCCTTTCAGAACGCCGCTGTGTTTTTATTTGCGGCCTCGCTGCAGGAAGGCGACGGCGATGATCACCACGCCTTGCACTGCGGCATTCAGGTAGACACTGATGATGCTGGTCAAATTCAGGATGTTGCTGATCACGGACAAGAGGATGGCGCCGATCACGGTGCCGACGATGCGTCCCTCTCCCCCCTTCAGCGCGGTGCCACCGACGACGACGGCGGCGATCGCTTCGAGTTCCCACAGCAAGCCCGTCGTCGGCGTGGCCGAACCCAGCCGCGGCACGTACAGCACCGTGGCGATGCCCACACAGACGCCCAGCAGCATGTAGGTGGCAATCTTGACTCTATCGACATTGATGGCCGCATAGCGCGCCACTTGCTCATTGGAACCAATCGCCTGCACATGGCGGCCAAAGGTCGTGCGGTTGAGGATGATGGCGCCGGCCGCGGCAACGAATAAAAAGATCCAGATCGGTATCGGCGCGCCCAGCACGCTCGTGTAGTAGACGGGGCTGTACAGCTCGGACAGGGTGGCGTCCAGGGTCAGCGCGCCGCCATCGGCCAAGTACGTCAGCACGGCGCGGAAGATGCCAAGCGTGCCCAGGGTCACGATGAACGGTTCGATATTGCCCTTGCTGATCAACAAGCCATGCATCAGGCCAAAGCCGGCGCCCAGGACCAAGGCCATGGCGATGCCCAGCACCAGCATGGTGATCGGCGCCAAGTCGCCGCCTGCCCCTTGCGCCAGCGCATTCATGAAATAGATCATGCAGCCGGCGATCAGGGCCGCCATGGAGCCGACCGATAAATCGATGCCGCCCGAGATAATCACGAAGGTCATGCCGACGGCGATGATGCCGATGAAGGCCGTGCGCGTGAGCACGTTCATCAGGTTGTCCAGGGTGGCGAAGTCGCCATTGAGCAAGGTGCCCGCGATGCATAGGGCCAGCAGGCCCAGCACGGGGCCAAAACCCTTGATGCGCGCGCCGAATTGGGCCAGGGGGGATACGCTCGTATCAGTGCGTGCCGGTTGCATGGGCAATCAACTCCTCTTCAGTCAGGTGGTCAGCAGACAGGGTGGCTTGCAAGGTGCCGGCGCGCATCACGGCGACCCGGTGGCACAGGCCAATCAATTCGATCAGTTCGGATGAAATCACGATCACGGCGCGCCCTTCGGCGGCCAGGCGGTGTATCAAAAAGTAAATGTCGCGCTTGGCGCCCACGTCCACGCCGCGGCTCGGTTCATCGAGCACGACGACACGCGGGTCCGAATGCAGGTATTTCGCCAGCGCCAGCTTTTGCTGGTTACCGCCGGACAGCATGCGCGCGCGGCTGTCGAGGTCGCCCGTGCGGATATTGAAATCCCCGACGGCCTTGGCCAGCGCCGCTTTTTCACCGGCCACATCGAGCCACGGCCGTGCATAGCGCTCCATCGTCATCATCGTGAGGTTTTCGCGCAAGCCCAGGTTCACATGCAGACCTTTTCCCTTGCGGTCTTCGCTCAGGTAGGTCATGCCGTTCTGCATGGCTTGCTTGGGGGTGCGGATGTCCACGGGCCGGCCATTGAGTTCGATCGTACCCGCGCTGCGCGGACGCAAGCCCAGCAGCGCCTCGAACGATTCCGTGCGCCCCGCGCCCACCAGGCCCGCAAAGCCCAGTACTTCACCGGCGCGCACCTCGAACGACAGGTCCTTCGACCAGCCGGGCACGCACAAGCCCTCCACTTTCAGGAGCACGGGCGCGTCCGGCGCCAGCGCCACCTTGACCGGAAACATGTCCGACAATTCGCGCCCCACCATCAGGTTCGCCATCTGCTGGCGCGTGAGGCTGGCCGTCGGTTCGCGCGTGACGAAACGCCCGTCGCGCATGACGATGACCTCGTCCGTGTTGCGCTCGACTTCATCGAGCTTGTGGGAAATGTAGAGGATGGTCACGCCATCCGCTTTCAGCTGCGCCATCACGGTAAACAAGCGCTGCGTCTCCGACGACGTCAGGGTGGCCGTGGGCTCGTCCATGATCAGGAAGCGGGCGCGGCGCGACAGGGCCTTGGCGATTTCCACCAGCTGCTTCTCGGCGACGATCAGGTCGCGGATTTTCGTGTCGGGCGACACGTCCAGGCCCACCTGTTTCAAATAGCGCGACGCTTCTTCGCGCATGGCGGCCTCGTCAAGCAGCCAGCCGCGCGTTTTTTCGTGGCCCAGAAACATGTTTTGCGCCACCGTCAGGTGTTCGGCCAGGTTGAATTCCTGGTGGATCAGCACGATGCCGGCGCTCTCCGCCGCGCGCGAACTGCCAAAGCGCTGGGGCTGGCCATCGATCAGCAGCTGGCCTTCGCTGACGGCTTCATAGCCGGCGAGGATTTTCATCAGGGTCGACTTGCCGGCGCCATTTTCGCCGAGCAAGCCATACACGCGCCCCGGCGACAGGCTGAAACTGACGCCATGCAAGACACGCACGGGGCCGAAATCCTTGCAGACCCCCTCGAAACCGACGGCAACGCTCACTATGCACTCCCTCGCAGAATTAATTGGTGTTGCAGCAGCACACCAGGCACACTGGCCGCCGGGTCCGCCAAACGCTGCAGCAATAATCGCGCCGCCGTCTCGCCCAGTTCGCGCATCGGCTGGGCAATCGTGGTCAAGCCCGGGGCGATCTGCGCGGCGATGGCGATATCGTCGAAGCCGATGACGGCCACGTCTTGCGGCACGCGCTTGCCCAGCTGCCGCAGTGCGCTCAGCACGCCAATGGCCAGGGTGTCGGACACGGCAAAGATGGCCGTCGGTGCATCGGGCTGCGCCATCATCCGCAACGTGGCAGCCGTGCCCGCTTCGTAATCGAGGCTTTGCACCGTGTGCACCCACTGCGGCTGCACGGGCAAGCAGGCCGCCGCCAGAGCGTCCAGATAGCCTTGCTGGCGTTGCCGCGCGTACAGATAGCGCTCATCGGAATTGATCAGGCCGATGCGCGTATGGCCGCGTGACAGCAGATGCGCGACGGCGTCGGACGCGGCGCGGTGGTTGTCGATGCCGACATAGGGCACGGCCACGGCGGGGTCGAACTCGCAGCACGCCACCCAGGGCAGGCTGACGGATTCATGCGACAGGGCATGCTGCACCGTGTCCGGATCGAGGCAGATGGCGCCATCGGCGCGGTGCATGCGCAGCAAGTCGAAGTAGGAGCGCTCGCGGCCCGCGTCGGCGCCCGTGTCGCACAGCAGCACGAAGTAGCCGTGTTCGCGCGCCACCGTATCGATGCCGCGCACGATCTGCGCATAGAACGGATTACCCACGTCGGGCACCATGGTGAGCAGCATGCGGCTCTCGGCCGTGCGCAGGCTGCGTGCCAGGTGATTCATGCGGTAACCGAGCGCGGCCACGGAAGCGAGCACCTTGTCGCGCGTGGGCGCCCGCACTCCCGCCTGCTCGTTCATCACGCGCGAGACGGTGGCCACCGACACGCCCGCATGCGCGGCGACGGCGCTGATGGAGACGGTTTCTGTCGGCAAAGGTGATGGAAGGGCTGCAGGCATGGCGCTTTTCAACAAAATGTAATCGATTACATTTATAAGCCAGTCGCGCGCGCGATGCAAACATTATCGATGCTGCGGTGCGCAAAAAATGAGCAAAAAGCGGCCCTGTACGGGCCGTTGGAAAAGCTATTTCTGGGGCTGCAAGGCGTTCTGCTGCACGGCAAAACCGGCGCGCACGGCGGAGAGGGCCGCCACCCACAAGATCAGCCCGGCACCGAGACAGCCGGCGGGATCGAGGGGGCCATGGCGCAGAGTCAGCGGATAACCGACGGCCCACACGCACAGGGCCATGCCGATGGCCAGGTGGCGACGCGCCTTGAACAGCCAGGCCAGCGGAAAGAAATGCAGGCCCACGATCAAAATGACGGCAGGGATGAACCACGCCTGCAAGCCCATGTTTTTCAAGACGTTGCCGACGATGAAGATGGCGATCCATTGCCCGGCGTTGACGACATTGAACAGCCGGCCCACGCGCTTGGCCTGCGGCGATTGTTCCGCCGCCGCATGCGCGGCCCGGTGGCGCCGGAACTGGCGCCACGCCAGCATGAGCAGCAAGACGGTGATTGCGGCAACCGGCAGCAACCTGAAGGGATGCGCGCCATACGTCTGCACGCACCAGCCGGCCACCCACAGGCCGCCGAACAGGGAAAAGAACATGGCGCCGATGGCGCTGCCGGCAAGGTTGGCGGGGGTCGATGGTGGCATGGTCATGGCAGCACTGGGTGAGTGAAAAAACTTACTGCATCATCGCGCAAAACGTCTCGGGATTGCCGTCAAGGATGACGCCGCTGGGCCAGCGGTGGCTGCGCTGCTGCGCGCGCAACAGCGAGGCGGCCAGGGCCGAGTCGCCATCGACGGCGTAGACGAAGACGGGCATGCTCAGGCTGGCGGCATCGCTGAGCAAATTCGGATTGGCGTCCAGGCTGCGCGCATCCACGTGCACACCCGTGGGCATGCCGATCTGCTGCTGCACGCGCTGCAGCCACGGCTTGTCGAGCTTGGGCGGGCGGGCATTTTTCGCGATATAGCGGCTGACCCGGTTGGTACCGGCCGCCTGCGCATTGCGCGCGTCAAACACGAGCAAGCCCAGGTAGCCCTGCGGATCGGCGCGGCGCGCGCACGCGAGGTTGTTCGGCACGCCCGACGTCAAGAACCAGTTGCCGTGCTTGATGTTCGCACGCAACTGCCCCACCAGGGTGGCGATCGGTGCGCACGAGGACACGACATCCTTGATTTCCGCGTTCAGGGTTTTACTTGGGAACGCCGTGGCCAGGTCGGCGACATCGCTGACGAACGGCGGCGTTTCCGCCGTGGCCACGCCACGGTTCTTCATGCTGGCGGCGCGCCAGTCGTCGGCCGTCAACTGTTTCACGGTACGGGGCGAACCCGTGTCGACGACTCTGCCCGTCAACAGGTCGTGGTGCACCACCCAGTTACCGTCGCCGAGCAGCTGCAAATCCGTCTCGACGCCGTCCCAGGTGCCGAAATACGTGTTGCGCAGCGCGCTCAGCGAGTTTTCCGGCGCATTGCCGGCGCCACGGTGGGCGTGCACCTTCATGCCCAGGCAGTCGGCCTGGACAGCCGTGCTGGCCATGGAAAGCAGCAAGGCCAGCGCGGCCGCCTTATTTTTGTCCCGGATGATAGCCATAGTGAATTCCCTGCAAAACGTGGGTGCGGATCGCTTCGTTGACGGGGTAGCTGTAGCCCTGCCCCACCGCCACGACGTGCGTGATATTGGCCAGCAAGCCCTTGCCGGCGATTTGCCAACGCGTGCTGTCGTCGGCGGCCTGGCGGTTCCAGTCCAGCATCTGGCGGAACAGCTCGCTCTTCGTGACATTATTGTCCGAGAGGGTAAAGATACCCCAGGTTCCCAGGAAGGCGCCAGCCAGCACGCCCGTGGCGATCCAGGCGGAACGGCGGCTCAGCTGGCCATCGGCGCCCGCCTGCTCGCCGCGGCGCGCCGCCAGCACCAGCAAGCCCACCGTGGCGATCAGGTACAGCAATTTCGAGAAGTGGCCGATGGCGCCCAGCAAGGAGAAGAACAGGGCGACGGGCGGCACGATGGCCGCGCGCGCCGCTTCCTTGCCCTCTTCAAAGTACTTGCCGCCCACTTCGAAGTCGTTGCGGCTGGCGCGGTATTCCACGAGCTTTTCCGCCGTTTGGCGCGCGGCGAACTGGTCGAACAGACGGCTGAATTCGGCAGGACTCGCATACGCATCCTGCACCACGGCGCCTTTGGGCAAACGCAAGCCCTTGCTCGCTTCGCTGCCATCGCCGCCATCCGGCCCGTCGCGCAGCACGGCCTGGATGCCGGGGCGCGCCACGAAGGCGGCGAAGGACAAGCCCGGCGGAATGCGGTCGCCCTTGATATGCAAGCCCTTGCTGGCCGCTTCCGACGCATAGCGGCGCTTGACGGCGGCGCGGAAGCTCAATTGGTCGGCAGGGTGCCAGTTGGCCGACACGGGCACCTTTTTGCGCACATTGTTGACAACGGCCGCCTTGCGCCGCGCCGGCACGGAATGCGGCTGCCAGCCGTGGCGCGACAGGCTTTGCCGGTAATCGTTCCACGCCGTTTCCTGCTGCTGGCGCAAGCCCGCATCATCATCGGGAATGATGCCCGAATACAGTTTCCACTTGTCGCGCACTTCGCCAATCGCCTTCTGATACTTGTCATAGTAACCGGCCGCGCCGCCGGCGATCTTGCGGACATTAAAATTGATCAACTGTTCCTTGGCCGGCTCCATGCGCTCATCGAGGTGGCCCACCGAGACGGCCAGGAAGGGGAACAGCGCGAGGAAGGCCTTGCCCTCGGGCTTGGCAAACAGGGTGGCGTCATCGACCAGGCCCTGTAATTGCAGGCTGCCGCCCACCAGCGAGCGCTGCATCAGGGTCGTGTTGAAGGCCAGGCGGCGAAATTGCGCGTCGCGCGTTTCGACCAGCACCGTGACCGTGGTCTTCAAAATACCGAACACGACCGCCGCCGTGGCAACACAGCAAAAGATGATCTTTTTCCAGCTGGGGCCGCTGCCATTGTTCTTCAGGCGGCGGCGCCACATCAGCTGCAGCACCACCAGCGCGGCGGCGATGCCAGACAGGCTGCGGCCATAGAATTCCACGCCTTCCACGTCCTGCGGCTTGACGTCGCCGCCCACCACGTCGAGCAAACGGGCATTGAAGCCCAGCTCGAAGCACAAATACATGATCGTCAGGACGATCAGGATCAGGGTCTGCCGGATCTGCAGACTGCGCAAACTCGCGGCCATCTTATTTCCTCAAATCGATGACGACGGGCTTGATCTCTTCGGCCTGGAAGATCATCGGCGCCGCCGGGGCAGCCGCTGCGGCACGCGGTGCAGGCTGGCTGAGGACGGCGGACGTTGCCGCCCTGGCTGCTGGCTCCTGGCGGCGCGGCTTGGCGCTGGCGCGGCTGCCCGTTTTCGGCGTGGCAACGGGAGCCGGAGCGGCCGCCGGCGGCGCCGGGATCACGCGCCCGCTGTCGCTGCCGGGCGTGGTGGCGATGGCCGGGCCCGTGCCGCGCAAGGCGTCGTCGGCAAACGGCTGGGCGCGCGTATCGACGCCGGGCGGCACGGCCACGCTGGCGTTGAGCAGGCGGTTGTCCGTGTAGATCATGCGCGACAGGCGGTTGTAGTTGGGGAAGTCGATATTGAGCGATTTGCCATCGGCCGCCACGTCCACGCGGGGGCGATCCTTGCAATTGCCGACCGTCCACTGCAGCACGTCCGTGCCCTGGAAAGCCAGGACTTCATAGCGGTAGGCACAGCCGCGTTCCTGCGTTTCCACGATCACCACAGTGCGCTCGCCCACGTTTTCCACGCGCGCCACGCGGGCCGTGATGGCGTTGGCCAGCGGCACGACACGAAACGCCTGCGACAGCTTGATCGAATACTTGCCCTGCGGGTCCTTGCGCAAGGTCCCTTCCGTGCCGTCGCGCAGGCGGAAGGTGGAAATCGGCGTGCCGAACAGCTCAGCCGTATCGAGGCCCATCAACACGCCGCCACGGCCGTTCGGCGTCATGGCGCAGCCCGTCAACAGGACGCCGGCAGCCACGCCGGCGATCAATTTGCGCCAGTGCGCGGATGCAAAGTTCTTATACGTTGTCATGCTTGATAACTTTCTCTTATTTCTGGGTCAGGGATTGATGACGGCCAGCGGATTGCCCGGGCCTGGCGGCGGCAAGACTTTCTGACGGTTGCGCGACAGCACGGTGAAGGCGCCCAGGGTGTCCGGTCCCGCGACGATTTCCAGCTGCTCGCGCTGCAGCCAGGTGCGGATTTCCGCCTCCGTTGCCTCGGCGCGGAACAGCACGCGCGTGCGCACGCCCGTCTCGACGCCGCTGCCGCCGCTGCGGAATTCCGCATTGCCGACGACGGCGCCCTCTTTCGGCAGGAACAGCCACGCCGATTGCACCACCATCACGCTGGCGGCCACGGCCGTGACGATCTTCAGCCAGCGGTTGGCATTGGCCGCCCGCACCGGCGTCTTCATCTGTGGCGCGGCGGCATCGGCCAAAGCGATCTGCAACTGCTGCAAGCCCTGGCGCAGCAGTTGGCGGTAGGCCACGCGGCCATCCTTGCCCAGCTCGCTCGACAGCGGTGTGCCGGTCAAGGCGTAATCATCGCCGGGCAAGGCCACGCGGGCGATCACGCCCGGTGCCGCGGTGGCGCCATTCGCGCGGCCATGCAGCTCCAGCCAGCGCGCCGCCTGCAAGCGCTCCTGGCTGAACACGCCCAGGCAGGCGCCCAGGTCCGTCACGGCCAGGGTCACCGGCATGTCGCACAGCACCAGGCCCGCGCGCGGGTCGGCGGGCGCATCGCGCTCCTCAACCACGAGGCCGCAGGCGTCCGCATACGCCGTGTCCGGCGTGACGAGCCAGCCGCGCCAGCGCTGCCGCGTGCTGTCCCAGGCGTCGAGCAGCACGGCGCCAAAGCCGGGAAGGCGCGCCAGCAGGTGGATCTGTCCACCTGCGATGGGCCGCGCGGCCAGCGGTGCGGCGTCGCTGCGGCGCGCAAAACGCTCCATCAAGTGTTCCGGCACGGCGATGCCACGCCAGTCGGGCGTATCGCCGGCCACCTCGCCGTCCAGCAATTCGGCGGAAGATGGGGGCGACGGCAGGCGCGCGGCAACGATGGCCAGCGAGGGCGTCAATGCAGTCATGCCGATGGCCTTTCATCAGTGTTCGGTTGGGTGGACACGGGATCCATGTGCAGGGATAACGCGGCCACGCACAAGATATCCAAAACTATTTGCGCCGCCTGCATATCGCGCGCGGCCAGGGCATCGCCCACGCGCAGCTTGAGCAGGTTCAAGACCCAGCTGCCCAGCAAGGTGGCGCGGTGGGCCGGCTCGACGATCTGGCGGCCCGCGCTGGCAGGATCGCCCTTCTGCCTGTGCACCAGGCCTAATTTTCCGCCGTGGTAGTGCGCGGAAGCGATCTGCTCGGCCAGTTCCTTGACGGGCATGCCGCCGCAGCCGCAATGGCGCAGCAGCACGATCAAGTCGTGCGGCAAAGTAGTGATGAACACGTCGGCCGCGTCGCGCACTTGCTGCGGCGTGAGCTGGTAGTCGCGCAGCGGTTCCGCATACGCATCGGGCGCGCGCAGCTCGCAGCCTTCTTGCGCATCGGCATCTTCGTCATCGCGCTGCTTGCGCAACTGGTCGATGATGAAGCGCTTGAAGTACAAAAACAGGGCGCCGATGTGGTGGGGGACCGCGTCGCTGTCGCCGTGCAGGACTTTTTCAATGAAGAACTGGTGGCGCAAGTCGGCCAGCGAGTCGCCCAGCGACGCCGCCTCGCGCGGACGGCACGGCGTCAGCGCGGCGATGACGCGCTGGTAAAACTCGCCCAGTTCGCCTTGTGTCAGCTGCTGGCGGCGGGTCCAGAAAGCATGAATCCGTTCAAATTGTTCCGATTGCAAAGCCGGTCCGATCGTGTGTTGGGCGGCACGCGCCACTGGCCGGCGACGATGCGCACCGTGCGCTGGCCAGACAAGAGAAACTTGTCAGTAAGGTAAAATGCATTTAAGCAATTTTCTCATATCACAGTAAAAATCGCTAACTTTTGTTACTTTCACGACAATTCCCGAGACGCCGATGCATCGCCTGATTCCCCTGTTTTTGAGCCTCATCTTTTTACTCTGCGGTAACGTCGTGCAGGCGGCCGTGGGCAACGCCGCCAGCGGCCCCGGCAAGCGCATCGCCCTGGTGATCGGCAATGCGGCCTATCCGCAGCCTCTATTGAATCCCGTGAACGATGCGCGCGCCATGGCCGAACGCCTGCGCCGGCTGGGCTTTGAAGTGCTGTTGCGCACAGACATCAATGCGCAACAGCTGCAAAAGGCGTCGGCCGAGTTTTCCACGCAGGCACGCGGCGCCGATATCGCCCTCGTGTTTTACGCGGGCCACGGCGCCCAGGCGGGCGAAGCGAACTATGTGCTGCCGCTGGGCGCGAACATGAATGCATTGAGCGCCGCCGCCATCGCCGCGCAGGGCGTGTCCGTTTCCAGCCTGGCCGGCGACTTGCAGCGCACGGGCGCGCGCGGCGCTGTGCTGATCCTTGACGCTTGCCGCCAGGAATATACTCGGGGCGGCGCCGTGGCGATTCCCGGCGGCGGCAATGCGGCCAGCCACGGCTTTGCCGATACGGCCGCGCCACGCGGCGTGGTGATCGCCTATTCGGCAGGTCCCGGCGCCCTGGCGCGCGACTTCTGGTCGCCCGATTCGCGCAACAGCCCCTACACGAGCGCCCTGCTCGACGCGCTCGATGCGCCGGGCTTGCCGATGAGCGATATGTTTTCGCAAGTGGCGGCCAAGGTTGCCGCCATGACGCACGACGTGCAAAAGCCCCGCGTGTCGTTTGGCGAAACGTCGGCGCGCCTGGTGCTGAACATGGGCAGCGGCAAGGGCGTCAGCCAGGCAACGCCGGGCGTGCTGGCCGGGGCGCAAGGCCAGGGCGGCGTGCGCGCGCCTGCCCCAACGGTGGAAAAGCCGTCCGTACCGGGCGCCAAGGTATGGCCAGGCAATGTACTGCAAGACATCAACTATGAAATCCGCATGCAGATCGCGGCCCGTCCGTTTCCCCGCCAGCAACTGGAAAAACGCGCACGGGGCGGAGATTTAGTGGCGCTGACGGCCCTCGGCTATGGCATCGGCGGCGGTGACGCCGGCATCAAGCAGCCGAAGGCCGGCATGCAGTGGCTGGAAAAGGCGGCCGCGAAAGATTTTCCGATTGCCCAGACCTATCTGGCGGAATTGCTGATGGTCAAGGGCGATCCCGCTTCGCTGAAACGGGCGGGCGTGCTGCTGGACGCCGCCTCGCAGGCGGGCTACAGCCCCGCCCATGCGTATAAATTCGACCTGGCGCGGCGCACGGGCGCGCCGCCGCAGGATGCGGCCCGGCATTTGCAGGATGCTTTCATGGGCTTGATGAAGGATTACCAGGGTGCCGCCAAGGACATGATGCAGCCGCCAAAAAATAATTCAAAATAATTTTAGATTTCCCTGAACTGCCCCCGTTATCCGTGGGTACATGCAATAGAGCATGACAGTGACCAGGGAAATCTCATGCAACCATTCACCACCACCGGCCAGCGTGGCCGCATCCTCGCCTACCAACCGAGCGGACAGGGTTCCGTCAGCGTGGCCGGCATTCAACATGCGTTCGACGTGGCCACGCACTGGCGCTCGGACGTGGCGCCCGCCATCAACGCCGTCGTCGACGTGCGCTTCGATGAGGCCGGCAGCCTCGCCACCGTCAGTGCCGTAGCGACACAGCAACTGGCGCAGGAAGAGATGGCCGGCGCGGCGAAACTGGCGCGCGACAAAAGCCAGCAGCTGTGGGGCCAGGCCGTGTCCGCCCTGGGCATCAAGGTGCTGGCCAGCCTGGGCGTCCTGATCGCCGGCGCCTTTATCTTCAACACCATCGGCATCCGTTTGTTCGCTTCCGTCTCGCGCACCTACTGGCAATTGCTGGGCCTGTCCGCCGACAGCCTGGAAAGCTTTGCCCGCGATGGCGGCGGCGGTTTTACCTCGGCACAATTTTTCTTCCTGCTGGCCATTGCCGGATGCTGCGCCACCATGGTTAGCCGCCATCCGAAAGCGGCGCTGGGCAAGTGCGCGCCGCTGCTGTTCATCGTCATCCACAGCAGCTTGCTGTTCATCAAGATCAAGGGCGCCGTCAGCGACGCGGGCAACGCCATGGGCGGCATCATGGGCACCCGCGCGGCCCGCATGGCCGAGCAGATGGCCAGCGAAATGCTGGGGCAAGTGTGGCAAGGACTCTCGTTTGGCATCGGTTTTTACCTGGTGCTGGCCTCTTCCATCGTCCTGGCCGCTTACGGCGTCGGCGAATACAAACGTAAAACCATCGGCTAAGCCACCTCTTACACATTCATTGAAGGAAATATCATGCAACGTACCCTCCCAGCCCTGCTCGCCATCGCCGTCCTGCTGTCCGCCTGCGGTAAAACAGAGACCACCACACCGGCCGCCTCCGCTCCCGTCGCCGCGAATGTCGCCGACATGGCCGCCAAGGCGCAAGTGAAGGCAGCCGCCGCCAGCCTGCCGCAAGCGGACGCTGCCACGCCAGCATCCAGCTATGTCGACATCACGAGCGGCCACCAGCTGATGTACAGCTACCTCGCCCTGTCCGGCGTGCCGCCCGACTATGCGGCCGTGGCACAGCGCATTTCGCGCGAATATGCGGGCAGCAACGACGCCTTCCGCAAGCAGGAAGTGCTCGACGCCCTGAAACCGCAGATCGACGCCAAGGTCAATGAGGCCAAGGCGAAGCGCTACCTGCGCTACCAGATCAATGGCCAAGGCGCGCTGTCGCCGTACGCCATGGACAAGGCCGCCTTCCCCGCCAAGTTCGCCGACGCGGGCACGTATTACTACATGTACGACAACGGCGACTACAAGCTGGCTTTCACGAATGGCGACGGTTATTCGCTGCTGAAAGTGGACCAGGAGGCGGCGCGCAAGATCGAAGCGGCGCGCAGCGGCTACAAGGATTTCGCCATCGTCGTGTATGCCTACGCCCAGGAAGCGGACATGGCCAGCAACCAGGTCAAGGCGCAGATCGTCAAGGTGGCGATCAAGCTGAACGGGGAAGAAATTCCCGTCAGCCAGGCACGGTAGAACGGGCTCGGTTACACTGTTCGCCACATTGCATCGGGATCGGGATCGGGACATATGGGCGAACAGACACTGGCGGAACAACATCTGGCAAACGGGCAAGGGCTGCAGCAGCAAGGCAAGCTGATCGAGGCGATCAACGCCTACCAGGCCGCGTATAAACTGAACCCGGCCCTGGCCGAAGCCCAGCATTTCCAGGGACTGGCGATGCTGGAGCTGGGCCAGGGCGCCATCGGCCTGGGTTTGCTGAAACTGTCGCTCAAGCAGCAACCGGACAACGCCCTGTTCCATTACAACCTCGGCAACGTGCTGCGCGGCACGGACAGCGAGGCGGCGCTGGCCAGCTACGCCACGGCGGCGCGGCTGGCGCCGCACGAACATGATTTCGCCATCAGCCATGCGGAATTGCTGATGGGAAAACAGCGGCTGATGGAGACCATCGCCGAACTGGAACGGGCCCACGCCCTGCGTCCGCAGCGTTGGCAAACCCTGCAGGGACTGGCCGAGCTGTACTACCGCACGGGACAGCAGGAACTGGCGTTGGAACGCTACGCGCAAGGCCTGGCGCTGCATGCGCCACTGGCGCAAACGTGCCGCATCGGCTTTGCCAGCCCCGGCACGGAAAACACGGAACGGCTGACGGCGCCCGACGCGCCGGCAAGCTTGCACGATTTCCTGCGCGAAACGGATTTGCACATCCTCGACGATTTCCTGCCCGATCCCGCCGCCTGGCGCGCGCAAGCGCTGGCGTTGCCGTTCGAGCAGCAGCGCTATGCGGGGCAAAACTATCCAGGCAGCCAGACGGCGGGCCAGCCCAGCCAGGCCATCATGGAGCGCATCGCCACGGCGCTGGGCCGCCCCATCCGTTTTATCTCGCCCGACAACGGTTCCTACCGCCTCAGCTATGCGGACGCCATGGCGCGCACCGATATCCACGTGGACAACGAGACGGGCAATAATTTCAATTTCTATGCGGGCGTGCTGTACCTGAACCCGCCCGAGCAGTGCCAGGGCGGCACCACCTTCTGGCGCCACCAGCCCAGTGGCTGGTACCGGCGATTACCCGAAGCGGACGTGAAAGCGGGCGGCTACGCCAGCTTCAAGGATTTCCAGAAACGCTGGCTGCCGAACAGTAAAGTGCAGAAATTCAACGACTTGCAGGAACAGCGCGACAGTTGGCAAGCGCTGTTGGAAGTGCCGATGCGCCACAACCGCCTGATCGTGTACAAGGGACACTATTTCCACTCGATCAGTAATGTGTTTGGCGACACGCCGGAGAATGGGCGGCTGGTGCAGTTGTTTTTCTTTGAAGTACCGGATTGAGTGTAAGGGCAATTGTCGGATTACGCCCTGCGGGCTAATCCGACCTACCATGTGGCGTAGGTCGGATTAGCGCGCAAGCGCGTAATCCGACAACACCATCACAGCACTCAATACATATCCGCCGCCGTGGCCCGCACGGCCTTGAGCAGCATATCCGCCCCCGGCGACAGCAAGTGGTCCTGCTGGCGAATAATCCCGAACGCATCCATCTTGCACGGCAGCTCGATGGGCAAGATGCTCAGCACGTTCAACGATTCGTAGTAGTGCGCCACTTCCGTCGGCATCACGTGCAGCGAGTCCGTCTGCTGCAGTAAGGACGTGATCAGGAGCAAGGCGGTGGTGTCGACCACGTCCACGGGCGGTTCCTGGCCCGCGCGGCGGAACATCATGTCGAAGCGGTGGCGCAGGATACTGCCTTGCGGCGGTAGAATCCACGGCTGGCCCGCCAAATCCTTCAATTGCAGATTCTTGCGCGACAGCAGCGGATGGCCATTGCGCGCCACGGCGCTGGCCGGCTCTTCCGTCAATTCCTCGTAGATGAGTCCCGCGCTGCTTTCCTTTTCCAGGATGCGCCCGATCATGAAATCGAGGGTGCCGTGCTGCAGCATGTCCATCAGCGTATTGCTGTGCTCCAGGTGCACGCCGATGCGCATCAACGGTGCCTGCTGCTTGATGCGGGCAATCGCGCGCGGCAGCAAGGCCATGGCCGGCGTCATGATGACGCCCACCTCCACCTGGCCCGTGAGGCCCGACTTCAAGGCGACGATGTCGTCATGCGCCAGGGACAGGCTCGTCAGGGCCATGCGCGCGTGGCGTATCATCGTCTCGCCGTAGATGGTCGGCTCCATGCCGCGCGGCAACCTGTCAAACAGGCGCACGTCCAGCATCTCTTCCAGGTCCTTGATTTGCTTGGACGCGGCCGGCTGCGTCATGTGCAATTCTTCCGCCGCGCGGTGGATGTTGCGCTGCTCATCAAGGGCGATCAACAGCAGCAATTGCCGCGTCTTCAGGCGGGCTCGCAAGAACCAGTTGGGGTTGAGGGTATCCATGAATAAATCATATCATGATCGATATCAGTTTTAATTCAATATCGATGTTATAGATATCGGTATGTCTCCTTTTTATACTTGGTCAACAAGCGTTCACAATGCCTTGCAGGCGGCGCTCGGGTTGGCGGCCGGGCCAGCCGTTTGCTGGATGAATTCGATGGTGCCGTCCGGCTTGTATTTCAGTTCTTCCACGGCCACGGAGCGCCGGTATTCCCCGCCGCCGGGCAACTTGTCGTTGTGATAGAAGATGTAGGACTTGCCGTTGAATTCGATGATGGCCTGGTGAATGGTTTTCACGACGGCATTCTTGTCCATGATGGTACCGCGGAAATGCCAGGGCCCCGTCGGTGTCGGCCCCGTCGAATACGCCGTCTCCTCGGGGAAATTGCGCGAGTACGACAAATAATACGTACCGGCATGCTTGTGCATATAGGCCGCTTCCGTGAACGCATCCATGCCGAAGGTCAGAATCGGGCCGTCCAGCTCCGTCATGTTGGCTTTCAGCTTGGCGTATTTCAAGACCGTGTTACCCCAGTAAATGTAGGCCTGCCCATCCGTGTCGATAAAGACGGCCGGGTCGATATCGTCCCAGGGAATGGCCGTCTGCTTCGTCATGTCGTTGGTGATCAGAGCGCTGCCGCGCGCATCGACGAACGGCCCGGTCGGGCTGTCGGAGACGGCCACGCCGATGGCTTTGCCGGGAATGGTTTTATGGTCGACGGTCGAATAGAAATAGTATTTATTGCCGCGCTTGACGATGTCACCTGCCCACGCATCCTTGCCGGCCCAGGCGAAGGTGGAAAAGCGCACGGGCGAGCCGTGATCCGTCCAGTTCGCCATGTCGCACGAGGAATATACGCGCCACTCGTTCATGAGGTAATCCGTATCCGTGGCGCTCGCTTCATCGTGGCCCACGTACAGGTACACCCTGCCATTGTCGACCAGCGCGGCCGGGTCGCCCGTGTAGATATCCTTGACGATGGGGTTGGCCGCCTGCGCGCCGAATGGGGCGCAGGCGAGCGCCGCCGCCATGCCGATGGTTGCGGCAAGTTTATTCTTGTGAAACATGGTATTAGCTCCGATTGGTATTCTTCTGGCCCATGGCCATCAGTCTTTGCACGACGCAAAAGACGAACAGCAAGCCGCCGATGACGATCTTGGTCCACCACGAGCTGAGCGTGCCGTCGAAGGCGATCAGGGTCTGGATGGTACCGAGCACAAGCACGCCCGACAGCGCGCCCGCCACATAGCCGTAGCCGCCGCTGAGCAGGGTGCCGCCGATGACGACGGCGGCAATCGCGTCCAGTTCCGTGCCTTGCGCATGCAAGCCATAGCCGGACAGCATGTAGAACGAAAACAGCACGCCGCCGAGCGCGGCGCAAAAGCCGCTGAAGGCATAGATAAAGACCTTGGTGCGGCCCACGGGCAGCCCCATCATCAGGGCCGACTGTTCATTGCCGCCGATCGCATACACGGCGCGGCCGAATGGCGTGGCGTGCGCCAGCCAGATGGCCAAGAGCAACGTGATCACGGCGATCACGACGCCGGGTGAGACAAAACCGCCGAGAAATTGCAATTGCGTCTGCGACATGGCCACGAACAGCGGGTCGTCGATGGTGATGGAATTGATGCTGATCAAGTAGCACAGCCCGCGCGCCAGAAACATGCCGGCCAGGGTGACGATGAAGGGCTGCAATTTGAAGTAATGAATCAGCGCGCCCATGCTGGCGCCAAAGACGGTGCCCAGTGCCAGCACCGTGACGATCACCAAGAGCGGCGGCCAGTGCGCCACGTTGAGCAGCCAGGCGGCGATCATGGTCGACAGGGCCAGCACGGAACCGACGGACAGATCGATGCCGCCGGAAACGATGACGAAGGTCATGCCGACGGCGATCACCAGCAAAAAGGCGTTATCGATCAACAGGTTAAAGATCACTTGCGTCGACAGCAGGCCCGGATAGGCGGCGCCGCCCAGGCCCAGCATCACCACCAGCAGCAGGACCGTGACGAGCGAGGTGAAATACGGGGTATGCAGCAAGCCCTTCATGCTTTTCTCCGATGCAGCAATTGCTTGAATTCCGACGATTGCGACAGGCAGACGAGGAAGACGACGACCGACTTGACGACCATGTTCACTTCCGGCGGCACGCCCAGCGAATAAATCGTGTAGGTCAGGGTCTGGATGATGAGGGCACCGATCATGCTGCCCACGAGACTGAACTTGCCGCCAGCCAAGGACGTACCGCCCAGGGTCACGGCCAGGATGGCGTCCAGTTCCAGCATCAGGCCTGCATTGTTCGCGTCGGCGCTCTTGATGTTCGAGCTGATCATCAGCCCCGACAAGCCCGCGCAGGCGGCGCAAAACACGTAGACGAAGAAGATCAGGGTCGCCGTCTTGATGCCGGCCAGGCGCGCGGCGACGGGGTTGATACCGACGGCCTGGATAAACAGGCCCAGGGCCGTCTTGCGCATCAGCACGGCCGTGATGATGAACACGGCAGCGACGAGGAACAGGGAAAACGGCAAGCCGAACAGGTAACCGCTGCCGATGAAAAAGAACGGTTGATAATAGACGGTGACGATCTGCCCATCCGTCAGCAATTGCGCCAGGCCACGCCCCGCCACCATCAGTATCAATGTCGCGACGATGGGCTGCAAGCCGAGTCCCGCCACCAGCACGCCATTCCAGGCGCCGCACAGCAGGGCCGCGCCCAGGGCGGCGGCCAGGGCCCAGCCCATCGGGATATTGCTCACGTAGGTCGGCACGCCGTTGTCCATCACCATGGTGCCGCCGATCAGCATGGCGGCCACGGTGCCGGACA
The DNA here is from genome assembly GCF_033949445.1 of Janthinobacterium sp. GMG2. Taxonomy (NCBI): domain Bacteria; kingdom Pseudomonadati; phylum Pseudomonadota; class Betaproteobacteria; order Burkholderiales; family Oxalobacteraceae; genus Janthinobacterium; species Janthinobacterium sp. GMG2. Next base: position 314,838 of record NZ_JAXAWA010000003.1, on the reverse strand, counting down.
GGGCCACGACGGCGCCCACGGAAATATCGATGCCGCGCGTGGCGATGACCAGGGTCATGCCCAGGGCCGCCAGCATCAGCGGGGCGGCACGGTTGACGATGTCGATCACGCTGCCGTACAGGTGGCCGTCGCGCACTTCCAGGTGGAAAAAGCCGGGGATGGCAAAGAAGGCCACCAGCAACAGCAGCAACAGCGCGGCCAGGGGCCGGCTCAAGGGGTGGTGCAGAACGGTATGCAAGGCGGACGTACCCGTAGTGGAAGCCGGACGCGCCAGGGGCGCGTTCGATGGCGTGGATAAACTCATGTGGCGTCTCCGGCGATCACTTGCAGCACGGAGCTGTCGTCGAGCTCGCCGCGCGCATAGTCGCCGCAGGCCTTGCGGTCGCGCATGACGAGAATACGGTCGCTGCAGCGCAGCACTTCCGGCAACTCCGACGAGATGAACAGGATGGCCATGCCCTTGCGGCACAGTTTGCTCACATAGCTCATGATTTCCTGCTTGGCGCGCACGTCGATGCCGCGCGTCGGTTCATCGAGAATCAGCATGGCCGGCGACGTCACCAGCCAGCGCGCCAGCAAGGCTTTCTGCTGATTGCCGCCCGACAGGCTGCCAATCGGCGTTTCGATGCTGGCCGTCTTGATGCCCAGCGCCTTGACGTACTCGTCGGCCAGCGCCTGCTGGCGTTTGAACGGGATGGCGCGCAGCAAGCCCGTGCGGGCCTGCAAGGCCAGGATGATGTTTTCACGCACGGACAGCGACAAAATCGCCCCCTCGTGCTTGCGGTCTTCCGAGCAAAAGCCGATGTCCTGGGCAATCGCGTCGCGCGGCACGTTGAACTGGCGTATCTTGCCCTGCATGACGATGCTGCCGGAATCGGCCTTGTCGGCGCCGAACAGCAAACGCGCCAGTTCCGTGCGGCCCGAACCGAGCAAGCCGGCCAGACCCAGCAATTCGCCCTGGCGGATGTGGAAATCCATGGGCAGCAGGGCGCCCTTGCGGCCCAGTCCCTGCGCTTCGAGCACAGTCGGACCGAAGCTGGCGGCGCCCGCTTCTTGCGCCAGGTCCGGCGTTTGCTCCTGCGTGTCGGCCGCCACACCGATCATTTTATTCACCAGCGCCAGGCGCGACAGTTCGCTGCACGCGTATTCGCCCTCGCGCTCGCCATTGCGCATGACGGTGATGCGGTCGGAAATGGCGTAGGTCTGGTCGAGGAAGTGGGTCACAAACAGAATCGCCATGCCCTGCTCGCGCAGGCGGCGCAGCACGGAAAACAGCAGATTGACTTCCGCCTCGTCCAGGCTGGACGTGGGTTCATCGAGGATCAGCACGCGGGCCGAAATGTTCAGCGCGCGCGAAATGGCCACCATTTGCTGGATCGCCAGCGGAAAGCTGGACAATTGCGCCGTGACATCGATATCGATCTGCAATTGCTGCAGTAAGGCACGCGCCTGCTGCTGCATGGAACGCCAGTCGATGGCGCCAAAGCGGCGCGGGTAGCGGCCAATAAAGATGTTTTCCGCCACCGACAGGTTCGGGCACAGATTGACTTCCTGGTACACGGTGCTGATGCCGAGCAACTGCGCATCCGACGTGGATGCGGGGGCGATGGGCTTGCCTTCAAACAGGATCTGGCCGCTGTCGGGCGTGTAGACGCCCGTCAGCACCTTGATCAGCGTCGATTTCCCGGCGCCGTTCTGCCCCATCAAGGTGTGCACTTCACCCGGATACAGGCGCAGGGCAACGTCGCTGAGGGCTTTGACGCCAGGAAAAGACTTGCTGATGCCGCGCAACTCCAGCAAGGGAGCTGGCGCGGCGTTGTGTTGCGCTTGCGTATTCATCATCCGGCAAGCTTAGTACTTACGGTTCGGGAATTCCTTGGCGGCCACCTCGGCAGGGAACACGCCTTCCACCGTCGTGATGCGCGCTGGCACGGGTTTACCGGCCACCACGTCGCGGGCGATCGACATCAATTGCGGACCCAGCAGCGGGCTGCATTCCACGGTGACGTTCAGCTTGCCGGCGATCATGGCTTCGAACGCGCCTTTGACGCCATCGATCGAGATGATGATGATGTCCTTGCCCGGCTTCATGCCCGCTTCTTCGATGGCCTGGATGGCGCCAATGGCCATGTCGTCATTGTGCGCGTACAGCACGTTGATCTTCTTGCCCTCGGCTTTCAGGAACGCTTCCATCACTTCCTTGCCCTTGGCGCGCGTAAAGTCGCCCGTTTGCGAACGGATGATCTTCAATTTCGGATTCTTGCCGATGACTTCCTGGAAGCCTTCCTTGCGGTCGATGGCCGGCGCGGAACCGACCGTGCCTTGCAGCTCGACGATGTTCAGTTGCGCGTCCGGGGTTTTCTTGGCGTGTTCGAGCAGCCATTGGCCGGCGCGGCGGCCCTCTTCCACGAAATCGGAACCGATGAAGGTCACGTACAGCGATTTGTCGGTGACATTGACGGCGCGGTCCGTCAGGATGACGGGAATCTTGGCAGCCTTGGCTTCGCGCAGAACCGTATCCCAGCCGGACTCAACGACGGGCGAGAAGGCGATCACGTCGACTTTTTGCGCGATGAACGAGCGCAGGGCCTTGACCTGGTTTTCCTGTTTTTGCTGCGCATCAGCAAATTTCAGCGTGACGCCATCTTTCTTGGCCGCATCCTTGATGGAGACGGTATTGGCGGTGCGCCATTCGCTTTCGGCGCCCACCTGCGAAAAGCCCATGACGAGGGGCTTGGCGGCAAAGGCGGAAGAAGTAGCGGACAGTGCCAACAACATGGCGCTGGCGAGGAGTGTGCGGCGTGTCAATTTCATTCTTGTCTCCAGTTTTTTTTGGAATACCATCACAGCCGGATGCCGGATGGGCGGTTTTTTATGAACCCATGGTAGGAGAAAGCAACATAGCCATCCAATCAATTCTTTTTCGCTTGTGATATCGATTTGCGTATCACCTGCCGCCCATCCCCTGGTCCACTTACCGTTTGGCGGCCGGCAATTGCCGGCTTTGATAGAGGTTCAAGTCGCGCGCATCGACTTGCGGCCAGCCGTCCTTGTCCCACGTCATGGGCAGGATCTTGAGCTTCTGCAAATAATTGTCCGCCGTTTCATAGGCGTGCAGCACCAGGTAATCCTTGCCGTCAAACGTATAGGCGCTGTTGTGGCCCAGGCCTTGCCAGTCCTTGTCGCCTTTCAGCACTACCGTGCCGCCGCCCTGCGCCATGTCGCGGCCCTCCCTGTCCAGGTAAGGGCCCGTCACGCTTTTTGAGCGTCCCACGGCCAGGTGATACGTGCTTTTTTCTTTCTGGCAGCACAAGCCCCAGGAAACGAAGAGGAAGTAGTCGTTGCCGCGCTGGAAGATGAACGGCGCCTCGATTTCCTCGGGCGCCGGCTTGAATTCGCCTGCACGTGGCGGCAGGGGTACGCGGCGCGCCAGCGAGTGCCACTCTTGCGGTTCCGCAATGCGGGTCCAGTCAGGCGTCAGTTTCACCAGCTTGATGCCATTCCAGAACGAGCCGAACGACATCCACGGCGTGCCCTTGGCATCGGTAATGATGTTCGAATCGATGGCATTCCACTCGTCGCGCTCGGGCACCGATTGCAGCAGCATGCCCTGGTCGACCCAGCGGTAGTCGGGCGCGCGTGGATTCAAGGTCGTGTTGACGGTCACGCCGATGCCGGACGTGTTCTTGCCGAAGCCGGACACCGAGTAGTACAGGTAATATTTTCCGTCGTGAAATTGCACGTCGGGCGCCCAGATATGGTCGTCAAAGCTGGGAGCTGCTGTTTTTGCCCAGGTAGGCTGGCCCGCGAAGACACGCCCTTCCGGTTGCCAGTCAACCATGTTTTTCGAACTGTAGAAGGTGATGCCGGGGCCCGTGCTGTACAAATAATACGTGTCGCCTTCCTTGGCCATCACGGGGTCGTGCACGCTGACCTGGGCCGCGTGCGCGGCAGCCATGATCGCCAGGGTGCTCAGGATGGCGGCCATGCCGCGTGTCAATGTGTGCATCGTCTTCTCCAAAATGGTCAGCCGGCCCGTCATGCGGGCCGGCCTGATGAGTGACAGGTGAGCGACAGCTTAGTCGACGGCCACCACCACCACGGCCTTGGCAGGCACCGACACGGTCAGCTTGCCGCCTTGCGCCTGGGCATTAAACGCCACCGGCTGCACGGCTTGCGGTTGCGCAAAGCTGTTGACGGCATCCATCTTGCCCGCGGTCAGCATGCGGCCCGTCACGCTGGCCACTTGCTTGCCGGCCAATGCCACGCTCACGTCGACCGCCTTGTGCGGGTTCGTGTTGACCAGCGACAGATACACCTTGCCATCCTTGCCGCGCGCGGCCGAGGCGCTCACTTCCGGAATGCTGACCTTGCCCAGGCTGTACTTGCCATTACCCTGGATGGCGACCGGCAGGGACGTGGCATCCTGGAACGGCACGTACATTTCAAACGCGTGATACGTAGGCGTGAGGAAATATTTGTCCTTGTCCGTGATGATCATCGCCTGCAGCACGTTGACCATTTGCGCGATATTCGTCATGCGCACACGGTCCGCGTGGGCGTGGAAAATATTGAAGTTCAAGGCCGCGACCAGCGCGTCGCGCAAGCTGTTTTGCTGGAACAGGAAACCGGTGTTGGTGCCCGGTTCCACGTCGTACCAGGTGCCCCATTCATCGACGTACAAGCCCGTCTTTTTCGAGGGATCGTTCTTGTCAATGGCGGCGATATTGTTCTTGATCAAGCTATCGATGCGCAGGGTGCGGCTCAGGGTGGAAATCCACTCATTTTCGCCAAAGCCTGTGGCCGCGCCCTTCTTTTCCCAGACGCCGGTCGGCACCGTGTAGTAGTGGAAACTGATGGCGTCCATCATGTTCGGCTTGATTTCGCGGCTTAGGGTGCTGGACCAGCTGATGTCGTCGTCATTGCCGCCGCTGGCGATGAATTTCGGGCGCGCGCTTTCCGGCGTCTTCATGAAGGTGTGATAGTGCTTGTACAGGTCGGCATAGTACTGCGGGCGCATATTGCCGCCGCAACCCCAGGCTTCATTGCCGATGCCAAAGTAATCGACCTTGTACGGCTGGGCACGGCCATTCTTGCGGCGCAGCTCGGCCAGGGTCGACTTGCTGTCCGACGTCATGTATTCGAGCCATTCGGACATTTCCTGCGGCGTGCCGGAACCGAGGTTGCCGTTGATATAGGTCTGCGCGCCCAGGAGCTCTGCCAGGTCGAAGAATTCGTGCGTGCCGACGGCGTTCGATTCTTCCACGCCGCCCCAGTTGGTGTTGACCTTGGTCGGACGCTTGTCGCGCGCGCCGATGCCGTCCTTCCAGTGGTATTCATCGGCAAAACAGCCGCCCGGCCAGCGGACCAGCGGCACGTGCAACTGTTTCAGCGCGCCCAGCACGTCGTTGCGCCAGCCCTTGGTATTCGGAATGGAAGACTCCGGTCCCACCCACATGCCTTCATAGATACCGGTGCCCAGGTGTTCTGCGAACTGGCCGTACACGTTCTTGTTGATCACGGCACCGGGCTTGGCCACGTCGATGGTGACCTTGACGGGCGCGGCAAAGGTGCTGCCGGCGGCCATGGCCAGGCTGAGGGCCACGATGCTGGTATGGATGAGTTTCATGCTGTCTCCTGTTTTTTAGTGAAAAGCAAGGGCCGGGATCAACCCGGCAATATGGATATGGCGATGCCTCTCCTGCCGCGGGGTTGAGGCGGCAAGAGGGTATTTCAAAGGAAGAAGGTGGCTGCGGGCAAACCCGCGGCCGACAAAACGCCCAGGGCTAGGCGCAGGGTCGAAGACAGTACGCTAGTACATCAGTACGATGACATCCGACCCTGCAACAACGCCCTGGACGTTTTGTCACACCCAGCCGGCGTCGACGATGAATTCCTGGGAGGAGCACATCGCGCCGTCATCGGAAGCAAGGAACAGCACCATGGCGGCGATGTCCTGTGGCATCAACTTGCTGGGCAAGCATTGGCTTTTCTTGATTTCCACTTCGGCCGCGTCGTCGACCCACAGGTCGATCTGGCGCTGCGTCATGACCCAGCCCGGTGTGACGGTGTTGACGCGGATATTGTGGGCGCCAAAGTCGCGCGCCAGGCCCCGCGTGAGGCCCACGACGGCCGCCTTGGTGGTGGCATACACAGGGTAGCCGCCCGACTTCATGTGCCAGGAAATCGAGCTGACGTTGATGATGGAACCGCCGCCCTTGCGCTTCATGCCCTCGAAGACGGCCTGGCACGTGAAGAACATGGGACGCTGATTGATCGCAATGCGCTCGTTCCAGTATTCCAGGGTGACGTCCTGCGCCTGGTGGCGCTGGTCGTTGGCGGCATTGTTGACGAGGATATCGAAGTCGCCCAGCTTGTCGGCCAGTTCGGCCATGACGGCTTGCAACGATGGAATATCCGTGATGTCGCAATGGCGGAACAACGGTGCCGTCAGGCCCGCTTCGGCCAGGCGGCGGCACAGGGCCTCGCTCGCTTCCACGGCGATATCGACAAACGCCACCAGTGCGCCCTGGGCAGCAAATTCCGCCACCAAAGATTCGCCGATGCCGCTGCCGCCACCCGTGATGAACACGCGCTTGCCCTGCAAGCTGCCATATTTCGCCAATTGCTTCATCTTGTCTCCGCCTGTTTATTTTTATTTTTTTGTGATTAAAGTTTGCCCAGCACGCCATCGTGACGGCGCCAGATGCCCAGCGGATTATCGTCGCGCAGCGACTCCGGCAGCAAGTCTTGCGGCAGGTTCTGGTAGGACACGGGACGCAGGAAGCGGTTGATGGCTGCCGTACCGACCGAGGTGCTGCGGCCATCCGACGTGGCCGGGAACGGGCCGCCGTGCACCATGGCCGTCGACACTTCCACGCCCGTCGGGAAACCGTTGGCCAGGATGCGGCCCACGCGGCGTTCCAGCACGGGCAGCAGACGGCGCGCATCGTCCACGTCGCCGGCATCGATTTGCAGGGTGGCCGTCAGCTGGCCTTCCAGACTTTCCGTGATCGCCAGCAATTGCTCGATATCGCGGCAGGCGACCAGCAGGGAAGCGGGACCGAAGACTTCGTCGCGCAGATCGTGCTTGGCCAAAAACGCTTCGCCCGAAGTGACGAACAGGGCGGCGGCACCCTTGCCTTCGTCGCCCGTGTTTTGCACCAGCGGCGTCACGTCGGCATGCTGCGCCAGGGCGGCAACGCCCTTGGCATAGCTGCTGGCTATGCCAGCCGTCAACATGGTGGCAGCAGGCGCCGGCGCCAGCGCTTCGGCGGCAGCGGCGGCAAACGCCGTAAAGTCAGGACCTTCCAGACCCAGCACGAGGCCGGGATTGGTGCAGAACTGGCCCACGCCCATGGTCAGCGAGGCGGCAAAGCCGCTGGCGATCGCCGCGCCACGGGCAGCCAGCGCTTGCGGCAACACGAAGACGGGATTGATGCTGCTCATTTCAGCATATACGGGTATCGGTTGCGCACGTTCGGCCGCCACCTTCATCAGGGCGATGCCGCCCGAACGCGAACCCGTAAAGCCGACAGCCTGGATGGCGGGATGCGCCACCAGGGTCTGGCCGATGCCATTGCCCGTGCCTGTCAACAAGGCGAACACGCCGGCCGGCAGCTTGCAGATGGCAATCGCTTTCACGATGGCGCGCGCCACCAGTTCCGACGTGCCCGGATGGGCCGAGTGGGCTTTCAGGACGACGGGGCAGCCGGCAGCCAGGGCCGAGGCAGTATCGCCGCCGGCCACCGAGAAGGCCAGCGGGAAGTTACTGGCCGCGAACACGGCGACGGGGCCCAGGCCGATCATGCGCAAACGCAAGTCAGGACGCGGCGGCGTGCGTTCCGGCAAAGCCGAATCGATGCGCGCATCCGTCCACGATCCCTCGCGCAGCAAGCCGGCGAACAATTTCAATTGACCGACCGTGCGGCCGCGTTCGCCTTCCAGGCGCGCGCGCGGCAAGCCGCTTTCCGTCATGGCGCGCACGATCAGGTCGTCGCCCAGCTCAAGGATTTGCGCGGCGATGGTGTCGAGGAAATCGGCGCGTTCCGCGTCGCTGGTGGCGCGGAACGGGTCGAATGCGGCTTGGGCCAGGCGGCACGCCGCGTCGATTTGCGCGGCATCGACCATGTGGAAAGCGGGCGCGATGTGGGCGCGCGCGGCCGGGTCCCACGCTTCGAAAGAGCCGCCATTGCCCTTGACGGCGACGCCGCCGATCAATGCATCACCGGTGATATTGAAACTCATAATGTGCTCACTTTCGCAAATTCGGTTGGGAAGACATCGAGGCGGTTGCGCAAGGCAGGGCCAAAGGCCGGCGCTTCGATTTCAAAGGTTTCGCCAGGCGCCACGCTCACGCCATCGGCAAAGCTTAACGTTGCCGTGCCAAAGAAGTGTACGTGCACGTCGCCAGGGCGCTTGAACAGCGGATATTTGAAGTGATGATGTTCCAGGTTGGCGATCGTGTGCGACATATTCTCTTCGCCGCTGACGAACGCTTTTTCCCAGCGTACATTGCCAGCCGCGTCCAGCACGCGCGAAGTACCGGCGATATGCGCGGGCAATTCGCCCACCAGCAGGGCCGGGCCCACGCTGCAGGCTCGCAACTTCGAGTGGGCCAGGTACAGATAGTTCTGGCGCTCCGTCACGTGGTCCGAGAATTCATTGCCGATGGCGTAGCCGACCCGGTAGGGCTGGCCGTCGTCGCCGATCACGTACAGGCCGGCGATTTCCGGCTCTTCGCCGCCATCGAGGGCAAAGTCCGGCATGCGCAGCGGCTGGCCGCCAGCGCGCACGATGGAGCCGTCGCCTTTATAGAACCATTCGGGCTGGGCGCCGGCCGTGCCGTCAGCCGGCTTGCCGCCTTCCACGCCCAGGCGGAACATTTTCATCGAGTCGCTCAGGGATTCCGCGTCGCCGCCGATCTTCTTGTGCATGGCGTCGCGCGCGCCGGCGCTGCCCAAATGGGTCAGGCCCGTGCCCGTCACGTAGCAGTGCGCTTCGTCGGCATGGTCGAGCGGCGGCAGCACACGTCCGGCAGCGGCCACGTCCGCATAGGAATGCGTGGTGTTGCCGACCGTGGCGTTGACCAGATCCGCCAGGCTGACTTTCTTTCGGATGGCGTCTTGCGCCAGCGCATACGTCGTGTTGTAGCCTTCGATGACGCGGATGGCGTCGTCTTGCAGCAGGCCGACGAGGCGGCCGCCATGTTCATTCGTAAATTGCAGCAACAGCATGGGATTCTCCGCTTAATGTGAGTGGCGCGGCACGGCGGAACCGCGATTGCCGACCAGGAAGTCGAAATCGCAGCCTTCATCGGCCTGCAACACGTGTTCGATGTACAGCTGCTGGTAGCCGCTCTTCGGCCCGGGCGCGCTGCCCAGTTCGCGGGCCGCCAGGCGCTCGGCGATTTCCGCGTCGCTGATGTCGATGTTCAGGCTGCCATTGTGGCAATCGAGGGCGATCATGTCGCCGTCGCGCACGATGCCCAGCGGACCGCCGGCCATCGCTTCCGGCGCCACGTGCAGCACGACGGTGCCGTAGGCCGTGCCGCTCATGCGCGCATCCGAAATACGCACCATGTCGGTGATGCCTTGCGCCAGCAGTTTCGGCGGCAAGCCCATGTTGCCTACTTCCGCCATGCCAGGATAGCCTTTCGGGCCGCAGTTCTTCATGACCAGCACGGAGTTCGCGTCGACATCCAGATCCGGATCAACGATGCGGGCCTTGTAATGTTCAAAGTCCTCAAACACGACGGCCTTGCCGCGATGCTGCATCAGGTGTGGCGAGGCGGCCGACGGTTTCAACACGGCGCCGCGTGGCGCCAGATTGCCGCGCAACACGCAAATGCCGCCATCGGCCAGCAATGGGTTGTCCAAGGTGCGTACCACCTCGTCGTTGTAAATCGGCGCTTCGACGCAGTTGTCCCACAGCGACTTGCCGTTGACGGTCAGCGCGTTCTTGTGCGGCAGCAGATCACCCTCGCCCAGGCGGCGTATCACGGCCGGCAAGCCGCCCGCATAATAAAACTCTTCCATCAGGAAACGGCCCGACGGCAGCAAGTCGACGATGGTCGGCGTGCCGCGGCCTACCTTGGTCCAGTCTTCCAGCTCCAGCGGCACGCCGATGCGGCCGGCAATCGCCTTCAGGTGGATCACGGCATTGGTCGAACCGCCGATGGCGGCGTTGACCTTGATGGCGTTTTCAAATGCTTCGCGCGTCAGCACTTTCGACAGGCGCAGGTCTTCATGCACCATTTCGACGATGCGGATGCCCGACATATGGGCCAGCACGTAGCGGCGTGAATCGACGGCGGGGATGGCCGCGTTGTGCGGCAGGGACGTGCCCAGCGCTTCCGCCATGCTGGCCATCGTCGAAGCCGTGCCCATGGTGTTGCAGGTACCGGCCGAGCGCGACATGCCCGATTCGGCCGACATGAACTGGTGCAAGGTGATCGATCCCGCCTTCATCTGCTCGTGCAACTGCCATACGGCCGTGCCGGAACCGATGTCCTTGCCATTGAGCTTGCCGTTCAGCATGGGGCCGCCGCTGACGACGATGGTCGGGATGTCGACGCTGGCAGCGCCCATCAGCAGCGCCGGCGTCGTCTTGTCGCAGCCGACCAGCAGCACGACGGCGTCCATCGGATTGCCGCGGATCGATTCTTCCACGTCCATCGACGCCAGGTTGCGCGTCAGCATGGCCGTCGGGCGCAAATTCGATTCGCCATTCGAGAAGACAGGGAATTCCACTGGAAAACCGCCCGCTTCCAGGATGCCGCGCTTGACGTGCTCGGCCAATTGGCGGAAATGCGCGTTGCAAGGGGTCAGTTCGGACCAGGTATTGCAGATGCCGATGATGGGCTTGCCGTGAAACTCGTGGTCAGGTATGCCCTGGTTTTTCATCCAGCTGCGGTACATGAAGCCGTTCTTGTCCTGCGAGCCGAACCACTCGGCAGAGCGCAGGGCAACCTTCTTTTTTGTCTCAGACATGCCATTCTCCTGGTTGTGCCATGCCGGATCTAATGTCGTCGGCCCGGGCAGCGATGTTGGAATACTAAAGAATCCTGCCATGCCTTTCCAATCAATTTTTAATGCGTTCCGATATCGAAAACGATATCCATCAGCACCAATGAAAACGCCCTGCGGGCGCGTGGCGGCAGGGCGTGGAAGGTTTTTGGGGTCTGACCCGCCGGGTCAGACCCCAGGGGGCTGCGACGATTATTCTGCGGAAAACCGATAGACCGTTTCCGTCTGATACACCTCGCCCGGGCGCAAAATGGTATTCGGGAAATGCGACTGGTTCGGCGAATCCGGAAAATGCTGCGTTTCCAGGCACAGCGCGCCGCGATAGCGGATGGCGCCCTGCTTGCCCTGCTGGCTGCCGTCGAGGAAATTACCGGAATAAAACTGGATACCCGGCTCCTGCGTGTACACCTGCATCACCCTGCCCGATTGCGGCTCGCGCACGGTGGCGGCCAGGTTCAGCCCGTGATCTGCCTGTTGATTGAGCACAAAGTTATGGTCGTATCCGCGGCCGATGCGGAGCTGCTCATGCGGCACATCGATGCTGCTGCCGATGACGGTGCTCTGGCGCAAGTCGAACGGCGTGCCGGTCACGTCCGCCAGTTCGCCCGTGGGGATCGACCCCGCGTCCACGGGCAGGTAGCGGTCCGCGTTGATGGACAACTCGTGACCGAGGATATCACCGTCCCCCGCCAGATTGAAATAGCTGTGGTTGGTCAAGTTGATCGGCGTGGCCTGGTCCGTCAGGGCGTGGTAGCGCAGGTGCAGCGCATTGTCGTTGTCCAGTTCGTACACGACGGTGACGTCCAGCTTGCCCGGATAGCCGTCTTCGCCATGCGGGCTGCTGCGCGTGAACGTGATACCGACGGCGTCGTCGCTGGCGAACGGCACGGCTTGCCACATGACCTGGTGAAAGCCCTGGTTTCCGCCATGCAGGTGATTGGGTGGGTTGTTGACGGCCAGTTGGTAATCCTTGCCGTCCAGACTGAAACGTCCCTCGGCGATGCGGTTGCCGAAGCGCCCGATGACGGCGCCCAGGAAAGCGCTGTTGTGCAGATACGGTTCGATGCGATCGAAACCCAGCACCACGTCGGCAAAGTTGCCGTCGCGATCCGGCACGTGGATTTCGCTGATGATGGCGCCAAAGTCGAGCACCTTGACTTGCATGCCCTGGCGGTTCGTCAGGGTAAATACGCTGACGTGCCGGCCATCGGGCAGGATGCCGAACGGCAATTGCGTCACTGAAACAGAATCAACTGGGGTCATGGCGTCGGGTCCAGGTTTTACAGGGTCGATGAGCGGCCAAACACGGGCATGCCTTGCGCATCCCAGCGCAACGGTTTGACAAACGTGTGGCGGTCAGGGTTCCACAAAGGGTCGCCAACGATTTCCGTGTAGGTGCGGGCATGGTACACCAGCAATACGCCGTCGCCATCGCCGGCCGTCGTGAAGCTGTTGTGGCCGGGACCGTAGATGCCGTGCTCGTAGCAGGTGGCAAACACGGGCTCGGGCGACTTGGTCCACGAGAACGGATCGAGCAGGTCGGACGTGTCATCGGCCCACAGCAAGCCCATCGCGTAGTTTTCATCGGTGGCGCTGGCCGAATAGCTGATGAAGATCTTGCCGTTACGCTTCAGCACGGACGGCCCTTCGTTGACCCAGAAGCCGCGAATTTCCCAGTCGAATTCCGGCTTGCTCAGCATCACGGGCGGACCGGCCAGCTGCCACGGCGTGGCCATCGGCGCGATGTACAGGTTCGAATTGCCCTCGATGGCGACATCTTTCTGCGCCCACAGGTAATACAGCACGCCATCGTGCTCGAACGTGGTGGCGTCCAGGCAGAAGGTGTCGATGCCCGTGTCGATCTGGCCCATGAATTCCCATTCGCCAATCAAAGGATTGGCGTTCGTATTGCGGATCGCATACATGCGGTGCTGGAACAACTTATGTTTGATCTCGCGGCTTGGCGCGGCGGCGAAATACACATACCAGGCGCCCTGGTTGAAGTGCAATTCCGGCGCCCACACCAGCTCGCTGTACGGCCCCGTTTCCGGCTTGTGCCACACGTCGACCGTTTGCGCGTCGGCCAGGCCGGCGATGCTGTCGGCGCGGCGCAGTTCAATGCGATCGTACTGGGGCACGGACGCCGTAAAGTAATAATAGCCGTCGCTGTGACGGTAGATATGCGGGTCGGCACGCTGTTCGATCAGCGGTGTCAAGATGTCTGCCATGTTGCTTGCTCCATTCAATTATTCTTACGCGGAGACAAAACCGCGCTTGTGCATTTCCGACTTCACGCCGCTGTAGTACGTATCGCTGATGCGGTACTTGAACATCAGCAAGCCCATCAGCAAGTGGAAGAAACCGGGGATGATCGACAGCATCAGGGCGATACCGTTCAGGGCGAATTGCGTTTGCTCATGGTTGGGCTGGTAGTCGAAATACGCGAGCAGCACGCCGACCAGGCCGCCCGCCACCGCCATGCCCGCCTTCTGGCAGACGGAGATGCCGCCAAAGGCGAAGCCGGAGACGCGCTTGCCCGTCTTGACTTGACCGTAATCGATGGTTTCCGCGATGGCCGACCAGAACACGGGCGCATGCAAGTCCACCACGAAGGACAGGAGGAAATACAGCGCGAAAGCCAGCACGGTGTCGCTCGGTTTCACGAAGAAATAGATCGCCAGGCTGATCAGCGCGACGCCGATCTGCGTGTAGCGGAACAGTTTTACCTTGCAGTAAAACTTGGTGATCCAGGTCGATGCGATCATGGCCAGGATGGCGGCCACCACGCCCGTCGTGAGGAAGGCGGCCACGGTTTCCGTGCTGCCGCCCAGATAGTATTTCGCGTAATAAATGGCGACCGAGCCGCGCACGACGTAACCGATGGTGCCCGTGACGCACACGCCGCACAGCACCAGCCACTGGTCGTTTTGCAGCAGCACTTTCAATTGCGCAAGCAGCGATTGCTTTTCCACCACGTGCACGACGCGCTCGGTGGTGGAGAAATAGCAGAACAGGAAAAGGGCCACACCCATGACGGCCATCACGGCCATGGCCGCCTGGTAGCCGACGGCCGGGTTGCCGCCGCCCCAGCGCTGCGACAGGATTGGCACGACGATGGTCACCATGAAGGCGCCGATCTTGGCGAAGAACAGGCGGTAACCGTTGGCCGACAGGCGGTCCTGCGGGTCGCTGGTCAGGCCGCTGATCAGGGAAATGTAGGGGATGCCCACGCCGGCCGTCATGATGGTCATCAGGATATACGTCGAGTATGCCCAGATCAGCTTGGCGTCATAGTGCCACTCGGGCGTGCTGAAGACAAAGAAGACGCTGACGCCATACGGCACGGCCAGCCACAGCAGATACGGCCGGTAGCGGCCCGAGGCAAAGCTGTAGCGGTCGGTGATCTGGCCCATGACCAGGTCGGCGATGGCGCCGATGACTTTCACAGCCACGAACAGCAGGGCCAGGTCGGTGGTTTTCAAGCCATAGATATCGGTATAAAAAAAGGTGATGATCAACATCATCGACGAGATGACGACATTGAGCGCCATGTCGCCGGCGCCGAAGCCGACCTTTTCAACGGTAGATAATTTTTGCGTCTCCATGCTTTCCGTCCATTCTTTTTATGATGAATCGTGCGTGACTGCCCAACTGACAGGGGCGTTGCAGGCCGAAACCATGGCAACGCCCTTGATTTTTTACTGTGCGACCAACTTACATTTTCCAGCGCAGTGATAACCCTACCGTGCGGTCATAGCGGCGCGTATCGCGCGGATACACGCCCGCTGTGTTCCAGTAATCCTTGAACTTGGTGTCGAGCAAGTTATTCCCATCGAAGGTCACGGTGAACTGGTCGTTGATCTTGTACGACAGCGAACCGTCAAGCTGGGCCGTCGGCGCCACTTTCAAGTCCAGGCCTGGGCCGCCCTGGTTGTAGCTGTCGATGAATTTCGAGCGCCAGTTGTAGGCCAAACGGCCCGACCATGCGTCTTTTTCGTACAGCACGACCAGGTTGTAGGCATAGCGCGACACGCCCGTGATGGCATGGCTGCCCGTCTCGTCGTCCGTGGTGCCGCTCATGTAGGTGCCGTTCGCTTGCAAGCCCAGGCCGCTCAACAGGCCAGGCAAGCCGTCATAAAACTGCTGGTAGCCAATTTCCAGGCCCTGCAGCTTGCCGGCGGCCGTGTTGTACGGGCGGTCCACGTCATAGGTCTTGCCGGCGATGGTTTCGCTGGAAATGCGTTGCTGGATATAACCGTCGAACTTGTGGTGGAACACGGTAGCCGTGACGGAACCGGCGGGCGCGAAATACCATTCCAGTGCCGCGTCAACATTGTCGCCCGTGACTGGTTTCAGATTCGGATTGCCGCCCGCGCCCGTCGCCTTCACCGTTTCCGTCGAGTTGACCAGGGCCACGCCCGGGTTCAGCTGGGAAAAGCCGGGACGGCTGATGGTGCGGCCTGCAGCGAAGCGGCCGACCAGGTCCGAGCGCAGCTTGATTTTCAGGGCCACGCTCGGCAGCACATCGGTACTGGCCGTGTCGCTGATGACAGGCGTGTAGACGCCATCTTGCGAACTGTTGCCTTGCAAGCTTTGTTCGGTGCGCACGACGCGCACGCCCAGGGTGCCGTCGACGGGGTAGGCGCCCAGCTTGAAGGCAACCTTGGCCTTGGTATAGATCGAGTACGTCTTTTCCGTATCCTTGAAGAACGAGCCCGGGTCCATTGCCCGCGCCGCGCTGCTGCCCGTGACGGCTTCGCGGATGGTGCCCGTGTTATTGAGCAGGAAGCTGGCGCACGGCGTGTACCACTGCTTCAAGCCATAGTCGGGGCCGCCGCTGGACATCGGTTCCGACAGACAATTGAGGCCCGGAATCGACGTCACACTCTGGCGGCCGAACGGAAACGCGGCGCCGGACACGTCCGGTGCTTCCGCATTGCCCTCGAAACTCTTGATCGATTCGGCTTCGCGCTTCACGCCGCGCAGGCCGACGCTGATTTCCTTGAAGATGCCGCCCGCGCTGGGCGTGTACGCCAGGTCGGCGCGCACGTCGTTCGAGCTGCCCTGGTCCTTGCCGTAGCGGTCGAAGAAACCCTTCAGATAGTAGTTCGACGGGTCTTGCAAATCGCTGCCCGTGTAGTCCACGTGCAAGGTGCCGTTCTGGTTGGTATTGATGCGGGCATTCGGCACGACGGTAATCGCATCGAGAATCGGGTTGCGCCAGGCATAGGTGCTTTTGGTGCTGGCCACTTCCGACGTGAAACGCCATTCCGGGTTGATATCCCACAAGCCGCCCACGGCAAATTGATGCGTCTTCGTCTCGTTCTTGTTCGCCTGCGTCGACATGATGGTGTTGACGTTGGTGGACGTGAGCGTTTGCAGCTGGTTGGTGCCAGGAATTTTTGTAGCCGACACGGGCGTGCCCCACCACGGCAAGCCGACAAAGTAATCGGACTCGGCATCGAGCAGGAAGCGCGTGGCCATGCCTTCGGCGTACAGCTCGACGTCGGCGTTCGGGCGCCATTGCAGCACGGCATTGGCGGTGGTGCGGCGGCGGTCGCCCTTGATCGGCAGCAAGCCCACCTGGTCCGGCCCCGTCAAACCGGGCGACAGGAAACTTTTATCCACGGGCGCCGTATTGAACGCGCGTTCCTCATGGTAGCGGTGCTGCTGCTGCGACAAGCCCAGCAGCGCGCCCACTTCGCCGATGCCCGTCTTCCAGCGGTTCGACAGCATGCCGCTGATGTTCGGGTCGGTGGCCTTGGATTTGTCGCTGTAGACGGCGCGCGTATTCACGCTGGCCGTGAAATCCTTGAAATCGAACGGGCGGTTGGTGCGCACGTCGATGATGCCGGCCACGCCGCCTTCGACCTGGTCCGCACCCTGCGATTTGTACACGTCAACGCGCTGCAGCATCGTGGCAGGAATGTCGGCCAGGTTGACATAGCGGCCCGTGGTGGTGAACAGTTCGCGGCCGTTGAGCAGGGTCGTGACATCGCGCAAGCCGCGGATCATGACGGCGCTCGCCTCGCCCGAATCGCGGCGGATCTGGATGCCGGAAATGCGCGCCAGGGTTTCAGCCACGTTGTTATCGGGGAATTTGCCGATGTCGTCGGCCACGATGGAATCGATGACCTGGTCCGAGCGCATCTTGATCTGTTGCGAATTCTGCGCCGAGCGGCGCACGCCGCTGACGGTCACGACCGACACTTCCGCAGCCGGCTCGGCACCGGCGTCGGCCGCCACCGCATCCTGCGCCCAGACCGAAGCCGTGCTCAGCAAGCCAATACCGGCCAATGCAGCAACGGCTGCCTTCAAGGTGAATGGACGAGGGGAAGTGGCCGCGAGCGGGCCGGTGGCGTTGCGCATCATGAATCTCCAGATATTGTATTGATATTTTTTGTATCGCTTGCATGTCGTTCGCATGCTCGGCGTTTATCTTAGGGGCTGGGCGATAATCTCTCCAATCAATTTTTCCACTGTTTCGATATCAATATTGATATCAGCGGCTGGAGGACTTTGGAGGTTGTAAACAGGCAACGGCAGGGGCGTCAGGGACGTTTCAGTCAGGGCGGTGCCTGAAAAAAGCAGTTCAAGCCTCAGAAAAACGCAGGCAGGTATTTCAAGGGTGGCGGAGCGGTGGAGCGGAGGCTAGAGCAAGGCAATCGCGGAACGCAGCAACTTGCCCAGTTGCGGCAAGCCTTGCGCTTCGTAGGTGGCAATCAGTTCGGCGGCGGATCTGGGCGGTTTTCGCAAGCGTGCCCGGTTTTCCTTGACGACACTGAGCATGCGTATCGGCGCCAGTTCATACTGCGCTACCAAAAAATCATCGGGGTGCAAGACTTCAATGTTGTGCCCTCGCATGATCGCGTCCGGGAAGTCTTTGAGATTGAATGTGACGACGGCGTCCGCATGTCCCACGATGGCTGCCGCCAGCACGTGCCGGTCGTCGGCATCGGGCAAGACCAAGGCATCAATCAGGTATTCGTACGACTCGATCAGGCCGTCCTCCACTGCCTCGGCCATCAGTACGCTGGTGCGTGCCAACGCCGAAGGGTCGAGATCAGGCCGCTTGAGCAGCAAGTTGCGTTGCCACTCCTCCTGTATCTGCGCTGTCCAGCGTGCGCTGAAGATACCGTCCGCCGCCAAACTCAGCAATAGGTCACGCAAGGGTGCCGGATACAGCACACAGGCATCGAGGACGGCGGTGTAACGGTAGTATCCGGCCATCAGTACCCCAGTTCAAGCTCCTGCGCCTGATCTGCCAAGGCCTGCAAAGCCTGTTGCGAACGCCGTTTGCGCTCATCCTTGTACTGCACCACATCCTCAAAGCGCAGCCGGCGGTGCGTACCCACCTTATGATGGGGAATCTTCCCAGCCTCGAGCAGGCGCACCAGATAGGGCCGCGACATATTCAAATACATCGCCGCTTCCTGCGTCGTCACATCATGTTCCTTCGGCATGACCGTCACGGCTTTGCCTTGCGCCAGGGTGCCCAGGACATCGGCAAACAGACGCAATACATTCGGCGGCAAGCGCAGCAAGGGGGCGTCGCCCAAGTCTTGCGCGCCCTCTTCCAGAACGGCAATCTGCACGGCACGCGAATGATCCAGCGCACTGACCAGGCAGCGCTGCGCCGCTTTCGCCAGTTCCAGGTCTTCTTTATTTTCCAGACGATCGATTACATTCGACATGGCATTCCTCCCTGCTTTCCATTCAAGCTTACGAGCCAAACGCAATAAACGCAACCAAAATAGTATAACAATTTGTGCAGGGACAAGCACAGGGCTACCCATCAACTGCGAACAGAGGGGGAATAATTGAGGGAAACGACGGAGGACATCTTGGTGCGGCTGGCGGGGATCGAACCCACGACCCTTGGCTTCGGAGGCCAATACTCTATCCACTGAGCTACAGCCGCGTAGGGGGAATTTCTGAAGTGATGCGAAGGATACCGTTTTTCTTTACCTACGTCTACGGAAACTGTCGTATCGCTGGCAATTGCATGTCACTGCTCAATTTTTGTGCCTATAATTGTGGGTTTCATAAAGGTTTACATCCAAGCATGTAAAAATGCTACCTTACACGGCCATCAGTTTCAAATCTGGACTAAGGACATCATGAGCGACGCACATAACGAACAACAATCAGCGATCAAAACGCCTAAACAATTGCTTGCCGCCGTAGCTGGCTTCTTCCTCGTCACCGTCATCGGCATCATCTTGCTGGTGCAGTTCGTCACAGCGCAAAAACTGACGGGCGCCGGTACGGACAGCCAGTCGCCGGAAGCCATTGCCGAGCGCTTGAGCCCAGTTGCCAATGCTGGCTTTACCTTCAAGGATGCCAGCGGTCCGAAAGTGCTGCAAAGCGGCGAAGCCGTCTACACGGCGACCTGCGTGGCTTGCCATGGCGCCGGCGTGGCCGGTGCACCGAAATTTGGCGACGCGGGTAGCTGGTCGGCCCGCCTGGCCCAGGGCTACGATACGGTCCTGAAACACGCCATCGAAGGCTTGCGCGCGATGCCGGCCAAGGGCGGCAATCCGGACCTCGACGATGTGGAAGTGGCGCGCGCCGTCGTCTACATTGCCAACGCGTCGGGCGGCAAGTTCAAGGAACCGGAAGTGCCGGCACCGGCTGCGGCCGCTGATGGCGCTGCTCCTGCAGCCGAGCCTGCCAAATAATTCAGCCAGCGCGCTGAACCAGGAACCGCCCGGATGGGCGGTTTTTTTTCGTCCGCAGTTTGTGCCAGATCACACGGCGTGAAAAAGCCGCCCGGCTTGATAGCGGGGCGGCCCGGTGCTAGCGCGTCAGCACTGCTGTTACCACATGATGACGCGGTCTTTCGGCGGCAGATACATCTTGTCGCCCGGTTTCACGTCGAAGGCTTGATAGAAGCCGGGCTGGTTGCGCATGGTGCCGTTGGCGCGGAACTGGCCTGGCGAGTGCGGGTCCGTTTTCAGCAAGACCAGTTGCTGCGCTTCACGCATCTTCATGCGCCATACCTGGGCAAAGCCCGCGTAGAAGCGCTGTTCACCCGTGAAACCGTCGATGACGGGGGCTTTCTTGCCGTTCAGCGACAATTTGTATGCTTTGTACGCGATTGCCACGCCGGAATTGTCGGCGATGTTCTCGCCCAGGGTCAGTTCGCCGTTGACGAAGTGGCCTTTCACCGGGCTGAAGCCGTTGTACTGCGCCACCAGCTGCTTGGTTTTCTTGGCGAAGTTTTTATGGTCAGCCTTGGTCCACCAGTCGCGCAAATTGCCGTCGCCGTCGTACTGGGCGCCCTGGTCGTCGAAGCCGTGGCTGATTTCATGGCCGATCACGCCGCCGATGGCGCCATAGTTGACGGCATCGTCCGCGTTGGCGTCGAAGAACGGTGCTTGCAGGATGGCGGCCGGGAAGACGATTTCGTTCAGCTCAGGATTGTAATAAGCGTTCACGGTCTGCGGCGTCATGCCCCACTCGTCGCGGTCGATCGGCTGGCCCAGCTTGTTCAGCTCGCGGTTGTAGTTGAGCAGGTGCGAACGCTGGATGTTGCCGATCAAGTCGTCCGGCGCCACCGTCAGGCCCGAGTAATCGCGCCATTTGTTCGGATAGCCGATCTTGGTGGTGAACTTGGCCAGCTTGATTTGCGCCTGTTTCTTGGTGACGGGGCTCATCCAGTCGAGCTTGTCGATGCTTTGCTTGTAGGCCGTCATCAGGTTTTTCACCAGCGCTTCCATGCGCACCTTGCGCTCGGCCGGGAAATACTGCTCCACGTACAGCTGGCCCACGGCTTCACCCAGCGCGCCTTCGACGGCGCCCACGCCGCGTTTCCAGCGCGGACGCATTTCCGTCACGCCCGTCAGGGTAGTGCCATAAAACGCGAAGTTTTCATCGACATACGCTTTCGGCAGGTAGCCGGCGTTCGCGTGCAGCAAATGCCACTGGAAGTATGCTTTCCACGTTTCCAGCGGCGTCTTGTTGGCGATCTCGGCAAAACCCTTCAGGTAGCTGGGCTGGCTGACGATCACATAATTGACCTTGCCGGCGATACCCGTGTCCTTCAGGTAGCGGGCCCAGTCGTAGCCTGGCGCCACGCTGGCCAGTTTCGCCAGTTCCACCTTGTTGTAGGTTTTGACGGGGTCGCGGTTCTGCACATTGCTCCATTGCGCCTTGGCCAGTTCCGTTTCCAGCGCCAGGATAGCCTTGGCATTGGCGGCCGCGTTCGCGTCGCCAGCCAAACTGAGCATTTTTTCCACGTGGGCCAGGTATTTGGCGCGCGTATCGGCCTTGCCTTCTTCCAGGTAGTAATCGCGGTCAGGCAAGCCCAGGCCGCTTTGCACGATGTCGGCCACGTATTTGGTGGAATCCTTGGCGTCCTGGTGGATGCCGAAGTCGTAAGGCGAGGTCACGCCCAGCTTGCTGAAATGGGCGATCACGGCCGGCAATTCCGCCTTATCCTGCAGCGCGGCGATCTTCGCCAGCTCCGCGTTCAATGGGCTCAAGCCCAGGCTTTCCAGCTTGGCTTCATCCATGAAGCTGTTATAGAAATCACCGATTTTCTGGGCATTCGAACCGGCCGCGCGTGCCTTGTCGGCGGCAGCGCCTTCGACGATGCCGCGCAGCTGCGTTTGCGTATCGTCGGCCAGCTTGGCAAAACTGCCCCAGCTTGACTTGTCGGCAGGAATGACAGTTTCCGCCAGCCATTTGCCGTTCAGGTGCTGGAACAGGTCGTCCTGCGCGCGCACGGCAGGGTCGACGTATTCGACGGCGATGCCCGACGTCAGCGCCGCAGCGGCGACGGCCGTGGCGGGAGCGGCGGCGGCTTTCTTGGCACTATCAGCGGCGCCAGCCATGCCGGACACGCCGGCCAGCAAACTCAGGGTCAAAGCACTTAACAAATAACGATTCACGGTTGTCCTCTATATTATATTGTGTGGAATATAAGGGTCAGAAGGCCCAAGGCTTCTGGCCCGGTTTTTGACTGTAGCATACCGGCCGAAATGACAGAAAAAACTTTGGCCAGAATGCAAAAAAGACCACGCAAGTGGTCTTTTTTGTTGTGACAAGATAACGTTTACATGGGTACGGCGTTTACCAGATGATCACGCGGTTTTCCGGCGCGACATACATCTTGTCGCCCGGTTTCACGCCAAACGCTTCATAAAAACCTGGCTGGTTGACCATGGTGCCATTGGCGCGGTACTGGCCCGGCGAATGGGGATCGGTCTTGATCTGCACGATCTGCTGCGCTTCGCGCATCTTGCTGCGCCACACTTGGCCAAAGCCCATGTAGAAGCGCTGGTCGCCCGTCAAACCGTCCAGCACGGGCGCCGGCTTGCCGCCCAGCGAGATTTTATAGGCTTTATAGGCGATCGCCACGCCCGAGTTGTCGGCGATGTTTTCGCCCAGTGTCAGCGCACCGTTGACGTGGTAGCCAGGCAATGGGCTGTAGCCGTCGTACTGCTTGGTCAGCGCGTCGGCCTTGGCCGCAAAATTCTTGCGGTCGGCCGGGGTCCACCAGTCGCGCAGGTTGCCGTCGCCATCGGACTGGCTGCCCTTGTCGTCGAAGCCATGGCTGATTTCATGGCCGATGACGGCGCCGATGGCGCCATAGTTGACGGCGTCGTCCGCGTTGGCGTCAAAGAACGGTGGCTGCAGGATCGAGGCGGGGAAGACGATTTCATTCATCGTCGAGCTGTAATAGGCGTTCACCGTTTGCGGCGTCATGCCCCACTCTTCGCGGTCGATCGGCTTGCCCAGCTTGGCCACCTGGCGCGCGGAGCCGAAGTTGGCGGCGCGCATCATGTTGCCCACCAGGTCGCCCTGGACGATTTGCAGCTTCGTGTAATCGCGCCATTTGTTCGGATACGCGATTTTCGGCGTGAACTTGGCCAGCTTGGCTTGCGCTTCCTTCTTGGTCTCCGGGCTCATCCAGTCCAGGGTGTCGATGCTGTCCTTGTAGGCGGCCAGCACGTTTTTCACCAGTTCCTGCATGTGCGCCTTGCGCTCTGCCGGAAAATATTGCGCGACATACAGCTTGCCGACGGCTTCGCCCAGCACGCCTTCGACGGCGCCCACGCCACGCTTCCAGCGCGGCTGGTTTTCCTTCACGCCACTGAGTACCGTGCCGTAGAAGGCAAAGCTTTCATCGACGAAGTTTTTCGACAGGTAGCTGGCATAGCTGCGCAGCAACTGCCATTCGAAATACGCTTTCACGGTGTCCAGGTCGCTTGATGCCAGCACCTTGTTGTAGCCGGCCAGGTAGCTTGGCTGGTTGACGATGACGTAATCGACCTTGTTGGCGATACCGAGCGCGGCCAGGCCCGACTTCAGGTCGTAGCCCGGGGTCAGGTCGTTCAGCTTATTGATATCGGTCTTGTTGTAGCGTTTGACGGGATCGCGGTTCTCGACCTTGGTCCATTGCACTTCGGCCAGGGCCGTTTCCAGCGCAACGACCGCCTTGGCGCGCGCGGCAGCGTTCTTGTCGCCGGCCATGGCCAGCATTTTTTCCACGTGCGCCTGGTATTTTTCCTTGACGCCAGCCTGCTTGGCTTCCAGGTAATAGTCGCGGTCTGGCATGCCCAGGCCGCTTTGGCTTACATATGCCGCATATTTCGTCGAGGCACGCGCATCCTGGCTCACGTAGACGGCATAGGGAGTCGACACGCCCGTCTGGCTCAGGTGGGCGATCAGGGCCGGCACGCCCTTCTTGTCGCGCAGCGAACGGATGCGGTTCAGTTCGCCGGCCAGCGGCTTCGTGCCCAGCGCATCGAGCTTGGCTTCATCCATGTAGCTGGCGTACAGGTCGCTGATTTTCTGCGCTTCGGAACCGGCCTTCTTGTTTTTATCCTGTTGCGTCGCTTCGATGATGCCGCGCAATTGCGGCGTCGTGTCATCGCGCAGCTTGGCGAACGAACCCCAGCTCGACTTGTCGGCAGGGATCTCGGCCGTCGCCAGCCACTTGCCGTTCAAATGGGTAAAGAAATCGTCCTGCACGCGCACGGCGGGGTCGATGTACTGCACATCGATGCCGGAAACGACGCCAGCGGCGGCAGGCGCGGCGCTTGGGGCCACGGTCGGGGCGGCAGCGCCGGATACGGGTTCGGCGGCATGGGCAAACGCAGCCAACAGGGTCAGGGTCAGACTGCTCAAGAGATAGCGATTCACGAATTGTCCTTATGGGGCATGTCAAAAAGACCGGGCAGATAGCTGCGGGCGGATAGCCCGCCGCGCCAGGCGCTGCAGGAATGTAGCACGCGCCGCTCAGTTCGGCCAAGCTCAAGGGGCTTTCATTGTCCAGTCCGGCGAGCATGGCGTGGGCTGGAACAGCGCATGCAGCGTTTATCCATACAGATAAAGCAGGTCGTCGATCAGCGCCAGTTCCTGTTGCGTGAACTGCGTGTGGTTGAACTGCCCGATAGCTTCGAGCACACCTCTAATCGGCACTTGCCGTGACGGATCCTGAACGATGTCGATCAGCAGGCCGACATCAGGATCCCGCCCCCTCAGATACTTTTCGATCAGCGCTTCGAGCGAGACACGTGCCTGCAAATCAGTTAACATTTTTTATCTGCTGGGAAGAAAGAAGCTCCAGTCTAAATGAGCCGCAGCCCGCAGATAAAAAAAAGCCTGCGTCCGCGGACGCAGGCAAAACCACTTCGGGTCGAGAATGCGAGTCCACTATAGGGCCGCCGCACACGCTTTTTTTCGACTCTTACAAATGCTTACTCCCCTCAAGACTCCCTATACATCGCATACAAAACCGCAACATATGGCAAGCTGGCGGCCCCGTTTTCGCGCGTAGACTGGGTCCAGGCACGCTTTTTCCACGGCCGGCCCACGCCGGCAGAGATTCAGGTCTATACTTTCAACAAAGCGCCACTCCACGGGGACTGGCGCTTGTGCAAGACACGCTAGCTGCAAAGGTGCAATGATGGGCAAACTCAAAAATACCGGCTTGATCGGCCTGGGCGTGGTGGCCGGCGTCGCCGTGTCGCTGCAATTTTCCGCCATGGCGCAAAAGACCGTCGAGCCGCCCCTGCCGCTGGAAGAGCTGCGACAGCTGGCCGACGTGTTTGGCCTGATCAAGTCCGATTACGTCGAGCCAGTGGAAGACAAGAAACTGCTGGAAGACGCCATTTCCGGCATGGTTGCCTCGCTCGACCCCCATTCCGCCTACCTGGACAAGAAAGCCTACGCCGAGCTGCGCGAAGGCTCCGAAGGCAAGTTCGTCGGCCTCGGCATTGAAATTGGCCTCAGCGAAGACGGCTACATCAAGATCGTCTCGCCCATCGAGGATTCGCCCGCCTACCGCGCCGGCATCAAGGCTGGCGATCTGATCACCCGCCTCGATGGCCAGCCCGTGAAAGGCGTCAGCCTCGACGACAACGTCAAGCGCATGCGCGGCGAACCGGGCACCAAGGTGTCGCTGACCATTGCCCGCAAGGATGAACCGCAGCCGCTGGCCTTCACCATCACGCGCGAGGAAATCCATCAAAAAAGCGTGAAGGCGAAGATGGTCGAGCCGGGCTACGCCTGGCTGCGCGTATCGCAATTCCAGGAACCGACCGTCGACGACATGGCCGCGCAGATCACGGCGCTATATCAACAAGATCCGAACATCAAGGGCATGGTGCTGGACCTGCGCAACGATCCGGGCGGCGTGCTGCAGGGCGCCATCGGCGTCTCGGCCGCCTTCCTGCCGAAGGACGCGGCCATCGTCTCGACCAACGGCCAGCTGCCGGACTCGAAACAGGTGTTCTACGGCCGCGCCGAATACTATACCTTCCGCTCGGAAGGCGATGCGCTGGCGAAATTGCCCGCCGCCATCAAGAAAGTGCCGCTCGTAGTGCTGGTCAACACGGGGTCGGCCTCGGCCTCGGAAATCGTCGCCGGCGCCCTGCAGGATTACAAGCGCGCCACCATCATCGGCACGCAAACCTTCGGCAAGGGTTCCGTGCAAACCATCCGCCAGCTGACCGCCGACACGGCCGTCAAGCTGACGACGGCCCGCTACTATACGCCGAACGGCCGCTCGATCCAGGCCAAGGGCATCGTGCCCGACCTGCTGGTCGATGAAAATGCGGACGGCGACGGCTTGAACGGCTTGCGCATCCGCGAAGCGGACCTGACCAAGCATCTGAGCAACGACCGCGACAAGGAAAGCGCCAAGGCGGCCCCCGTCAACGACGAGATGGAAGAGCAATTGCGCATCATCGCGCTGGAAAAGACTCGCAAGCCGCTGGAATTTGGCAGCAAGGACGATTTCCAGTTGCACCAGGCGCTGAACCACCTGAAGGGCTTGCCGGTGCAGCTGGCCAAGGCCGAACCGGTGGTGGTGCAAGCCGACGTCAAGAAAGAACAGAAGAAGTAAGCAGTTTGGGGTCAGACCCGGCGGGGCTGCCCCCATCACACGCAATACCCCCAGCACCGCTCCACGCGACAAAAATCAA
The DNA here is from genome assembly GCF_033949445.1 of Janthinobacterium sp. GMG2. Taxonomy (NCBI): domain Bacteria; kingdom Pseudomonadati; phylum Pseudomonadota; class Betaproteobacteria; order Burkholderiales; family Oxalobacteraceae; genus Janthinobacterium; species Janthinobacterium sp. GMG2. Next base: position 288,374 of record NZ_JAXAWA010000003.1, on the reverse strand, counting down.
TCTTCCGCCACACATCGCCCTGCCCCGCAACACGAAACTCTCTACAGTCGAGCCTGTTTGTGTAAAATTTGCTTCACTTATCGGCGCCACGTCGATTGCCAAATTTGAAAGTTTAACCATGAAACAAGTCGTCATCAGCGGTACCGGACTGTACACGCCGCCATTTTCGATCTCCAACGAAGAGCTGGTCACCTGCTTCAATGCCTACGCGGAAAAGTTCAATGCCGACAACGCCGACGCGATCACCGCGGGCACGGTGACGGCGCTGGACCTGTCGAGCGTGGCCTTCATCGAAAAGGCGTCCGGCATCAAGTCGCGCTTCGTGATGGAAAAGAAAGGCATCCTCGATCCGGCGCGCATGGTCTCGCGCATCCCGGAACGGGGCGATGACGAACTGTCCCTGCAGGCGGAAATGGCGGTCGCCGCCGCGCGCGACGCGCTGGCGCGCGCCGGCCGCACGCCAGCCGATATCGACATGGTGCTGGTCGCTTGCAGCAACATGCAGCGCGCCTACCCGGCCATGGCCGTGGAAGTGCAGGATGCGCTGGGCATCGATGGTTATGGTTTTGACATGAACGTGGCGTGCTCGTCGGCCACCTTCGGCATCCAGCAAGCCGTGGCCGCCGTGCAAAGCGGCCAGGCGCGCGCCGTGCTGGTCCTGAATCCCGAAATCACCAGCGGCCACCTGAACTGGCGCGACCGCGACAGTCATTTCATTTTCGGCGACGCCTGCACCGCCATCATCGTCGAAGCGAAAGACACGGCCGTGTCCCAGCACCAGTTCGAGATCATCGGCACGGAACTCAAAACGCGTTTCTCGAACGCCATCCGCAACAATTTTGGCTTCCTCAACCGTTTTGACGAGTCCGGCGTGGGCCAGGCCGATAAATTGTTCCGCCAGCAAGGCCGCAAGGTTTTCAAGGAAGTGTGCCCGATGGCCGCCGAGATGATCAAGGCGACCCTGGCCAAGGCCGGCGTGGAAGTGGCGCAAGTCTCCCGCTACTGGCTGCACCAGGCCAACCTGAACATGAACTTGCTGATCGCGCGCCTGATCCTGGGCCGCGACGCGCAAGCCAATGAGGCGCCCGTGATCCTCGACACCTACGCCAACACCTCGTCGGCCGGTTCCATCATCGCCTTCCATAAATATCAGGATGACATGGCGGCAGGCAGCACCGGCGTCATCTGCTCGTTCGGCGCCGGCTATTCCATCGGCTGCGTGGTCGTGCGCAAGCTCTGAGCGCATGGGTGTAACATCGCCTGACTCCTGAATTAGGCGATGTTCAAGGTGGATAGGCATGCGTTCGTGGCCACCTGGACGAAGATATAGCACAGGTTTTTTGCAATAAAGCCGCAGGAAATTTTCCGGCAGGGGCTTTGATGCGTTTATACTTGGTCGCTGAGCAACATCTTTTTCTACCCGCACGTCCCCATAAGGAACCCCACACGCATGCCCCATGACATCAGCCTGATCACCACCATCGCCGCCGCCCTCGGGTTTGGCCTCATCTTCGGCTTCATCGCCGCGCGCCTGAAACTGCCGGCACTGGTCGGCTATCTGGCCGCCGGCATCATCATCGGACCGGCCACGCCCGGTTTTGTGGCGGATGCGGAAATAGCGGGACAATTGGCGGAAATCGGGGTGATGCTGATGATGTTCGGTGTCGGCCTGCACTTTTCCATCGAAGATTTATGGGACGTGCGCAAGATCGCGCTACCCGGCGCCATCCTGCAGATCGGCGTCGCCACGGCGATGGGCATGGGCCTGGCCCACTGGTGGGGCTGGACCCTCGGTGGCGGGCTGATCTTCGGCCTGGCCCTGTCCGTGGCCAGTACCGTGGTGCTGCTGCGCGCGCTGGAAGAGCGGGGCATCCTCGACTCGCTCAATGGCCGCATCGCCGTCGGCTGGCTGGTGGTAGAAGACCTCGTCACTGTGCTCGTGCTCGTGCTGCTGCCGGCGTTTGCCGGCGCGCTGGGCGGCAAGGTCGCCCCTGGCGCCGAATCCGTCAGCCTGTGGCAGACCCTGGCCGTGACCCTGGGCCAAGTGGCCGGTTTCATCATCTTCATGCTGGTCGTCGGCCGCAAGCTGTTCCCGTGGATACTGTGGCAAGTGGCGCGCACCGGCTCGCGTGAACTGTTTACCCTGTGCGTGATCGCGGCCGCCGTCGGCATCGCCTATGCTTCCACCAAGCTGTTCGGCGTGTCGTTCGCGCTGGGCGCCTTCTTCGCCGGCATGGTGCTGCGCGAGTCCGAACTCAGTCACCGCGCCGCGGAAGAATCCTTGCCCCTGCGCGACGCGTTCGCCGTGCTGTTCTTCGTTTCCGTCGGCATGCTGTTCGAGCCGAACATCCTCATCGACAAGCCCCTGCAAGTGCTGGCCGTGTGCGCCATCATTATCTTCGGCAAATCAATCGCCGCCTTTTTGCTCGTGATGGCGCTACGCTATCCGCCGAAGACGGCCATCATCGTCTCGGCCAGCCTGGCGCAGATCGGCGAGTTCTCGTTCATCCTGGCCGCGCTGGGCCTGTCCCTGGGCCTGATGCCGCAGGAAGGCCAAAGCCTGATCCTGGCCGGCGCCATCCTGTCGATCGCCCTCAACCCGCTCGTCTTCAGCATGGCCAAGCCGCTGCTGCGCGTGATGAACAACAGCGATTTCGCCCGCAAGTTCGAACGCACGACAGACCCGCTGGCCGAGCTGCCGATGACGGTGCCGCAGGAAAAACTGTCGGGCCAGATCGTGCTCGTCGGCTATGGCCGCGTGGGCCGGCGCATCGCCGCCGCCCTGATGGAGCGGGGCATCCACTTTGTCGTGGCCGAGGAAAACCGCGAAATCGTCGACCAGCTGCGCAAGCAGGGCATTCCGGCCGTGGCCGGCAATGCGGGCGAACCGGCCGTGCTGATCCAGGCGCACATCACGCACGCCACCATGCTCGTCATCGCCACGCCCGACACCTTCCACGTGCGCGCCATGATCGAGACGGCGCGCGCGCTGAACCCCGCCATCCTGACGGTGGTGCGCACGCATAGCGAGGAAGAGGCGGAATTGCTGCGCGCGGAAAACGCGGGCAAAGTCTTCATTGGCGAGCACGAGCTGGCCAATGGCATGGCCGAGCACGTGCTGCAAAGTTTTGAGACGGCGAAGAAGGGGCATGGCGGGCATTAAGCAAGCGCCCTTTCCGTCCAGCAAGCCTGCCCGCTACCCAGCCGGCAGGCTTTCTTTTTACAGGCTGGCGGCCAGCTCCGCCCCTTCCCGTATCGCCCGCTTGGCATCGAGTTCCGCCGCCAGCGCGGCGCCGCCGATTTTATGGAAGCGCGGACCTCCCGACGCCAGCGGTTTGCCATCCTTGTCGGTTGGCGGCATGAGTTCCGTGAGACTATCCTGCCCCGCGCAGATGACCACGTTGTCCACCGCCAGCAGGCGCTGCTCGCCGCCCACGGTGATGTGCAAACCCTGCTCGTCGATCTTGTCGTAGCTTACGCCAGCCAGCATGGCCACGCCGTTTCTCGCCAGCGCCGCGCGGTGCACCCAGCCCGACGTCTTGCCCAATCCGGCACCCACTTTCGACGTCTTGCGTTGCAACAGGAAGATTTGCCGTACGGGATGGGGGGCTGCGGGCGGCACCAGGCCGCCACCGGTCGCCGCGTTCAAGTCCACGCCCCACTCGCCCGCCCACGTCGCCACGGCTTGCGGCAATGGATGCGCCGGGTCGTGCAGCAGATACTCTCCCACGTCGAAACCGATGCCGCCCGCGCCGATGATGGCCACGCGCGCGCCTACCGGTTTCTTGGCTTGCAGCACGTCCAGGTACGACAGCACCTTCGGATGGTCGATGCCGGGAATGGCCGGCAGGCGCACCTTGATGCCCGTGGCGACGATGACGTCGTCGTAGCCGCCGGCCAGCAATTGCTCGCGCGTCACGCGCTGGCCCAGGCGCAGCTTGACGTCCAGCAGCGCCAGACGGCGCGCAAAATAGCGGATGGTTTCCGTGAATTCTTCCTTGCCGGGAATCTGCATGGCCACCTTGAACTGGCCGCCCACGCTATCGCTGCTGTCGAACAGGGTCACCGCGTGCCCGCATTCGGCCGCCACGCAGGCGGCGGACAAGCCGGCCGGGCCCGCGCCGACGACGGCCACCTTGCGCGGCACGGCCTTTTTCGCGTACACGAGTTCCGTTTCATGGCAGGCGCGCGGGTTGACGAGGCAGCTGGCGCGCTTGTTGGCGAACGTGTGGTCGAGGCATGCCTGGTTGCAGCCGATGCAGGTATTGATTTCGTCGGCGCGTCCCGACGCGGCCTTGGCGACAAAGAAGGGGTCGGCCAGGAAGGGGCGCGCCATCGACACGAGGTCGCAGTCGCCCCGCTCGAGGATGGCGTTGGCTTCGTGCGGCATGTTGATGCGGTTCGAGGCCACCACGGGAATCGTCACTTCGCGGCGCAGCCGGCCCGCCACGGAAGCAAACGCGGCGCGCGGCACCGAGGTGACGATGGTGGGCACCCTCGCCTCATGCCAGCCGAAGCCGGTATTCAAAATCGTCACGCCCGCGTGCTCCAGCGCCTTGGCCACCGCCACCACGTCCTCCCAGGTATTGCCGCCCTCGACCAGGTCGAGCAGCGAGTGGCGGTACATGATGATGAAGCTGGGGCCGACGGCGGCGCGGATGCGGCGCACGATCTCGACGGGCAGGCGCATGCGGTTCTCGATGCTGCCGCCCCAGCGGTCCTGGCGCAGATTCGTGCGCGCACACAGGAACTGGTTCAATAAATATCCTTCGCTGCCCATCACTTCGATGCCGTCGTAGCCCGCCTTTTGCGCCAGGCGCGCGCAGCGGACGTAATCGCAGATGGTGCGTTCGATGCCGCGCTCGCTCAGGGGCCGGGGACGGAATGGCGAGATCGGCGATTTCTTGGCCGACGCCGAGACGACGAACGGCTGATAGCCATAGCGGCCCGCATGCAGGATCTGCATGACGATCTTGCCGCCCTCCTCGTGCACGGCGCGCGTCACCTTGCGGTGGTTGGGCACGTCGCCGAGGAAATTCAAGGTTCCGCCAAACGGCAGCAGCCAGCCCTGACGGTTCGGCGAGATGCCGCCCGTGACGATCAGCCCCACGCCGCCGCGCGCCCGTTCGCGGTAAAAGGCGGCCAGCTTGCCATAATGATAAAAGCGGTCTTCCAGGCCCGTGTGCATGGACCCCATGATGACTCGGTTGCGCAAGGTGGTAAAACCCAGGTCGAGCGGGGCCAGCAGATGGGGATAGGCAGTCATGGTGATCGGTCCGGTAGAAGTGGTTGCAGGCCGTACGGTAGCAAGCATTGCCGATCGCCGCAGCGACTTTCTCTAGACCGGGAGTTCTAAATCGCCCGGCGCGCGGGCCGGCGACGGGTACAGCTTGTGCCTGGCGGTACTTTCCCGTAGGCTAGCTGGCATGAAGCGACTCTTCCTCTGCCTGCTGATGCTGTGCGCCGTCCCCGCTACCGCGCTGGCACAGGCGATACGCCTGGACAAGCTCAAGGTCGAGGTCAAGCGCATCGAGGTCGACGGGCAGCGCATGTATGAAGTCGATGCCAGCGCCAGCGTGCAGGCGCCGCCGGCGTCCGTGTGGAAGACCCTGACCACCTACGAGCGCATGAGTGAATTCGTGCCCGACCTCAGCTCCTGCCGCGTGCTGTCGCGCAACGGCAATGAAGTCATCATCGAGCAGCAGGGCATGGCGCGCTTCCTGTTCATGAACCACCCCATCCACCTGGTGGTGCGGGCCACGGAAACGCCGTTGACGTCCATCGACATCGCCCTGATCTCCGGCGACATGCGGCACTACGAATCGCGCTGGAATTTGTATCCCGTGCCCGAGACGGGCGGCACGCGCATCGTCTTTTCCAGCCGGCTGATGCCGGGCTTCTATGTGCCCGGCATGCTGGGCACGACCATGATACGCGGCGATATCGAGCGCATGATGGCCGCCGTGCTGGCCCGCATCGACAGCCAGTACGCTGACAAATCCAGCTGAATTACGCCAAGTAGGTATCGCGGTCGCGGATTTCCGCGAAATTTTCCAGGCTGCCCAGCTTCACCGTGACGGGATTCAGGCTCGCCTGCGGCTGCATCGAGCGCCAGGCGAACAGCCATTCCTGCTCGGGCGCTTCGGCGCGCGTCTTGGTAAAGGCGGCGCCCAGGGCGGCGCGCTGGCCGTATTCGACCAGGCCATCGATGCCTGCCCAGCTGGGCAAGGTGCGCTGCACGGCGCGGTGCAGGCGTTCGCCGAATTCTTCCGTATTGTGGATGATCAAACAAGCGTCGGCCGGAGCGAACAGGTCGAACAGTTGCTTGTCCCACACTTGCGAAAAGCTCAGGGTCAAACAATTGCCCGCAGGCGCCAGGCGGAACTGGCCCAGGCTCAGCGCCAGCTCGAGTTCGCTGCGCTGGCCGTAGCGGTGCAGGGTGGGGGGACGTTTGTAATCGTGCATGCTGGACTCGTTCTTCAATAGTAGGGTAAAACCGGCGCGCCGCTTAACGTGGCGGGCGGATATGGCGCCGGATGCGCTGGGCCGTCGCGGCCAGATAAATTTCGCGCAGTAAATAAATAAAACAGCCGATCAGGCAAATCACGGCCAGCACAAAGAAGGCCGCGATGTATCTGTCCAGGGTCAGGTTCAGAATATCGCCCAAAAACAGCATGGCGATGATGACGCAGACGAAGAAACCGCACGCCGTGCTCAGCGAAATCGAGTAATTGATCAGATGAGTACGCCGATACAGGGTATCTAGCTCATCCATATAGAAATCGTTGTAGCCGATGTCGAGCCGGTCTTCCAGCACGCGCGTGCGGTCGATGATGCGGCCCAGGCGATTGGTCAGCACCACCAGCATGGTGCCGATACCGGTCAACAGGAAAACCGGCGCAATCGCCAGCTGGATGATATGGCCGATGTCGCCGATCTGTATGTTCATGGATAAAAAGTCGTGGGTTCACACCGGCGCCCGACCGTGGCGCCAGCACAGGCCATAGTGTAGCAGGTGGCGCACGCCGGCTGGCCGCTTTGCCAACCGGCATGTTGCAAGATCATGCGAAGCCGCGTCCCGGTACGAAGCGCTCGGTGGCGCGTACCAGCGCCGAAGCGATGCCGTGCTCGAGCGCGCCATGGCCCGCGTCCGGGATCATTTCCAGCTGCGCACCTGGCCATGCCTGCTGCAGGCGGTAGGCCGACAGCGGCGGACAGATGGCGTCGTAGCGTCCTTGCACGATAACGGCCGGCAAATGCGCGATGCGCCCCATGTTGCGGATCAGCTGGTCTTCCTCGAAGAAACCGAGATTGGCCATGTAATGCGATTCGAGCCGGCCCACGCCCAGGTCGAGCGCATCGTTCGGCGCATCTTCCGGCTGCGGCATCAGATAGACGCGGCGCCCTTCGAAGCGGCTCCAGGCGCGCGCGGCCGGCCAATACACGGCAGGGTCGCTGCTGAGGATGCGTTGCACATAGGCCGCCAGCAGGTCGCCCCGCTCTTCCGGCGGTATCGGCGCGGCGAATTCCGCGTACAGTTCCGGATAGAACCAGCGCACGCCCTCGATGAACCAGTCGATTTCCGCCTGCGTGCACAGGAAAATGCCACGCAGCACGAAACCGAGGCAGGCTGCGGGATGCGCCTGGCCATACGCCAGCGCCAGGGTCGAGCCCCACGAGCCGCCAAACACCAGCCATTGGGCGATGCCGAACTGGGTGCGCAGGCGTTCGATGTCCTCGATCAGCAACTGCGTCGTGTTGTTGCGCCATTCGCCCAGCGGCGTGGACTTGCCGGCGCCGCGCTGGTCGAACAGGATCACGCGGTAGCGCTGCGGATCGAAGAAGCGGCGGTGCTGCGGCGACAGGCCCGCGCCGGGGCCGCCATGCAGGAACAGCACGGGAATGCCGTCGGGATTGCCGCACTCTTCCCAATAAATGGTGTGGATGTCATCGACCGCCAGCATGCCGTGCCGGTTCGGCGACAGGGCGGGAAACAAAGGAGACAGGGAATCGGGCATGGCGGTCCTTGGAGTGGCGGTCAGGGCGCCAGGCACGAGTCCTGGCAACTGTTCCAATTATAGTGCGCGCCCGGCGCCTCAGGCCAGCAGCAAAGGCAGGCGGTTCGACGACTTGATTTCGCGCATCGACAGGCTGGACTGGATTTCCGCCACGCCAGGCAGGCGGCGCAGCACGGTCGAGACGAATTCGCCATACGCTTCCAGGTCGCGCGCCACCACTTGCAGGAAATAATCGGCTTCGCCCGCCACGTTGTGGCACGACAGAATTTCGGGAATCGTCGCGATCGCTTGTTCGAACTGCGATGGCTGCTCGCCGCCATGGTTGGCAAACACGACCCGGACAAACGCGACCAGGCCGATGCCCAGCTTCTTGCGGTTGAGCAAAGCCTGGTAGCCGGTAATAAAACCTTCCTCTTCCAGACGGCGCAAGCGGCGCCAGACGGGGGTTTCGCTCAGTTTCAAGCGCTCGGCCAGGCGCGCATTCGACAGCCTTCCTTCATCCTGCAACAGCCTGAGTATCTGCAAATCGGTGGCGTCGAGACTAACTTCTGAAATTTTCATCTAATTTTTGTTTTTATACGAGTGGAATCTACCCGAATACTAGGGCATGCAAGGCAGGAAAAGCAAGCACATTTCATCGCCGCAAGAACATAATGGGGGCCGGCGAGCAGGCTGCACCGTGCGCATGCTCCCGCTTTTCTTTTCGACTGGCCCATGTCCGATTCTACCTTCCTGATGTACCTGCTGGCACTGGCCGGCGCCTTTTTATTACCGGGTCCCGACATGGCGCTGGTGCTGGCCACGGGCGCCGCGCGCGGCGTGGCCACGGCGCTGGTGACGGCGCTGGGCATCGCCGGCGCGCGCGCCGTCCACGTGGCGCTGTCGGGCGCGGGCCTGGCGGCGCTGATGGTGACGCATCCGCAAGCGCTGCAGTGGGTCAAATGGGCGGGCGCCGCCTACCTGCTGTATCTGGCGCTGCGCTTGCTGCAGTCGGCCCTGTCGAGCAAAACGGCGCAGGAAGAAGCGGCACCCGCCACGGCGCACAGCGCCCGTGCCAGCCTGGTGCGCGGCTTCCTGACGAATCTGCTCAATCCGAAGGCACTGCTGTTTTGCAGCATGTTCCTGCCACAATTCGTCGCCGGCAGCGAACAGGTCGGCATGCAATACCTGCGCCTGGGCGCCGTCCTGGTGCTGATGGGCTTGCTGTTCGACGCCATCTACGCCGTGCTGGCCGCACGCCTGGCGCGCCGCCTGCGCGGCAAGCCTTCGCCTTACGGCAAGTTCGTGCTGCCCTCCGTCTTCGTGCTGCTGGCCGGACGGCTGGTGCTGGGCTGAACTGCTTTAGCGTCGGCAAAGAAGGCAGGATAATCGTTCAGCAGGCTGCGCTCAAGGTCGTTGACCTTGCGAAATTGCCGTAGCGACGGCGCCATGGCCCGGCCCGCATTCCAGCTGCGCCAGGCATTCGGCGCATCGAACTGCGCCAGCAGGGCGTCGCCCAGATCCTGATACACGGCCGCCATCTGCGGCTTTGCCTGCAGCACTTGCAGATACAAGGCCGTCGCTTCCGACCATTGCCCCAGCTTGGCGCGCAAATTCCCCTCGAACAAGGCCAGCACGGGTTGCTCCAGCCCCGTTTGCTTCCTCAATTCCTGCACGGTGGCCAGCGCGTCCGCGATGCCCTCCTTGTCCTTGGCCTGCAATCCCCGCGTCAAATCGTGGATGGGCTGGCACTCCTGCATGGCCCGTTGTTGCTGAAGCGACAGTTTTTCGACCAGCGCGCCCGTGGAAAAATGGTCTTCCAGCATGGTCAAGAAAGCTTCGAAGGGCTTTTCCGCGGCAAAGAGCTTTTCCGCTTCGGCGCGCAGCGCGGGATGCGCCTGGGGGCTCAACGGCGGCAACAGCGCCGCCTGCGCCAGCACTCTTTCGAGCGGCGGCGCGTCGGCCGCCAGCGGACGGGGCCGGTAGGCGGCCAGCGAATACGTGGCGGGCGCCCCCGCCGTCAAGGCGCTGACGCGGAAATGGCGCGCGACCTTGCCGCCCACTTCCTCATAGTGCAAGGTGAAGTCGGCGGGAATACGCTTGCCGTCGGCCAGCAGCTTCAGTACCAGCGGATGGCCGCCCCAGCTGTAGCGCAAGTACTGGGCAAACGCCGTCGCGTCGTCGCCGCTGACAGGGCTGCCGGCAATGCCCAGGCGCAGCAGGGGCTGTTCGTCAAGCGACCACAGCACGGCGCCGTCGAGCAGCTGGGGCTGCAGCGCGCCGCGCCGCTTGTTGTCCAGCACCGACAAAGCTTGCTCCTCATACACGGGCAGCGTTGCGTGCTGCTCAAGGCCGCCCGCCTTCAACATGCCGGCGATCCCCTGCCGGTGGCGCAGCTCGAAGACGCGAAAACCCGCCACGTCGAACAGCGAATACGTGTCGTAGGTGGACGCCGCCATATCGATGACGTGGCGCCGGCGCGTGGCAAAGTCCAACACGGACAAGGCCTTGCCATCGCGCACGCTCAGGTACTGTTCGCCCAGCACGACATCGCTTTCCTGCGTAGTGCGCGCGGGCAGGCTGGTTTTCACGCCGGGCTTGTTGACGCGCTCGGTGGTCACCGTGACGTGGAACGCGACGCTGGCCTGGGCCGCGCTGGCGCCCAGGAAAAGGATGGCGGCCACGCTGGCGCGGCGCAAGGCGGAAACAAGGGTCATGGAAATGATGCAGTGGAGAAATGCTGATTCTAAGGCAAATCCGGCCATCCCCTTGTTTTGCTGGCAAGCATAAAAAAAGACAGCCGAAGCTGTCTTTCTGTTTTACCTCAACAACGATTACGACATGTGCTGGCCGCCGTTGATCGAGATGTTGGCGCCCGTGACGAACGCGGCTTCATCGGAGGCCAGGTAAGCGACCAGGCCGGCCACTTCTTCCGGCTTGCCCAGGCGCGCCATCGGAATTTGCGGGATGATTTTGCTGTCGAGCACTTCCTGTGGAATCGCCATGACCATCTTGGTGCCGATGTAGCCTGGCGAAATGGTGTTGACGGTGACGTTCTTGCGCGCCACTTCCAGCGCCAGCGACTTGGTGAAACCATGCATGCCGGCTTTCGCGGCCGAATAGTTGGTCTGGCCGAAGGCGCCCTTCTGGCCGTTGACGGACGAAATATTGATGATACGGCCCCAGCCGCGTTCCACCATGCCGTCGCAGACAGGCTTGGTCATGTTGAAGACGGAATCGAGGTTGGTGCTCATCACGGCATCCCAGTTCGGCTTGTCCATCTTCTTGAACGTCATGTCGCGCGTGATGCCGGCGTTATTCACCAGCACGTCGACAGGACCGATTTCCGCTTCCACGGCCGCCACGCAGGCAGCCGCCGAATCGTAGTCGGCCACGTCGCACGGATACGCCTTGAAGTCATAGCCCATGTCCTTCGTCGTCGCCAGCCATTCCGCGACCTTCGGATTGCCTGGGGAATATGTGGTCACCACGCGATAGCCGAGGGCCGCCAGCTTGAAACACACCGCTTCGCCCAGACCGCCCATGCCACCAGTTACCAATGCAACTCTTGCCATTTTCATCCCCTCAGTGTCGTTCTATTGCTAAAAAGTTAATTATTTAGTGAAATTAGTCCACAACCGTTGAACCACAGCGCCGTACCGCACCGTATCCAAGCGTAGCGAGCGGCGATGATTTGTGGCTAAGAAGCGCAACCGTGCTCTAGCACGGTGAGCATCGCAGGCCGCAAAGCGCGCCGCGCAGTAGCTTGGGTGCGGTGCCAGCTACTTAATCCCGCTCGATCGCTAAAGCGACTCCCATGCCGCCGCCGATGCACAGGGCTGCCAGGCCTTTCTTGGCGTCGCGGCGTATCATTTCGTGGATCAAGGTGACCAGGATGCGCGCGCCGGACGCGCCGATCGGGTGGCCGATGGCGATCGCGCCGCCGTTCACGTTGATCTTGCTGGTATCCCAGCCCATTTCCTTGTTGACGGCAATCGCTTGCGCGGCAAACGCTTCGTTGATTTCCATCAGGTCCAGCTCTTCATGCGTCCAGCCGGCTTTTTTCAGGCACAGACGCGATGCGGAGACGGGGCCCATGCCCATGACGGCAGGGTCCAGGCCCGACGATGCATAAGCCTTGATGCGCGCCAGCGGCTTCAAGCCCAGTTCTTTCGCTTGCGAAGCCGACATCATGATGACGGCGGCGGCGCCGTCATTCAGGCCCGAGGCATTGCCAGCCGTGACAGTGCCGTCCTTGGCGAACGCGGGGCGCAGGCCGGACAGCGACTCCAGGGTCGAGCCCGGCTTGATGTATTCATCGCTGTCGAAGACCACGGTGCCTTTTTTGTTGGCGATTTCCAGCGGCAGGATTTCATCCTTGAACTTGCCCGCTTTTTGCGCCGCTTCAGCCTTCAGTTGCGACTGCAGCGCGAATTCATCCTGCTCGGCGCGCGTCACTTCGTATTTCTTGGCGACGTTTTCCGCCGTGATGCCCATGTGGTACTGGTTGTACACGTCCCACAGGCCGTCGACGATCATGGTGTCGATCATCTTGAAGTCGCCCATGCGGAAACCGTCGCGCGAGCCGTTCATCGCGTGCGGCGACGCGCTCATGTTTTCCTGGCCGCCGGCGATGATGATGTTGGCGTCGCCGCACTTGATCGCTTGCGCCGCCAGGTGCGTGGCCTTCAGACCGCTGCCGCAAACCTTGTTGATGGTAAATGCCGGGATGGCGCTGGGCAGGCCAGCCTTGATGACGGCCTGGCGCGCGGCGTTCTGGCCGACGGCGGCCGTCAGCACCTGGCCCAGGATCGCTTCGCCGATCAGGTTCGGGTCGATGCCGGTTTGAGCCATCAAGCCCTTGATTACATGCGCGCCCAGTTCGGACGCAGGAATCTTGGCCAGGCTGCCACCGAATTTGCCGACTGCGGTACGGCCAGCGGCCACGATTACGACATCATCCATTTATTTCTCCGATATGCAGGCCACGAGGGCCAAGGTCAAGGTGTTAATAGAATCCAATGAGAATCCGGGAAGACACAGCAAGCTGCGTTTCATTCTAGCGCGGCATGCGCCGCAGTTCCAGCGCCGCACCGCAGGCGGCGGCGATGACAGCCTGCTTGCGGTGGCGGCGGGCGGCCAGGCGCGGCGGATAGCCGCTGCCGGGCCGCAAAACGCTTACGCCTGGCGCGCAGGACGCGTGTTTTTATTTTTATCATACCCTTCATCTGCGCTGCCGAAAGTGGTTTTTAGAAAATTATTGAAGGGAATAATCAGGGGTACGGGGGTTTGCTTTACCACCTGCAACAGCTCGCCAAATTTTTGACGCGATGCAGCAAACTCACCCTTTGTCACAGTCTCGAATTTCTCCTGGGTTTCTTGGGCAACATCCTTTGCCTGGCGGCCATATGCACCGATGCGCTCGATGGCCAGTTGCGACTGCGTGCGCGACAGTTGCAGCAGCGCTTGCGGGTCCTTCACGGACAGCAGCTGATTGCCCGCCACCGTAGCGGCGGCCAGCGCTGCGCGGGCCGCATCGAGCTGCAAGTCCAGCACGCTGGCGCCGCTGTCGACGGCGGCCTGGGCATACGCTTGCGCGCTGATCAACTGCGCTTCCACCACGGCCTTGCCAGCCAGTGCCCATTGTTCGGAAAATGAAAACATGTCGTTCCTCCCCAAAGAGTAGGCAGCGCCATGTTGCGCCGCACAGTGCTCAACTGTAAGCGGTGGTTCATTGCTGAACCTTGATATTTATCAAGCTTTGCTGTTGGTTTGTTTCCAACTCAACGTTGATCAAGACAACAACTTGATACCATCGAGCGAGGCCGCGCACTGCTCGCGTATCACGCTGACGAAATCGCGCACGTACGCCTTGTCCTGCAGATGGTCGGGCACGGAGACATACAGGTCGCTCCACAGGCCATGCTCGCCCACCGGGCGCGCCACCACATAATCGTAATCGACGTAATTCTTGATGGCCCAGTTCGGCAAGGCGGCGATGCCGCGCCGGCTCGCCACCAGTTGCAGCACGGCGACCGTCAATTCGGCCGTGCGGCGCTCGAACTGGATGCCGGCCGGCCGCAGCACTTCGCGGATCAGGTCGATGCGCTCTTCCGGTACGGGATAGGTAATCAAGGTCTCGCCCGTAAAGTCGGCCGCCGCCAGCCGGCGCTGCGCCTGCAGCCGGTGCTTCTGCGCCATCACCACCAGCATTTCAAAGCGGAACAGGGGAAACACAGTGAAATCGGGGCCATACGGCGAGCCGATGACCAGGTCCGCCTCGCCCGAGCGCAGCAAGTCGGCCGGTTCGCTGTGAAAGCCGGAAACAAGATCGATTTCCACTTCCGGCCAGCGCTGGCGGAACGCATCCATCACGGGCATCAGCCAGTCGAAGCAGGTATGGCATTCGAGCGCCACGCGCAGCTGTCCCTGGTCGCCCTGCGACAGGCGCGCCACGTCGCGCTCGGCCAGTTCGATCTCGGGCAGCAGCTTGTCGGCCAGCTCCAGCAGCCGGCTGCCCGTGGCCGTAAAGGCGATCGGCATCGACTTGCGCTCGAACAGGGGCGCCTTGTAGCGCTCTTCGAGCAAACGGATCTGGTGCGACAGGGCCGACTGGGTCAGGTTGAGCAGCTGCGCGGCGCGCACCAGGCTGCCGGACGAACGCAGGGCACTCAGGGTGCGCAGGTGGCGGATTTCTAGCATCGGGAAATTGGGGGCTGTACGTGAATTATTTTCATGTTATTCGTCAAAATGTTTCGTTTTGATTATAGACCAAGTTGCCGCACACTCTAGCGCATTCACATTAAATCTCGATGACATCATGACCATTCGTACCCACATTCTTGGCTTTCCCCGTATCGGCGCCGCGCGCGAACTGAAACTGGCACTGGAAAGCCACTGGCGCGGCGAGCTGACCGAGGCGGCGCTGGAAGCGACGGGCCAGCAATTGCGCGCGCGCCACTGGGCGCTGCAGCGCGACGCCGGTCTCGACTACGTTACCGTGGGCGACTTCGCCTTTTACGACCAGGTGGCCAGCCATATCCAGCTGCTGGGCTGCGAACCGCCCCGTTTCAGCTTCGCCCCAGAGCAGTCGCCGTTGTCGCGCTATTTCACGATGGCGCGCGGTGCAGAGACCGGCACGCATGCGGAGCACGCGGACTGCGGCCACGCGCCCCCTGCACACGCCGCAGGCACTGCCGCGCTGGAAATGACCAAGTGGTTTGACACCAATTACCATTATCTGGTGCCCGAATTGTCGCCGCAGACCCGGTTTTCTCTCGCTTGCGAGCGCTTGCTGGCGGAAGTGGCCGAGGCGCAGGCGCTGGGCCACCAGGTCAAGGCGGCCCTGATCGGCCCCCTCACCTTCCTCTGGCTGGGCAAGGAAAAGACACACGGCTTCGACCGCCTGTCCCTGCTGGAACAATTGCTGCCCGTCTACGGCGCCCTGCTCGACCGCCTGAAACAGCAAGGCGTGGCGTGGGTGCAGGTCGACGAACCGATCCTGGGCCTGGACTTGCCCACCGCGTGGCGCAGCGCCTTCGAGAGCGCCTACTGGCAACTGAACCAGGTAGGCGTGAATATCTTGCTGGCCACGTATTTCTCGCCGCTGGAAGAAAACCTCAGCCTCGCCTGCCGCCTGCCCGTGGCCGGCCTGCATGTGGACGGCATCCGCGCGCCGCATGAACTGGTCAGCGTGACGGACTGGCTGCCCGCGCATAAAGTCTTGTCGATCGGCATAGTCGACGGGCGCAACATCTGGCGCACCGACCTTGACGCGGCCCTGGCCGTGCTGCAGCCGCTGGCGGCCAAGCGCAACGGCCAGCTGTGGCTGGCGCCGTCGTGCTCCTTGCTGCACGTGCCGTTCAGTCTGGAAGCGGAAACAGAGCTCGACGGTGAAATCCGGACCTGGCTGGCGTTCGCCACGGAAAAACTGGCGGAAATTGCGCTGCTGAAGGACGCGCTGACGGGCCATCCCGATGAGGCCGCACTGGCTGTGTCTCGCCTGGCCATTGCCGGCCGCCGTGCCAGCGCCCGCGTGCATCGTCCGCAAGTGGCGCAGCGCCTGCAAGCGCTCACACCCACCGTGGACCGCCGCGATTCCAGCTTCCCGCTGCGCCAGGCCGTGCAGCGCGCGCGTTTCCAGCTGCCCGACTTCCCGACGACAACCATCGGTTCCTTCCCGCAGACGACAGCCATCCGCGCCGCCCGCGCCAGCTATAAACGGGGCGAACTGGCCATCGCCGATTACGAACAGCAGATGCGCGCCGAAATCGCCCACGCCGTGGGCCGCCAGGAAGCGCTGGGCCTGGACGTGCTCGTGCATGGCGAAGCGGAACGCAACGACATGGTCGAATACTTCGGCGAGCAGCTGGACGGTTTTATCTTCACGCGTCACGGCTGGGTGCAATCGTACGGCTCGCGCTGCGTCAAGCCGCCCGTCATCTATGGCGACGTGCAGCGCCCGGCCGCCATGACGGTGGCCTGGACGGTGCACGCGCAAAGCCTGACGCATAAACCGGTGAAGGGCATGCTGACGGGGCCGGTGACAATCTTGCAATGGTCGTTCGTGCGCGACGACCAGCCGCGCGCCACCACGGCGCTGCAGATCGCCCTGGCCATCCGCGACGAGGTGGCCGACCTGGAAACGGCCGGCATCGGCATCATCCAGATCGACGAGCCGGCCATCCGCGAAGGCTTGCCGCTGCGCCGCGGCCAGTGGGATACTTACCTGGCCTGGGCCACACGCGCCTTCCGCATCGCCGCGTCCGTCGTCAGCGACGCGACGCAGATCCACACCCACATGTGCTATGCCGAGTTCAACGACATCCTGCCGCAGATCGCCGCCATGGATGCCGACGTGATCACGATCGAGACAAGCCGCTCGGACATGGAGTTGCTGACGGGCTTTGGCCAGTTCCAGTATCCGAACGAAATCGGCCCCGGTGTGTATGACATCCACTCGCCGCGCATCCCCTCGACACCCGACATGGTGGCATTGCTGCAAAAAGCCAGCGCCGTGATTCCAGCGGCCCATTTATGGGTCAACCCGGACTGCGGCCTCAAAACGCGGGGCTGGGTGGAAACGGAAGCGGCTTTAAAGAATATGGTCGCGGCGGCGCGGCAGATGCGCGCGGCGGCATGACATAAGCCGACCCAGGCCGCATGCAGGGCTGCTTTCAGGGCGGCGCACCGGTTTTCCGGGGCGCCGCCCGTTTTTTTTGACATGAAGTAGGTGTTGCCCTGCGGAATAGCACGCGCCAGGCCCCTGACGCCGATTTTTTTGCAGTAGAATGCAAGAAATTTACTGCTCCCATTGTTGCCGTACGGAACATCTGGCCTGCCGCAGTTTCACTTTGATAAATGTTTATGTCCAAAAGCCCGTCGCAGAAGCCTATCGAAATCAAGATTTCCACCGTCGTTGCTGTCTCCGCCATCATGCATAGCGCCGATACACAGGCACTCGATGCCGCCTTGCGCGACATGACGGGAGGCGTGGCCGACTTTTTCGAGGACGACCTGGCCGTGCTGGACGTGGCCGCCTTGCCGCCCGGCAGCGTGCCCATCGACTGGGCCGCCCTCGTGGCCCTGCTGAAGAAATACCGTTTGAATGCCGTGGCCGTGCGCAATGCGCCGGCCGACATGCATGACGCCATCCTCGCGCAAGGCTTGAGCCTCGACAGCGGCAAGACGCGCGACGATGCGCCGCCCAAGGATGGCCCCAAGGATACGCCCACGGCGGCGGCCCAGTCGGGCGCCGACGCCCAGGTGATGGTGATCGACACGCCCGTGCGGGCCGGCCAGCGCATTTATGCGCGCGGCTGCGACCTGATCATCACTGCTGTCGTCAACAATGGCGCCGAAATCATCGCCGACGGCAGCATCCACGTGTACTCCTCGCTGTACGGCCGCGCGCTGGCCGGCGCCTCGGGCAATGCCCAGGCGCGCATCTTCGCGCTGGCCATGGAACCGGAACTGGTCTCGATCGCCGGCGTGTACCGCACGTTCGAGGATGGTTTCCCTGCGGAAATGGCGCGCGGACCCGCGCAAATTCGTTTGGCTGGAGACAGAATCGATATACACTCTGTCAATCCGGTCACTCCCGTGAACCGCTCTTAAGCTGCACAATTCAAGAGATATCTGAAAAGGATTATTTGTGGCAAGAATTATTGTTGTGACGTCCGGCAAGGGCGGTGTCGGCAAGACGACCTCTAGCGCCAGTTTTTCCACTGGCCTGGCCATGCGCGGCCACAAGACAGCCGTGCTCGACTTCGACGTAGGCCTGCGTAACCTCGACCTGATCATGGGTTGCGAGCGCCGTGTCGTCTACGACCTGATCAATGTGATCAATAAAGAGGCCACGCTGAACCAGGCCCTGATCAAGGACAAGCACTGCGACAACCTGTTCATCCTGCCCGCGTCGCAAACGCGCGACAAGGATGCCTTGTCGGAAGAAGGCGTGGAACGCGTGTTGAACGACCTGATCAACATGGGTTTCGAGTTCATCATCTGCGATTCGCCGGCCGGTATCGAGCATGGCGCGCTGATGGCGCTGACGTTCGCCGACGAAGCCATCATCGTCACCAATCCGGAAGTGTCGTCTGTGCGCGATTCGGACCGCATCCTCGGCATCCTGCAAGCCAAGTCGCGCCGCGCGCAGACGGGCGGCGAGCCGGTCAAGGAACATTTGCTGATCACCCGCTACTCGCCGAAACGCGTGGAATCGGATGAAATGCTGTCCTACCAGGACGTGCAGGAAATCCTGCGCATCCCGCTGGTGGGCATCATTCCGGAGTCGGAGCAAGTGCTGGCCGCCTCGAACCAGGGCAACCCGGCCATCCATTTCACGGGCACGGACGTGGCGCAAGCCTATGAAGACGTGGTCTCGCGTTTCCTCGGCGAAGAAGTCGAGTTGCGCTTTACCAACTATGAAAAGCCTGGATTACTCCAGCGCATTTTTGGGGCGAAGTGATATGGCCTTGCTTTCTTTCCTCTTCCCCCCCAAGCCGAAGACGGCCACCGCGGCCAAGGAACGCCTGCAGATCATCATCGCCCGCGAACGCAGCGGACGCGATGGTCCGGACTTCCTGCCCGCCCTGCACAAGGAATTGATCGCCGTCATTTCCAAGTACACCAAGGTCAACGCCGACGACATCAAGATCTCGCTGGACCGCCAGGGCAACCTGGAGGTGCTCGACGTCAACGTGGTGCTGCCGGACGCGTAATATTTAATCCGGCCTGACCGCGAGCAATTCCTGCGCCACCGCGGCGCAGGCGTTTACGTGCTGGTTGCCGATCTGGCGGAACACGGCGTAGCCGATGGCTGCCGCCACCGCCTGGCCGGCAAACGGCACGAAGCGCGCCACCTGCTTGGTGGCAATCTTGACGCCACTGCGCTTGAGCAGGTGGAGGATCAGTTCGCGCGACACCAGCTTTCCTACCAGCATGCCACCCATGCCCACCGCCGCGCGGTAGGCCATCATCTTGAACTGCGGGTTCAGGCGCTCGATCTGCTCGGGCGTCAGGCCGAATTCGTGGTTGATATCGTTGATCAGCATGGAAAACAGGCCCACGTCGGACATCAGGTCGACGCCGGGAATGGGAATGGCCGAGGCGCCCGCCGACATCATCGCGCGCCGCTGCACCAGGCGCCGGCAACGCTCGCGCACTTGCTCGATTTCCGCACGACTGGCCGGTATCAGTGTCCAATCGGTAGTGCTCTTGTCTGGCATGGCCGCTTCTCCACAGTAGGGGGTAGATGAACAAGTGTAACGTAAAGGCTCCGCCCTCCGATTTCACTGGACACAGTTGCAATCTCTGTTATATTTCACTTGAGCATTCCTTAACATTACGATAAGCAGAGCAGACCGTCTGTTTGTTGCTACACACTCCAGCCAATTATGCGAATTGCCGTACTCGATAGCGACCATAGCCAGGCAGAGCTGATCTGCCAGGTGCTCACCGCCGCCGGCCACGCTTGCCACGAGTTTCAGAGTGGTAAGGAAATGCTGGGGCAACTGCGCAAGGACAGTTGCGACATGCTCATCCTCGACTGGCATGTGAGCGATCTGGACGGTGCGGAAGTCTTGCGCCGTGCCCGCGAAAAACTGGCGCCGAAGGCGCCCGTGTTGTTTATGACCAACAGTTCCGGCGAAGACGATGTGGTGGCGGGTATGACGGCAGGCGCCGACGACTACATGATCAAGCCCCTGCGGCGCAGCGAACTGACCTTGCGCACCCAGGCGCTGTTGCGTGTAGCCTACCCAGCCCAGAATGGCGCCGAGTACTTGCAATTCGGGTCCTACACGTTTGAAACCCGCCCCGGCCGCCTGCTGCGCGATGGCGAAGTGCTCGACGTGACGCACAAGGAATTCGCCCTGGCGCTGCTGTTTTTCCGCAACCTTGGCCGTCCCCTGTCGCGCGCCTACATCCACGAAGCCGTGTGGCAGCGCGACACGGCCCTGCCTTCGCGCACCATGGATACCCACGTCTCGCGCGTGCGCAACAAGCTGCAGCTGAAACCGGAACACGGCTACCGGCTCGTGCCCGTCTACAGCTACGGTTATCGCCTGGAAAAACTGGGCGGCTGAATGGCGGCAAATGGCTGACCTGCTCAAAGCGCGGGCACAAAGCGCTATAATGTCGGCATAAGTCACCCCAACAGCCCTGAAATGCAACTGCTCGCCGTCGGCCTCAACCATACCACCGCTCCAGTGTCGCTTCGCGAACAGCTGGCGTTTGCTCCTGAGCACTTGGGTTCGGCGGTGATGGCGGCGCGTACCTGGTTCCAGCGCATCGACTTGCGCGACAACGACGAAGCGGCCATCCTGTCGACGTGCAACCGCACCGAGCTGTATGCGGCCAGCCATGTGCCCAATCCGCTCGACGCGGGCGCGCATTTCCTGGCCGACTACCACCAGCTCAACTACAGCGAGCTGCGCCCGCACTTGTATATGCTGCCGCAGCACGATGCCGTGCGCCACACCTTCCGCGTCGCCTCCGGGCTCGATTCGATGGTGCTGGGCGAAACGCAGATCCTCGGGCAGATCAAGGACGCCATCCGCACGGCCGACGAGGCGGGCGGCCTGGGCACGTATCTGCACCAGTTGTTCCAGCGCAGCTTTTCGGTGGCCAAGGAAGTGCGCAGCAGCACGGAAATCGGCGCCCACAGCGTGTCCATGGCGGCCGCCGCCGTGCGCCTGTCGCAGCGCATCTTCGACAAGATCGCCGAGCAGAACGTGCTGTTCATCGGCGCCGGCGAAATGATCGAATTGTGCGCCACGCACTTCGCGGCGCAAAACCCGAAAAGCATCACCATTGCCAACCGCACCATGGAGCGGGGCGAGGAACTGGCGCACCGCTTCAACGGCAAGGCCATCCGCCTGGCGGACTTGCCGGAGCAGCTGCACCAGTTCGACATCGTCATCTCGTGCACGGCCTCATCGTTGCCGCTGCTGGGCCTGGGCCTGGTCGAGCGCGCCATCAAGGCACGCCGCCACAAGCCCATGTTCATGGTCGACCTGGCCGTGCCGCGCGATATCGAAGCGGAAGTGGGCCGTTTGAACGACGTTTTCCTGTACACGGTCGACGACCTGGGGAAGGTCGTGCAGACGGGCCTGGAAAGCCGGCAAGCGGCCGTGGCACAAGCCGAAGCCATCATCGAGACGCGCGTGCAATCATTCATGAGCTGGGTCGACGACCGCGCCATGGTGCCCGTCATCCAGCATTTGCATGAAAACAGCGAATCGTTGCGCCTGATGGAAGTGGAACGGGCGCGCAAGATGCTGGCCAAGGGCGCCGACATTGACGCCGTCCTCGAAGCGCTGTCGAAAGGCTTGACGGCCAAGTTCCTGCACGGCCCGCAGCAGGCGCTGCACCACGCGCAAGGCGACGAGCGCAAGCAGCTGGTCACCCTGCTGCCGAAACTGTTCCGCCCCCGCCGTTAGCGCAGCCCCGCTGGCCGCCCGCGCGCGGCCACCCCTGCCCGCCTGCCGTAGTTGCAGAACCTGCACCATCCCTACACTCTTTTACCGCGAATCGCTATGAAACCATCCATGCTGGCCAAACTCGATCAACTGGCGAACCGCCTGGTCGAACTCGACGAACTGCTGATGCATCCGGACGCCACGTCGAACATGGACAGCTACCGCAAGATGACGCGCGAGCACGCCGAACTGGGCCCACTGGTGGCCCTGTACCGCTCCTACCAGGAAGCGGGCAACGATATTACGACGGCACAAGAGATGCTCGGCGATCCGGACATGAAGGAATTCGCCCAGGAAGAAATCGAGGCGGCGAAAACCACCATGGCGCGCCTGGAGCGCGAACTGCAGACCATGCTGCTGCCGAAGGACGTCAATGACGAGCGCAATATCTTCCTGGAAATTCGCGCCGGCACGGGCGGCGACGAATCGGCCCTGTTCGCCGGCGATTTATTACGCATGTACACGCGCTTTGCCGAGCGCAACCGCTGGCAGGTGGAACTCGTGTCCTCGTCCGATTCCGACCTCGGCGGCTACCGCGAAGTGATCGTGCGCGTGGTGGGCAATGGCGCGTATTCAAAGCTGAAATTCGAATCGGGCGGCCACCGCGTGCAGCGCGTGCCGGCCACGGAAACGCAGGGACGCATCCACACGTCGGCCTGCACGGTGGCCGTGATGCCGGAAGCCGATGAAGTCGAAGACGTCAACATCAACCCGGCCGACTTGCGCATCGACACCTACCGCGCCTCGGGTGCCGGCGGACAGCACATCAACAAGACGGATTCGGCCGTGCGCATCACCCACTTGCCGACCGGCATTGTGGTCGAATGCCAGGATGACCGCAGCCAGCACAAGAACAAGGCGCAGGCGATGAAAGTGCTGGCCGCGCGCATCAAGGACGTGCAGTTGCGCGAACAGCAGTCGAAGGAAGCGGCCACGCGCAAGAGCCTGATCGGCTCGGGCGACCGCAGCGAGCGCATCCGTACGTATAATTTCCCGCAAGGCCGGCTGACGGACCACCGCATCAACCTGACGTTATATAAGCTCGACTTCATCATGGATGGGGATTTGACGGAGTTGACGAATGCGCTGGCGGCTGAGCATCAGGCGGAATTGCTGGCGGCACTCGGTGACTAAACGCTGACGCCGCTGTGTCGGCTTACGCTGCGCTAAGCCGACCTACGCCAACCTACGCCGCGATTTGTAGGTCGGCTTGGCGCGCAGCGCGTAGGCCGACAGCTTTAAGTAGCGGCTAAGCAATAAAAATCGGCCCTTGTGCGAAAATGACCAGCTCGATTCCATCCACCTCACCGTGTCGCCCATGAAAAATTCACGCACCGTCCTCCTGTTGACCGCCGCCCTGTGTTTCCTGATGCTGGGCGTGGCCATGTATTTGCAGCATGCCATGAACATGGCGCCGTGCCCGCTGTGCGTGATCCAGCGCTACCTGTTCCTCGCCATCGGCATCGCCTGCCTGGCCGGCGCGGTGGCCAACCGGCCGAAAATTGGCGCCAGCGCCGGCTTGCTGGCAGCCCTGGGCGGCCTGGGCGTGGGCGCCAAGCATTTGTACGTGCTGGCCAATCCCGGCTTCTCGTGCGGCATCGATCCGGTGGAAACGGCGCTGAACAAGGTCTTCACGGCCGAACTCATGCCCTTCATGTTTGAATCGTACGGCGCCTGCGAAAGCGCTGGCGAGCCGTTTTTCGGCCTGTCGATCCCGCAATGGGCCTTCGCCTGGTTCGCCATCTTCGCCATCGCCATGCTGTGGACCTTGCTGCGCCGTCAGAAATAATTGAAAGCACCATGCCAGAAACCTTGATTCCCGCCGGCAGCACTGTCGGCGCCCTGCAAATCCGTCCGCTGCTCGATCCGCTCGATAACCGCATTTTGCTCGGCCACGCGCTGGGCCTGTCGCGCGTGAGCCTGATCACGCAATCGGAGCGTGTACTCACTCCCAACGAAACGGAACGGCTGTCGAGCTTGCTGGCGCGCCGCCTGCAGGGCGAGCCGATCGCCTACATCGTCGGCCAGCGTGAATTTTTCGGCCTGCCGTTCGAAGTGAACGACGCCGTACTGATCCCCCGCCCCGACACGGAAGTGCTGGTGGAACTGGCGCTCGAACGCCTGCCACCGGGCGGACGGGTGCTCGACATGGGCACGGGCAGCGGCGCCATCGCCGTTGCGCTCGCGCACACGCGGCCCGACGCCGTCGTCACGGCCCTGGACGTGAGCAGCGCGGCGCTGGCCGTGGCGCGCCGCAACGCCAGCGCCAACGGCGTCAACATCACCTTCATGGCCAGCGACTGGTTCGAAGCGCTGGGCACGGAAAAATTCGACCTGATCGTCTCGAATCCCCCCTACATCGCCAGCGGCGACCGCCACCTGGCCGAAGGCGATCTGCGCTTCGAACCGACGGGCGCGCTGACCGACCACGCGGACGGCTTGTCGGCCCTGCGCACCATCGTTTCCGGCGCCGCGCGCCACCTGGCTTCAGGCGCCTGGCTGCTGATGGAGCACGGCTACGACCAGGCGGCGTCCGTGCGCGGCTTGCTGGCCGACGCCGGCTACAACAAAGTGCAAAGCTGGCGCGACCTGGCCGGCATCGAACGGGTCAGCGGCGCCCGCCTGGGCTGACGGCCGCCACGTGCGCAAAGCTTGACCCGGCAGCGCGCCAGATCCCCCCGCAGTTTGTTAAACTATCAAGCGAATTCCTGACCGAAGCGCCGTCCCCGTTGCCCGGGACGGACGCTGGCGACGCGGCGTTTTTTGGGCCGGCGCCGACGCATTTGCCAAAATTCGGTTAATCTCAGCACAAATTATTTATATGCTGCACAAGAAAGGAAGCTCAAATTGCCCAACCTGTTGACTCGCCGCCTGGCATTGCTGACCGAAGATGCCAACCGCGCGCTGCTGGGCGGCTTGCGCGGCATCGAACGTGAAACCCTGCGCGTCGACCACGCCGGCCATCTGGCTTCCACGCCCCATCCCGCCGCTCTGGGCTCGGCGCTGACGCACCCTGAAATCACCACCGACTACGCCGAGGCGCTGCTCGAATTCATCACCCCGGCCGAAGCCGACATCGGCGTCACGCTCGACAAGCTCGACACCGTGCACCGCCACGCCTACAGCCGCCTCGGCGACGAGTTGCTGTGGAGCCAGTCGATGCCGTGCCAGCTGCCGCCCGAAGCGGACATCGAGATCGCCAACTACGGCACCTCGAACATGGGCATGCTCAAGCACGTCTACCGGCGCGGCCTGGCCTTGCGTTACGGCAAAGCCATGCAATGCATCGCCGGCATCCATTACAACTACTCGCTCGACGAGCAGCTGTGGCAAGTGCTGGCCAGCAATCCGGACACCAGCGCCAGCGCCACGCAAGCAGCAGCCACGCCGAAAGACGTGCAGTCGGAAAGCTATCTGGCAACGATCCGCAATTTCCGCCGCTACAGCTGGCTCCTGATGTACCTGTTCGGCGCTTCGCCGGCCCTGTCCGCCGGTTTCCTGCGCGGCCGCGCGCACAAGCTCGACACCTTGTCCGACGACACCCTGTTCCTGCCGTACGCCACCAGCCTGCGCATGAGCGACCTCGGCTACCAGAACGACGCCCAGTCGGGCCTGCGTCCGCACGAAAACAGCCTGGAAGACTACGTCAACGCGCTCACGCACGCCGTCAACGACCCGTATCCGCCATATGCGGCGCTGGGCACCAAGAAGGATGGCGAGTGGATTCAATTGTCCACCAACGTGCTGCAGATCGAAAATGAATACTATTCGACCATCCGCCCGAAGCGCGTGATCCGCACGGGCGAGCGCCCGATCCAGGCTCTGTGCCTGCGCGGCGTGCAATACATCGAAGTGCGCTGCATGGACGTCGATCCGTTCGAACCGGTCGGCATCAGCCTGGAAACGGGCCGTTTCCTCGACGCGTTCCTGCTGTTCTGCGCGCTCGACGACAGCGGTCCCATCTCGGCCGAGCAAAGCGCCTGCTACACGAACAATTTCGCGCGTACCGTCAAGGAAGGCCGCAAGCCGGGCTTGACCCTGCGCCGCGATGGCGAGGACATCGGCTTGCAGGCGTGGGGCGAGGAATTGCTGGCGCGCATCGCACCGGTGGCAGCCTTGCTCGACTCTCGCCATGGCGGCACGCAGCACGCGGACAGTCTGGCGGCGCAAGCCGTCAAACTGGCCAACCCCGATGCGACGCCATCGGCGAAGGTATTGGCCGAGCTGCGCGCCAACGGCGGCTCGTTTGCCGCCTTCGGCCTGCAGCAAAGCGAACGCCACGCGGCGTTTTTCCGCGCGCATCCGCCCACACCCGAGCAAAGTGCGTATTTCGACGCGATGGCCGCCAGCTCGCTGGCCGAGCAGCGCGCCATGGAAGCGGCACCGGCCGGCAGCTTCGACGATTTCGTCGCCGCCTACCGCGCCAGCACCCTGTGTTCGCACACCTGATCCTGCCCGACTTTCCGCCTGGCGCCCCATGCTGACCTTCTACAATGAATTGCACGGCCAGCACCGGGGCCGCTTCGAGATGTTTCGCGGCGCCATGGTGCCCTGCTTCGAGACGCCCGAGCGGGCCGACATGGTGGTGGCCGAGCTGGGGCGGCGCAACCTGGGCCGCATCGTCACGCCGCATGGCGTGCCGCTGACATCGCTCGAGCGCATCCACACGCCCCGCTACCTGCATTTCCTGCGCCACGCCTGGCACGACTGGCTGGCGCTCGACCCCGACAACGCGGGCAAGGATGCGCTGCCATCCGTGTGGCCCGTGCGCACCCTGCGCAGCGACATCGAACCGGACGACTTCACGGCCAAGCTGGGCCTGTACTCGATGGACAACGGCACGCCGCTGACGGCCGGCACATGGACGGCGGCCAAGACGGGTGCCGACTGCGCCGTCAACGCGGCCCACGCGCTGCGCCTGGGCGAACGGGCCACGTTCGCCCTCACGCGCCCGCCGGGCCACCACGCGGGCAGCGACTTTTTTGGCGGCTACTGTTTTCTGAACAACGCGGCCCTGGCCGCACAGCATCTGCTCGACGATGGCGCCCGCAAGGTCGCCATCCTCGATATCGACTACCACCACGGCAACGGCACGCAAAGCATCTTTTACCAGCGCGACGACGTGCTGTTCGCCTCCATCCACGCCGACCCGCGCAATGAGTATCCGTTTTATCTGGGCCACGCCGACGAGACGGGCAGCGGCGCGGGGCTCGGCTACAACGTCAACCTGCCGCTGCCGGCCGGCAGCACCACGGCCAGCTGGTTCGCCGCGCTGGAAACGGCCTGCCTGCGCATCAATATGTACGCGCCCGACGCGCTGGTGGTGTCGCTCGGTGTCGACACCTTTGCTGGCGACCCGCTGTCGCACTTCGCCCTGCAAAGCGGCGACTATCTGCGCGTGGGCGAGCGCCTCGCGCACCTGAACCTGCCCACCGCCTTCATCCTCGAAGGCGGCTATGCTGTGAAGGAAATCGGCATCAATGTCGTCAATGTGCTGGAAGGCTTTGAAACGGCGGAGTAATTCTGGGGTCAGACCCCCGTCCACGTTGACGGTGAGCCTGGCGTTAGCGGTGTTGAGGGTCTGACCCCGGCTTTAGCAGCTCTACATATTCCGGAACAGCGCCATGAACGGCTGGCTCACGGCCAGCGTTTCCGGCCGTGTCTTCAGGCGCAAGGCGCCGCGCCCGACCTCGTCGCGCGTCACCGACGCTACCATCTTCATGTTGACGATGGTGGAACGGTGGATCTGCTTGAAGATGGCCGGGTCGAGCACGTCGAGCAGTTCGCGGATCGGCTTGCGCAGCAGCGCCTCGCCGTCCGCCGTCATGACGGCCGTGTACTTGGTGTCGGATTGAAAATAGGCGATGTCTTCCACCATGATCAGCCGCGTATCCTTGCCGCTGCTGGCCGTCAGCCACACCAGCGGCGGCGACTTGGCCGCCGCCGGCAAGGCGCTGCTCAATTGCTGCAGCAGGCCGGCCAGCCCGCCGTCGCCCGCCCGGGCCTTGCCGGCCCGCGCCTGCACGCGCTGCAGGGTCGCTTGCAGGCGCTCGCGGGCGATCGGTTTCAATACATAATCGACGGCGCCCTTGTCGAAGGCATCGATCGCGTACTGGTCGTAGGCCGTGACGAACACCACCTGCGTGGCGGGACTCGCTTCGAGCGCGCCGGCCGCCACTTCCAGCCCCGTCAGGCCCGGCATGCGGATGTCGAGGAAGGCGACGTCGGGCTTGTGCGTGGCGATGGCCTCGAGCGCCGTGCCGCCGTCGTCGCAAGCGGCGACGATGCGCAAGTAGGGCCACTCTTCGGCCAGCAGAGCCACGAGCGCGTCACGCAGCAGGGTTTCATCTTCGGCGATGACGCAAGTCATCTCAGGCTGATGCATACGACACTCCTTGCGCCGTGCTGTCCGGCACTGTAATGGTGGCTGTCACGCCATCGGGAAAATTGGCGACGATGGCAAACGCGGCGGCATTGCCGTAGGTCAGGCGCAAGCGTTCGCGCACATTGCGCAGACCGATGCCCGTACCGGCACCATCGTCGCTGAAACCCTTGCCATCGTCGGCCACCGTGACGATCACCGTGCCGTCGCCGCTGCGCGCCATGATCCAGATGGTGCCGCCGCCGCTTTTCGGCTCCAGGCCATGCTTGATGGCGTTTTCCACCAGGGTTTGCAGCATCATCGGCGGCAGCTCCACCTGGCGCAGGTATTGCGGCACTTCGATCTGCAGGTTCAAACGCCCGCCCATGCGGATTTTCAAAATATCGAGATAGGCGCGCGCCCGTTCCAGCTCCGTGCCCAGGGTCGACATCGCTTGCTCCGTGCGTGGTAGCGAGTGGCGCAGGTACAAAATCAGGTTGCCCAGCATTTCATCGGCGCGCACGGGGTCGCTGCGCGTGAGCAGCTGCGCGCTGGCCAGGGTGTTGTACAGGAAGTGCGGCTCGACCTGCGCATGCAGCAGGCTCAGCTTGGCCACCGTGAGTTCCTTTTCCGTCACCGTCTGGCGCGCCTCGGCCTGCTCGCCGCGCCGGCGCTGCGCCACGCGGCGCGTCAACGCCCGCGTCACCGCTTCCGCGTTTTCCAGGTTGCTGCCATGGTCGACGAGGAACCAGTCGGTCCAGGCGTTGCGCGCCGGCTCGCAGATCAGGGTCACGCTGCCCGCCTCGCCATTCGGCGTGACGGTGGCGAGGATCTGGTTCGGCCGCGGCTCGAGGAAACCAAGCACGCGCATGCGGGGCAAGCCCGTGTGCGTGTACGGCGCGGCGCGGCGCACTCTAGCCTGCACCTGCAGGCTGTCGCGCGCGCTTTCGACCACTTCGCTGCCCGGCAGTTCGCGGATGGCCGCATCGATCATGTCGAACGCCTCGCCCGCCTCGAACGGGATCTCGATCTGGCGCCGCTGGCGGCTCGACAGGGTGCCGGCGTTGACGGCGCCGGCGATCAAGCGCACGCGCCGCACGTGCGAAAACGCATTCGTGATGACGGCGCTGGCCAGCAGCGCGCCGACGATGACAAAGAAGCCTTCCGTATTCCCGAAGATATAGCGCAGGAAGTTCTCGACCAGGATCGCCGTGGCGATGATGTAAGTGAGCATCGTGGCCACGGTGATGCGCAGGATAAAGAAGAGGCTAGTCATGATTTTTCCTTGGGGGTGTGAAGTGGGCCAAGCATAACCATCGGCCCCGGCGGCGGTGGCCATTATGCGATGGAAGCCAGGTAGTGGCGACAAAGGCTGCAAAATAAAGCATCAATTCGCGCCACCCCGAAATAAAATCGCTTGCAATTAAATAGCACGCGATATATATTGTGTACATGGACGCCGGCAAGTGCTTCTGCAGACGGAGATCCTGGGGCGAGAGCCCACGAAACAAGTAGCACGCTATTTAGTAGTCACCTATTTATATACCTAAAGGAAACCATCATGTCGATCAAACAAGTCCTGTACCGCGCTCAAGCCACCGCCACCGGAGGCCGCGAAGGCCGTGCCGTGTCGTCCGACAATGTGCTGGACGTCAAGCTGACCACGCCAAAAGAACTGGGCGGCAATGGCGCCGTCGGTACCAATCCGGAACAACTGTTCGCCGCCGGCTACTCGGCCTGCTTCATCGGCGCCATGAAATTCGTCGGCGGCCGCGACAAGATCGCCGTACCAGCGGACCTGTCCATCGAAGGCAACGTCGGCATCGGTGCCATCGAAACGGGCTTCGGCATCGAAGTGGAACTGAAAATCTCGCTGCCAGGCATGGAACGCGCCGCCGCCGAAGCACTGGTCGCCGCCGCCCACATCGTCTGCCCATACTCGAACGCCACGCGCGGCAACATCGACGTCACCCTGACGATCGTGTAATCTCCGCTGCATGCACTCTACCTCCCCGGACGCGCCACTTGGCGCGGCCGGGGATTTTTGCTTTAGCGCAGCGCCTGCAGCAGCTTGTCCGCCAGGGCCGGCGCCGAGGCGGGATTCTGTCCCGTGATCAGTTCGCGGTCGACCACGACGTTGCTGGTCCACGGAGTCTGGTTCTGCACATACCGCGCGCCGGCCGCCTGCAAGCCCGACTGCGGGTAGAACTTCATCGTCCCGCCCTTCAGCGCGCCTTGCGCAGCCAGTTCTTCCTGATTGCTGATCACCGTCATGCGGTAGCCGCTGTAGATCCAGTCCGCCGGCTTGGGCGGCGTGCGTCCCGCTTCCAGCGCGGCCGCAAACGCGCCCGCCTGCGGCAAGGCCGACAGCAGGGCGATGGGGCCGTGGCACAGCAGCGCCGTCGGCTTGCCATCCGCGTGGAACTGGCGCAGCAAGGCGCCCAGGCTGGCGTCCTTCAACAGATCCTGCATCGGCGCGTGGCCGCCCGGCACCAGCACGGCCGCGTAGTGTCCGTAACCGATCTGTTCCACACGCTTCAGGCTGATCACGGGCGAGCGGCCCGGTACCGTCAGCGCCAGCTGGTCCAGCAGCGCCTTGTGCGCCGCGTGCGCGGTGGCGTCGCCGCCAAAGTAATCGACCGTATCCGAGCTGGCGTCCAAGGTGGGCGCCTGGCCCTGCGGCGTGGCGAACGTCACCGTGTGGCCCGCGTCGAGCAGCTTTTTCACGGGCTGCATCAGTTCATTCAGATAAAAACCCGTCGAAAAGACCTTGCCGTCGCGCAGCTCGAGGTGATTGGCGTCCGACAGCACGACGAGGACCTCGGCCGCCTGGGCCGTGGAAAAGGCGGCGAGCAACAGGCTGCTGATCAGTAATTTTTTCATGGTGTGGCCTTTCTGTAGAGAGGTCACCAGCATATTCCGAATCAAAATAGGAAAAAATGATGAATAATGCACAGCACTGATGCAGAATAAGACCGAATAGAAGCGCCGAATAGGAATGAAATGGACAAATTGCAGGCAATGCAGCTGTTTCGCCGCGTGGCCGAGCTGGGCAGCTTTCGCCGCGCCGCCGATGAACTGGACCTGTCGGCTTCGTATGTGAGCCGGCGCATCGGCCAGCTGGAGCAGGAACTGGGCGGGCGCCTGATGACGCGCACCACGCGCCAGCTGGCCCTGACGGAAACGGGCGCCGCCTACCTCGAGCACTGCCGCAAGCTGCTCGACGAGCTGGCGCAGGCGGAAGACATGGTGGCACACTCGACGGCGCACGTGACGGGCCGCCTGCGCATCAACGCGCCGCTGACCTTGGGCGTGGGCGAGCTGGCCGAGGGCCTGGCCGATTTCATGGCCGACTGGCCCGCGCTGCGCCTGGACGTCGACCTGAAGGATGAATACGTCGACCTGGCGGCCGCCAACTACGACCTCGGTTTTCGCGTCACCACCGCGCTCAACGATTCGAGCTACGTGGCGCGCCATATCCACGACTACCGCCTGCACATCTGCTGCGCGCCCGCCTATCTGGAACGCCACGGCCCCCTGCGCGAACCCACGGACCTGACGCGCCAGCGCTGCTTCATCTACAGCCACGCGCTGTTCGGCAGCCGCTGGCCGCTGCGCCATGCGGGACCGCACAGCGACATCGAAGTGCCGAACTGGGTCCGCACGAACAACACGCTGTTCATGCGCAGCCTGATCCTGCGCGGCCTGGGCATCGGCATCCTGCCCACCTTTGTCTGCCGCGAGGAACTGGCCAGCGGCGCCCTGGTCGAGCTGTTTCCGGACATCGAGCGGCCCAGCCTGGCGCTGTTCGCCATCTATCCGTCGCGCCAGCTGGTCGCGCCCCGCGTGACGCGCTGCATCGAGCACCTGAAGCAGTGGTATGCGCAGCGCTATCCCACGCCGGCTGCGTGAAGCCGGTAAAATCACGCCACTCTCAATCAAGGATGACCCATGATCAGCTGGCAATGGAACACGTTCGACGAACTCGGCCCCCACGATTTGTACCAGGTGCTGGCCTTGCGCCAGCGCGTGTTCGTCATCGAACAGCAGTGCATTTATCCGGATCTGGACGGCCATGACCAGCAAGCCATGCATTTGCTGGGCTGGCAAACGGTCGATGGCCAGCGCCGTCTGGCCGCCTACCTGCGCGTGCTGGCACCGGGCGCCAAGTATGTGGAAATGTCGCTGGGCCGCGTGCTGACGGCGCCCGAGGCGCGCACCACGGGCGCCGGCAAACAGCTATTAACGGAAGGCATCGCCCGCGCCGTACGCCAGCATCCTGGCCACGCCATCCGCATCGGCGCACAGCAGTACCTGGAGCGCTTCTACCAGTCGTTCGGCTTTGTCACCGTCAGCGCACCGTACGACGAAGACGGCATACAGCACGTCGACATGCTGCGCGCGGTGGAGCAAGCGGCATGACGACGGCCCTGATTTCCTGGAGCGGCGGCAAGGATTCCTGCCTGGCCCTGTGGCGCGCGCGCAACGCCGGCATGGACGTGCCGCTGTTGATCACGGCCATGGATGAAGATGGCCGCAAATCGCGCTCGCACGGCGTGCCGCCCGAGCTGCTCGCCGCGCAGGCGGCCAGCCTGGGCGCGCGCCTGCAGCGCTATCACGCCAGCTGGGCCAGCTACGAAGAGCAATTCATCGCCATGCTGCGCGCGGCCAAGGCCGAGGGCATCGATCACGCGCTGTTTGGCGACATCGACCTGCAGCCGCACCGCGACTGGGAAGAAAAAGTCTGCGCGGTCGCCGGCCTGACGGCGCACCTGCCCCTGTGGGGCGGGGATCGCCGCGCGCTGGTCGACGAATTTCTCGCCGCCGGCTTCAAGGCCATCGTCGTGTGCATCAATGGCCAGCACCTGCCGCGCGCATTTTGCGGACGCGAGTTCGACGCTTCCTTCCTCGCCGACCTGCCGCCCGGCGTCGACGCCTGCGGCGAAAACGGCGAATTCCACACCTTCGTCTACGACGGTCCCGCCTTCAGCGCACCGGTGGCGCTGCGCCGCACGCAAGTGCTGCAATATGACGCGCCGGCCAACCTGGGCGGCGCCACGTATTACTTCCAGGAGCTGGCCCCGCCCGAGGCGTAAAGGGCCCGCCAAAGCAAAAAGGGCGATTCCGTGGAATCGCCCTTTTGCTTTGCTGCCCTGCGCGTGCCTACTTTTTCGTCACGCTCACCAGCTTGATCTCGAACAGCAAGCCGGCATAGCCAGGAATCTTCGGCGCGCTGCCCGCCTTGCCATAACCGAGGTCATACGGAATGGCCAGCACGCGCGTGCCGCCGACCTTCATGCCGACCAGGCCGCGGTCCCAGCCCAGGATGACCTGGCCGATACCGAGAGGGAAACTAAAACCGGCGCCAGTCTGGTTCGCATCGAACTGCACGCCCTTGTTGCCCGGCTTGCTTGCGTCATACAGCCAGCCCGTGTAAGTCACCAGCAGGGTGTCGCCCGCTGCCGCTGCCGTACCGGTGCCGACCACCGGATCGGTAATGGTCAGTTCTTTCACTTGCGTATTCGGGTCGAGCACGACCGGCTTCTCGGTGTTGGCAGCAGCACCGCAAGCGGTCAGGGCCACGGCACAAGCGAGGGTGGCGATCATTTGAAATACCGATTTCATGGTTTCCCTTTAAATATTGGTGTGTGGCTGAGGCCCGTACGGTGCGGACCGGTGCGAGCAGCAGTTTAACAGGAGTCGCGCAGCCAATTTGTAAGCAGACGTAAGCGCGGCGGAAGATTACGCAACAATACAACATTGCCAAAATAATCATTCCGCCCCATTGTCACGTCTAGATTTCCACCTGCGTGCCCAGTTCGATCACCCGGTTGCTCGGGATCTGATAGTAGTCGGCCGCCGTGCGCGCATTGCGCGACATGGTGACGAACAGGTGCTCGCGCCACGGCATCATGCCGGCGCCCGGCGTCGAAATGATGGTCTGGCGCGCGATGAAGAACGACGTTTCCATCATCTCGAAATCCAGTCCCTGCTGCGCGCACTGGGCCAGCGCGGACGGAATGTCCGGTTCATCCTTGAAACCGTAATGCACATTGACCTGGTAGCACTGATGGCCCAGGTCCACCACGCGCACGCGCTCCAATGGCGCCACCCACGGCTCTTCATGCATGAAGACGGTGAGGAAAATGACGCGCTCATGCAACACCTTGTTGTGGAGCAAGTTATGCAGCAGCGCATGCGGCACGCCATCCGTTTCGCCGCGCAGGAAGATGGCCGTGCCCGGCACGCGCAGCGGCGGCGCGATGAACAGCGACGAAAGGAAATCGTCGAGCGGGATCGCATGCTTTTCCAGGTTCTGAAACACCAGCTGGCGGCCGCGCTTCCAGGTCAGCATGACGATGAACAAAATCGAGCCCAGCAGCAGCGGGAACCAGCCGCCATGGAACAGTTTCAGCGCAGTTGCCGACACCAGGTTGACGTCGATAATCAGGAAAAAGCCCGTGGCGGCCCAGCACAGGGCCAGGTTCATCTTCCAGCGGTAGCGGATGACGAAGAACGTCAGGATCGTGGTCGACAGCATGGTGGCCGTGACGGCGATACCGTAGGCGGCGGCCAGGTTTTCCGAAGAACCGAAGCCGATGACGGCCAGCAGCACCACGGCCAGTTGCAGCCAGTTCACGGCGGGGATGTAGATCTGCCCGATTTCGCTTTCCGACGTGTGGCGCACGCGCATGCGCGGCAAGAAGCCCAGCGCGATCGCCTGCTTGGTCATCGAGAAGGTGCCGGAAATGGTCGCCTGCGAGGCGATCACGGTGGCCATGGTCGACAGGATCACCAGCGGGTACACGCTCCACGCGCCCAGTTGCTGGTAAAACGGATTCGTGACGGCTTCCGGATGCGCGAGCAGCAAGCCGCCCTGGCCCAGGTAATTCAGCGCCAGCGCGGGAAAGGCGATCAGGAACCAGGCCAGGCGGATCGGCTTCTTGCCGAAGTGGCCCATGTCGGCGTACAGCGCCTCGGCGCCCGTCAGCGCCAGCACCACGGCGCCCAGGGCAACGAAGGCAACGAAGCCGTTATTCATCAGGAAAGTCGCCGCGTGCAGGGGATTGAGCGCAGCCAGGATGGCGGGCGACTTGATGATGTTGACTACGCCCATGCCGGCCAGCGCGGCAAACCACAGCACCATGATGGGGGCAAAATAGCGGCCGATGCCGGCCGTGCCGTGCGATTGCACCGAGTACAGCGCCACCAGCACGACGATGGTCAGCGGTACCACGTACGGACTGAAGGCGGGCGTGGCCACTTCCAGGCCTTCGATGGCCGACAGCACGGAAATGGCCGGCGTGATCACACTGTCGCCATAGAACAGGGTGGCGCCGAAGACGCCGATCACCATCAGCGGGAAATGCCAGCGCGACAGGCGGCTGACGGACGACAGCACCAGCGCCATCAGGGCCATGATGCCGCCCTCGCCGCGGTTATCGGCGCGCAACACCAGGGTCACGTACTTGAGCGAGACGATCAGGGTCAGGCCCCAGAAGATCAGCGAGACGATGCCCAGCAAGTTCTCGGGCGACAGCATCAGGCCGTGGGCCGGATCGAAGACGGTCTTCAAGGTGTACAGCGGACTGGTGCCGATATCGCCGTAAACGATGCCGACGGCCGCCAAGGTCAGGCCAGCCAGGCCGCTTTTTTTATGTTCCGACGTCAAGATTGCACCCGTTTTTGTTTTGTTGCATCGCACAATATGATAGGTATTAGCAAATAGCAAGAGTATTTTTGCATGGTTCCGCAGCTGCCCCAAAGTCGTGGTTTTGTGCCGCTCCGCCTTGCTGCGCGGGCTTGCGGCCATTGATTTGTTGCCATTCTACGCCTCGCCAGCGGCGCCGGGCAGCCCCCGATGTTTTCAGCCATAATGACAGACTGTCTACTCTCCTGCGAAGCCCATCATGAATCCAGGCATGTTGTACGCCTCCCTCGCCTTCCTGTGCTGGGGCCTGTTCCCCCTGTACTTTCATGCCATCGGCGAGATCGCGCCGCAGGAAATCCTCGCGCACCGCATGGTCTGGTCGCTCTTGTTCCTCGGTATCGTGCTGACCGTGCGCCGGCAGTGGAGCTGGCTGGGCAGCCTGAAAGCGCAGCCCAGGGTCGTGGCCAGCTTCGTCGCCAGTGCGTTTTTGCTCTCGGCCAACTGGTTCATCTATATCTGGGCTGTCAACAACGGCCACGTGGTCGACGCCAGCCTCGGCTACTTCATTACGCCCCTGATCAATGTCATGCTGGGCTTTCTGCTGCTGCACGAACGCCTGCGCCGCCTGCAGTGGCTGGCCATCGGCCTGGCCGCCTGCGGCGTGGCCTGGCTCACCTGGCAGGCGGGGCAAGTGCCCTGGATCGCCCTGCTGCTGGCGGCCTCGTTCGGCGGCTATGGCTTGCTGCGCAAAACGGCCGCGCTGGGCGCGCTGGAAGGCCTGTCGTTCGAAACATTGATTCTGTTCCCCCTGGCGCTGGCCTACATGCTGTGGCTGGCCTGGCATGGCCAGAGCGGCTTCGTCAATACAGATTCCACCGCCACGCGCGCGCTGCTGCTGGCGTCCGGCCCCATCACGGCCATTCCCCTGCTGCTGTTTGCCGCCGGCGCACGCCGCCTGCCGCTGGCCGTGCTGGGGCTATTGCAATACATCGCGCCCACGGGCCAGCTCCTGATCGGCGTGTGGGTCTTCCATGAATCGTTCACGCCCGAGCGCATGCTGGGCTTCCTCGTCATCTGGACGGCGCTGGGCCTGTATGCGGCCGAAGGCCTGTGGAGCAGCCGCCGCGCGCGCGTGGCCGCCTGACCGGCCCGTTCCGTCAGCGCACAGCGCTGGCCGGAAGCGGGCGTTTACCGTATCCTGTCCGTCTTTGTATATCACCCGAGATTTCTAATGGCAAATTACGTCTACACCATGAATCGCGTGGGCAAAATCGTCCCGCCCAAGCGCCAGATTCTGAAAGATATTTCCCTCTCATTCTTCCCAGGCGCGAAGATCGGCGTGCTGGGCCTGAACGGCTCCGGCAAATCGACCCTGCTGAAAATCATGGCAGGCATCGACACCGACATCCAGGGCGAAGCCGTGCCGATGCCGGGCCTGAACATCGGCTATCTGCCGCAGGAACCGCAGCTGGACCCGGCAAAAACCGTGCGCCAGGAAGTGGAATCGGGCCTGGGCGAAGTGTTTGAAGCGCAAGCCAAGCTGGAAGCCGTGTACGCCGCATATGCCGAGGAAGACGCCGATTTCGACGCCCTGGCCACGGAACAGGCACGCCTGGAAGCGATCATCTCGACTTCCGACGGCGGCAATTTGAATCTGCAGCTGGAAATGGCCGCCGACGCACTGCGCCTGCCGCCATGGGACGCCACCATCGGCGTGCTGTCCGGCGGTGAAAAGCGCCGTGTGGCGCTGTGCAAGCTGCTGCTGTCGAAACCCGACATGCTGCTGCTGGACGAACCGACCAACCATCTGGATGCGGAATCGGTCGACTGGCTGGAACAATTCCTGCTGCGCTTCCCCGGCACCGTGGTGGCCATCACCCATGACCGCTACTTCCTCGACAACGCGGCAGAGTGGATTCTGGAGCTGGACCGCGGCCACGGCATTCCATGGAAGGGTAACTACTCGACCTGGCTGGACCAGAAGCAAGCCCGCCTGAAGCAGGAAGAGGCAACGGAATCGGCGCGCCAGAAAGCGCTGCAGAAGGAATTGGAATGGTCGCGCCAGAACCCGAAAGCGCGCCAGGCCAAGTCGAAAGCCCGCCTGGCCCGCTTCAACGAGCTGTCCGAGCACGAATACCAGAAGCGCAACGAAACGCAGGAGATCTTCATTCCCGTGGCAGAGCGCCTGGGCAATGAAGTCATCGAGTTCAAGAACGTGTCAAAAGCGTTCGGCGACCGCTTGCTGATCGATAACCTGAGCTTCACCGTGCCGCCAGGCGCCATCGTCGGCATTATCGGCCCCAACGGCGCCGGTAAGTCGACCCTGTTCAAGATGATCACCGGCAAGGAAACGCCGGACAGCGGTGAAGTGGCCATCGGCCAGACGGCGCGCGTATCCATCGTCGACCAGAACCGCGATAGTCTCGCTGACAACAAATCCGTGTTCGAGGACGTGTCCGGCGGCGCCGACATGCTGACGGTGGGCCGCTTCGAAATGCCGTCGCGCGCCTACCTGGGCCGCTTCAACTTCAAGGGCTCGGACCAGCAAAAGCAAGTGGGCAACCTGTCCGGCGGTGAACGCGGCCGTCTGCACCTGGCGAAAACCCTCTTAATGGGCGGCAACGTCCTGCTGCTCGATGAACCATCGAACGATCTGGACGTGGAAACCTTGCGCGCGCTGGAAGACGCCCTGCTGGAATTTGCCGGCAGCGTCATGGTCATTTCCCATGATCGCTGGTTCCTCGACCGTATCGCCACGCACATCCTGGCGTTCGAAGGCAACTCGCAAGTCACCTTCTTCGACGGCAACTATCAGGAATATGAAGCCGACAAGAAGAAACGCCTGGGTGAAGAAGGCGCGAAGCCGAAACGTATCCGCTACAAGCCTTTGACCACGTAATTTCGGTCTGGCCATGCAAAAAGGCAGTTACCTCATGGTAACTGCCTTTTTTTTCAGCAAACTTCCAGGTGATTAGAAGTTGTAGCGTGCACCTAAAGCGAGGCCCGTAGCCTTGCGGCCCTGGTCGGCGCTCTTGCCGAAGTGTTCCACTTCCGCCGTCAGCGAGACTTTCTCGTTGATCGCGTACTGGGCGCCGACGGAAGCGTACACGCCCGTCTTGTCGTTGCCGCTGATGCCGGTCGACAGGCCCGTGCCGCTCAGGCTATTCTTGACCTTGGCCACACCGAGCTTGCCGAACACGCCGACCTTGTCGGTCACGGGCATGGTGGCCTTGCCGGCCAGGTAGTAGCCGTGCGAATCGCTTTTCACGGAACCGTTGCCGGCGCCGGTGACATAGCTGTAATCCTTGCTGCCGAAATCGGCATAGCCACCCTCGACCGCCCAGGTTTTATCGAAATCGTAACCGGCGAAGATCTTGGCGCCAGCCTTGTAGCCGCTGTGATTATCGGCGCTGGTGGCGCCAGGAATATCGAAGTTGTAGCGGTTGCCCGTGACACCGGCACCCACATAGGCGCCCTCGGCGTGTGCGGCGCTCATGCCGGTCAGTGCGGTAACGGAAGCGATCATTGCAAACAGGATTTTCTTCTTCATCATGTTCTCTCTCTTAATTGGTGGATGTTCCTAGATTCATGCCTGGATTCGCAGTTCAGCGAAGTGCGATGAGGACACAATAACAGCCGAAAAAAGCTACGTCTTTCTCCATTCCGTAAGAACTGTGACAAGATGTAAGCCAACATACCAAACTGACAATAACCGTAAAATGCGCACCGTTGAGCGAACTTAAGATAGACTTAAGAACATTATCGATTTTCAGTCAGAGGAGAAGTGCATGCATAAACGCCAGTTTCTCGCCGCCGCCATGGCCGGCGCGGCCTTGCCCACCATCGCCCGGGCGGCACCCGCCGGCCTGCGCGGTCCGGCCTTGCTGACCGTCACAGGCAGCATCGACAAGCCGAACCGCGGTCCGTTCGACGCCGTGCGCGACCAGATGATGCACAAGCAAAAGATCAGTTTTGAGCGGGCGCGGGCATTCGACTTTGCGGCGCTGGCGAACTTGCCGGCGCGCACGATTCACCCCACCCTGGAATACGACGGCAAGGCGCATGCCTTGCGCGGGCCGTTGCTGGTCGATGTATTAAAGGCGGCGGGCGCGCCCGAGGAAGGTGAGATTCGCTTGCTGCTGCGCGCCGTCGATGGCTATGCGGCGGCGCTGACCATGGCGCAGGCGCGCGCACAGCGTTTTATTGTCGCCACCCACCTGGACGGGCAAGCGATGGCGCTGGGCGGGCTGGGGCCGCTATGGGCGATCCATGACGCGGACCGCATCGCGGCCGTGGCGGCGCTGCCCCTGGCCGAACGTTTTGCCAGCTGCCCATGGGCGCTGTATCACATCGGCGTGGAGACAGGCTGACGCGGTTGAGGCAGATTAAGCGTAGGCTTCCGCCATCGACATCACCCGTGGGGAGATCGTGATGCCATGCTCTTCGAACAGCGCCGTGATGGCCGCCACGTTCTGCGTGCACTCCTCGGTTTTCCAGCCCTTGAAGATATCCGTGCCATCCTTCTGGAAATGCAGGTCCAGCACTTTGCCCCCATCCTTGTGCAGGTAGGGCGAGCTATAGGTGTTCTCGAAGCCCAACGCCTTCAATTGCCCCAGCAAGGCTGATGGTGGATGGTCGGGATCGGTGGCGAGAAAAATGCCGAAGGTCTTGCCAGGTGGCTTGGCGGCGATGTCGACCTCGTAAATGCCGGGGGCCTTGCTGACGGACGTACTCTTTAAAAATAACATGCAACACTCCCTGCGCGTAATATCCTGCGCCTGAAACGGGCGGCAAGACAGGGGCGGTGCGCAATGATTCCCCTCATCAAATCTTATTGCTAATTGGCATCTTTGTCGACAAATCGGCACTTTTATTTGGTAAGTCGTGGTTATCTTGTCGCGTTCGCCAGGGTAAATTATCAATAAAACCAGTTATCATTGCGCCAATACCCGCCCTGCTGCATACTTTTGGCTTGCGTCACGATAGCCTTCCCGCCGGCCACTCCCCGTCTCCATGCGTCTTCTGTCGATCAAATACCGCCTGCTCATCCTCCTGACCCTGATCCTGGGGGCGGGCTTCATGGCGACCAGCCTGGCCAGCTACCTGGCCTCGCGCCAGGCCATCGAGCACGGCATCGCCGACCAGACCCTGCCTTTGACGGGCGACAATATTTATTCGGAAATCCAGAAAGACATGCTGCGCCCCGTCTTCATCTCCTCGCTGATGGCGCACGACACCTTCGTGCGCGACTGGATACTGGCCGGCGAAAACAAGCCGGAACAGATCGTGCGCTACCTGGCCGAGGTCAAGAAGAAATACGGTGCCATCACCAGCTTTCTCGTCTCGGACAAGAGCAGCAAATATTATTACGCGGAAGGCACCTTGAAATCCATCAGCCCGCAAGAGACGCGCGACATCTGGTACTACCGCGTGCGCGCGATGGACAAGACCGATTATGAAACGAACGTCGATATCGACATGGCCAACCGCGACAGCATGACCATCTTCATCAACCACCGCGTGGTTGACTACGACGGCCGGTTCATCGGCGCCACCGGCATCGGCCTGACCCTGGACACCATGAGCCACATCATCGACCGCTACCAGGCGCGCTTCCACCGCAACATCTATTTTGTCGATGCCGCCGGCACGCTGGTATTGGCGGGCAAGACCATGCGCAACGGGCGCGGCAATATCCGCAGCCTGCCAGGCGTGAACGCCATTGCCGAGCAGATCATCAACCACCGCAGCGAACCGACGCATCTGTCGTACCAGCTGGGCCGCGCGGAAATCCTCGTCAATTCGCGTTTCATTCCCGAACTGGGCTGGTACCTGGTGGTCGAGCAGAATGTCAGCGACGAAGTCCAGTCACTGCAGCGCGTGTTCATCTTCAACCTGGCCATCAGCTTTGGCGTCACCCTGCTGGTCCTGGGCTTGACCCTGCTGACGGTGAACCGCTACCAGCGCCGCATCGAGCGCATCGCCTCGACGGATGCGCTGACCGGGCTATTGAACCGCCAATCGCTGGAATTGCTGTTCCAGCGCGCCATGCTCTTGTCCAGACGCAACGAGCAGCCGATGTCCGCCATCCTCTTCGACATCGATTTCTTCAAGCGCGTCAACGATACCCACGGCCACCTGTGGGGCGACAAGGTCATCCGTGGCGTGGCCGACGTGGCGCGCGCCACCGTGCGCGAAAGCGACGTCATCACGCGCTGGGGCGGCGAGGAATACCTGGTACTGCTGAATAACTGCAGCCTGGCGC
Organism: Janthinobacterium sp. GMG2; assembly: GCF_033949445.1. Taxonomy (NCBI): domain Bacteria; kingdom Pseudomonadati; phylum Pseudomonadota; class Betaproteobacteria; order Burkholderiales; family Oxalobacteraceae; genus Janthinobacterium; species Janthinobacterium sp. GMG2. The sequence goes on along the minus strand of NZ_JAXAWA010000003.1, from coordinate 246,118 downwards.
AAGCGGCGGAAGTGGCGGAAAACCTGCGCGCCGCCATCGAAGGCCACGATTTCGGCCTGCCCGCGCCGCAGCTACCCGTGACGATCAGCCTGGGCGTGGCCGAGTACCGGCCGGAGGAAAGCGAATCGGCCTTTTTTTCACGTGCCGACAGCGCCTTGTACCAGGCCAAGCATCACGGCCGCAACGGCGTGCACGCGGCCTGAGTCATCCACCGCGCTTGCGCCTGGCCAGGTCCTGCGTGGGCGCCACCAGCGCGCGGTACAGCTCGCCAGTGGCGGCATCCCAGCTTTGCACGGCCAGCTGCTGGCGTTGCACGGTGGCCGAATCACCGCGTGCGATGGGACCGGAAAGTGCGGGCGCGGCACCCAGGCGGAATACATTGGCCACCGCTTCCGTCACCAGCGGCTGCGCCAGTTCGCGCGCCACCGGCTCGGGAATGCCGGCCGCCTGATACGCGCGCAAGGCCGCGTCGAGCACCGTCACCAGGTAATTGCTGGCGAAGACGGCGGCGGCGTGATACAGGGTCTTGGCGGCCGGATCGATGGGCACGGGGCGCGCGCCGATGGCATTCAAGGCCGGCGTGAGGAAGGCCAGCGCCAGCGGGTCGCCTTCGACGCCGCAAAACGTGCCGTCAAAGGTGGCGGCCACCTGTGCCGGGTCGGCAAAGCTGCGGATCGGGTGGGCGCTGGCGACAAACGCGCCGGCCTGCGTGGCCGCCAGCAGCACGTTCGAGGCCAGCGCGCCGCTGCAGTGAAACACGATGGCGCCCGCCTGGCGTCCCTCGGCCACCAGCGCCGCGCAGGCCGGGCCGATCTGGTCGTCGGAGACGGCCAGCATGGTGACGTCGGCGTGGCGCAAGGCAGCATAGCTGTCGACGGGCGTACCGGCGCCGATGAAAGCGACGGCCGCTTGCGCCGAGGCCATCGACCGCGTCAGCACATCCTGCACCAGGATTTTTCCACCATGCGTCCCCTCGGTTTGCGCAAACAGCCTGCCCAGCACGCGGCCCACGTGGCCGGCGCCGATGATATTGAGTGTGACGTTCATGATGATTTTCTAAAAGCTCGATCCCGGCTGGCGCAAAAATTCCAGCTCTTGCGGCGTGGACGCGCGGCCGAGGATGGCGTTACGGTGCGGGAAGCGGCCAAAGCGGGCGATCACTTCCTGGTGGCGCTCGGCATAGTCGAGCATGCCGTCAAAACCGGGCTGCGCCTGCGACAGCAGCTGGAACAGCTCGACGGCGCGCGCCTGCATGGCCAGGTCTTCCGCGTGTTCGAACGGCAGGTAGGCAAAAGCGCGCAGCATCGGCGGCAGTTGTCCATCCTGCCCCGCTTGCGTCAAGGCGATGGCCAGCGCCAGCGCCTGAGCGTCGCCGGCAAAGGCGCGCGACGTGCCGCGATACACATTGCGCGTGAACTGGTCGAGCACGATGAGGCGCGCCAGCGCGCCGTGCGGCGTCGCATCCCATTCGCGCAAGCCGCCGTCGATGGCGGCATCGATCAGCGCGCCGAAACGCGCGCGTATCTGCGCGTCGAAAGCATCATCCTTGCGGAACCATTCCGCGCGCGATTGGCCATAGTCTGGGTTATCCGGCGGCAGGAACCAGAAATCGAGTACCTCTTTGGCCTGTGCATCCATGTCCATCCTCTCAGCATCCATGTCAATTGCGGGCATGCGACAGCTGGAAGCCGGCGATGCCTTCGAAGGCGGCCAGTTCGGCCGACATGGCCGACAGGCTGGCGCCCGTGTTCTTGCCATGCGCGATGGCGACAAAGCGCCATTCCTGCATGCCTTCGTTGCTGCCGATGGTCAGCGAGCCGCCGGCAATGTCGTAGCCGCGCTTGGCGGCCATGCGCCGCAGCGCATCTTCACGGGGAATGAATCCTTGCTTGAAGCGCATGGTGATGGCCACGGCGTGGCGCGACGGCAGCCAGTTCTCCAATTTTGACAGAAAAATCATCGCCATCGCGCACAAAAAGGCCAGGCCCATGGCCGACAGATAAAAGCCGATGCCGACCATGATGCCGATCACGGACGAAGCCCAGATCGAGGCGGCCGTCGTCAGGCCGCTGATATTGAACCCCTCGCGCATGATGACGCCGGCGCCGAGGAAACCCACGCCCGTGACGATGCCCTGGATCACGCGCGTGGGGTCGCTGCCGACGATGGCGCCATGGCCGCCGTACCAGAACTCCGGATAGCCGCCCAGCACCGTCAGCGCGGCCGAGGCCATGCAGACAAGGCTGTAGGTGCGCATGCCCGCCGCACGCCCGTGATACGAACGCTCGTAACCCACCAGCAAGCCCAGCAGCAGCGCGCCCAGCAGGTTCAGCAGGATCACGCCATTCGTCGCCAGCTCGGCCGGCGACCAGTAGGCGCGCAGGAAGTCGATGGTCGGCATTTAGGGCTTTTTCGTCAGCTGCTTTTCAAACGCCACATCGAGCTTGCTGACGCGGCGCGCCTTTTGCGGTCCCAGGCCATTGACGAAGGCGACAAAGGCATCGAGTTCCAGCGGCGGGCACAAAGGCGGCAAGCCGGGGCCTTCGGTGAGGAAAAACAGTTCATCGCCCGTGCGCGCCATCGTGTAGAGGCGGTTGCCGGTGCGTTCCTTGAGCCGTTCGATGGCGGAGGTGGCGCGGGTCGAGCGCATCAGATGGCTCCCGTGCGCTGTTCCAGCCACGCCAGCGCACCGCCGGCCAGGTGCGGCGCCAGGCGCGCGCGCACGGTGGCGTGATAGTCGTTGAGCCAAGCCGCCTCGTCATCGCGCAACAGCGAGCGTTCCACGCAGCGCGTGTCGATCGGGCACAGGGTCAAGGTTTCGAAACGGAGGAATTCACCGAACTGCGTCGTCCCTGCGGGAACGTTGAGAACCAGGTTCTCGATGCGGATGCCCCACTGGCCAGGGCGATAAATGCCCGGTTCGATGGAGGTGATCATGCCCGCTTCCATGGCCGTCTGCGGCTCCGGCATGGCGGACTGCGAAATCGATTGCGGTCCTTCATGCACGTTGAGGAAAAATCCCACGCCGTGGCCCGTGCCATGGCCAAAGTCGATGCCTTCTGCCCACAGCGGTGCGCGGGCAATCGCGTCCAGCATGGGCGACTTCGCGCCGCGCGGGAACTGCGCGCGCGACAGGGCGATCATGCTGCGCAAGACCAGGGTGAAATCGCGCTTGTGCTGGGCCGTGATCGTGCCGACGGGGACGACGCGCGTGATATCCGTGGTGCCGCCCCAATACTGGCCGCCCGAGTCGATCAGCAACAAGCCGTCGCCTTCGATGGTCGCTGCCGTATCCGCATGCGCGTGGTAATGCATGATGGCGCCATGCGCATTGAAGCCGGCGATGGTGCCGAAGCTGGGACTGACAAAACCGGCGCGGCGGGCGCGGGCGGCCGTCAGGTGTTCGTCAACGCCGATTTCCGTCAACGGCGCGCGCTGCGGGTCGGCCAGGGTGGCGTCCAGCCAGCTGAAAAACTCGCACAGGGCGGCGCCGTCCTGCTCCATGGCGGCGCGCACGTGGGCCGCTTCGCCGTCCGTCTTGCGCGACTTGGCCAGGGTGGTCGGGTTGATGGCTTCCACCACCCGCACGCCCTCGGCCACGGCCTGGCGCGTGCCGAACGTGATGCGGCGCGGGTCGAGCAGCAAGGTGGCGCCAGCCGGCAAGGCGGCCAGCGCGGCCGCCGTACGGTCATACGCGGCCACGTCCACGCCTTCGCTTTCCAGGGTGGCGCGCAGCGCGGCGGGCAGCTTGCCGTCGGCGACGAACAGGGTGGCACGCTCGGGTCCCACCAGCGCATGCGCGAGGAAGACGGGGTTGTAACTGACGTCGGCGCCGCGCAGGTTGAACAGGTACGCGATATCGTCGAGGGTGGAAATCACATGGTGGCTGGCGCCGTGGGCCGCCATGCTGGCGCGCAGGGCCGCCAGTTTCTGCGTGCGCGACAGCGACGGATAGGCGGCCGCATGCTCAACCACGGGCGCGGCCGGCATGGCCGGGCGATCGGGCCAGACGGCTTGCAGCACGTCGGTGTCCGTGCGCAGGGTCACTTGCTCACCCAGCGCCTGCTGCAGCAGGCGCGCATTGGCCAGGCCCAGCACGGCACCGTCGACGGCCACCGTTTGCCCCGGCTGCATGGCCTCGCCCAGCCAGTCGATATACAGCACGCTGGCGCCGGACGGGATTTTCTTGAGGACGATGCCGCTGCCGGCCAGCTCGTCTTCCGCCTGTTCCCAGTAGCGGCCATCGGTCCACACGCCAGCGACATCCTGCGTCACGACCAGGGTGCCGACGGAACCCGTAAAGCCCGACAGCCACTCGCGGCCCTGCCAGCGCGCCGGCAGGTACTCGGACAAATGCGGGTCGGCCGATGGCACGATCAGGGCATCGATATGCTGCGCGCGCATGGCGGCGCGCAGCAAGGTCAAACGGGAGGCGGGATTACTGTGAACGGATGTCTGCATGGCGGCGAAAAGGTGCTGTGCTGGGAAGCGATCATGATACTCCGATTGCCGGCAATGCAGTACTCACACAGCCTCAGGGCCAGGATCAGACAGGATGCGGGGTCATCTTCAACGCTTGAGCAGCTGGCCGGCGAGGCCGACGATTTTTTCCAGCAGTGCCTCATCGTGCGGCAGCCACGGCACGGCGCCCAGCTTGTTCCCCTTCGCAAGCACCTCGGTCGCCACTTCGGCGCCGTCCAGTGTGACCCTGCCGGTGACCAGGTGAATCGCGTGCCTGCCTACCGTCAGGTGACGCGGTTCGAGCGCCATGCGCCCGGCTTCGATCTGCTGGGCAAATACCTGACACAGCACGGTGCGCCGCATGCCCGCCATCGGCCCCGGTGCCAGATTGGCCAGGTAAAACAGGCGCTCTTCGCGCTGCGCGCTTTGCTCTTCTTCCACCAGCGCCAGGGCGCTGGCGCTGACCAGCAGGTCCACCGCGCGGCACGCTTCCGAATACGCCACCGGCGCCATCGGCATCATCTGCGCGGGCGCCAGTCCGTTGGACGTGCAGGCGCCGCCCGCGCCTGGATATATGCGTCCTCCGAGGCGCAGCAATACGCGCCAGACGCCGAACTGGCGCGACAAGCCTTCATCGTCATCCAGCCGCCAGCCTTCGCGGCGGGCCAGTCCCAGCAAGGTAGGCAGCGACAACTGGTAACCGGCAAATGGGGCGCTATCGTCGCCGGACGGTGCATATATTTCACGATACACCTGGCGCAGCGGCTGGCGCACGCGCCGCTGCGCGAGCAGCGCCTGCCAGGCGGCGCGCTGCTCCCCGCTGCCGTGCAGCGGATGCCACAGGCCGATGTCGCCTTGCTCAGGCAATTGCACTGGCTGCCCCTGCGCATCGATGGCGCCCTTCCCGTCGAGCATGAAAGCCTGGCCGTCGCCCGTGCGCCAGACCAGCGCGCGCGCCACTGTCTCGATATCGGCATCGTCGCGCAAGGCGCGCCATTGGTCCAGACCAAACCACACCTCGCTGGCGTAGCCCGCTTCCAGGCGGCGCGCCAGCATGGCCTGGCGCCGCTTGCCCATGGGGCCGGGCATGCCGATCCTCCAGGCGATATCGGGCCGCTCGGCCAGCGCCCGTTCGGCCGGTTTCAGATTGCGTTCCAGCTTCTTGCGGATGCCCGCATGGCGCACCTGCGCCAGCGCCGTGCGCAGGGCCAGCAAGCTTTCGGGCGTGGGGATGGTTTCCACCGCATGGCCCAGCGCCATCGCCAGCGATTGCGATGGCGCGCTTTTTGCCGCGCCGGGCGCCACGCATGCCAAAGGCAGCAAGACGGCGATCACGGGCCGGAACCAGGCATCATCGCGATAGGCGGCGACCCGCGCGGCGCGCGCCAGCACCGGAGAGTCTGCCGTGGCAAAGGCGGCATCGGCTGCATACGGCACGCTGCCGTCATGGATGGCGGCGATATGGCGCGCCGCCTGTTCCAGTATCGTGCGCGCAAAATCGACATACGCCGCATCGTCGGCCAGCACCTCGGCGGGATCCGCCTCGCCGATACTGTCGCGGTTCCAGAAGCTGCTATGGGGCGAGCCGGCCAGCGCCAGCAGGGACGCTTGCGCCAGCTGCGGCAGCAGTGCCAATTCCTGCAAGGTCAATGGCATCGGATAACGGGCGTGGCGCTCCTCCATCAGCTGCGCAAATTGGACAGGGGTGTCGTCACCCGCCAGGCGCGCCAGCAGCCAGGCCTGGTAGGGCCGCTCGGCCCAGCCCGAGGTTTCGCCGAGAATGCGCCGCGCCTGCGCCGCCGTGCCTGCCGGTGCCTCGCCCTGCAGGCAGGCCAGGCAGCCGATGACATACTCCCATTCCCCGTTGTACTCAGCGGCCGCGTCGAGTGCGTCGAGGAACACGGCGCCAGCCAGCTGCGGCGCCAGTCCGGCCTCAGTCACCTGTTCCAGCAGCGTGCGCGCCAGATTCAACCGCGCAATATCATCATGGCCGAAGCGCGCCGCGCGGTGCAACGCCCCCCAGATGGCGCCCAGTTCCTCCGGTGTCCAGTCGTTGAAATCGACCGGCGGCCCCGTGAAACGCGCATGGTCGACGGCAGCACCCTCGAGGCGTGCACGCAGCGCTGCGGCACGGCTGGAGACTTCAGTCTCCATCATCGGCCTCGTAGCGGCGCAAGCCTTCCAGGTCCAGCACGCGGATGCCGCCGTAATCGAGGCGCAATAACCCCTTTTTTTCCAGCACCTGCAAGGCCTGGTTGGCGCGCTGGCGCGAGGAACCGGACAGCAGGCCGATTTCTTCCTGCGACAGTTGCACCAGGGTGTCCACGCTCGGGTACAGATGCGAATGGAACATCGACGCCAGGCAGCGCGCCACACGCGTGTTCAGGTCGAGCAGGCGCTCGTTTTCCATCATGCCGATGAACTGGCCCAGGCGCTCGTTGAGCTGCATCAGCAGGAAGCGCGTGAATGGCAGGCTTGTCTCCAGCAGCCAGTGGAAGGTGCTGGCAGGCAGGCGCGCCACGCGCGTGTCGCGCACGGCGATGGTGTCGTATTTGCGCATCTCGCGCTTGAGCAGCGAACCTTCGCCAAACCAGCTGCCCGGTGACAAGCCCGTAAACGTCATGGCCTTGCCGGAAGCGGAAAAATTATTCATCTTGACCATGCCGCTGATGACGCCGATCCAGTTGTCCACCGGCTCGCCCTTGCGGCAGACAAAGCCGCCTTTCGGCACGAAAGTCTCGAACACATCGGCCTCGACCCGGGCCATTTGCACGGGGTCGAGCAGCTGCGCCCAGTGGGCCGCGCGCACGGCATCCTTGAGGCTGATATCAGGATTGATCATTGTGCGATGCACCATCGAAAAGTGGGTAAATGTCCCCGAAAAGACAACTTGGCAAACTAACGCAAGCTACTATCATTGCACAAACGCCTTACACATAAAAAACACAGAGCGCCATCCAACGAGGTGGGGCCTGAGACAAGCAACAGGGAGACACTGGTGCAAACGAATACCACAGCAGCAATGCCGACTTTTCCGCGGCGCTTATTGCAACACGGGACAGTACGATCCGACAAGCCCGCCTTTCGCGAAAAATACCTGGGCATCTGGCAAACCTGGACCTGGTCCGAGGTGAACGAGGAAGTGCGCGCGCTGGCCTGCGGCCTGGCCGCCATCGGCTTCCAGCGCGGCATGAACCTGGCCATCATCGGCGACAACCGTCCCCGCCTGTACTGGGCCATGCTGGCCGCGCAAAGCCTGGGCGGCGTGCCCGTGCCACTGTACCAGGACGCGCCGGCCGCCGACATGGCCTACGTGCTGCAGGATGCGGAAATCCGCTACGCCATCGTCGAAGACCAGGAGCAGGTCGACAAGCTGCTCGAACTCAAGGCCCTGTATCCGCACGTCGCCCACATCGCCTATGACGATGAACGGGGCATGCGCCATTACCGCCAGCCGGAGCTGACGTCCTTTGCCGCCCTGCAGACGCTGGGCCGGGCCTATGACCGCGAACACCCGGGCTTTTTCGACGCCGCCGTGGCAGCGGGCCAAGGCAGCGACTCGGCCGTGATCCTGTACACCTCGGGTACCACGGGCAAGCCGAAGGGCGTGTGCCAGAGCCATACGGCGCTGCTGGCAGCCGGCGAAGGCGGCGTCGCCTTCGACAAGCTGACCGACAATGAAGACATCCTGTCCTACCTGCCCATGGCGTGGGTCGGCGACTGCCTGTTCTCGCTGGCGCAAGCCATGGTGGCCGGCTTCACCGTCAACTGCCCCGAATCGGGCGACACGGTGATGATCGACATGCGCGAAATCGGCCCCACCTGCTACTTTGCGCCACCGCGCGTGTTCGAGAACATGCTCACCAGCGTGATGATACGCATGGAAGACGCGAGCAGTATCAAGCGCCACATGTTCAGCCATTTCATGGACGTGGCCAAGCGCTGCGGCGCGCAGATTTTGGACGGCAAGCCCGTGCCACTGGCGGACCGCATCAGCTACAAGCTGGGCGAACTGCTCGTCTACGGCCCCCTGAAAAACGTGCTGGGACTGTCGCGCGTGCGCGTCGCCTACACGGCCGGCGCCGCCATCGGCCCCGACCTGTTCCGCTTCTACCGCTCCATCGGCGTCAACCTCAAGCAGCTGTACGGCTCGACCGAAACCTGCGCCTATGTGTGTCTGCAACCGGACGGCAATATCAAGTTCGACAGCGTCGGCTTGCCCGCGCCGGGCGTGGAAGTCAAGCTGGCGGCCAATGGCGAAGTGCTGGTCAAGTCGCCCGCCACCATGAGCGGCTACTTCAAGCGTCCCGACGCCACGGCCGAAGTGATCGACGATCACGGCTACTTCCATACGGGCGACGCGGGCGTGTTCGACAGCGAAGGCCATCTGAAAATCATCGACCGCGCGGCCGACGTGGGCAAGATGAATTGCGGCGCCATGTTCGCGCCCAACTACATCGAAAACAAGCTCAAGTTCTTCCCCTTCATCAAGGAAGTGGTGGCCTTCGGCCATGCGCGCGACCAGGTGTGCGCCTTCATCAACATCGACATCGAAGCGGTGGGCAACTGGTCCGAGCGGCGCGGCATCGCCTACTCCGGCTACACGGATCTGGCGGCGCGCGCCGAAACCTATGGCTTGATCCGCGACTGCATCGAGCAGGTCAACGCGGAACTGGCGGCCGACCCGCTGATGGACCGCACGCAGGTGCACCGCTTCCTCGTGCTGCACAAGGAACTCGACCCGGACGACGACGAGCTGACGCGCACGCGCAAGGTGCGCCGCAAATTCATCGCTGAAAAGTACGCGGTGCTCATTTCTGCCCTGTATGAAGGCAAGACAACGCAGTACATCGAGACCCAGGTGAAATTCGAGGATGGCCGCACCGGTTCGACCAGTGCCGACCTGCAGATCTGGGACAGCAAAACGTACCGGCCCCAGGGCCTGGCCGCATGATGGAGCACAGCACGATGCAAATGAACGAACCCGACGCCCATTTCGGCACGGCCCGCAAGGCGGGCCCCGTGATCCTCGACCTGAAGAACATCTCGCTGTCGTTCGGCGGCGTGAAAGCGCTGACCGACATCTCGTTCGACGTGAAGCAGCATGAAATCCGCGCCATCATCGGCCCGAACGGCGCCGGCAAAAGCTCGATGCTGAACGTGATCAACGGTGTGTACCGCCCGCAGCAGGGCGAAATCATCTACCGGGGCGAGCACCGGCGCGGCATGGACTGCTATGCGGCCGCCAAGTCCGGCATCGCGCGCACCTTCCAGAACATCGCCCTGTTCAAGGGCATGACGGTGCTCGACAACATCATGACGGGGCGTAACCTCAAGATGAAGTCGAATTTCCTGCTGCAAGCCCTGTACTGGGGCCCGGCGCGGCGCGAGGAAATCGAGCACCGCAAGAAGGCCGAAGAGATCATCGACTTCCTGGAAATCCAGGCCATCCGCAAGACGCCCGTGGGGCGCCTGCCCTACGGCCTGCAAAAGCGCGTGGAACTGGGCCGCGCGCTGGTGGCCGAACCGGAAATTTTACTGCTCGATGAACCGATGGCCGGCATGAACGTGGAAGAAAAGCAGGACATGTGCCGCTTCATCCTCGACGTCAACGACCAGCTGGGCACGACCATCGTGCTGATCGAGCACGACATGGGCGTGGTGATGGATATCTCCGACCGCGTGGTGGTGCTCGATTACGGCAAGAAGATCGGCGACGGCACGCCCGACGAGGTGCGCAGCAACCAGGATGTCATCAACGCCTATCTCGGCGTGGCGCACTAGACGAGGAATAGCAATGAATATCAATTTTTTCTTTGAAGTGCTGATCGGCGGCCTGCTGTCGGGCGTCATGTACGCGCTGGTGGCGATCGGCTTCGTCCTGATCTACAAGGCGTCGGGCGTATTCAATTTTGCGCAGGGCGCGATGGTGTTTTTCGCCGCCCTCACCTGCGTCGGCATCATGGACAAGTTCGGCCTGTCGCTGTGGCTGGCCATCCCGCTGACGATGGTAACGATGATCGTGCTGGGCATGGCGATTGAAAAAGTCGTGCTGCGACCCCTCGTCAACCAGCCTGAAATCACGCTGTTCATGGCCACCATCGGCCTGACCTTCTTCATCGAAGGCCTGGCGCAGCTGATGTGGGGCTCGCAGGTGCACAAGCTGGACCTGCCCATCGAAGACGTGCCGATGCCCTTCCTGATGGACCATTTCAACATCATCATCTCGCAGTTCGACGTGGTGGCGGCCGGCATCTGCGCGCTGCTGGTGATCTGCCTGGCCTTGCTGTTCTCGAAAACCAAGGTGGGCCGCGCCTTGCGCGCCGTCGCCGACGACCACCAGGCGGCGCTGGCGGTCGGCATTCCGCTGCAGCGCATCTGGGCCGTCGTGTGGGGCGTGGCGGGCCTGGTGGCGATGGTGGCCGGCTTGCTGTGGGGCGCGCGCAATGGGGTGCAGTTCGCCCTCACCTTCATCGCCCTGAAAGCGCTGCCGGTGCTGATCCTCGGCGGCTTTACGTCGGTGCCGGGCGCCATCGTCGGTGGCCTGATCATCGGCGCGTCGGAAAAGCTGGCCGAAGTCTACCTCGGTCCCATGGTGGGCGGCGGCATCGAAGGCTGGTTCCCGTATGTGCTGGCCCTGCTGTTCCTGCTGGTGCGCCCGGAAGGCCTGTTCGGCGAGAAGATCATCCGACGAATATAACGCCACCGTCACAGCACCGTAGGTCGGGTTAGCGCATGGCGCGTAACCCGACAACAGCCAAAACAGCGAGCAAAGGACCATCCCATGATTTACCGTGAAGCAGGACAATTCAAGACCAGCTACCAGGCTGACAACCAGATTTTCCCGATCAGGCAAGACCGCCTGGCGCTGACGGCCACGCTGCTCGTCGCCGTCTTCCTCCTGCCGTATTTCGCCTCGCCCTACATGCTGTCGGCGATCCTGATCCCCTTCCTGATCTTTACCCTGGCGGCGCTGGGCCTGAACATCCTGACCGGTTACGCGGGCCAGCTGTCGCTGGGCACGGCCGCCTTCATGGCCGTGGGCGCCTTTGCCTCGTATAACTTCATGGCCCGCCTGCCTGGCTTGCCGCTGCTCGTGTCCTTCATCCTCGGCGGTCTGTGCGCAGCCATGGTGGGCATCGCCTTCGGCCTGCCGTCCTTGCGCATTCGCGGCTTTTACCTGGCCGCCTCCACCCTGGCGACGCAGTTCTTTGTCGTCTGGTGCCTGACCAAGATCCCGTATCTGACCAACTACAGCTCCTCGGGCGTGATCACGGTGCAGAAGATGACCATCCTCGGCTACCAGTTCGACACGCCGCAAAGCAAATACCTGCTGGTACTGGCGATTGTCGCCGGCATGGCGCTGCTGGCCAAGAACATGATCCGCTCGAACGTGGGCCGCTCGTGGATGGCCGTGCGGGACATGGACATGGCAGCCGAAGTGATCGGTTTCAGACTGATGCGCACCAAGCTGCTGGCGTTTGCCGTCAGCTCCTTCTACTGCGGCGTGGCCGGCGCCCTGTATGCGTATGCCTACCTGGGCACGGTGGAGCCGGAAGCGTACAACCTGGACCTGTCCTTCCGCATCCTGTTCATGATCATCATCGGCGGCGTCGGTTCGATTCTCGGCTCCTTCCTCGGCGCGGCCTTCATCGTACTGCTGCCCGTCTTCCTGAACACCATCGCGCATGGCCTGGCATTGCCGACCAGCGTGGCTTCGAACCTGGAACTGATGGTGTTCGGCGCGCTGATCATTTTCTTCCTGATCGTCGAGCCGCACGGCCTGGCCAGGCTGTGGCAGATCGCGAAGGAAAAGCTGAGACTCTGGCCCTTCCCCCATTAAGTTTTTGCAGTCGATGTCGGTTCACTTGAATACCAAATAAAACAAGAGGAGACACACAATGAAACACATCAAATCGCTCATGCTGGCCGCCGCCATCGCCAGTGCCGCACTCACCATGGCCGGCAGCGCGCAAGCGCAGGACAAGGAACAGTACATCGCCCTGCCGTCCTATCGCGTGGGTCCTTACGCGGCCGGCGGCTCCGGTTTCTACGGCGGCATCATCGATTACTTCAACCTGGTCAACCAGGCCGGCGGCGTCAATGGCGTGAAAATTAGCTGGGAAGAATGCGAAACCGAATACAACCCGTCGCGCGGCGTCGAATGCTATGAACGCCTGAAAACCAAGCAGGGCGGCGCCACCCTTGTCGAAACCCTGTCCACGGGCGTCGCCTACGGCATCCTCGACCGCGTGGCACAGGACAAGATTCCCATGACGATGATCGGCTACGGCCGCTCGGACGCCGCCAACGGCAAGGTCTTCCCGTATGTGTATCCGCTGATCTCCAGCTACTGGAGCCAGGCCGCCGCCATGATCAAGTACCTGGGCGACAAGGATGGCGGCATGGACAAGCTGAAAGGCAAGAAGATCGTCCACCTGTACCACGATTCTGCCTTCGGCAAGGAGCCGCTGCCCGTGCTCGAAGCGCTGTCGAAACAGTACGGCTTCGAGCTCGTGAAAATTCCCGTCGCGCCGCCAGGCAGCGAACAGCAATCGCAATGGCTGCAAATCCGCCAGGCCAAGCCGGACCACGTGATCCTGTGGGGCTGGGGCGTGATGAATTCCGTTGCCATCAAGACGGCGCAGCGCAACGGCTTCCCGCGCGACAAAATGCTGGGCGTCTGGTGGGCCGGCTCCGAGGAAGACACGATTCCATCGGGCGACGCGGCCAAGGGCTACACGGCGATGACGTTCAATACCCCGGGCAACTACCCCGTGCTCGACGACATCCGCAAGAAACTCTACGCGTCCGGCAAGGGCAACCTGTCCGACCAGTCGCGCATCGGCTCCGTCTACCACATGCGCGGCGTGACGGCCGGCATCCTGTGGGTGGAAGCGATCCGCGTGGCGCAGGAAAAATTCGGCAAGGGCAAACCGATCACGGGCGAGCAGATGCGCTGGGGCCTGGAAAACCTGAACGTCGACGATGCGCGCCAGAAGGCCGTGGGCGCGCTGGGCATGTTCCCCACCGTGAAAACCAGCTGCGACGACCATGAAGGTTCGGGCGCCGTGAAAGTGCAGCAGTGGGATGGCAAGAAGTGGACCGCCATCACGCCGAAATGGATCGTCGGCGACAAGGCCCTGGTGCGCAAGCTGGTCGAGGAATCGTCGGGCAAGTACGCCGAAGAGAAAAAGATCACGCCGGCGTGCATGAAGTAAGCGGCTTTCGGGGTGGTGTCGGATTACGGCCTGCGGCCTAATCCGACCTACGCCGCATCCACGTAGGTCGGATTAGCGTAGCGTAATCCGACAAGCACCAACATCACATGAAAACGAAGCAGCCATGACACCCACTGCCACGCAAACACCGGACACCGCGCCGCCCTACCTGTCGGTCAACAACATCGAAGTCATCTACGACCACGTGATCCTGGTCCTGAAGGGCGTGTCACTGCAAGTCCCGCAGGGCAAGATCGTGGCGCTGCTGGGCGCCAACGGCGCCGGCAAGTCGACCACCCTGAAAACCATCTCGACCCTGCTGCGCGGCGAACGGGGCGACGTCACCAAGGGCGAAGTCCAGTTCAAGGGCGAGCGCGTGGACCAATTGACGCCGAATGAACTGGTCAAGCGGGGCCTGTCGCAAGTGATGGAAGGGCGCCACTGTTTCGGCCACCTGACCATCGAGGAAAACCTCTTGACCGGCGCCTACACGCGCAGCCTGTCGCGCGGCGAACTGAAAGACGCGCTGGACAAGGTCTACCACTACTTCCCGCGCCTGAAAACGCGGCGCAGCAGCCAGGCCGGCTACACCTCGGGTGGCGAGCAGCAGATGTGCGCCATCGGCCGCGCGCTGATGGCCAAGCCGTCGATGATTTTATTGGACGAGCCCTCGATGGGCATCGCACCGCAGATCGTCGAAGAGATCTTCGGCATCGTCAAGGATTTGAACCACAAGGAAAACGTCTCTTTCCTGCTGGCCGAACAGAACACCAACGTGGCGCTGCGCTACGCCGACTTCGGCTACATCCTGGAAAACGGCAGAGTCGTGATGGAAGGGCAAGCGCAGGACCTGGCCAGCAACGAAGACGTCAAAGAGTTTTACCTGGGCGTGTCCAGCGCCGGGCGCAAGAGCTTCCGCGACATGAAGTTCTACCGCCGCCGCAAGCGCTGGCTGGCCTGATATCGGAGCTGCCGTCATGGACCTGGAACGGGCGAAGCAAGTGTGCCGCGGCTTTCCCGGCGCGACAGAAGACATCAAATGGAGCAACGTGCTGGCGTTTTCTGTCGGTGGCAAGCTGTTCGCGCTATGCGGCGCGGAAGCGCACAGCACGCGCGGCATGAGCTTCAAGGTCGATGCGGAGCGCTTCCTGGAATTGACGGACCGTCCCGGTTTTCGCCCGGCACCCTATCTGGCGCGGGCCAAATGGGTGCTCGTCGCCAGCCCCGACGCCCTCGACGACGACGAAATGGCCGCCCTGCTGCACCGCTCATACAGCCTGATTTTTGCGGGGCTGACGAAAAAAATGCAACGTGACATTGGAGAATCCGCAACATGACCGATACGCTCGACAGTCTGGAAGCACGCGCCCCCGAAGCGCGCGAACGCGAATTGATGGCCGGCCTGCCGCAGTTGATCGCGCGCGCGCAACAGGCGCCGGGCTGGGCCCGCATCCTCGATGGCGTCAACGCGGCCGACATCACCAGCCGCGCCGCGCTGGCGCAGCTGCCCGTCACGCGCAAGTCCGATCTCAAGCAATTGCAGCACGGCGCGCTGCCGTTCGGCGGCTTGAACACGACGCCGAAGAACGCCCTGTCGCGCGTCTTCGTCTCGCCCGGTCCCATCTTCGATCCGGAAGGCCGCGGCCCCGACTGGTGGCGCTTTGCGCGGCCCATGTATGCGGCCGGCGTGCGCGCCGGCGGCTTGTTGCAGAACTGCTTTTCGTATCACTTCACGCCGGCCGCCTTCATGGTCGAAGGCGGCGCCGCGCGCATCGGCTGCACCGTCATCCCGGCCGGCATCGGCCAGACGGAAATGCAGGTGCAGGCGATGGTCGACCTGAAACCGGATACGTATATCGGCACGCCGTCGTTCCTGAAACTGATCATCGAGAAGGCGCGCGAAATGGGCGCCGACATCAGCAGCGTCACCAAGGCCGTGATGGGCGCCGAAGCCTTGCCCGAATCCCTGCGCAACTGGTTTGCCGCGAACGGCGTGCCGCACGTATTCCAGACCTATGCCTCGGCCGATATCGGCAGCATCGCCTATGAGACGGCCAGCAATGGCAAACTCAATCCGGGCATGGTCGTTGATGAAAACATACTGCTGGAAATCGTCCATCCGGGCAGCGGCATTCCCGTGGCGCCGGGTGAAGTGGGCGAAGTCGTCGTCACCGTCTTCAATGCCGACTACCCGCTGATCCGCTTTGCCACGGGCGATCTGTCGGCCGTGCTGGTCGATACGCCGGAGTCGCCGTGCGGACGCACGAATACGCGCATCAAGGGTTGGATGGGGCGCGCCGATCAAACCACCAAGGTGCGCGCCATGTTCGTGCATCCGTCGCAAGTGCATGAAATCGCGCGCCGCCACCCGCAAATCAAGAAGGCGCGGCTGGTGGTATCGGGACGCATGGCCAACGACGAGATGGCGTTGCATTGCGAAGTCGACAATCCCCATGACGCCAGCGGCACCGAGGCCATCATCGGCTCGATCCGCGAACTGACCAAGCTGCGCGGCGACGTGGTGCTGGTGGCCGTGGGCAGCCTGGCGAAGGATGGGAAAATAATCGACGACGTGCGCGATTACAGCTAGGCGTAGCGCACGGATGGCGTTTGCGGGATAATACCCGCATTCATCATCAGCCCCATTCATCGCCATGCAAGAGTCCATGCAAGAATTTCATCACAATCGTGCCCGTGACCTGATCAAGAACGCGGAACTGCTGTTCGACCAAGACGCCGTGCAGGCGTCGATCACGCGCATGGCCGATGTGCTCAACACGCGCTTCAACGCCGAGGACTCGAAAGAGTTCCCGCTGGTGCTGGGCGTGATGGGCGGCGCCGTCGTATTTACGGGCAACCTGCTGCCGCAACTGAGCTTTCCGCTCGAATTCGACTACATCCACGTGAGCCGCTACGGCGACGACGACAAAGGCGGCGAAGTGGTGTGGAAAGTCATCCCTCGCTCGAACGTGGCGGGCCGCACCGTCATCGTGCTCGACGATATTCTCGACGAGGGCGAAACCCTGGCGCACGTCAAGCAGCGCTTGCTGGACATGGGTGCTTCGGAAGTGATCCTGGCCGTGTTCGCCGACAAGGCCATCGGCAAGAAGAAGCCCGTACAAGCCGACATCGTCGGCCTGGTGATCCCGAACCGCTTCGTCGTCGGCTTCGGCATGGATGCGTATGGCTACTGGCGCAACCTGCCGGGGCTGTGGGCCATCAAGCCTGAGGATCTGAAGCAGGAGTAATTGTGGTGTTGTCGGATTACGCGCTGCGCGCTAATCCGACCTACCAGTGCCCGGTGGCGTAGGTCGGATTAGGCCAAAGGCCGTAATCCGACAACTACCACCAGCGTTACAGCTTCAACCGCGCGCGCGCCGCATCGTATTCGGCTTTCAGGCGCGCCACCATCTCTTCCACGCTCGGCACGTCATCCATCAAGCCCACGCCCTGGCCCGCGCCCCAGATGTCGCGCCAGGCCTTGGCGCTGCCCGAGCCGAAATTCATCGCGCTCTTGTCCGCTTCGGGCAAGGCTTCCGGATCGAGTCCGGCCGCTTCGATCGATTTTTTCAGGTAATTGCCGTGCACGCCAGTAAACAGGTTCGTGTAGACGATGTCGGCCGCGCTGGAATCGACGATGGCGTCGCGGTAGCCGTCGCTGACGTTCGATTCCTTGGTTGCCAGCCAGCGCGAGCCGATGTAGGCAAAGTCGGCGCCCATCGCTTGCGCGGCCAGTACGGCGTCGCCCGTGGCGATGGAGCCGGACAGGGCCAGCGGACCGTCGAAGAATTTGCGCACTTCGCCCACCAGCGCGAACGGCGACAGGGTGCCCGCGTGGCCGCCGGCGCCGCTGGCCACCAGGATCAAGCCATCGACACCGGCTTCCAGCGCCTTTTTCGCGTGGCGGATCGAGATCACGTCATGCAGCACGATGCCGCCATAGCTGTGGATGGCGTCGAGCATTTCCTTGGGCGGAGCGCGCAGCGAGGAAATGATGATGGGGATCTGGTGTTTCACGCACACTTCCACGTCATGCGCGAGGCGGTCGTTCGACTGGTGCACGATCTGGTTGACGGCGATCGGCCCCACTTTTTTATCGGGGTTGGCGGCCTGGAAGGCGGCCAGTTCAGCCTGCAGCTCCGTGAGCCACGTGTCGAGCAATTCAGCGGGACGCGCGTTCAGGGCCGGGAAGGAACCGACGATGCCGGCCTTGCACTGCGCCGCGACGAGGGCCGGGCCGCTGGCGATGAACATCGGCGACGCGATAACGGGTAAGGAGAGGTTTTGCAACGCAACAGGCAATGCCATGGCGGACTCGCTGGAAAGTTGATCGGGATGAGAAACACACTGAGCTTGATTATAGTTCAGAAAAAGTACGATCGTGCTGAATTTATCACGCCTACTCCTCAACCCTCGTTAAGCAAGTACTCACCCTCGACGCGCGCCGCCGTGGCCCGCATCAACTGGGAAACAGCCCACTCGGCCAGCGCGGCCGCCTCCTGGCGCAGGAAGCGCCGGTTGGCCTCTTCGAAGACGGGCATGCCGCGCAGCAGGGCCGGTATCTCGGCGAGGGCGATGCGCTGGCGTTCCAGCAGCAGGAATTTCAGCAGCACTTTCACGGCGTTCTGCGCATTGCGCACGGGGTCGGACGCCAGGTAATCGAGGCGCGAATAGGCGCGCTGCAGGGCGCCGGCCGCATCCTGAAACGGCCGCCCGTGGCCGGGGATCACCACGCGCACGTCCAGGCCGGCGATCAGATCCAGGGTGGCGCGCGCTTCCAGAAAGCCGGAGCCGCCATCGAGTTCGGGAAAGATCACGCCAAAGCCGTTTTCCCACAGCGCGTCGGCGGAGATCAGAATGCCCTCGTCGGCGCAGTAAAAAATCAGCGAGTGCGGATCATGGCCCGGCGCGCCCAGCGCTTGCCAGTGCATGTCGGCCAAGGTCAACGTGTCGCCGGGCGAGACGGTGGCGTCAAAGCCGAAGCGCGGACATTGCTGGCCCGTTGCCTGGAAACTCAGGGCGTCGACATCCCAGGCGCGCACCTTGTCCGCTTCCGACACGGGAATGGCCGTATGGCAGCCGTATTCCTCTTGCAGCAGCGCGTTGCCGCCGCAATGGTCAGAGTGCAGGTGGGTGTTGAACAGGCGGTCAAGCGGACGGCCAGCAAGGCTATGGCGCAGCAGGGCCAGGGTTTGCGGCGCATGCGTGACATAGCCGCTGTCGATCAGGGCCGTGTCGTCCCGGCCCAGGAACAGGATGTTGTTCGACGACAGCCAGCCGCGTTCGAACACCTGCATGGCATCGGGGAACAGCGCTGGCGATCGCGGCATGGCTTCCTCAGTAGTCGGGCTCGAAATCGAGCAGGGATTCGCGTCCTGGCAATTCGGCCCACACGGCGCGCTTGAAGTCGTCGTCGGCCTTGCTCCAGGCGATGATCTCGTCGAGCGTGCGCAAACAGCCTTCGCACAAGCCGCTGTTGCGGTTCATCTTGCACAGGCTGACGCAGGGCGACGGTACCGGCGACGGCAAGGGAAGCGGAACGGCTGGCGGAGGTGGGGTAGCGACCATCATGAAGCGGCATCGGTAAACGTGGAGGCTTCATTATGCCGCGAAACGGCGCCGGCGAGTCGGCGGCGTCGGCATGCAATATTTCTGTGGATATATTTTCCAGAGTAAAAATGATCAAAAACGCATCTTCGGGAAATTTATTTTGCGCTGCATTCTCACTCTGCGGGTGCCCGTCCTACAACACGATCAGGCCAGATCCTGCTTGACTTGAGATATTACACAACTATACTACCATCCATACAGATGGCAAATGGATGCCACGTGGAGTTTATGGAGAGATATGGCCAAGCAAGACAGCAAGCCCAAAATTGGGGAATCCGAAAAAATCACGATCAACCTCGGCTTGATCGACCTGGGGCAGATCGATCTGCTGGTCCAGGAGGGATTTTATTCCAACCGCACGGATCTGATCCGTACGGCCATACGCAACCAGCTGGGTACGCACGCCGACGTGGTGAAACAAACCGTCGCCCGTAAAAGCCTGGTATTGGGCATGCAGCATTACTCGCGCGCCGACCTGGAGGCGATCCAGGCAGCCGGCCAGCGCCTGCAGATACAGGTGCTGGGACTGGCCAGCATCGCCAGCGACGTCTCCGTGGAACTGGCACTGGCCACCATCGAGTCGATTTTCGTATTAGGTGCCCTGCACGCCAGCACCGTCGTCAAGACGGCGCTCGCAGGGCGAATTCACTAGCGTATTGGTTCGCGGCGATGACCCGGCCGATGCGCTGCACCGTTAAGGATGGTCATGAAACTACCTCTCAACATGCTGGCGCAGATGCGCGCCGCAACCCGCAACCTGATGGGCAGCGGTCCCGCCGCCGCCACCGAAGCGATCCAGCAGGCGCTGTCCGCCGCCGGCCTGGCGCCGCAGGCTGCCGCCACGCAAACGCCGCCACCGCAGCCGATGCGCGACATTAATCCGCCACCTGCGCCGCCACCTGCGCCCTCCCCAGCGCAGGCCCGGGCCGAGCAGCCGGAAGCGGCATCGGTGCCCCCCACGCCCGCACAGGCGGCGCAGGACTTCGCGCAGGATTTCATGTCGCGCCTGGGCGTGCCGGCCGGCCTGGGCCAGCACAGCTTCGACATGCCCAGCTTCGAACTGCCGAATTTCCACCCGCCCGGTTTCAACGCGCCGGCCGTCACGCCAGCGGAGATCCCCGCTGGCGCGCAGTTCATCGACGGCGTGTACCGCAACCATGCGGGCACGCGCTCGTACAAACTGTATATCCCCAGCAGCTATCACGGCCAGGCCATGCCGCTGATCGTGATGCTGCACGGCTGCACGCAAAATCCCGACGACTTCGCGGCCGGCACGCAGATGAATGCGCTGGCCGAAGAAAAGGAGTGCTTTGTCGTCTACCCGGCACAGACGCAGGGCGCCAACAGTTCGCGCTGCTGGAACTGGTTCAACGCCATCGACCAGCAGCGCGACCAGGGCGAACCGTCGCTGATCGCCGGCATCGCGCAGCAAGTGATCGACGAATACCCGGTCAATGAACGTGAAGTGTTCGTTGCCGGCCTGTCGGCGGGCGGCGCCATGGCCGTCATCGTCGGCACCTTGTACCCGGATTTGTTTGCCGCCGTCGGCGTGCATTCGGGCTTGCCTTTCGCCTCGGCGCAGGACTTGCCGTCGGCGCTGGCCGCCATGAAGGGCGGCGCCATGCCCAATGCCCAGCGCAAGGCGCCGGCCGGCGGCGTGCCCATCATCGTTTTTCACGGCGACCGCGACACCACCGTCAACCCGCGCAATGGCGATGAACTGATCGCCCAGGGCGTGCGCAGCCAGGCGGGCGGCAAGGCGGCCAAAGCCGCTTCCATCGACGGCAGCGTGCCAAATGGCCGCCGCTACACGCGCACCACGCACAGCCAGGCCGACGGTTCGCCGCTGGGCGAGCACTGGGTCATCCACGGCGCCGGCCATGCGTGGTCCGGCGGCAGCGACAGCGGCAGCTATACGGATGGAAAAGGGCCGGACGCCAGCCGCGAGATGCTGCGCTTCTTCAAGACCGTCAGCTGATGTTGCCGGTGTAGGGCGCGATCTGCCGCTGCTTGTCGGCGATCTCGCATACGCCGTCGGCATAGCGGTGGGAGATGGCGATGAACTGGTCCTGGATCTGCAAAAAGGCGTCGACGATCTCGGCGTCGAAATGCGAGCCGCGTCCCTCGACGATGATACGCACGGCCTGCGCATGGTCCATGCCCTGCTTGTAGATGCGCCGGCTGATCAGGGCGTCGTACACGTCGGCCAGCGCCATCAGGCGCGCCGAAATCGGGATGTCTTCGCCAGCCAGCCCTTGCGGGTAGCCGCTGCCATCCCATTTCTCGTGGTGGCTGTAGGCGATCTCTTTCGCGTACTTGAGGAAATCGACTTCGATGCCCAGCTCGTGCTCGGCCGCCAGGATGGCGTCGCGTCCCAGGGTGGTGTGCGTCTTCATGATGGCCATTTCGTGCGGCTCGAAACGTCCGGGCTTGAGCAGGATATGGTCGGGGATGCCCACCTTGCCGATGTCGTGCAGCGGCGCCGTCTTGAACAGCAGTTCAATATTCTTGTCCGTCAAAAAATCGCGGAAACGCGGCAAGCCGCGCACCTTCTCGGCCAGCGCCTTCAGGTAGTGCGAGGTGCGGCGGATATGGTTGCCCGTCTCGCTGTCGCGCGTCTCGGCCAGCGAAGCCATGGCGTGGATGGTGACATCCTGCAGCGCCGCCACTTCCTGCACGCGGCGCTCCACTTCCGTTTCCAGGTACTGGTTCTGGTCGCGCAAGAAATCCTGCATCTGCTTCATCGCCAGCTGCGTCCTGATGCGCGCCAGCACGATGGGCGCCGAGATCGGCTTGGTGATGTAGTCGACGGCGCCCAGGGCCAGGCCCAGCTGCTCGTCCGCCACTTCGCTCATGGCCGTGACGAAAATCACGGGGATGCCGGCCGTGGCGGGATCGGCCTTCAGCGCGCGGCACACGTCGTAGCCGCTCATGCCCGGCATCATGATGTCGAGCAGGATCAGGTCGGGCTGGTCGCTGCCGGCGGCGATCTTCAGGGCGCGCTCGCCATTGACGGCGATCTTGGTGCGGTAGTCGTCTTCCAGCACCGCGCGCAACAGGTCGATATTGTCTGGCGTGTCGTCGACCACCAGGATGGTTGGCTTGCTTGCCGGCGCTCTCATGCCCGTCCTTCGTTCTGCATCATTATCCTTCTCACAGTGTCAGCTCCAGCGCATCGGCCACTTCGCCCAGCTGCGCCAGCGCACCTTCGAAATCGTATTGTCCCAGCATGCGCTTCAACTGGCGCGCGTGTTCCGCCTGCCCCGCCGCGACCAGCACGGGGCCGATGCCGTCGAGGTGCTTGACGGCCTGCGCATCGTCCTGCTGCAGCAGCTGCGACAGTTCGCGCAAGCCCGCTTCCAGGCGCGCCCGGTCCACCGGCGCCACGTGCGCCAGCGCCGCGCCGCCCGCCTCGGCCGCATGGCCGCGCGACTGCATGGCCAGCACGATCTTCGGCACCAGCTCGTCGAGCGCCAGGGTGCAGGCGGCCAGCGCCTGCGGCAAGCCGTCGTGCGAGCCCAGGCTGAGCAAGTGCTCGACTCGCGCGGCGCTGTCGGCCAGGCCGCCGGCACCGATATTGCCGGCCAGGCCTTTCAGGGTATGCGCTTCGCGGATGGCCGTTTCCAGCTGGTTGTTCTCGATGGCGGCAACGATGCGCTGCATGGCGTCGAACTGGGTTTCCACGAAGCGGTCCAGCAATTTTCGCATCAAAGCGGCATTGCCGCCCACGCGGCGCATGGCCTCCGCCATTTTCAGGCCCGCGATCACGGGCAGCTCCGCTTCCGGCTGCGCCACCACCGCCGCCATTTCCTGCGGCGTGGCCGGCGCGATCCAGCGCGCCAGGGTGCCGAACAGCTGCGCCACGTCGATCGGCTTGGCGATGAAATCGTTCATGCCGGCGTCCAGGCATTTTTCCTTGTCGCCCACCATGGCATTGGCCGTCATGGCGATCACGGGCAAGTTCGAATACCGGGGATCCTGGCGCAGCTTGCGCGTCGCCTGGTAGCCATCCATCACCGGCATCTGGCAATCCATCAGCACGCCGTCATAGGCGTTTTCCGCGATCTTCGCCAGCGCGATGGCGCCGTTGCCGGCGATGTCGACGCGGATGCCGGCGTCGTTCAGGATATGCTGCGCCACTTCCTGGTTCACTTCATTATCCTCGACCAGCAGCAGCCAGGCGCCGCGCAGGGCGCGCTCGTCGTCGCGGTAGCTGCTCTGGCGCTGCGTCTTGCGGCTCTGCCCCGTCACGCCGCCAAACACGAACGCAATCTGGTCGAGCAGGGTCGAGGCGCTGATCGGCTTGTTCAATACGCCGTCGAGCGGCAAGTCGCGCTGGCGCGCCGCCTCGAGCAGCGCTTCGCGATGGAAGGCCGTGACCATGATGCAGGCCGGTGTCGCATCGATGCCGGCGGCATCGGCGCGGATGCCGGCCAGGGTATCGAGGCCGTTCATGCCCGGCATTTTCCAGTCCATCAGCACCAGCCCGTACGGCCGCCCCTCGGCGCGCGCCTGCGCCACGGCGCCGATGGCCAGCGCTCCGCCAAGCACGGCACGCGCCTCGAAGCCCAGCGCCGTGAGCATGCTGACGAAGATTTCACGCGCGCTGGGGTTGTCGTCGACCACCAGCACGCGCAAGCCATGGAATTGCTGTGGCAATAGCAAATTATCGCGCGGCACGGCGGCCAGGCCGAAGCGGGCCGTGAAGAAAAAGGTGCTGCCCACACCCGCTTCGCTGACCAGGTCGATCTCGCCTTCCATCATTTCCACAAGCCGCTTGCTGATGGTCAGCCCCAGGCCCGTGCCGCCATGGTGGCGCGTGGTGGACGTGTCGGCCTGCGTAAAAGCCTGGAACAATTTGCTGCGCTGGGGCGGCGTGAGGCCGATGCCCGTGTCGCGCACGTCCACGCGCAGCACGGCCGCATGCTCTTCCAGCTGCTGCAGGCGGATAGTGACGACGATCTCGCCCCTGTCCGTAAATTTGATGGCGTTGTTGGTCAGGTTGATCAGCACCTGGCCCAGGCGCAGCGGATCGCCCTGCAAGGCGTTCGGCACGTCGGGGGCGACGTCGAACAGCAGTTCGAGTCCCTTGTCCTGCGCGCGCATCACGGACAGGTCGGCGATCTGCGCCAGCACGTCCTCGAGGAAGAAATCGACTTTTTCAAAGGCCATCTTGCCCGCCTCGATCTTCGAGAAATCGAGGATATCGTCGATGATGGCCAGCAGGTTCTTCGAAGCCGATTCCACCTTTTCCAGGTAGTTGCGCTGGGTCGACGTCAGTTCCGTCTGCAGCGCCAGGTGGGTCATGCCGATGATGCCGTTCATCGGCGTACGGATTTCGTGCGACATATTAGCGAGGAAATCCGACTTCATCTTGGTCGCATCCTCGGCCACTTCGACGGCGTGGCGCAGGTCCTGCTCGACGGCCAGGCTGGTGCTCATGTCCTTGAGCGCCTGCAGCAATTCGCCCGTCTCGTCGCGCGACGTCACTTCGATGACGGAACTGAGGTCGCCATTGGCCACGCGCGTGGCGATCGCCACCGCCTCGCCCAGCGGACGCGTGATCGAGCGCGCCGACCAGGCAAAGGCGAGACCCGTCAGCAAGGCCGCCAGGCCGATGCCGCCCATCAGCAGCAGCGAGGTGTCGATGTCGTTGCGTATCCTGGCGGCGCTGTCGCGGATCAGCTGCTGCTGCAGGTCGTCGAGCTGGCCCACGTACAGCAGCACTTTTTCCAGCACCGGCAAGGTCTGCGTCTGCATGGCCTGCTCGGCGCGGGCATGCTCGCCGCGCTCGACCAGTTCGAACATCGCCTTGAGCGACACATAGTAGTCGGCGCGTGCCAGGTGCATCTGTTCCAGCAGGCGCCGTTCCTCGGGCCGCGCATCGAGGCCGTCGAGGATGCGCACCTGCTCGTCGATGCCTTGCTTGATCGCTTCCAGGCGCGCCTGGTTCGCCTGGCGCAGCGCCAGCTCGTGCTGGTTCGGCAGGTTGCCGATGCGCGTGGCCGCCTCGCGCGCCAGCCCGTGGATCTTGCTGGTGGCCTTGGCGGCGACCCAGTCGCGCTGCAGGATATCGTCGGTCTCGGCGCGGATGGCATAGATGCGGCTGCCAGACAGGACGATGACGACCAGCATCAGCACGATCAACATGGCATAACCGGCATTGATGCGCACGCCGATACTGATATCCCTGAAGCGCATAACTTTCCTATAAGAAATTCTTGAAAGTCGAAGTCTGAGCGTATTCCCCTACAAAATGCAAGGTCTTTTGCAAAGGAAAAAGTATGCCGATGCGCTTATTTGGCCGCTGTCGGGACTTTTGCAGGCGGCGTCAGGGTGGCGATATGGGCTTGCAGGCAGGCGGGGCACCAGCATCCCGCAGCGCCACCGGGCACGGGAACGGCCGGCGGCAGGGCCACGCACCAGCAGGGTTCGTTGGCGTCCGGGTCAAGCTGGCCGCACTGGAAGGCGGCGCCGCACAGGCTGCACTGGCTCATGGCTGTGTGTGAATTGGCAAGTGTGTGTCATGCCGCGCAGGGATGGGACGCAGATGTAACGGGCAGTAAAAGGGCTGGCTGGGGAACATATCGGGCCAGACTATAGGATCATCAGGGAAAATACAACAAGATCGCCCTATAATGCCTCCAAGATTTTCTTCTTCCCTGTAAAATCGCACAAATCTATTTTCCGGACTCGCCATGAATCAACTAGCTAACTTGAACCTGGACATGAATGACGACTTGACGGCGGTGTCGCCGCAAATCAAGGCGCAGATTCTGGCCGAGGCCCTCCCCTACATCCGCAATTTCCACGGCAAGACCATCGTCATCAAATACGGTGGCAATGCCATGACGGACGAACGCCTGAAGCACGGCTTCGCGCGCGACGTCATCCTGCTCAAGCTGGTCGGCATGAACCCGGTCGTGGTGCACGGCGGCGGACCGCAGATCGACAACGCGCTGAAAAAAATCGGCAAGCAAGGCACCTTCGTGCAAGGCATGCGCATCACCGATGAAGAAACCATGGAAGTGGTGGAGTGGGTGCTGGGCGGCGAAGTGCAGCAGGATATCGTCATGCTGATCAACCATTACGGCGGCCAGGCCGTGGGCTTGACGGGCAAGGATGGCGGCTTGATCCGCGCACGCAAGATGCAGATGCCGGACCGCGAACATCCGGGCGAATTCCTCGACATCGGTTTTGTCGGCGAGATCGACGCGATCAACCCGGCCGTCGTCAAGGCGCTGCAGGACGATGCCTTCATTCCCATCATTTCGCCGATCGGTTTCGGCCAGGACGGCCAGGCCTACAACATCAACGCCGATGTCGTGGCGGGCAAGATCGCGGAAATCCTGAAAGCGGAAAAGCTGATCATGATGACCAACATCGCCGGCGTCCAGGACAAGCAGGGCAACCTGGTGACCGACCTGTCGGCGCGCGAAATCGACGAGATGTTCGCCGACGGCACGATCTCGGGCGGCATGCTGCCGAAGATCTCGTCCGCGCTCGACGCCGCCAAGTCCGGCGTGAACACGGTGCACATCATCGACGGCCGCATCGAACACTCATTATTGCTGGAAGTGTTGACCGAGCAGGCTTTTGGTACTATGATCCGTTCGCACTAAAAAAAATCGCAATGCATCACAGCGAGTAGTTTGGCGGCGCAGATCACCTGGCGCCGCTTTTAATTTGCCCTTGTAGCTCAGTGGTAGAGCACTCCCTTGGTAAGGGAGAGGCCACGTGTTCGATCCACGTCAAGGGCACCATCGACTTATCCCCGTATCTGAAAAATGTCCATGGCTGCGTTGCCTCGCCTCGCCGTACATGCGTACTGTCTTCGTCTCGGCGCCTTGCCCTGAACACTTTTCATCTACTCTGCCGTCATCTCCCCATAGTAAAAATGTCCATGGCGGCGTTGTCCTTCCTCGCCGTACATTCGTACTGTCTTCGGCAGTCCGCCTTGCCCTGAACACTTTTCCATCTGCTCTGCCGCGTGTCTTGCGCGGCTGAGCTAGCGCTATCTCTTCTGCCTTCTGTCGTCAAAACTCAATACACCCGCTCGACCTTCAATCCGCGTTTACGCAGTAAATCCGGCACGCTCTTGTCGCCCACCAAGTGCAGCACGCCGATGGCGGCCAGGCTGGACTTTTCGCGCGCAAGCAAGTTGGCGATGCCGTCGGCCAGGGCCGGGTTGCGGCCGTCCAGCAGCACTTTTTGCACGAACTGCGCGGCGAACGAGGGGTCTGTTGCCGCCTTTGCCGCCAGCTTGTCGAAGGCGGCAGCGTCGGCGTTGCGCCACGCATCGGCGATCTCGCGCGCTTCCTGGCTTTGTTCCTGCTCCTCGATCGACGCCACGCCGTCTTCGAGGAAGCGGCACTGGTCGAGCGGCGACATGGCGCCGAACAGCGCCATCTGGCCTTCCATCGATTCGAGTTCCACCACGGGGATCTTGCGCGCCTTGGCTTGCTGCGACAGATAACTGTCGACGGCCAGGTCGGAGCGGTAGCCAAGCGTGGAAAATTCGCCGATGGCCAGCACGCTGGCCAGCATCCACGGCTTCATCGGCGCCACCGCTGCGGGCGCGATGCCGTATTTTTGCAACAGCGGCGCCAGACGCGGCGCCAAAGTCTGGCGGCAGTCAGGCGGCACTTTGCTGCCTGGCGCCTCCATGCCGTATTTCAGCACGGCGCTGACGGCCTTGCGCGGATCGGCGCCGGGATCGATCTCCAGCGCCAGCGCGCCGGCGCCGTTCAACGCCTGCGTCACGGTCGGCTCGAGCGGATAAAAGTCGGGCGCGCCGACGTGGATGGTACCGAACAGATACAGGGTGTGGCTGGCATCCTGCACCTTGAACAGCGCGCCCCGTTTTTGCGCCACGGAAGGCGCTTCGGCCAAGGCCGACTGCAACGGCAGCAAGAATAATCCGCAAAACATCACTATAATCTGGCGTCGCATGGTTTTCCTGATTGTTGAATTTTTCATCTTCTCTCGCTAGCAAAGACTCCTGTGCCTGTGTCCCATCTTAACCGCTCGTCGCCGGTCTGGCTGTTTGACCTCGACAACACGCTGCACAATGCCTCGCACGCCATCTTCCCCACCATCACGGCCAATATGAACACGTATATTGCCCGCGTACTGGGCGACGGCGTGACGCCGGCCGACGACGCCATCGTCAATGCGGCGCGCGCGGCCTACTGGCGCCGCTATGGCGCCACCTTGCTGGGCATGGTCAAGCACCACCAGGTGCAGGCCGCGCATTTTCTGCACGAGACGCATGCGTTCGACGATTTGCGCGCGATGATACGCGCCGAGCGGGGCCTGGGGGCTTTACTCAAACGCCTGCCTGGCCGTAAAATTTTACTCACCAACGCGCCGCTGCGCTATTCGAGCGACGTGATGCGCCACCTGGGCTTGCGCCGGCACTTTTCACACCACGTCGCCATCGAGGCGATGCATGTGCACCGCCAGCTGCGGCCCAAGCCATCGACCCTGATGCTGTGCAAACTGATGCGCAAGCACCACATCCGCCCCGGCCGCTGCATTCTGGTGGAAGACACCCTGGCCAACCTCAAGGGTGCGAAAAAACTGGGCCTGCGCACGGCCTGGATCACGCAATACCTGAAAATGGCCGATCCGATCGGCGTGGCGAAGTTGCCCAAGGCGTTAAATCGCCCCGCTTACGTCGATGTCAAAGTAAAATCTGTCCGGCATTTGGCACGCCGCCTTCACCGTCTGCGTTGAAGGGGATTCCTGGGCTTCCGGTTGACACTGGAAGCCGCACCGCTAGCGGCGGTGACGGACCTCCCCATCAAGGCAGCATTTTTTTTAACGACAAGAGAAAATATGGCAAGCACACCGCCGGGCCAACGCAGGCTACAAATTCTTCAGGCCCTCGCCGCAATGCTGGAGCAGCCGAAAGGCGAAAAGATCACCACCGCCGCACTGGCGGCCAGACTGACCGTATCGGAAGCGGCCCTGTACCGCCATTTCGCCAGCAAGGCGCAAATGTTCGAAGGGCTGATCGAATTCATCGAGTCGAGCGTCTTCGGCCTGATCAACCAGATCGCGGAAAAACACAGCGATGGCATGACGCAGACGCGCGACATCATCGGCATGCTGCTCAATTTCGCCATCAGCAATCCGGGCATGACGCGCGTGCTGATCGGCGATGCGCTGGTCAATGAGGACGAGCGTCTGCAAGTGCGCATGAACCAGTTCTACGACCGCGTGGAACTGGCGCTCAAGCAGGCCTTGCGCGTGGCCGCCGCCGAAGGCCATGGCAAGGAAAGCGAAGTGGCGGCGCGCGCCACCCTGATCGTCAGCTTCGTCATCGGACGCTGGCACCGCTACGCCAAGAGCGGCTTCAAGATCAATCCATCCCAGGAAGCGGCGCTGCAAATCGCCATGCTGCTGGGGTAAGTCACCGCCGCAGCTGTCCCCATGCATACCGACTGCTTCGCCCTGCTCGACGACGCCAGCACACCCGGCGCCGGTTCGCGCCTGTACACGGGCCTGGCGGCGGTCTTGCAGTGCACCGAGGGACAACAGTGGCCGGCCCTGCTCGAAGGGCTGCAAGAGGCCTTGCAACGCGGCCAGTACGCCGTCAGCGTGTGCAGCTACGAACTGGGCGCGCACTTGCTGGCCATGCCGCCGCGCGCGGCCAGCCTTGACGCGCCGCCGCTGGCGCAAGTGCTCGTCTTCGAGCACTGCACGCAGCTGTCGCAGGACGAGGTGGCGCAGTGGCTGGACTCTCGCGTCGACGCGGACGCCGCGCCGGCCGGCGTGGCCGGTATCCGCGCGAACGTGGATCAAGCCGAATTCACGCGCGCGCTGCACCGCATCCACGACTACATCGTGGCCGGCGACACCTATCAGGTCAACTACACGTACCGTTTGCGCTTCGACGCCTTCGGCTCGCCCCTGGCCCTGTATGCGCGGCTGCGCGCGCGCCAGCCCGTGCCCTACGGCGCGCTGGTGATGCTGCCCGATGGCGGCGCCCTGCTGTCGCTGTCGCCGGAGCTGTTCGTGCGCCACGCACAAGGCGAGCTGACGGCGCGTCCCATGAAGGGCACGGCGCCAGCCGCCCCGCCTGAGCAAATGGCAGAAAACGCACGCCGCGCCGCCGCCCTGGCCAGCGACCCAAAAAACCGCGCGGAAAACCTGATGATCGTCGACCTGCTGCGCAACGACATTGGCCGCATCGCCGTCACGGGCTCCGTCAAGGTGCCGGCCCTGTTCGAGGTAACGCGCTACAGCAGCGTGCTGCAAATGACGTCCACCGTGCAGGCGCGCCTGCGCGACGATGCCAGCCTGGCCGACATCTTCCAGGCCTTGTACCCGTGCGGCTCGATCACGGGCGCGCCGAAACGCCGCACCATGGAAATCATCGCCGAACTGGAACCGGCGCCGCGCGGCATCTATACGGGCGCCATCGGCTGGTTCGATCCGCCAGCCGCCGGCGCCGCCCACGCCGTGGGCGACTTCTGCATGTCCGTGCCGATCCGCACCCTGGCCTTGCAACCGGCCGACCCTGATGGCATCCGGCGTGGCGAGATGGGCGTGGGCGCCGGCATCGTGCTCGACAGCGACCCGCACGAGGAATTTGCGGAATGCCAGCTCAAGGCCCGCTTCCTGACGGGCCTGAGCAACGACTTCGAACTGTTCGAAACCCTGCACGCCAGCCGCGACCATGGCTGCCGCCAGCAGGAGCGGCATTTGGCACGCCTGGCCGCCTCCAGCGCCTACTTCGGTTTTGCCTGGGATGCCAACGCTGCCCGCGCCGCGTTGCAGGCGGCCTGCGCGGCACGCCCCGACGATGTCCCTTTCCGCCTGCGCCTGGCGCTGCGCCAGGATGGGCAGTTCACGACGCAAAGCGGCGCGCTCAGCGCCTTGCCGGAGACGGTCAACGTCATGCTGGCACCCGATACAACGACGGCCGGCGACCTGTTCCTGCGCCACAAGAGCAGCGCGCGCGCGCGCTATGACGCAGCCTGGCGCGCGGCCGAGGCGCAAGGCGGCTTCGACATGCTGTTCTTTAACGAGCGTGGCGAGCTGACGGAGGGCGGGCGAAGCAATGTCTTCGTGCAGCTGGACGGCCGCTGGCACACGCCACCCCTGTCCTGCGGCCTGCTGCCCGGCGTGCAGCGCGCGGCCATGCTGGCCGATCCTGCCTGGAACGCGCAGGAAACCATCATCACGCGCGCCATGCTGGCGCGGGCCGAAGCGATCGTCGTGTGCAATGCGCTGCGCGGGGCGATCCCCGCGAAGCTGGTTACTTGATATCCACCTGCATTTCATAGCCGCCGTAGATCATCCGCTTGCCATCGAACGGCAATTTTTCCGGGTCCATCATCTCGGCCAGGCGCGGGTCTTTCATGACCTTGTCGTTGATTTCATCGCGTTTGGCGCGCGATTCATACACGATCCAGGAAAACACCACCACTTCGCCATCCTGCAAGTCCACCGCCTGCGGGAACGAGGTCAGCTTGCCCGGCTTGACATCGTCGCCCACGCATTCGCGAAATTCCAGCGCGCCGTACTCTCGCCAAACGGCGCCGCAACTGCGCGACATGGCCAGGTAGGCATCGAGCTTGGCTTTCGGTACGGGCACGACAAATCCATCGACATACGCCATGATGTTCTCCTTTGTTGTGACAAACGCGAACAACCAGCTTAGGACAATGATGGCAAGACGACAAGCACGGCATTAAAAAAAAGCAGGCGTTCAAGCCTGCTTGGGTATCAGCAACTTACAGCGCCAGCGCTTTTTCCACCGCGCCAACGAGTTTCTTGTCGTCCGGCGTCACCTTGCTGGGGAAGCTTTCCACCACTTTGCCGTGGCGGTCGATCAGGTATTTGTGGAAATTCCAGGCCGGGGTCTTGCCCGTCTGCTTGATCAGGTCCACGTACAGCGGATTCGGCGCGGGGCCGGAGACGACCGACTTCGAAAACATGGGGAACTTCACGCCATAGGTGTTGTAGCAGAAATCGGCGATTTCCTTGCTGTTACCGGGCTCCTGCTTGCCAAAATCGTTCGACGGGAAGCCCAGCACCACCAGGCCCTTGCTGCCGTACTTGGCGTACAGCGCCTCGAGCCCTTCATATTGATTGGTAAAACCGCAATAACTGGCCGTATTGACCACCAGCACGACCTTGCCCGCGTACTGGCACAGGTTTTGCGGCGCTTCATCCTGCAGGCGGTTGAAAGTCTGCTTGAGGATGGCCGGGCAGGCGGCTGGCGCGGCAGCAGCTGGCGCGGTGTCGGCCGCATGGGCCGGCATGGCCAGGCTGGCGCCGGCGGCAAGGGTGGTCAATGCAAACAGCTGGGCAAGAGTCTTGGACATGAAAGGCACCATGGTTGAACGGAAAAAACCATTCTATGTCAAACGCCGCGCGTGCGTACAAGACGGACAACAACAGCGATAGCTTGAGCGACATCAATGACGGTGCAGTACTTGCCCAGCGCACAGTTTTTTTACCTATGCTCGGCCTTCCTGTCCCTTTCCCTGCCTTGTGGAGCCGCCATGCCCTTCCCGCACCTGACCGCGCACCTGACCACACTAACCACCGCCCTGCTGGCCGCCAGCCTGCTCATCCTGACGCCAGGCGGCGCGCACGCCGCCACGACGGCCAGGACGGCCAAGCCCGCCAAGCCCGCCGCAACCAAGGATGCCCCCGCCCTGCCCGCCTACCAGGCTGACCTGAGCCAGACCACGGTGTCCGGCCTGTCCTCGGGCGGCTTCATGGCGGCGCAGTTTGCCGTCGCCTACTCGGCCACGGTGGCGGGCGCCGGCATCATCGCAGGCGGCCCGTATTTCTGCTCGGGCCAGCCGGGCCGCTTCCCCTACATTCCCTACCTGACGAATGCCTTGAGCACCTGCATGAATCCGGGCAGCGCGCAGGTGGCACCGCCCGTCGCCAGCGAATTGCTGCGCGCGGCGAACGATTTTGCGCGCGAGCGTCTCATCGACGACACGGCCAACCTGAAACGCCAGCGCGTATATCTGTTCAGCGGAACGAAAGACCAGACCGTGACGCGGCCGGTGGTGGAGCAGGTGGGGAAATTCTATCAACTGGCCGGTACGCCGGCGGCGCAGATCCGCTTCATCGACACGCTAGGCGCGGGCCACGCCATCCTCACCGACAGCAACGCCGACAAGCCTTGCGCCGTGACGGAGTCGCCGTTCATCAACGACTGCGACTATACGCAGGCGCGCGACATCCTGCAGCACCTGTACCCGGATCTGCAGCCGTCGTCGACTACCCTGACGGGCAAGCTGATCGCCTTCAACCAGCGCAGCTTCATCCAGAACGCGTACTCGAGCATGAGCAATACGGGCTACGCCTACATCCCGAAAGCCTGCAACAGCGAGAGCTGCCGCGTGCACGTGGTGTTCCACGGCTGCCTGCAAACGACGCAGGCCATCGGCGACCGTTTTTATACGAGCACCGGCTACAACCAGGTGGCGGACGCCAACAAGATCATCGTGCTGTATCCGCAAGCCGAACCGAGCCCCGTCTACCCGTACAACCCGAAAGGCTGCTGGGATTTCTGGGGCTACACCAGCATCAATCCGATCGACCCGGATTTCTACCGCAAGAGCGGCACGCAGATGGAAGCGGTCAAGGGCATGCTGGACCGGTTAGGATCGGCTCGCAACAGCCATCGATAACGGACGTCACGGATGCTTGAGAAAATCGTAGCGAGCGGCAACGATTTCTGGCTAAGAAGCGCAGCTGTACTTTAGTACAGTGAGCATCGCAGGCCGGAAAGCGCGCCGCGCAGTAGATTTAATCAAGCATTCTAGATACCGCCCATGCAGATGTATTTGATGACGAGATAGTCTTCGATACCGTAGGTCGACCCTTCACGGCCCAGGCCCGATTGCTTGACGCCGCCGAAGGGGGCGATCTCGTTCGAGATCAGGCCCGTGTTGACGCCGACCATGCCCGTTTCCAGGCCTTCGGCCACTCTCCAGATGCGGCCGATGTCGCGCGAATAGAAATAGGCGGCCAGGCCGAATTCCGTGTTGTTGGCCAGGGCGATCACTTCATCGTCCGTCTTGAAGCGGAACAGGGGCGCCAGCGGGCCGAAGGTTTCCTCGGTAGCCACGCGCATGTCGTTCGTCACGTCGGCGATGATGGTCGGCTCGAAGAAGCCATTGCCCAGCGCATGGCGCTTGCCGCCAGCGAGCAGGCGCCCGCCCTTGCCCAGCGCGTCGGCCACGTGTTCTTCCACCTTGGCCACGGCCTTGGCGTCGATCAGCGGGCCTTGCGTGACACCAGCCTCGATGCCATTACCCACCTTCAGCTTGGCCACGGCCGCCACCAGCTTGTCGGCAAACGCGTCATATACGCTGTCCTGCACGTACAGGCGGTTGGCGCAGACGCAGGTCTGGCCCGCATTGCGGTATTTCGAGGCGATGGCGCCTTCCACTGCCGCGTCCAGGTCGGCGTCATCGAAGACGATGAACGGCGCATTGCCGCCCAGTTCCAGCGACAGTTTCTTGATCGTCGGCGCGCACTGCTCGGCCAGCAAACGGCCCACCTGGGTCGAGCCCGTAAACGTCAGCTTGCGCACGATGGGGTTCGACGTCATTTCGCCGCCGATGTCTTTCGGCGCACCCGTGACGATACTGAACACGCCAGCAGGCACGCCCGCGCGCTCGGCCAGCACGGCCAGCGCCAGCGCGGAAAACGGCGTCGCTTCCGCCGGTTTCAATACCATCGGGCAGCCGGCTGCCAGGGCCGGACCGACCTTGCGCGTGATCATGGCGGCGGGGAAGTTCCATGGCGTGATGGCGGCGCACACGCCGATCGGCTCCTTGGTGACGACCAGGCGGCGGTCCGGCCATGGCGACTGCAGGGTCTCGCCCGCGACGCGCTTGCCTTCTTCGGCGAACCACTCGATGAACGAAGCGCCGAACTGCACTTCGCCCTTCGCTTCCGGCAGGGGCTTGCCCTGCTCGGTGGTCATGATCAGCGCCAGGTCATCGGCGTTTTCCAGAATCAGGTCATGCCAGCGGCGCAGCACGGCCGCGCGTTCCTTGGCCGTCTTCTTGCGCCAGGCGGGCCAGGCGGCATTGGCCGCCTCGATGGCGCGGCGCGTCTCGGCTGCGCCCATCAGAGGCACCGTACCGATATGCTCGCCCGTGGCGGGATTGTTCACGTTAATCGTCTGGCCACCATCGGCATCGACCCAGGCTCCATTCACGTAAGCCTGGTGACGCAACAAGGTAGGATCTTTCAACTGCAGCATATGGATCTCCGGTCTGGTTTGAATTATCGACGAGGGATACTATGCCACAGCGCGGCCGATTCCGCAGGCGCGGAACGGATTTACTCGACCTTGAAAGACGACAGTTTCGGGTCCGGCGCCGGGTATTCCAGCTTCATGCCCTGCAGGGTTTCCAGCAGCAGGGACGCGACCACGAGATTGCGCTGCGTCTTGGAGTTCGATGGCACCACATACCACGGCGCGTGGTCGGCATCCGTCTCGCGGATCGCCGTTTCATAGGCGCGCTGGTAAGCATCCCACTTCTTGCGCTGGGCGATATCGTTGGGGTCGAACTTCCACTGGCGATCGGGATCGTCGAGCCGCTCCTGCAGCCGTCCCCGTTGCTCGTCCTTCGAAATATGCAGGAAGATTTTCAGGATGACGGTGCCCGTTTCGCTCAGCATGCGCTCGAAATCGCGGATCTGCGCGTAGCGGCGCTGGCATTCGGCCTTGTCGATCATGTCCTGCACGCGCGTGATCAGCACATCCTCGTAATGGCTGCGGTTGAAGATGGCGATCTCGCCCTTCACGGGCACGTGCTGGTGCACGCGCCACAGGTAATCGTGCGCCAGTTCGATATCGGTGGGGCCCTTGAACGCGATGGCGCGGATGCCCATCGGGTTGATGTTGCTGAAGATGGCCTTGACCGTGCCATCCTTGCCCGACGTATCCATGCCCTGCAAGACCAGCAGCACCTTCTTTTTGTGCTGCGCGTACAGCATGCTCTGGCACTCGGCGATCTGCGCCGTCAGCGCCACGGTTTCCTCGCGGTCCATGGCCTTGCACTGGGCCGGCGTCAGCTTCTTGTTCGCCGCCTTGGTGGCGGCGCCCAGCAGGCGCTTGCCAGCGAAATCCTCGTTCAGCTCGAAGTCCTTGCCGGCGCGAAATTGCGTGCGCGCCTTCATGCCGCCACCGCCAGCTTGCGGTGCTCGATTTTTGTGCAGTGATCCATCACCACGTCCATGCCCGCCGCCCGCGCCAGCTGCGCCGCCTGCTCGTTGACGATGTCGAGCTGCAGCCACAGACAGCCGGCCTTGACGGCGATGGCTTCCTCGGCGATGGGCAGGATATCTTCTGACTTGCGGAAGCAGTCGACGATGTCGATGCGCGCCGGCGCGACGGCAGCCGCCGCCTCCGTCAGGGTGGCGTAGGCGCGCTGGCCCAGCACGTCGCGCCCGGCGAGGGCCGGATTGACGGGCAGCACGCGGTAGCCATGGCGCAGCAGGTAGTCGGCCACTTCATGGCTGGCGCGTTCGGGTTTGTCAGACATGCCGACGATGGCGATGATACGGCTGTCTTGCAGGATGCGGGCGATGTTGGACATGGTTTCTATAGTCAGGCGTGCGACATTGCCCGCCTAGCGTAGCAGAAAAAACCTACTGCGCGGCGCGATTTGCGGCCTGCGATGCTCACTGCCTTGGCGGCCCCGTGCTTCGCACAGCTCCGCTTCTCAGCCACAACTCACATCCGCTCGCTACGGTTTTCTCAGCAGGACGTTACTGAGAACGCACGGCCGCCATCTTCGCCACGAAAGCCTGCGCGCGCGCCGTCACGGCCGCGTAATCGCCCGTGGCGCCCGGGCCACTGAGGCTGCTGCCGATGCCCACGGCCACGGCGCCACTGGCAAACCATTCATTGAGGTTCTCTACCGTCACGCCGCCCGTCGGCATCAATGGCGCTTGCGGCAGGGGCGCGCGCAGGGCCTTGATGTAGGCGGGGCCGAACATCTCGGCGGGGAAGACCTTGACGATGTCGGCGCCCGCCTGCAGGGCCGTGACGATTTCCGTCGGCGTCATCGCGCCCGGCATGGACAGCACCTGGTAGCGCTGGCATAGCGCGATGGTGTCCACGTTGACGCTGGGCGAAATGATGAACTGGGCGCCGGCCAGGATGGCGGCGCGCGCCGTCTCCGTATCGAGCACGGTGCCCGCGCCCAGCAGCACGTCATGGCCATGGCGTTCGCGCAAGGTGCGCAGCACGCCCAGGGTATCGGGCGTGGTGAACGCCACTTCCAGCGCCGTGATGCCGCCGGCGATGCACGCCTCGGCGATCCGCAGCGCCGCATCGGGCGAGTCGGCGCGCACGATGCCGACCATGCCCCGTTCGAGGATGCCATTGAAAACCATGTGTTTTTGCATATGCTCTCTCCTGTCAGGCCGGCAGGGCGCCAAAGCGCACTTCCGGCAAACCGCGCACGCCCACCTGGCGCGCATGAAACAATCCGCCGGCCAGCGGTTCGCTCGCCAGCTGGGCCGGGGTCAAGTTCTCCTGCGCCGTCGTGACGAACAATTCGTCGTAGTGCGGGCCGCCCAGGCTCACGCAGCTGGGCTGTGAAACGGGCAGGCTGATCTTGCGCTCGACGCTGCCGTCCGGCGCGAAGCGCAAGACCCTGCCGGCGCCCCACTGCGCGCTCCACAGGTAGTCATCCGCATCGATGGTGGCGCCATCGGCGGCCCCCGGTCCCGGGTCGAGCACGGCAAACACGCGCACCCGGCTGGCGTCGCCGCCCAGGTAATCGTCCCAGCGGTAGATCGCCCTCTTCATCGAGTCGCAGAAATACATGGCCGTGCCATCGACGCTGAAGCAGATGCTGTTCGAGATGGCGATCTGCGGTAGCGGCAGGCGCTCCAGGGTCAAGTCCAGGTTGAGGCGGTAAAAGCTGCCGATCGCATCGCGGCACGGGCGCTCATCGAGCGTGCCGAAGACAAAGCGTCCCTGGCGGTCACAGCGGCCATCGTTCAGGCGCGTCATGGGCAAGTCGCCCTCCACCGTGTGCAAGCGCGTGACGGCCCCGCTGCGCGCGTCAAACCAGGCCAGTCCCGAGGCCAGTCCCAGCAGCAGCACCTCGTCGCTGTCCGTCAGCGCGAAACACGCCAGGCGCTCGGGCATGGCCCAGCTCTGGCGCTCGCCCGTGGCCAGCACCAGCGCATGCAGCTGGCAGCCTTCGATATTCGTCCAGAAAACGCGGCCGCTGCGTTCGCACCAGCGCACGCCCTCGCCCAGGAAGTTTTGCGCATCGACCAGTAATTGCGCCTGTGTTCCCATCATTTTTTTTTCCTTTAACTCTGTATAACGCATGATAAAACCGTCGCGAGCGGAAGTCAGTTGTGGCCGAGACGCGCAACTGTGCTTGAGCACAGTGAGCATCGAGGCCGCAAATGACGACGCGCAGCAGGTTTGATCGTGCGTTATCAATGAGACTCGCGCGGAACTGCGGAACCCCGGCAACCGACGAGGAAGTCCAGATCCGCGCCTTCGTCGGCCTGCGTCACGTGCTTGATATACATCGACTGATAACCGCCCTTCATGGCCGGCGGCGGCGCGCTCCACTCGGCGCGCCGGCGCGCCAGCTCCGCTTCGTCGACGTCCAGGTGCAAACGGCGTCCCGCCACGTCCAGTTCGATCATGTCGCCATCGCGCACCAGGGCCAGCGGCCCGCCCACGGCCGCTTCCGGCGCCACGTGCAGCACCACCGTGCCGTAGGCCGTGCCGCTCATGCGCGCGTCCGAGATGCGCACCATGTCGCGCACGCCCTGCTCCAGCAGTTTTTTCGGCAGTCCCATATTGCCCACTTCGGCCATGCCCGGATAGCCCTGCGGGCCGCAATTTTGCAGCACCATCACGCAGCTGGCATCGATATCGAGCGCAGGATCGTCGACGCGCTTTTTGTAGTGCTCGATGCTGTTGAAGACGACGGCGCGGCCACGGTGCTGCATCAGCTCGGGCGAGGCGGCGGATGGCTTGATGACGGCGCCGCGCGGGGCCAGGTTGCCATGCAGGACGGCGATGCCGCCTTCGTCCTTGAATGGCTGCGCCAGCGGCGTGATCACCTCGGGGTTGAAATTTTCCGCTTCGGCCACGTTGACGGCCATGGTGGCGCCCGTGACGGTGAGCGCCTCGCCATGCAATTTGCCCAGCAGGTCGCGGATGATCACGGGCAGGCCGCCCGCGTAGTAAAAATCTTCCATCAGGTACTGGCCCGACGGCATCAGGTTCAGCAGGCAAGGAATGTCGCGGCCCAGGCGATCCCAGTCGCCCAGGCGCATGTCCACGCCGATGCGCCCGGCGATGGCCAGCAAATGGATCACGGCATTGGTCGAGCCGCCGATGGCGCCGTTGACCATGATGGCGTTTTCAAACGCTTCGCGCGTGAGGATCTGCGACAGTTTCAGGTCTTCGTGCACCATGTCGACGATGCGCCGGCCCGTCAGCTGCGCCTGCAGCTTGCGGCGCGCATCGACGGCGGGAATGGCCGCATTGCCAGGCAAGGTCACGCCCAGCGCTTCGACCATGCTGGCCATGGTCGATGCCGTGCCCATGGTCATGCAGTGGCCGGCGGAACGCGACATGCACGATTCGGCCTGCTTGAATTCCGCCGAGGTCATGCGTCCGGCGCGCACATCCTCGGAAAACTTCCACACGTCCGTGCCCGAACCGATCGGCTTGCCGCGGTAGTTGCCGTTCAACATGGGGCCGCCCGACAGCACGATCGTGGGCAAATCCACGCTGGCCGCGCCCATCAGCAGGGCCGGGGTGGTCTTGTCGCAGCCCGTCAGCAGCACCACGCCGTCGATCGGGTTGGCGCGTATCGATTCCTCGACATCCATGCTGGCCAGGTTACGGAACAGCATGGCCGTCGGGCGCAGATTCGTCTCGCCCAGCGACATGACGGGAAATTCGACGGGAAAGCCGCCCGCCTCGAGCACGCCGCGCTTGACCATCTCGGCCAGGTCGCGGAAATGGCCATTGCAGGGCGTCAGCTCGGACCAGGTATTGCAGATGCCGATGACGGGACGGCCATCGAAGGCGTCGCTCGGATAGCCCTGGTTCTTCATCCAGCTGCGGTGAATAAAACTGTCCTTGTCGTCGCCACCAAACCACGATTGCGAACGCAAGGGGCGCTTGTTCTTGTTGCTGCTCATACTG
Source organism: Janthinobacterium sp. GMG2 (assembly GCF_033949445.1). Taxonomy (NCBI): domain Bacteria; kingdom Pseudomonadati; phylum Pseudomonadota; class Betaproteobacteria; order Burkholderiales; family Oxalobacteraceae; genus Janthinobacterium; species Janthinobacterium sp. GMG2. The sequence goes on along the minus strand of NZ_JAXAWA010000003.1, from coordinate 205,627 downwards.
TCTCCTGCGGGGAAATCAAGCCGCGCGCGGCGGCGATCAGCAGCGCACCGTGACCGGCCAGATTAGCTTGCTGCTGGTCGTCGACGATGATGCGCTTGCCATAAAAAAATCCGTGTTCTTCGATCAGCAGCCCGAGCGCCTGGCGCAGCATGGGCTTGCCGGTAATGACGAGCGGCGTATCGGGCCGCATCTGGATGGCGGTGCTGTTGCGCAGCGCCAGCAGGTCGCCGCTGAGGACGGCGCCCATCAGGAAATTGGCCCGCTCATTGCATTCGATGGCGCTGAACTGGCCCAGGGTGCGCACGCTGAAGCAGGCGCGCGCCAGCCCCGTTTTTTGCGCCGCGGCCGCGCCGGCCAGCAGCATCTTCGGCACCAGGGTCTGCGCAAAACCGCCATCGACCGATTGCTTGATCAGGGTGTGCTGCGTGATCGCCTGCAGCAGCTCGCCCGCAATGGTGGTGCTGCAGCCGAGGATGCGGCGCTGCTCGTCCACGCTGATCAATTTGGTATGCGAACCGGGCATGATCAGGGTCGCCGCGCCCCGCAATTGCAGGCGCTCGAGCAGCGCGACGACTTCCGTCTCTTCGCCGCGCATCATGTCCATCGCTTCGACGTTATGCAGGCCGACGGCGCCATGCTGGTTGCGCACGCCGGGAATCAGCCACAGGGGCTGGGGCAGCACGTCGGGCAAGTCCACCGCCTGCATGCCTTGCGCCAGCTGGGCCAGGCCGGCGGGCGCCGGCAAATGCGGCACTTCCCGCACACCCATGGGCGAAGTGATCATGCCCGAGGCCACGGCCAGGTCCACGTCGGACGGCGCGATGCCGGCGCTGGCCAGCACGCTGGCGATGGTGTCGCGCAGCGCCTGTTTCAGCGCACCGTTATGGCCATCGATGGCGGTATTGCGCACGCCCGTTTCCAGCTGCGCCTGGGCGACGACGGCGCCTGCGCGCCACAGCAAGGTACGCGTATTGGTGGTGCCGGCATCGATGGTGAGTATGTTCATGGGCAGGTTCGCAGCGTCGGTCAGGACAAAAATGAATGAGGGAAAAACTACCCCATGGTAGAACTGCCCCGCATATCTGACCAATCACTTATTTGACATCATTGATACCGGTTCGGATATGTCAAACGCATCGATATCCTGCACGCCCAAACGGTAGGCAAGATTGAAGCGCCTCACTTGTCCCGGCTGCAATTGCACACCCTGCGCCAGCAGGGAAAAACAGCGCGCATCGGAATACAAATGGCAACTGTCCTGGGTGCTGGAAAAACGCAGGACCCGGCCGGAAGCGGGGTCCGCCACCCGCGCCGCCTCGCGCAGCTGGCCGCTGCCCGTCCAGTAAAAGTCATGCCGGAATCCCGGCAAGTGCACGAGCGCGGGCCAGGCCAGGCGTGAAGCGAGCGGCGCCGGCTGGCGGAAGTCAAACGCGCTGCCCGCCACGTCGAGCGGAGCGCTGCACGCGTGGCCGCCGGGCCAGTAGCGGTCGGCGGCCAGGCGCAGCACATGGTCACCCACGGCCGCGCGGCCGCCCTGCAGATTGAACAGGGGCGCGGCCAGCGCAAAACGGGAAACCGTCTCGGCCGTGGCGACGCAATCGAGGTGCAGGCTGCCATCCTCGTCGAGCCGGTAGGCCAGGCGCACCGACAGGCCGTCGTGCGCCAGGTGCAGCAGCAAGTGGCCGTCGTCCGGCGGCGCGCACTGCCAGGCCGTGGACGAGCGCGCCGCAAGGGGCGCTGCGCCCAGCACATCGGCCAGGCGGCCATAGCGGTCGGGCGCCCACCAGGCCCGCACGCTGGCATCGTGCGCGTCGATGGCCACGCGCATGCCGCGCGCATTGCGCAGCAGATGCATCATGGCGCCTGCCCGGGGGCTGGCGGCGGCCGGCTGCGCTGCTGGAATTCGCGCGGCGTGCAACCGAGTTCGCGCTTGAAGACGGCATGCATGTACTGCACCGTGGTAAAGCCGCAACGCACGGCCACCTCGGCCACCTGCCCCGGTCCGCGCGCCAGCAGGGTCTTGGCCGCATCGAGCTTGAAATGCAGGATCTCGTCGTGCACGCTGCGCCCCAGCTCGTGGCGGAAGTGCGCTTCGAGCGAGGAGCGCGACACGCCCACGTAATCGGCCACCTGCTCCGTCTTGATGCCCTGGCAAGCGTACTGGCGAATAAAATGGCGCGCCTGCATCACCTGCGGATGCTGGAAAGGCTGGTGGCGCGTGGACGCGAGCACGTTCAGGCCGGCCGGCGGCACGAGGATGCGCGTGCCGGACAGGCGCGCGCCATTCAACATCTGATGCAGCAGATGCGCGGCCGTGCGGCCCATTTCCTCCGTGCCCTGGATCACGGAACTCAAGGGAATACGCGTGAGCATGCGCGCCAGCGGGTCGTTGTCGATGCCGATCAAAGCCACCTGCTCCGGCACGGCGATGCCCGCGTGCATGCACGCTTGCAGCAGCTGGCGCGCGCGCGCGTCGCTGACGGCGATGATGCCGACGGGTTTTTCCAGGCTGTTGAGCCAGGCGATCTGCTGCTCCACCGCCTCGTCCCACGACGGTGCGCTGGTGGCGACACCCCGGTACACGTCGGCGCGCATGTGGTCGCGCTCCATCAAGGCGCAAAACGCCGTTTCGCGCTCCTGCGCCCAGCGGTTGACGTCGGCCTCGGGCAGGCTGAAACAGGCAAAGCGGCTCAAGCCCGCTTCCACCAGGTGTTCATAGGCCAGCTTGACGATCTTGAAATTGTCGGTCGCCACATACGGGATGCCGGCCGGGTAATCCTCGGAGCGCGCATACGAGCCGCCCACGGCCACCACGGGCAGGCGGCTGTGCGCCAGCGCCTCGCAGACGGCGGGATCGTCGAAATCGGCGATGATGCCGTCGCCCTGCCAGCGCTCGATGCCGGGCAGGCGGCAGCGAAAGTCCTCTTCCAGGAACAGGTCCCACGACACGCGCGTCGTGTTCAGGTAGGCGGCGATACCCGCGATGATGTCGCGGTCGTAGATCTTATTCCCGTTAAACAGCAGCGCGATCCGGTGCGCGGTCGGCATCTTCATGGTGTCTCCTCCCGTGCCAGATCGTTTCACGGCTAACGGCGCCCTGCTCGCGTGCTGACATCGACCCACACGGCGAGGGTGAGGATACTGCCTTTCACGATCATCTGCCAGTAGGTGTCCACGTCCAGCATGGACATGCCGTTATCGAGACTGGCCATGACCAGCGCGCCGATCAGGGCGCCGTACACGGTGCCCGAGCCGCCGCGCATCGAAGTGCCGCCGATGAAGCAGGCGGCAATCGCATCGAGTTCGCTGAAGGTGCCGGCCGATGGCGAACCTGCGGCCAGTCGGCCCGTATTGATCAGGCCAGCCAGCGCGCACATCAGGCCCATGATGCCGAAGATCCACAGCTTGACGGCTTTTACGTTGATGCCGGACAGGCGCGTCGCTTCCATATTGCTGCCGACGGCATAGATGCGCCGGCCAAACACGGTCTGGCTCGTGATGTAGCTGAACAGTCCCAGCAAGGCCAGCAGCAACAGCACGGGCAGCGGGATGCCTTCATAGCCGTTCAGGGTTTGTACGAAGGCATACAGCACGGCGCCGATGACGGCCAGGCGCAAGCCGTCGGCCCAGGGCGCCGTCTGCGGCAAGCCATGCTGGGCACGGCTGGCGCGCGCGCGCCACGTCAGGAAGGCGGCCAGCAGGAACAGGCCGATACCCAGCACGATGCCGGGCACCGCAGGCAGGTAGCCCTGCCCCAGGTAGACCATCGGCTCGGAGACGGGCGCGATCGTGATGCCGCCCGTGATGCCCAGCAGGATGCCGCGGTACGCGAGCATGCCGCCCAGCCCGACGATGAAGGACGGGATGCCCCGGTACGCCGTCAGGTAGCCATTCAAGAGGCCGATCACCAGGCCGCAGCCGAGTACGGCCGCCAGGTTCAGCGCCAGCGGCCAGTGCTGCGTGACGTCCAGCACGGCGGCGATGCCGCCGAGCAGCCCCAGCAGGGAGCCGATCGACAGGTCGATCTCGCCGGCGATAATCACCAGCACCATGCCGCAGGCGAGGATGCCGGTGACGGACATTTGGCGCAGGAGGTTAGACAGGTTGCGCGGCGTGAGGAAACTGCCCTCCGTCTTCCACGAAAAGAAGGCCCAGATCAGCGCCACGGCGATCAGCAGGGCCAGCATTTTGTATTGGGTGAACAGCTGTTTGATACTGTGCGGTTTCATGCTGCGGGTTCCTTGTTTGCGGTGTTGGCGGCGGGCGCCGGGCGCTGGTCGAGCGCTGCCGCCAGCACGGTTTCCTGGCTCAGGCCATCGTTGATAAAATCGCCGCGCAGGCGGCCTTCGCCCATCACCAGCACGCGGTCGGACACGCCCAGCACTTCGGCCAGTTCCGACGAGACCATGATGATGGCCACGCCCTGGTCGGCCAGCGCCAGCATCAATTTGTAGATTTCATATTTGGCGCCCACGTCGACGCCGCGCGTAGGCTCGTCGAGGATCAGCACGCGCGGGCGCGTCAGCAGCATCTTGGCCAGCACGGCCTTTTGCTGGTTGCCGCCCGACAGGCTCGTGATGGACAGCGACGGGCTGGCCGCCTTCAGTTCCAGCTTCGCGATCTCGCCGCGCACGGCCGTCAACTCCGCCTCGCCATCGATGCGCGTGGCGCGCGTGAATTCCTCCAGCACGGCCAGGGTGATGTTCTGCCCCACGTCGAGGTCGGGCACGATGCCGTGATGCTTGCGGTCTTCCGGCACCATGGCCAGGCCCATGGCGATGGCCTTTTGCGGCGAGCGGGTATCGATCTTGCGGCCATCGAGCCACACTTCGGCCTGGCACGGCCCCTGGTAGGCGCCGAACAGGGCCGAGACGAGCTCCGTGCGCCCCGCTCCCACCAGGCCGGCGATGCCGAGGATCTCGCCCTTGCGCAGGGTGAACGACACATCGTCGACCCGCTTGCGCTGCGGGTTGTCGGCGTCGATGCAGGTCACGTGGCGCGCCTCGAACAGCACTTCGCCGATAGGTGCCGGCTGCGCACGCTGCGGATACAGCTGGCTCATTTCACGGCCCACCATTTGCGCGATGATGCTCTCGACGTTCATCTGCGCCATCGGCGTGGTGGCGATATGCTTGCCATCGCGGATGACGACGATGGTGTCGCAAATGGCCGCCACTTCATCGAGCTTGTGCGAAATGTAGATGCAGGTGACGCCCTTGGCCTTCAACGCGCGCAGGATATCGAGCAGCACGGCGATTTCCGACGCCGTCAGCGACGACGACGGCTCGTCGAGGATCAGCAGGCGCGCATTCTTGTTGAGCGCCTTGGCGATTTCCACCAGCTGCTGGTGGCCGCCGCCGTAATTCATCACGGGCTGCGCCACGTTCAGTTCGGGAATTTTCAGTTCGCGCAGCAGCTCGTCGGCGCGCTTGTACATGGCCGCGTAGTGCATGCGCCCGCCGGGCAGGGTCAGCTCGCGGCCCATGAAGATATTCTCGGCCACGGACAGCTGCGGCACCAGCATCAGTTCCTGGTGGATGATGATGATGCCCGCGTCTTCCGTGTCGCGGATCGATTGCGCGCGCAGGGGCTGGCCATCCCACAGGATCTCGCCATCCCAGGTGCCGTGCGGGTAGACGCCGGACAGCACCTTCATCAGGGTCGACTTGCCGGCGCCATTCTCGCCGCACAAGCCGATGCACTCGCCGGCCCGCACCTGCAGGTCGATGCCGTCAAGCGCGCGGACACCGCCAAACTGTTTGACGATGCCTTTCATTTCAAGCAGATAGTCGGACATGCTCACTCTCGTTGCGGATACGGGGGAAATGTCGGATTACGCGGCGCCCATGGCGCCGCTAATCCGACCTACGGCCGATGCGGACGGACGACACCACCACCGGCGTTTCCGGAGCCGGCGATTGTCGGATAACGGGCGATGCGGGCAATCGTAGGTCGGCTTAGCGCGCAGCGCGCAAGCCGACATCAAGCGGGTAATCAATTACCCAGCTGCGCCTTGGAATAGAAACCGTCATCGACGAGAATGTTCACATTCGCCTTGGTCAGCGGCGTTGGTTTCAGCAGCACCGTGCTGACCTTTTTCAGGCCGTTGTCATAGCTGGAGTTGTAAGCCGGCTTTTCATTGCGCGCCAGTTGCACGGCCAGCTTGGCCGCTTCCGCAGCGATGGTTTTCAACGGTTTGTAGACGGTCATCGACTGCGTGCCGGCGATGACGCGTTTCACGGCCGCCAGATCGGCGTCCTGGCCCGAGACCGGCACCTTGCCGGCCAGTTTTTGCGCAGCCAGGGCCTGGATGGCGCCGCCTGCCGTGCCGTCGTTCGAGGCGACGATGGCGTCGATCTTGTTGCCGTTGGCCGTCAGCGCGTTTTCCACGATGGACAACGCTTCGGTGGCGCTCCAGTCCTTCACCCACTGCTGGCCGACGATCTTGATGTCGCCCTTGTCGATGAACGGTTTCAATACCTTCATCTGGCCTTCGCGCAGCATCTTGGCGTTGTTGTCGGTCGGCGAGCCGCCCAGCAGGTAGTAATTGCCCTTCGGCTGCAGCTTGGTCACGCCTTCGGCCTGCATCTCGCCCACTTTCTCATTGTCGAACGAGATGTACGCGTCGATATCGGCGTTCAGGATCAGGCGGTCATACGACAGCACCTTGATGCCGGCCTTTTTCGCTTCCTTGACGGTGTTGTTGAGGACAGTGGCGTTGAACGGCACGATCACCAGCACGTCCACGCCGCGCGAGATCAGGTTTTCGATTTGCGAAATCTGGCGCTGCTCGCTGGCGTCGGCCGACTGCACGAAGACCTTGGCACCCTGCTTCTCGGCGGCGGCGATGAAGAAATCACGGTCGCGCGTCCAGCGCTCCACGCGCAGGTCGTCGATGGAAAAGCCGATCTTCGGGTTTTTCGCATCAGCCAGGGCGGCGCTGCTGCTCAATGCCAGCATGGCGGTCATGATGGCTGCACTGATGATCTTGTTCATTGTGTGTCTCCTTGTGGATTTTATTAACAACGTTTTTTAACTGCGGGTACTGCTGAAAAATTTTATGTCTGTGGTGGTGTCGGCTTACGCGCGGAGCGCTAACCCGACCTACCCCGACCTACATCAATGGTTGTGGCGCGGCAGGGTCTGGCCCACGGCGCGGTATTTCAGGGCCAGCTCCATGCAGGCGCCCGTTTCCAGCTGGCCCACGCTGGCGCGGTAGATTTCCTGCCACGGCGTGGCGCTGTCGTTGACGGGCGGCGGCAGTTCCTGCGCGCGGCGCGCCAGTTCGTCAGCATCGACCAACATGTCGCAGTGGCCGCCGTGCAAGTCCACGCGGATGATGTCACCCGTACGCAGCAGCGCCAGGCCACCGCCCACGGCGCTTTCCGGCGACGCGTTCAGGATCGAAGGACTGTCCGACGTGCCCGACTGGCGCCCGTCGCCCAGGGTCGGCAGGTTCAGAATGCCGGCCTTGAGCAAGGCGTCGGGCGGCTGCATGTTGACCACTTCGGCCGAACCGGGCCAGCCCACGGGACCTGCGCCGCGCATGACCAGCATGCAGCTGTCGTCGATGTTGAGCGCCGGGTCGTTGATGCGCGCGTGGTAGTCGCTTGAACCATCGAAGACGATGGCGCGCGCCTCGAACACGCCTTCGCTGCCGGGACGCGACAGGTAGCGCTCGCGGAAAGCGGGCGAGATCACGCTGGTCTTCATGATGGCGAAGTCGAACAGGTTGCCCTGCAAGGCCATGAAACCGGCCTTTTCCTTCAGCGGCGCGGCAAACGGGCGGATCATCTCGCGATCAGTACTTTCGCGTCCGGCCAGGTTTGCCGCCATCGTCTGACCCGTGACCGTCAACCGGTCCGCGTGCAACAAGCCCGCCTGCTGCAGCTCCCACATCACGGCCGGCACGCCGCCAGCGCGGTGGAAGCGTTCGCCCAAATACTTCCCGGCCGGCTGCATGTTCAGCAGCAGCGGCACGTCGTAGCCATGTTCCATCCAGTCGCTCGAATGCAGTTCCACGCCCGCATGGCGCGCCATGGCCATCAGGTGCGGCTGGGCGTTGGTCGAGCCGCCGATGGCCGCGTTGACGATGATCGCGTCCAAAAACGCCTCGCGCGTGAGAATGCACGACGGGCGCACGTCGTCATGCGCCATGGCGACGATGCGGCGTCCCGTTTCATAGGCGATCTGGCCCCGTTCGCGGTATGGCGCGGGAATGGCCGAGCAGCCCGTCAGGGACATGCCCAAGGCTTCCGCCAGCGCATTCATGGTCGATGCCGTGCCCATGGTGTTGCAATGACCGGCCGACGGCGCGGAGGCAGCCGCGATCTGCAGGAATTTGTCGTTGTCGATCAAGCCGGCGGACAGCTGGCGGCGGCCCTTCCAGATGGCCGCGCCGGAGCCGACCAGTTCGCCGTCCATCCAGCCGTCGAGCATGGGACCGCCCGACAGCACGATGGCGGGAATGTCCACCGTGGCGGCGGCCATCAATTGCGCCGGCGTCGTCTTGTCGCAGCCCGTCGTCAGCACCACGGCGTCGATCGGGTAGCCGTGCAAAATCTCCACCAGGCCCAGATACGCGAGGTTGCGGTCCAGCGCGGCCGTGGGACGGCGGCAGTTTTCAAAGATCGGGTGCAGCGGGAACTCCATCGGGATGCCGCCCGCGTCGCGGATGCCGTCGCGCACGCGCTGCGCCAGTTCCAGATGGATGCGGTTGCAGGGACTGATATCGCTGCCGCTTTGCGCAATGCCGATGATGGGCCGGCCCGAACGCAGCTCCTCGGCCGTGATGCCATAGTTCATGAAGCGCTCGAGGTACAGCGCCGTCATGTCGATGTGGTCGGGATTGTCGAACCAGTCCTGCGAGCGGAAGCGCCGCGCCTGGGGTTTGCCTGCGGTACTCATGCGCCGTACCAGCCTGCGTCGACATAGTATTCGCGTCCCGCGCACTTGGCCGCGTTGTCCGACGCGAGGAACAGCGCCAGCGCCGCCACGTCTTCCGGCTCCACGCGCAGCTGCAGGCATTGGCCCTGCAGGATCACGGCTTCCGCTTCCGGCGTATGCCACAGCTTTTCCTGGCGCGGCGTGCGCACGGCGCCAGGAATGATGCAGTTGACGCGGATGCCGTCGACGCCCAGGTCGCGCGCCAGGCCGCGCGTCAAGCCCTCGATGCCGGCTTTGGCCGTCATGTAGATCGACAGGCGCGCTTGCGCCAGGTGCCAGGAAATCGAGCCCAGGTTGAGAATCACGCCGCTGCCCTTGGCGCGCATGGCCGGCGCCACGGCCTGGGCGCAGAAATACTGGTGGCGCAGGTTGACGGCCATGCGCTCGTCCCAGTAGGCGGGCGTGACGTCCTGCAGTTCGTGGCGGTCGTCATTGGCCGCGTTGTTGATGAGGATATCCGTGGCGCCCGCGCTGTGTGCGATCTCGGCGAAGGTGGCGGCCAGGGCGCCCAGGTCCGTCAGGTCGCAATAGCGGAAAACGGGCGGCTGCGGCAGGTGGGCCAGCTTGTCCTGCAGCGCCAGCGACGCCTCGCGGGCGATATCGAGAAAGGTGACGTGGGCGCCCTGGCGCGCGAACGCCTCGACGATGGCCACACCGATGCCGGTGCCGCCGCCCGTGATGACGACGCGCTTGCCGGCCAGGCTGGAATAGATTGCATGCTGCATGGTGTCTCTCTTTTTAAAATAATCGGATCAAAGCAAGCCGCGCTGGGCCAGGTTCTGGTATAGCGCGCGCACGCCAAACGTCCAGGGGGCAATCGCATCGCAGCGCTGCACTTCATTGACCAGCGCGCCGAGCGCAGCGCTGGCAATCGTCACCCGGTCGCCCAGGTGGTGCGTAAAGCCGCCGCCCTGCGCGCCGCGGTCCTTCACGGGCGAGAACATGGTCCCGAGGAACAGCATGAAGCCGTCCGGATACTGGTGGTACTGGCCTGCCGTCTGGCGCACCAGGTCGAGCGGGTCGCGGCTGATCTCACGCATGAAGCTGGCGCCTTCGAGCACAAAGCCGTCGTCAGCGCCTTCGATCAGCAGCGACACTTCCGCCTCGCGCACGGTGTCGAGCGTGAAGTGCTCGTCGAACAGGCGGATGAAGGGGCCGATGGCGCAGGAGCCGTTGTTATCCTTGGCCTTGCCCAGCAAGAGGGCGCTGCGCCCTTCGATGTCGCGCAGGTTGACGTCGTTGCCCAAGGTCGCCCCCAGCACCTCGCCACGGCTGTTGACGGCCAGGACGATCTCGGGCTCCGGGTTGTTCCAGGCGGACGATGGCAGCAAGCCCACCTGCGCGCCGCAGCCGACCGACGACATCGGCTGCGCCTTGGTAAACACTTCCGCATCGGGGCCGATGCCCACTTCCATGTATTGCGACCAGGCGCCGCGCTGTTGCAGCTGTTGCTTCAGGCGCTGCGCCGCGTCCGAGCCAGGCTTCAATGCCGACAGGTCGCCGCCCAATGTCATTTGCAGGGCGGTGCGCAGGCTCGCCGCGCGCGCCGCGTCGCCGCCCGCCTGTTCCTCAATCACCCGTTCGAGCAGGCTGACGGCGAAGGTCACGCCGCACGCCTTGACGGCCTGCAGGTCGCACGGCGCCAGCAGCAGCGGCTCGCCGGCCGGCGCGGCCAGCGCCTGCTCCAGCAACGACTGCACGGGTCCGAGCGCGATGCCGGGCGCATGGCGGATGATATCGAGCGCATCGCTGCGCTCGAACAGCTCGGCCACCGTCGCCACCGTCTGCGTGATGTCGACCACTTCGCCGCCGCGCACGGCGACGACGCACGGGCCGTCACGCCAGATGCGGCCGACAAGGAGGGCCTGCGCCAGGTCGGCGGGCAACAAAGAGGCGGGGGAAATCGGCTGCATGGCAAGCTTTCAAAAGGTCGTGACGGGATGGCCGGTGTTCAAGTTCGGACCGATTCTGCGCGCCGCCCTGTGTCGCCGCAATTACGAAAATCACCAAATTGAATGATGATTATTGGTATTGCAGTGCACCAAAAAAAGCCGCCACCCAGCCCCCGTTTCCGCCCTGTGCGCAGGCGGAAAGGCGTGCCATGGCGCATTGCATCAATTGACCCATCGATATCGTTTTGGATATCAGCAATGCGAAAAAAGTGATTGGTGAGGGATGGATGGACAAACTAGTATCAGCCGTGGCCTGCAATCGGCCATTCGCACGGAGCCCGCCCACTGGACGACGGCCCTGGCACATTCAACTATCGAAGACGGTGGAGACCTGAAATGAAAACAACAATGAAAATGCTGACCGCGAGCCTGGCGCTGGCCATCTCCGGCATGGCGGTAATGCCCGTGGCAAGCGCCGCAGACAAGGGCGCAATCGGCATCTCGATGCCAACCAAATCGTCCATGCGCTGGATCGCCGACGGCGACAACATGGTTAAGGTATTCAAGGAGCGCGGCTACAAGACGGACTTGCAGTTTGCCGACGACGATATCCCGAACCAGCTGGCGCAGGTGGAAAACATGATCACCAAGGGCGCCAAGGTGCTGGTGATCGCCGCCATCGACGGCACCACCTTGTCGAACGTATTACAAAAAGCGGCCGACAAGGGCATCAAGGTCATCTCGTATGACCGTTTGATCCGCGGCACGAAAAACATCGATTACTACGCCACCTTCGACAACTTCCAGGTCGGCGTGCTGCAAGCGGGCTATATCGAATCGGCGCTGAAACTCAAGGAAGGCAAGGGCCCGTTCAATATCGAACTGTTCGGCGGCTCGGCCGACGACAACAATGCGCACTTCTTCTACAACGGCGCGCTGTCGGTGCTGAAACCCTACATCGACAGCGGCAAGCTGGTGGTGCGCTCGAAGCAGATGGGCATGGAAAAGGTCGCCACCCTGCGCTGGGATGGCGCCGTGGCGCAAGCGCGCATGGACAACCTGCTCAGCGCCTACTACGGCAATGCCCGCGTCGACGCGGTGCTGTCGCCCTATGACGGCTTGAGCATCGGCATCCTGTCCTCGCTCAAGGGCGTCGGCTACGGCACGCCGAAGCAGCCGTTCCCCGTCGTGACGGGCCAGGATGCGGAAATCCCGTCGGTGAAATCGATCATCCGCGGCGAACAGGCATCGACCGTGTTCAAGGACACGCGCGAACTGGCCAAGGTCACGGCCAACATGGTCGACGCGATGATGAGCGGCAAAACGCCGACCGTCAACGATACGAAGACCTATAACAACGGCGTGAAAGTCGTGCCGTCCTACCTGTTGAAACCGGTCACCGTCGACAAGGCGAACTGGAAGCAGGTGCTCGTCACCGGCAGCGGCTACTACACGGAAGCGCAAGTGAAATAAGCATCCAAGGTACTGAAGGCCCGGCCCTGCCGGGCCTTTCGCTTCACGCACTATCAAGAACAAGACTGCCGCACGACCGATGCCGACCAGCGCGGCCGTGCCAGAGAGGTTATATGACGAACACTATCCTGGAAATGCGCGGGATACGCAAAACATTCCCGGGCGTCGTTGCGCTCGACAATGTCAACCTGCGGGTACGCAGCGGCGAGATCCACGCCATCGTCGGCGAAAACGGCGCCGGCAAATCGACCCTGATGAAAGTGCTCAGTGGCGTCTACGGCCATGGCAGCTATACGGGCGACATCGATTACCTGGGCCAGACGCGGCACTTCCGCGGCATCAAGGACAGCGAAGAAATCGGTATCATCATCATCCACCAGGAACTGGCGCTGGTGCCCCAGCTGTCGATCGCCGAAAATATCTTCCTCGGCAACGAACCGTCCAGCATGGGCGTCATCGACTGGGAATACGCGCAAGGCAAGACGCGCGAACTGCTGCACAAAGTCGGCTTGAAAGAGTCCCCGGACACCCTGATCACCAACCTGGGCGTGGGCAAGCAGCAGCTGATCGAGATCGCCAAGGCGCTATGCAAGGACGTCAAGCTCTTGATCCTCGACGAGCCGACGGCCAGCCTGAACGAAAGCGACAGCGCGGCCCTGCTCGACCTGCTGCTGGGCCTGAAAGCCCAGGGCATCGCCTCGATCCTGATCTCGCACAAGCTCAATGAAATTTCAAGAGTCGCCGATGCCATCACGGTGCTGCGCGACGGGAACACGGTCGACAGTTTCGACTGCCGCATCGAACCCGTCAGCGAAGACCGCATCATCGAAAAAATGGTCGGACGCGAAATGGCGGACCGCTATCCGCCGCGCACGCCCACCATCGGCGAGACCATTTTCGAAGTGCGCGACTGGCGCGTCTTCCACCCCGAGCATGCCGACCGCCCCGTCATCAAGGGCATCAACATGCATGCGAAAAAGGGAGAGATCATCGGCATCGCCGGCCTGATGGGCTCCGGGCGCACGGAACTGGCGATGAGCATTTTCGGCCGCGCCTACGGCCAGCGCATCAGCGGCACGGTGCTCAAGAATGGGCAGGAAATCGACGTCAGCACCATCGGCAAGGCGATCGCACATGGCCTCGCGTATGTGACGGAAGACCGCAAGGGCCTGGGCCTGATCCTCGAGGAAGACATCCAGAAGAACACCAGCCTGGCCAACCTCGATGCGATTTCCAAGCACATGGTGATCGACGAGCAGCGTGAATTCAGCGTGGCCGAGGAGTTCCGCCGCAAGCTCAAGACCCGTTGCTCGAGCGTGGCGCAGAAGGTGGTCAATCTGTCCGGCGGCAACCAGCAGAAAGTGGTGCTGGCGAAGTGGCTGTTTTCGCGCCCCGACGTGCTGATCCTCGACGAACCGAGCCGCGGCATCGACGTGGGCGCCAAGTACGAGATCTACAGCATCATCAGCGACCTGGCCGCCGAAGGCAAATGCATCATCATGATCTCGTCGGAAATGCCGGAATTGCTGGGCATGTGCGACCGGATCTATGTCATGAACGAAGGCCGCTTTGCGGCGGAATTGAGCGCGGCAGAAGCATCGCAGGAGCGAATCATGCGCGCAATCGTTACACACGGAGAAAACAATGGACAATAAATTGACAGCAGGCGCGCCGGCAGCAGCGGCGCCAGCGGCCGCGCCGCAAGCGAAAAGCTATGCCGGCTTTTTGAAGAACAATATGCGCGACTACGGCATGCTGCTTTCGCTGATCGTCATCATGGGCTTTTTCCAGTACATGACCGACGGCACCCTGATGCAGCCGCTGAACCTGACCAACCTGGTGCTGCAAAACAGCTACATCGTCATCATGGCGCTGGGCATGCTGATGGTCATCGTGGCCGGCCATATCGATTTGTCCGTCGGCTCGGTGGTCGGCTTCGTCGGCGCCCTGGCGGCCGTCCTGATCGTCAACTACAACATGAATTTTGTCGCCGCCAGCATCCTCTGCCTGCTGGCCGGCGCCGTCATCGGCGGCGCGCAAGGCTATTTCGTCGCCTTCTTCAAGATCCCGTCCTTCATCGTCACCCTGGCCGGCATGCTGGTCTTCAAAGGCTTGACCCTGGCGCTGCTGGCAGGCCAGTCGGTCGGCCCCTTCCCTGAAGGCTTCCAGATGCTCAGCTCCGGCTTCCTGCCCGACCCGTTCGGCGGCGAGAACCTGCGCGGCCTGTCGCTGCTGCTGGGCGTGATCGCCGCCGCGGCGCTGATCTTCACCTCGCTGCGCAGCCGCGCCAAGCAACTGAAGCACGGCATGGAAAACGAGCCGCGCGCCTTCTTCCTGCTGAAAAACGCGGTCTTCGCCGCCGTGATGGTGTATTTCAGCTATCTGCTGGCGTCGTACCGCGGCTTTCCCAACGTGCTGGCCGTGATGTCGCTGCTCATCGTCGCCTACACCTTCATTACCAACCGCACCGTGCTGGGCCGCCGCGTGTATGCCGTGGGCGGCAACGAGAAGGCGGCGCGCCTGTCCGGCATCAAGACGGAACGGGTCAGCTTCTACACCTTCGTCAACATGGGCATGCTGGCCGCCCTGGCCGGCCTGATCTTCGCGGCGCGCCTGAACACGGCCACGCCAAAGGCGGGCACGGGCTTCGAACTGGACGTGATCGCCGCCTGCTTCATCGGCGGCGCCTCGGCTTCGGGCGGCGTGGGCAAGGTGATGGGCGCCGTCATCGGCGCCTTCATCATGGGCGTGATGAACAACGGCATGTCCATCATGGGCATCGGTATCGACTACCAGCAGGTGATCAAGGGCCTGGTGCTGCTGGCGGCCGTGTTCATCGACGTCATTAATAAAAATAAATGAGAAGAACAAGGAAGCACAGGTTCGAGCCTTAGGGGGCTCTGGCCGGCGCTTGCGCCGGCCTTTTTCATTTATGTGATCGCCAGCCGCGCCGCACGGTCGCCCCACCACGCGGCCTCTTCAAATACGGAAAAGCCCGACAGATCGGCATGCGCGAACAGGATCGCCCCATCGTGTTCGCGCAAGGCTTTGAGCCCCGCATTGCTGCGAAATCCCGGCAACGGCGCGGCCATGGCGTGGCCGCGCACGGTGATGTCGACGCGTTCGACGCAGCTGGCGAAATCGCGCCCGTACGCCGTCTTCAAATCGACGCTGGCCAGCGCCAGCAATTCTTCGGGGCTAGCCGTATCGAGCCACTTGCGCGCTTGCTGCGGTGTGCGGTCAGATAAGGCCACGTAGGCGCTGAAAACGGTTTTCTCGGGCGGGCGCACGCGGATGTCCTGGTGCGTGGAGACGACATAGCCGAGGCCAGGCTCCTGGTACACGACGTTGTCCCAGCACAGCGGTGCGTGCGGCAGTTCGTCAGGAAAACGCTTGAGCAGGAAATTGGCCACCATCCACGGCGCATACGCGGGCGTGTCGCGTTTCGCGTCGAAGCCATAGGCGGCGATGTTGTCCACCACGCGCGCCGCGACATACAGCGGCATGGCGCAGATGGCCTTGCGCGCCTTGACCAGGTAGGTGCGCGGCTGGCCATCGACCAGTTCCAGGCACAGCGCCTCCACGCCGCTGGCCGTCGTCGTGAGGGAAACCACCGTACCCGCATGGCGTTGGACACCTGAGGCCTGCTCCATGGCCGTGGCGACCGGCTGCATGCCGCCCGGCCAGGTCAGCCAGGCGCCATTGCCCGCGTTGGCCGCCTGACCCCAGCGGCTGCAATAGTAATGCAGGCCGGCCCAGGCCGAGACCTGGTCGTAGCGCGTGCCGTAGTCGTCGCGGCAGCAGTAATTCAGATACCAGTGCAAGGTGGGCGAGGTGTATCCCTCGCACTCCATCCACTGTTTCAAGGTGATGGTATCGAGCGCCTGCCAGGCCGGGTCTTGCGACGATTCCACGGTAGGAAAAACGAAGACGCGCTTGCCGTCGTTGCCATGCGCCTGGCGCAGGCGCCGCACGTCGGCAAAGAAGCGCTCGTGCTGCGCCAGCTCCTCGGCGGAGATGCCTTCGGTGGGAATGAAGCCATCCTGCCACTGGCCGTTGAACAGCAAGCGCTCTTCCGGCGCATGCAGGATGTAGCGCTCGTCGTAAGTGGGCTTTTCCGCCTGCGGATCGCGCTCGATGATACCCAGGTCGAACAATATCTCGCGCACATGCGTCGATTCGGGCGACGGCAGCGGCAGGTAATGGCCCCCCGTGGGATAAGCGAGATCGCCGAAGTGGCCGCCGGCCGCGTTGCCATACGGCTGCGGGCCATCGACCATGAGGAAATCCTTGTGCCCCAGTTTATTCAGCCGCCAGGCGGCCGTCAGGCCGGCGATGCCCGAGCCGAGGATGGCCACGTCGGTGGTGATGGTTGCCGAGGGCGCCGGCAGCGCCTTGCGCTCGCGCAGCAGCTCACGCAAATAGTGGCCCTCGCTGCGGCCCGGGTACAGCACCCTGGACGTGATTTCCTGCCAGCGCAGATAGGCGGCGATGCTGCCGATGCCAGCGGCGGCCGCCGCCGTGCCGCCGGCGGCCCACAGCATGAAGGAACGGCGCTGCATCAGCGGATCACCCGGTTCCAGTCCTGCTCGAATTCATGCACGAGCGACTGGGTGTTCAGGCGGTTCGGCGCCATCGGCAGCGGCTGCATGTCGGGCGGGAAGATGAACATCTCGCGCGTCGTGTCCGCATTCAGGTAGCGCATGGGCAGGCGGTATTTCGTCGGCGGTGTGTAGTCGAGTTGCGGCGAGGCGAGGATAAAACCCCATTCGCCGAACGAGGGCACGTAGGCGTGGTAGGGCCAGGTGCGCATGCCCACTTCGCGCAGGGTCGAATTGATGGTCCAGTAGGCGTGCGGCGCAAAGAACGGCGACGTCGATTGCACCACCATCAAGCCCTTGGCGGCCAGGTGCTTTTTCACCAGGTCGTAAAATGGCACCGAATACAGTTTGCCGAGCGCGAAGCTGGATGGGTCGGGGAAATCGACGATGGCCGCATCGAACATGTCGCCGTTGTTGCGCAGCCAGACGGCGGCATCGGCATTGACGACGGTGACGCGCTTGTCCGAGAACGAATTGTTATTCAGCTTCGCCAGTTCCGGGCGCGTGGTAAACGCGGCCGTCATGGCGGGGTCGAGGTCGACCACGGTGACGTGTTCGATCTGTGGATAACGGAGGATTTCGCGCAGGGCCAGACCATCGCCGCCGCCCAGCACCAGCACGCGGCGCGCCCACGGCAGCGCTTCCAGCACCGGATGCACGAGCGCCTCGTGGTAGCGGTACTCGTCGCGCGAGGAAAACTGCAAATTGCCATTGATGTACAGCCGCGTATCGTCCTTCCAGCGCGTGATCACCAGGCGCTGGTAGGGCGTGGTGGTGGAATACACGATCTGGTCGCCGAACAGGCCATGTTCTCCCCAGGCCACCATGCGGTCGGACATGGCAAAGCCGGCGATCAGCAGCAGCATCACGGCGCAGGCGCGCAGCAAGCGCCCCGTGAGGTTCTTCAGTTCCGCGCGGAAGACATAGATGCTCCACAGGCCCACGCCCACGTTGAGCATGCCGAACAAAAAGCCCGTGCGCACCAGGCCCAGATACGGTGACAGCACCAGCGGGAACAGCAGGGAAACGGCCAGCGCGCCCAAGTAATCGAAGGTGAGCACGCGGCTGACCAGTTCGGAAAATTCCGTCTGGCGCGTGTTCAGGGCGCGCATCACCAGCGGCACTTCCATGCCGACCAGTGCGCCGATCAGGAACACCATCACATACAATAAGGTGCGAAATGGCGCCGCCATCCACGAAAACGTCATGAACAGGATGGCGGCCGACAGGCCGCCGATCAGGCCCACGGCCAGTTCAATGTCGACAAAGCGCGAGAGCACGTCGTCGTCCTTCACGTACTTGGAAAAGTGCGCGCCTACGCCCATGGCAAACAGGTAGCAGCCGATGATGGTGGAAAACTGCAGAATGGAGTCGCCGAGCAGGTAGCTGGACATGGCGCCAGCGATCAGTTCATACGCGAGTCCGCAGGAAGCAACCACGAAGACGGACAAAATCAGAATCTTTTTGTTCATTGGACTTTTTTTTGTTCTAATATGCGTTGACGTTATCAAATACTCATTGCGAGGAAAGCCGTGCCCGCCATCCTAAACTATCTGATCCATCTTATACTGGCCGCCGCGCTGCTGATTGCCTTTTTTATCATTTACACGCGCGTCACGCCGTATAACGAAGTGCTGCTGATCCGCCAGGGTAACCACGCGGCGGCCCTGTCGCTGGGCGGCGCGCTGCTGGGCTTTTCCGCCACCATCGCCTCGTCCCTGATGCACACGGCCGACTACCAGCAATTCTTTGCCTGGGCCTTCGGCGCCATGGTGGTGCAATTGCTCGCCTATGTGGTGACCACGCGGCTGCTGCGCATGTCGAAGGACCAGATCGAATCGAACAACAGCGCTTTCGGCGGCCTGCTGGGCGCCATTGCCCTGTCGATCGGCGCCATCAACGCCGCCTGCATTTCCTGACACCGCTTTATCTTTTTCAAGGACATTCATCATGAGCCTCGGCAGCTTTATCAAGAAGCAGTTTATCGACGTACTGCAGTGGAACGAAGAGACGGAAGGCGTGCTGGCCTGGCGCTTCCCCATGCAGGATTTCGAGATCCAGAACGGCGCCATCCTGAATGTGCGCGAATCGCAGGTCGCCGTCTTCGTCAATGAAGGCAAGATCGCCGACGTCTTCGGTCCCGGCACGCACAAGCTGACGACACAGACCTTACCGCTGCTGACCAACCTGAAAAACTGGGACAAGCTGTTCGACTCGCCCTTCAAGTCGGACGTGTATTACTTCAGCACGCGCGTGCAGACGGGCCGCAAGTGGGGCACGCCGCAGCCAATCACCATCCGCGACAAGGATTTCGACATGATCCGCGTGCGCGCCTTCGGCATGTATTCGTACCGCATCGCCGACGCCCGCACCTTCTTCACCGAGATCAGCGGCACGCGCGAAGTCTATACGCGCGACGAGGTGGAAGACCAGTTGCGCGGTATTCTGATGTCGAGCATGGCCAGCTCGCTGGGCGGCGCGAACGTCCCCTTCCTCGACATGGCGGCCAACCAGGCGTTGATGGCGCAGGAAGTCAAGGATGGCCTGGCGCAGGCGTTTGCCCGCTATGGCGTGGGCCTCGATGAATTCAACGTGGCCAGCATCAGCCTGCCCGAGGAATTGCAGGCGGCGCTCGACGAACGCATCTCGGCCGGCATGAAGGGCGGCCTGGGTGCCGACAAGATGAGCGGCTACACGAAATTCCAGGTGGCCAACGCGATCCCGCTGGCGGCGCAGAACGAAGGCGGCATGGCCGGCATCGGTGCGGGACTGGGCGCCGGGTTGTCGATCGGCCAGGTGATGGCGCAAAGCATGGGCGGTACGCTGCAGCAGCAGGCACCGGCGCCGGCGGCGCCGCCAGCCCCCGCGGAGGAACCGATCGAGGCGCGCCTGGAAAACCTCAAGGGCTTGCTCGACAAGGGTCTCATCTCGCCGGCCGACTACGACGGCGCCAAGGCTGAACTGCTGAAAAAACTGATCGGCTAAGCGCGACTGCATGCAAACTGTTTCCTGTCCCAGCTGCGGCGCGGAAGTCCGCTTCCGCTCGCACGCTTCCGTGCTCGCCGTCTGCGAGTACTGCCACAGCACCATCCTCAAGGACGCCGATGCCGTCAGGGACGTGGGCAAGATGTCGGCCGTCCTGGAAGACTATACGCCGATCCAGATCGGCACGGCCGGCGTGCACGATGGCGTGCACTTCACGGTCGTCGGCCGCATCCAGCAGCGCTACAGCGCCGGCACGTGGAACGAGTGGTATCTGCTGTTCGATGACGCCAGCACGGCCTGGCTGGGCGACTCGTCCGGCCTGTACACCCTGACCCGCGAACGCAGCACGCAAGATACCTTACCCGTCTTTGGCGAGTTGGCGCCGGGCAAGCGCTACACGATCTGCGGCGAGCCGTACACGGCGGCCGAGATCCGCAACGCCGAATGCATCGCCGGCCAGGGCGAATTGCCGTTCAAGGTGGGCGCCGGCTGGCGCATCCAGGTGGCGGACTTCCGCAACTACGCCAGCTTTGTCACGCTCGACTACACGGATGGCCCGCAACCGGTCGTCTACCAGGGCGTCGCCGTCACCCTGGACAGTTTGAAGTGCCAGTTGCTGCGCGACGACGACGCCATCGCCAAGAGCGCCGGCAAGTACCGCGGCAAGCTCGATGCGCTCGACTGCCCTTCCTGCGGCAACGGCATCCACTATGTGCCCGGCGCGGCGGCGCAGCTGGTGTGCCCCGCCTGCCACGCGCAGCTCGACGCCAGCGGCCCGGAAGCGCAGGTGCTGGCCATCGGCAAGCAAGTGCACGACAACGCCGACATCTCCCTGGAACTGGGCGCCAGCGCGAAGATCAGCAATGTGGACTTCACGGTCATCGGCATGATGCGCCGCGCCGACGACGAAGGCAGCGAGTGGAACGAATACCTGCTGTACAACGCGCGCGCCGGCTTCTTCTGGCTGGTGGAGACGGACGATGGCTGGTCGCGCTCGAACGTGCTGCCGAACTGGCCCAACTGGGCGTCGCTGGACGCCGATACCTGTACGCTCGATGGCGCCACCTACCAAAAACTGTATGACTACGGCTCGCAGGTTGTGTATGCGGCGGGCGCCTTCAACTGGAAGGTGGCCGTCGGCGACAGCACGCATGTCCATGAATTCGAACAGGGACAGACCAAACTGGCGGCGGAGATCACCGGCGAGGAAATGACCTGGTCGCGCTCCGTGCCCGTCGCCTATGACCAGATGGCCGCCTGGTTTGGCGCCGCCTTCCATGGCGGCGACCAGGTGCGGAATATCCAGCTGAGCCACCGCGGCATCGCCAAGGTCTTCATCGTCATCGTGCTGGTCTTGAACGCGATCCCGATGTTCGTCTCGTTCTCCAGCACCTTGATGTGGAGTTTGCTGGGCTGCCTGGCGCTGTTCCTGCCCGCCGCTTTTCTCGACAAGAATGCAAAGAATCCCCCATGAGTAAATATGTGATCTATGCCCTGATGGTGACCTTCAGTGTCACGGCCGCCAACTGGGTGCGCATGTTCAAGGTGGCCGGTAGCAGCAGCGGCAGCAGCTGGAGTTCGCGCACGGGCAGCGGCGGCGGCAGCTATGGCGGCGGATCCAGCGGCGGGAGCCACAAATAAGCATGGCGTCCACACCGCATCTGCCCCTGGGCACCCATCTGCTGGCCGACCTGTCGGGCATCGCGCAAGAAGCTCTGCGCGACTGCGCCGCGCTGGAGCGCCTGCTGCGCGACGCCGCCATCGCGGCCGGCGCGCAAGTGCTGCACGGCCATTTCCACAGCTTTGGCCCGGGCCAGGGCGTCACGGGCGTGCTGCTGCTTGCCGAATCGCACATCTCGCTGCATACCTGGCCCGAGGTCGGCTTTGCCGCCGTCGACATCTTCATGTGCGGCGCGGCCCGGCCGCAACTGGCGCTCGACATCATCAAGGAGGCGCTGCAGGCCGCGCATTGCCAACTGCAGTCCATACGGCGTGCGCCGCCCGGGCATTCCTAGCGTCGCTGGTGGATCGCGTGGGGATCGCTTACACTGTCGGCTCATTTCCCCAACCGTGACTCCCATGCGCCGTTCCGCCCTCCTTGCCTTGCCCCTGCTGCTGCTGGTTTCCGCCTGCGATGACTACACGGCGCCCAGCCTGTACCAGGCCACCACGCCCGAGTGCAAGACGTGGACGGAGGGCTCGCGTTTCGAGCTGCCGCGCGGTATCAGCATCTACGCCACGCCGCCCGTCACCCTGAAGGAAGGCGGCACGGAGCTGGCGCTGATTTTTACTTTGCCCGTCGGTACGCAAGCCAGTTTTACGCGCCTGTCCTTCCTGCTGGAAGAACCGAAACAGCCGCCCTTCGCGCAAGCCAAGATACTCACCATTTACCAGCGCGGCATGAACCAGAAGGCGGAGATCGTCGACGTCATCGAGCAGCTGCCCATCATGTTTTCCGCCGTCGGCAACAGCAAGGAAACGCAATGGCGCCTGCGGTTGCAACTGCCGCGCCAGCTGCCGCAGCGCTTCGATCTGTCGATGCCCGACATGCTCGTCGGCGGCAAGCGCTATCCGGTGCGCACGTTTACGTACCGCTATTTCCCCGAGCGCCAGGCTTACGGCATGTGCAGCTAAGCCACACCCTCTGTTGACGGCGGCGCAGGCCGCTGGCACACTGGTGTTTTCCATCACACAACAGGAGTAGACAACATGCGCCATTCGGATACTGCCGTGCTGTCGGCTGCCTGATCACCGTTTTTTCCCCGCTAAGATTTTTAGCCCGCACTTCCCCATACGCTGATCGCGTAGCCGACGTTCCCCTTCTTTCGTGCCAGTCATCGCGACTGGCGGTGCCTGCACGCGCAGGCTACACGTCCGCACGCGGACGACAGAATATGGAATCACGCTACCATGATCGCATTCGATTTTGCACAACTACGCCGTATCGGGCTGCAGCAGGCCATCGCCAGCGCAGCCACCCAGCTCGACATCTCTTCCCCCGCCGCGCAGCTGATGCGCGTTTGCGCCGTGCACCGCGACAGCATCGGCGTGCACGACGGCATCCTGGAACAGCCGGCGCAGATCCTGCCGCGCCTGCTGCACGAACTGCAGGAACACGACACCATCCTCACGGTGGGCGACTGGGTCGCCGCCGAAGCCGATGGTCACGGCACGCTGTGGATAACGGCGCACTTATCCCCAGTCACGCAGATCGCGCGGAGCGGCAATGACGGCCGGCGCCAACTGCTTGCCAGCAATGTCGATACGGCCCTGCTGGTGATGGGACTGGACGACGATTTCAATCCGCGCCGCCTGGAGCGCTATCTGGCCATCGTGCTGGCGGCCCAGGTCAGCCCCGTGGTGGTGCTGAGCAAGGCCGATGTGGCCGATGACGTGCCGGGCAAGCTGGCGCAGCTCAGACAGCGCCTGCCGCCCCACGTGCCCCTGTTTGCCATCGATACGCGCCATGCGTATGACGTGGCCATCCTGGAACCGTGGTTGGGTGCAGGCCAGACCCTGGTGCTGCTCGGTTCATCGGGCGCCGGCAAGTCCAGCCTGACCAATACCTTGTGCGCGGTGGAGCAGGCAACCAACGGCGTGCGCCATGGCGACGGGCGCGGCCGCCACACGACGACGGCCCGCTCGCTGCACCTGTGCGCCAGCGGCGCCTGCATCATCGACACGCCGGGGCTGCGCAGCTGGCGCGCCGATGCCGATGCGCAGACCCTGGCGGCCACCTTTGACGACATCGCGGCGCTGGCGGCGGCGTGCCAGTTCCGCGATTGCCGGCATGCGAGCGAACCCGGTTGCGCCGTGCGCGGCGCCGTCGATGGGGACCGCCTGCGCAATTATCACAAGCTGCTGCGCGACGCGCGCCGCATCGACGAGACGCCGCTCGAGCGCATTGCCGCGCGCGCCAGGTGGAAGACGGTATTGAAGGCGGGACTGGAAAGGGGAAAGGACAAGCGCCGCTGATTTTTACTGAAATTCGTTTGCTGAAAAAAAAGGCAGCCCGAAGGCTGCCTTTCTTGCGCGGCGCAGATTGATTACATCTTGCGCAGCTTCTGGATCGCTGCCAGCTGCGCAATCGCGCTGGCCAGCTCGGCTTGCGCTTGCGCGTAGTCGATGCCCGAATCCTTGTTGTGGATATTTTCTTCCGCCAACTTCTTCGCTTCCAGCGCTTTCGCTTCGTCGAGGTCGTGACCGCGGATCGCGGTATCGGCCAGGACAGTCACGGTATCCGGTTGCACTTCCAGCAGGCCGCCGGCAACGAAGACGAACTCTTCTTCAGCCTGGCCGACTACCTTGATGCGGACCGCGCCCGGACGGATGCGGGTAATCAAAGGCGTGTGGCGTGGGTAGATACCCAGCTCGCCCTGTTCACCCGGCAACGCGACGAATTCTGCTTCGCCTGAAAAAATCAGTTCTTCAGCGGAAACCACGTCAACGTGAATTGTGTGTGCCATGTGTGTCCTATCGGGTTGAAGAACCCCGCCTTCTGAGGGGCGGGGTTAGGCCCAGACTTAACTTAGTT
The DNA here is from genome assembly GCF_033949445.1 of Janthinobacterium sp. GMG2. Classification (NCBI taxonomy): domain Bacteria; kingdom Pseudomonadati; phylum Pseudomonadota; class Betaproteobacteria; order Burkholderiales; family Oxalobacteraceae; genus Janthinobacterium; species Janthinobacterium sp. GMG2. The sequence continues at coordinate 181,196 of NZ_JAXAWA010000003.1, read as the reverse complement.
AAGTTTCTTGGCTTTTTCGATTGCTTCTTCGATCGTGCCGACCATGTAGAACGCTTGTTCCGGCAGGTGATCGAGTTCGCCCGAAGCGATCATTTTGAAGCCCTTGATCGTGTCTTTGAGCGAAACGTATTTACCAGGCGCGCCAGTAAAGACTTCAGCGACGTGGAAAGGCTGCGACAGGAAACGCTGCATCTTACGTGCGCGGGCGACCAGCAGTTTGTCTTCCGGTGCCAGCTCGTCCATACCCAGAATCGCGATAATGTCGCGCAATTCCTTGTAGCGTTGCAGGGTCGTTTGCACGGCACGCGCGGTGTCATAGTGCTCTTGACCAACGATCAACGGATCCAGCTGACGCGAGGTCGAATCCAGTGGGTCCACGGCTGGGTAGATACCCAGGGAAGCGATGTCACGCGACAGCGCAACGGTCGAATCCAAGTGAGCAAACGTGGTAGCAGGCGACGGATCGGTGTAATCATCGGCTGGAACGTAGACGGCCTGGATCGAGGTGATCGAACCGGTCTTGGTCGACGTAATACGCTCTTGCAGACGGCCCATTTCTTCAGCCAGGGTCGGTTGGTAACCCACAGCCGACGGCATACGGCCCAGCAGTGCCGAGACTTCGGTACCAGCCAGCGTAAAGCGGTAGATGTTGTCGACGAAGAACAGAACGTCCTTGCCTTCATCACGGAACGATTCAGCGATCGTCAGGCCGGTCAGCGCAACGCGCAGACGGTTACCTGGCGGTTCATTCATCTGACCGTAGACCATCGCGACTTTGGAATTCTCCGGGTTTTCCAGATCGACCACTTTCGCGTCAGCCATCTCGTGGTAGAAGTCGTTACCTTCACGAGTACGCTCACCAACACCGGCGAACACGGACACGCCGCTGTGCGCTTTGGCGATGTTGTTAATCAGTTCCATCATGTTCACGGTCTTGCCTACGCCAGCGCCGCCGAACAGACCGACTTTACCGCCTTTTGCAAACGGGCAAACCAGGTCGATCACCTTGATGCCGGTTTCCAGCAGTTCTTGCGATGGCGACAGTTCGTCGTATGCAGGAGCGGTGCGGTGGATCGACGCGATCTGCTCGTGCGACACGGGGCCGCATTCGTCGATCGGGTTGCCCAGCACGTCCATGATGCGACCCAGGGTTGCTTTACCGACTGGCACCATGATAGGTTTGCCGGTGTTCTGGATCATCATGCCGCGACGCAGGCCATCGGACGAGCCGAGTGCAATGGTACGGACAATGCCGTCGCCCAACTGCTGTTGTACTTCCAGGGTCAGTTCCGAGCCTGCCATCTTCAAGGCATCAAATACCTTAGGCATCGCGTTGCGGGGAAACTCAACGTCCACCACAGCGCCGATACACTGAACGATTTTGCCATCAGCCATGTTCGTTCCTTCAATATAGTTAAATTCGTTTAAACCGCAGCCGCACCGGCGACGATTTCGGAGAGTTCTTTGGTAATCGCAGCTTGGCGGGTCTTGTTGTAGATCAGCTTCAATTCGCCGATCACACTACCCGCGTTGTCGCTTGCAGCTTTCATCGCGACCATCCGTGCCGATTGCTCGGACGCCAGATTCTCCGCGACAGCCTGGTACACCAGCGCTTCTACATAGCGCTCCAGCAATTCGTCGATGATGCTTTGTGCATCCGGCTCGTAGATGTAATCCCACGAGTGTGCGCTCTTGTCGGCGACCATCTTGTCGGCCGTCAGGGGCAGCAATTGCTCCACGACTGGTTCCTGTTTCATCGTGTTGATGAATTTGGTGTAGCACAGGTACACTGCATCGATCTTGCCTGCCTGGAACTCTTCGAGCATGACCTTGACGGGTCCGATCAGTTTGTCCAGGTGGGGCGTATCACCGGTCTGAATGGCAGAGGCGACGATCTTGACGCCGATGCGATTCAAAAAACCCAAACCCTTGTTACCGATGGCAACTGCTTCAACCCGGTTGCCAGCTGCTTCCAGCTCGCGCGACTTCGACGTCACCTGGCGCAGGATGTTGGTGTTCATGCCGCCGCACAGACCCTTGTCGGTCGTGACAACGATGAAACCCACTGCCTTCGCTTGCGTACCCTGGGCAACTGCCAGGAACGGGTGCGTGTATTCCGGATTGGCGGTCGCCAGATTGGCGGCGATATTCCGAATCTTGTCACTGTAGGGACGAGCGGCCCGCATCCGGTCTTGCGCCTTGCGCATTTTGGACGCGGCGACCATTTCCATCGCCTTGGTGATCTTCTTCGTATTCTCTACGCTCTTGATCTTGCCTCGTATCTCTTTGCTTGATGCCATGAGTCCTTACTCCTTCTGCGCGTAGGGCGGCGCCTCACTCGAGGTGGGCGCCGCCTGGCCGCTTAATATGCGCCGGATTTCTTGAAATCAGCAATGGCCGCCGACAGAGTTGCTTCGCTGTCTTTGTCGAGTTGCTTGGTTTCTTCGATCTTGGCCAGCAGAGCAGCTTGCTTGGTCTTCATGTAAGCGTGGACACCAGCTTCGAACGACAGCACTTGCTTGACTGGCACGTCGTCCATGAAGCCTTTGTTCACCGAGAACAGCGATACAGCCATCAGCGAGATCGACAGTGGCGAGTATTGGGCTTGCTTGAGCAATTCCGTTACGCGGGCACCACGGTCCAGCTGCTTGCGGGTCGATTCATCGAGGTCCGAAGCGAACTGCGCAAACGCGGCCAGTTCACGGTACTGCGCCAAGTCGGTACGGATACCGCCGGACAGGTTTTTGATGACCTTGGTCTGGGCGGCGCCACCGACGCGCGATACGGAAATACCGGCGTTAATTGCAGGACGGATACCGGCATTGAACAGCGAGGTTTCCAGGAAGATCTGACCGTCGGTAATCGAAATCACGTTGGTTGGAACGAATGCGGACACGTCGCCAGCTTGCGTTTCAATGATCGGCAGTGCCGTCAGGGAACCGGTCTTGCCTTTGACGGCGCCGTCGGTGAACTTCTCGACGTAGTCGGCGTTCACGCGTGCTGCGCGTTCCAGCAGGCGGCTGTGCAGGTAGAACACGTCGCCTGGGTACGCTTCGCGACCTGGTGGACGGCGCAGCAGCAGCGAGATTTGACGGTATGCAACAGCTTGTTTGGACAGATCATCGTAGACGATCAGTGCATCTTCACCGCGGTCACGGAAGTATTCGCCCATGGCGCAACCGGAGTACGGCGAGATGTATTGCATGGCGGCCGATTCCGAAGCGGAAGCGGCGACAACGATGGTGTATTCCATCGCGCCGTGCTGTTCCAGCGAGCGCACGATGTTCTTGATCGACGAGGCTTTTTGGCCAATCGCGACGTAGATACATTTCATGCCCTGGCCTTTTTGATTGATGATCGCATCAATCGCCACAGCCGACTTGCCGGTTTGACGGTCGCCGATGATCAGTTCGCGCTGGCCGCGGCCAACTGGAACCATCGCATCGATCGACTTCAGGCCGGTTTGCATCGGTTGCGAAACGGATTCACGGGCGATCACGCCCGGTGCGATTTTTTCAATCGCGGCCGTCAATTTGGTTTCGATGGCGCCTTTGCCGTCGATCGGCTGACCCAGCGCGTTGACAACGCGGCCGAGCAGCTCAGGACCGACTGGCACTTCCAGAATGCGGCCGGTGCATTTCACCGTGTCGCCTTCGGAGATGTGCTCGTAGGCACCCAGAATCACGGAACCGACGGAGTCGCGTTCCAGATTCATTGCCAGGCCAAACGTGTTGCCTGGGAATTCCAGCATCTCGCCTTGCATCACGTCCGACAAACCGTGGATGCGGCAGATACCGTCGGCGACGGAAATAACCGTGCCTTGATTACGCACTTCAGCGCCGCCGTCAAGACCTTGGATCCGGCTCTTGATCAACTCGCTGATTTCAGATGGGTTGAGTTGCATACTAACTCCTAAAAGTGTTTCTCTCAGCTTGCGCGAGGGGTAAGGGTCTGTCTAAGCTGGCCTGCCGAAGCGCGTGTCTTACGACACCAGTGCAGCGTGCAGTTGCTGCAACTTGGCGCGCACCGAGGTATCGAGCACCTGGTCGCCAACGACCACGCGCACGCCGCCGAGCAGCGATGGATCCACTGTGACGGCAGGGTTGAGCTTACGACTGAATTTCTTTTCCAGCGTTGCGACCAGCTCGGCCGTTTGGCCTTCGCTCAGATCGAAAGCGCTCGTGATCTCGGCGTCAGCCGCACCTTCCAGGCCATTTTTCAAGGCATGGAATTGCGCGCCGATTTCCGGCAGCAGGCTGATGCGGCCATTTTCGATCAACATCGTGACGAAGTTTTTCACTTCCTCATTGAGCGGCGATTTCAACAACGACAGGATGGTGGCGGCGACGTCGCTTTCCGAAACTTTCGGATTGCGCGCGTACGCCTGTACCTCGGGGTGGCTACCGATCTGTGCCAGTTCGGACACCAGCTCGGACCACGCCGCGAGGTTGCTTGACTCCTTACCAGCTTGGGCTACGCGGAACAAAGCTTCCGCGTAGGGACGGGCGACGGTTGCGAGTTCTGCCATGATTACAGCTCGACAGCAAGACGCTGCAACATTTCGGCGTGAGCCGTAGCGTTAACTTCACGCTTCAAGATCTGCTCGGCACCCTTGACAGCCAGGTCAGCCACCTGAGCGCGCAATTGTTCGCGTGCTTTCGACAGTTGCTGTTCGGCGTCCGACTGGGCTTGCGCAATGATACGCGCAGCTTCAGCTTGTGCATTTTGCTTGATCTCTTCAGCAACCAGCTGCGCGCGCTTTTCAGCGTCCGCAACGCGTTGCGACGCTTCTTCACGTGCACTGTTCAATGCCTCTTGCGCACGCTTTTCAGCGACTGCCATCGAAGCTTGACCTTGATCGGCCGCAGCCAATCCATCCGCGATTCGTTTGGCACGCTCATCCAGCGCATTGTTCAGCGCTGGAAATACGAACTTCATCGAGAACCAGACCAACACCGCGAAGGTGATCATCTGGCCGATGAGCGACATATTGATGTCCATACCTTTGCTCCTAACTAAAAGTTTCTCCTAGGGTTGGAGCGAATTACTGAGCAACAGCCGTCAGAGCGGACAGGAACGGGTTAGCGAACGTGTACAGCAGAGCAACACCAACGCCGATCATCGAAATAGCATCCAGCAGACCAGCGATAACGAACAGTTTGGTTTGCAGTTGTGGCATCAGTTCTGGTTGACGTGCCGAAGCTTCCAGGAATTTGCCACCCAAGATAGCGAAGCCCAGAGCGGTGCCGATTGCGGCCAGGCCGATGATGATTGCTGCTGCCAGAACGGTCATGCTTTGTACTTGTGCGATCAGAGCTTGCATAAAATTCTCCTAAATTTAAAAACGAAAGATACTAAAAAAACAAAATATAAAGTTAATGATTAATGTTTCTCAACCGCAAGGCTCAGATACACAACCGTCAACGCCATAAACACAAAAGCTTGCAAAGTTACAATCAAGATATGGAAAATTGCCCATGGACCACCCAACGCCCACTGTGCCCACCAAGGCAACAACGCGATCAAGATGAAAATCAGTTCGCCGGCATACATATTGCCGAACAGTCGCAGCGACAGGGAGATCAGTTTTGCAACCAGCTCAACCATTTGCAGCAAGAAATTGACAGGTGCCAGGGCGATCGTGCCGATCAGGCCGCTCGCATGGAACGGTGCCGTGAACAGTTCCTTGATCCAGCCGCCCAGGCCCTTGGCCTTGATCGAGAAGGCGATCACGCACAGCACGACCGACAGCGACATGGCGAAGGTGTGGTTGACGTCGGCAGTCGGCACGGCGCGCAGTTTATGCACGCCAAACCAGCTCAGAATCTTCGGCAACAGGTCAACCGGCAGGAAGTCCATCGCGTTCAGCAACCAGACCCACACAAAAATTGTGATGGCCAGCGGCGCGATGACCTTGCTTTTCGCGTGGAAGGCCCCATTAATAGTGTCATTGACGATTTCCATGACCATTTCGACGAAGTTTTGCAACTTGCCGGGGACACCAGCCGTCGCGCGGCGCGACGCCATATAGAAAACAGCCAGGAAAACAAAGCCCAGAATGGCCGAAATCCAGAACGTATCCAGATTGATCATGCCGTCGGCACTTCTCAGGTGGGCCAGATGGTGACTGATGTATTCTGTGGCGTTGGCCGGGGCAGCATGGCCCGCTTCAATAGCGTGTTCTGTGGTCATAATGAATTTAGATTTGTCGTTTCAGAGCTCAACAGGCCCCAAAACCAATGATTAAACAGCGAGCAATGAAAACCAGTATGCTAAGGTTGCCACCGCGAAACCCAAGATCAGCCATAACCAGGCGGCCGACTGAAACAACACCAGTGCCAATATAAACAGCACCGCTGTGATAAATATTTTCACCACTTCTGCGCGCAAATGCGCCCGGAATGCCTTATTGGCGTCGCTAGAACCGCGAACTACCAACAGGGCATACACCAGGCTACCGATGACTGCGATAGCGCCGCCGTATGCGGCGGACCAGCCTCTGACACTGCCACCGAAAAACAGGGTGACCGTGGCAAAACTGATAGCGATTGCTAGCTGCAAGGCAACTACTTTGTAGACTGGCTTGGCAATACTTTGTTGTGAATCACTCAATTGCCAAGTTCCCAGAAAAATCTACACACGCAAAGACACGGGATTATAGTTGGCTTTGATCTATAGAGTCAAACGTTGCTGCACCGCAGCAGGGCAATTGCTGCGTGAAACTGACGCTTTACCGACTATTCGCCGCCATTTGCACCACTATATGGCAAAGCCGCTTGTCTGGCCGCTCCCAGCCGTGTTATCAAGGAATCACGTGGTGCATCCGGAAAGCATGGCCCGATTGTCCACACCCGCATGGCCCCTGTCTTTGCAGCTTGCTATTTAACCACGCAAGCGGGTCAACAAACCATCCAGTACGTCAAGATCGGCAAAATCAATCACCAATTGGCCACGGCCCTTGTTGCCCATCTTGAACACCACGGGCGTGGCCAGCGCATCGGACAGCTCTTCTTCCAGGCGCGCGATGTCGCCCGACTTTTCCTTTTGCCGCGGCTCGACCGGGTTGGCCGCTTCCTCGACCGTGCGCGTGACAAGCTTTTCCGTTTCGCGCACGGACAGGCGCTTGGCCACAACCTGATTGGCCAGGGTGATCTGGCTGGCCGCATCGACGGCCAGCAGCGCGCGCGCATGGCCCATGTCGATATCGCCGGCCATCAGCATGGTTTGCACAGGAGCGGCCAAGTTCATCAAACGCAACAGGTTCGACACGGCGCTGCGCGAGCGTCCCAGCGCAGTGGCCGCTTGCTCATGCGTAAAACTGAAGTCGGCGATCAGGCGGTGAATGCCCTGCGCTTCTTCCAATGGATTGAGGTCTTCGCGCTGGATATTCTCGATCAGCGCCATGGCCGCGGCGGCCAGGTCGTCCACATCGCGCACCAGCACCGGCACTTCCGTCAGGCCGGCCAGTTGCGAGGCGCGGAAACGGCGTTCGCCGGCGATGATTTCATATTTGACAAGTCCGCTCAAGGTGTCTTGCCCGATCGGGCGCACCAGGATCGGCTGCATCAGCCCTTGCGCCTTGATCGAGGCGGCCAGTTCGTTCAAGGCCCCCTCGTCCATGCGCGTGCGCGGCTGGTATTTGCCCGCTTGCATTTGCGACACGGGCAAGTTCGACGGTTGATTTGTGTCCGGACTGGCGAAGTCGCCGCCACCGCCGCCCAACAGGGCGTCGAGTCCGCGGCCCAGTCCTTTTAATTTTTTCGTAGCCATGCTGTCCTAATCGTGTTTTCAGAGTAAGCGCTCACACCATATTGTGCAGACGCTCGCCCCTTGTTTACATATGTTTGATGCGTTCGACCATCTCGGCGCCGAAGGCGATATACGCCTGCGCACCTTTCGAGCTCGGGTCGAAGGTCACGCCGGGCAAGCCGTACGACGGCGCTTCGGCCAGGCGGACGTTGCGCGGGATGATGGTGTTGAACACCTTGTCGCCGAAGTGCTGTTCCAGCTGGGCCGACACTTGTTGCGATAATGTCATGCGTGGATCGAACATCACGCGCAGCAGGCCGATGATCTTCAAGTCCGGGTTCAGATTGGCGTGCACCTTCTTGATGGTGTTGACCAGGTCGGACAAGCCTTCCAGCGCGTAGTACTCGCACTGCATCGGGATGATCACGCCATGCGCCGCGCACAGGCCGTTCAGGGTCAGCATCGATAATGCCGGTGGGCAATCTACCAGGATGAAATCGTATTCGCCGTCCACTTCGGCCAGCGCATCCTTGAGGCGGCGTTCGCGGTTGTCCAGTTCGACCATCTCCACTTCCGCGCCGGCCAGCTCGCGGTTCGACGGCAAGACATCGAAGCGCCCCGCTTCCGAACGCTGGCGTGCCGTCTTGACATTGGACTCGCCCAGCATGACTTCATAGGTCGACGCCTTCAGGCCGGCCTTGTTGATGCCGGCACCCATGGTCGCATTGCCCTGCGGGTCGAGGTCGACCAGCAGCACACGCTGGTTCAACTTGGCCAGACCGGCGGAGAGGTTGACGCTTGTTGTGGTTTTACCAACACCACCCTTTTGATTTGCTACACAAAAAATTTTGGCCATGTATCTTCTAGTTGTAAAGAGATGCAAACTTCATCACGCGCCCCGGCATTCGGCCGAAACGATTTATACTGTTTATTTCATTTATACGATATAAATCGTTTATACGGTTTATATTATTTATACCGTATAAACTGTTTATCTCATTTATTTTTTGACTTTTAAATTCTTGCTATAAAGACCAGATGACGCTCTGCATTTAGCCCTGGTACCTGAATTGCGCGTAATTCCGTCACTTTCCAGTCTGGCGGCAGCCGCTCTCTCTCGTCTGGTGGTGCCACCCCTTTCAAGGCGATGTATTGCCCGCCCTCGGCCAGTACGTGGTTCGACCAGTTGACGAAGTCGGACAGGTCGGCAAAGGCACGCGAGGTGATCACGTCGAATTTCTGCTGCACTTCCAGCTGTTCCACCCGTTTCGTGTACACGCTAACGTTGCTCAAGCCCAGTTCGGCCTTCACTTGCGTCAAAAAAGCCGTCTTTTTATGCACGGTATCGATCATCGACACCTTGATATCGGGCCGCGCGATGGCCAGGACCATGCCCGGCAAGCCACCGCCGGCGCCCACGTCGAGCACATTCTTTGCATCCGCGAACGCCGGCACGGCGGCCAGCGAATCGAGCACGTGCAGGGTCAGCATCTGCATAGGATCGCGCACCGACGTCAGGTTGTACACGCTATTCCATTTGGCCAGCAAGGCCAGGTAATCGAGCAGTTTTTCCGTCTGATCCGCGCTCAGGTCCAGCCCCAGCGCGGCGATGCCTTCATTCAAAATGGGGGCCAATGCGGCCCGGTCAAACTGCTTCATTCAACAACCTCGTCCTTTAAAGTGGTGGTGTGCGCGGCGCCAAAGCCGCGCTTTTTCAGGTGCACCAGCAGCAGCGAAATGGCCGCCGGCGTCACGCCCGAAATGCGCGATGCCTGGCCCAGGGTTTCCGGGCGCTGCTTGTCGAGTTTTTGCCGCACTTCGACCGACAGTGCGCCGATATCGAGATAATTGAAACCTTCTGGCAAGGCCAGGTTTTCATAGTGTTCGTGGCGCTCGATTTCCTTGCTCTGGCGCTCGATGTAGCCCGCATATTTGAGCTGGATTTCCACCTGTTCGCGCACGGCGGGATCCATCACGCCGGGGCCGGCCAGGGCCTGGCCTTCCATGCCCGTCATGCTCATCAGGGTGTCGTAGGCGACGTTCGGGCGGCACAGCAGGTCCGCCAGCGAGTACTCGCGCTCGATGGCCTGGCCCACGATGCGTTCCGATTCGGCGGCCGCCAGGATGCGCGGATTGACCCACGTGGAACGCAGGCGCTGCAGTTCCAGCGCCACCGCTTCGCGCTTGGTCTCGAACGCTTGCCATTGGGCGTCGCCGACGCAGCCCAAAGCGCGGCCGATTTCCGTCAACCGCATGTCGGCATTGTCTTCGCGCAGGCTCAAACGGTACTCGGCGCGGCTGGTGAACATGCGGTACGGTTCCTGCACGCCCTGGGTGATCAGATCGTCGACCAGCACGCCCAGATAGGCCTCGGAGCGGCCCGGTACCCAGGCTTCCTTGTCCTGCGTCAGCAAGGCCGCATTCAGGCCCGCCAGCATGCCTTGCGCGGCCGCTTCTTCGTAGCCGGTGGTGCCGTTGATCTGGCCGGCGAAGAACAGGCCGGCGACGGCCTTCGTTTCCAGCGACGCCTTCAAGCCGCGCGGGTCGAAATAATCGTATTCGATGGCGTAGCCGGGGCGCAGGATGTGGGCGTTTTCCATGCCCTTCATCGATTGCACCAGGGCGATCTGCACGTCGAACGGCAGGCTCGTGGAAATGCCGTTCGGATAGAACTCATGCGTCGTCAAGCCTTCCGGCTCGAGGAAGATCTGGTGCGATTCCTTGCCCGAGAAACGGTGGATCTTGTCTTCGATCGACGGGCAATAACGGGGGCCCACGCCTTCGATCACGCCCGTGTACATGGGGCTGCGGTCCAGGCCGGCACGGATGATGTCGTGCGTCTGGCTATTCGTGTGCGTGACCCAGCACGGTACCTGGCGCGGGTGCATGGCCGTGTTGCCCATCACGGAAAACACAGGCACGGGATCGAGGTCGCCCGCCTGTTCCTGCATGACGGAAAAGTCGATCGTACGGCCATCGATGCGCGGCGGCGTCCCCGTTTTCAAACGGCCCTGCGGCAGCTTCAGCTCTTTCAGGCGGGCCGACAGCGAGATGGCGGGCGGGTCGCCGGCACGGCCAGCCGAATAATTATTCAAGCCCACGTGGATCTTGCCGTCGAGGAAAGTACCGGCCGTCAGCACGACGGCGCGCGCAAGAAACTTCAAGCCGATCTGCGTCACGGCGCCGACGACCCGGTCGCCTTCGACGATCAGATCATCGACCGCTTGCTGGAACAGCCACAGATTCGGCTGGTTTTCCAGGCGCGTGCGGATGGCGGCCTTGTACAAAATACGGTCGGCCTGGGCGCGCGTGGCGCGAACTGCCGGGCCTTTCGAGGAGTTCAGAATGCGGAACTGGATGCCGGATTCGTCGGTGGCGATCGCCATCGCGCCGCCCATGGCATCGACTTCCTTGACCAGATGACCCTTGCCGATGCCACCGATGGAGGGGTTGCACGACATCTGGCCCAGTGTCTCAATATTATGCGTGAGCAATAGCGTCTTCTGCCCCATGCGGGCGGAAGCGAGGGCCGCCTCGGTACCGGCGTGACCACCGCCGACAACGATGACGTCGAATTCTGTAGGAAATAACATGATAAATAGGTAACAGTGCAAGTAAAAATGCGGGAAGAGAGCTCCGATTATAGAGTCTTTTTGCAAGCGCAACCTTCCACGGGCCAATTTTTGCTTAATTTTTACTCAGCAAGGGCAAGTCAGCGGCGATTTTTGTTTCACGTGGAACACGCAGCGGTGCCAGGACAGTGCCCGCGCTGGTGCTGCAACGTCCGGCAATGTTTGCTACAATTACCGCATCGTCCGCATCCGTGGCCACGCCTGTGGCCACGCCTGTGGCCACGCCTGTGGCCATCGGAGGACGGCCTCCCCCATCATGGGAACACACCGGGACGGCCCGCTCTGTATAAGGAGCCGCCATGGCCTGGATACTGTTACTCATTGCCGGCATGTTTGAAGTCGTGTGGGCATACTCAATGAAACTCTCCGAGGGTTTCACCAAACTCACTCCCTCCGTCCTTACCATCGTCATGATGATCGCCAGCTTCGGCTTGCTGTCGCTGGCCATGCGCACCCTGCCCCTGGGCACGGCCTATACGATCTGGACGGGCATCGGCGCCGTCGGCGCCTTTATCGTCGGCATCGTTTTTCTGGGCGAGCAAGTCAACACCCTGCGCGTGTGCGCCGCCGTCCTCATCGTGTGCGGCATCGTGCTGATGAAACTGTCGTCCAGCCACTGAGAGGAATCCCCATGCTCCTCGAAAACTATTTTCCCGTTCTGCTGTTCATTCTGATCGGCATCCTCGTCGGCATCGTGCCCATGCTGCTGGGACGCGCGCTCGGTCCGCACAAACCGGATGCACAAAAACTGTCGCCGTACGAATGCGGCTTCGAAGCATTCGGCGATGCGCGCATGAAGTTCGACGTCCGCTTCTATCTGGTCGCCATTCTGTTCATCCTGTTCGATATCGAAGTCATCTTTCTGATGCCGTGGGCGGCCAATGTCAACGAACTGGGCCTGGTCGGTTTCTGGGCCGTCATGGGTTTTCTCGCCGTGCTGACAATCGGACTAGTCTATGAGTGGAAGAAAGGCGCGCTGGACTGGGAGTAAGCGACGGATCTGGTTCCACGTGAAACAGGCGCGGGGCTGGAAAGCGGAGTAAGCTTGGCTTCTGTCCTCACTGTCAGGAGTCTGCATGTCCGCCTTCCAGTTTCGCACCGTGCCGCATCTGATCGTTGAACCGGGCGCCGCCGCCCAACTGGGCACGCACATCGCCCACCACTTCCCCACCGTACGCCGCGCCCTGCTCGTCACCGATGCGGGCTTTTTGCGCACGGGCCTGGCCGACGCCTCCCGGCACAGCTTGCAGGCGGCCGGCATTGAGGTCCACGTGTTTTCCGACGTGCAAGCCGATCCGCCCGAAGCCGTCGTGCTGGCCGGCGTGGCCCAGGCGCAGATGTTTCACGTGGAACTGATTATCGGCCTCGGTGGCGGCAGCTCGCTGGACGTGGCCAAGCTGATCGCCGTGCTGGCACCAGGCCACCAAGAACTGGCGCAACTGTATGGCATCGGTAATGTTCACGGCCAGCGCCTGCCCCTCGTGCAATTGCCGACCACGGCCGGCACGGGCTCGGAAGTGACGCACATCGCCATCGTCACCACAGGCGCCACCAGCAAGATGGGCGTGGTCGCGCCGCAACTGTATGCGGACCTGGCCATCCTCGACGCCAACCTGACCCTGGGTTTGCCGCCCGCTGTGACGGCCGCCACCGGCATCGATGCCATGGTGCATGCGATCGAAGCGTACACCAGCCACCTGCTGAAAAATCCCTTGTCCGACATGCTGGCCACACAAGCGCTGTCGCTACTCTCCAATAACCTGGTCACCGCCTGCCGCGATGGCGCCAACGTGCCGGCGCGCCAAGCCATGCTGCTGGGCGCCATGCTGGCCGGCCAGGCGTTTGCGAACGCGCCCGTGGCCGCCGTGCATGCGCTCGCCTATCCCATCGGGGGACTGTTCCACGTGCCACACGGCCTGTCGAATGCGCTGGTGCTGCCGCACGTGCTGCGTTTTAATCTGTCCCACGCAGCGCCCCTGTATGCGCAACTGGCCACCATCCTGCAGCCCGGCATCGCGGGCAGCGAGGAAGCGCGAGCCGTGGCCTTGATCGATACGATGCAGGAAATCGCCGTGGCCACGGGCATCGCGCGCACCCTGCGCGAGGTGGGCATCGCAGCCGGTGACCTGGACCACCTGGCCGATGAAGCCATGCTGCAGACGCGCTTGCTGGGCAACAATCCACGGCCCGTCACGCGCGCCGACGCGCGCGCCATCTATGCGGCCGCACTGTGAAGCAGCAGACGGAATAGGACCGGCCCGCCCTGCTACACTGCCGCCATGACGCCTCCCGACATCCCCATCCACCCTGACAGCACCAGCTTTCCGCACGGTGCCTGTGCCGGCTGCCATGACGGCGCGCCGCTGCCGTTTGCCTTCGAGTATGCGTATCAGCCCATCGTCGACCTGGCCACGCGCAGCATCTATGCGCACGAGGCGCTGGTGCGCGGCCCCAATGGCGAAAGCGCGGCCAGCGTGCTGGCGCAAGTCAACGACGACAACCGCTACCGCTTCGACCAGGCGTGCCGCGTCAAGGCCGTGGCCGGCGCTGCCAGGCTGGGCATGCAGGGATTTCTGTCGATCAACTTCCTGCCCAACGCCGTTTACCGTCCTGAAGTGTGCATCCGCAGCACCCTGGAAGCGGCCAAGCTCCATCGCTTCCCTACCGACAAAATCATCTTTGAAGTGACGGAAGGCGAACGGGTACAAGACCGTCCACATCTGGTCGAGATCTTCCGCGCGTACCGGCGCTTCGGTTTCCAGACGGCCATCGACGATTTCGGCGCCGGCTATGCGGGCTTGAACTTGCTGGCCGAATACCAGCCTGACATCATCAAGATCGATATGGACCTGGTGCGCGGCATCGATACGCATGCGCCGCGCCAGGCCATCGTGCGGGCCATCGCCAGCCTGTGCCATGAACTCGGTATCCGCGTGCTGGCCGAAGGCATCGAGACGCGCGCCGAGCGCGATTTTCTTTCCGGCTGCGGTATTTCCCTGATGCAGGGTTACTGGTTTTCCAAGCCCGTCTTCCAGGGACTGGGCCATATCGCCGAGTCGGCCTGGGAATAAAAACAGCCACGTGAAACGTGGCCGCAGCTTCTACATACCATATAGCCTAGTTGGGAATATCGACGACAGTCCCCGTCACACTGATGACATTGCCGGGCGCCGGCGCCGTGGCGATCGCTGGCACGTTGACATTCGTGATCAGGGTCGATGCATCGGCACGCGTCACCGTGCGCACCACCTGCGATGGCGGCAGAGCTTGCTTGGCATTCAGATGCGCATACATGGCGTCGAGTGCCCGGTTCAGGTACACGTGCAGCGGCACGATCAGGGTCGGCAAGGCATTGCTGAAGGAATCGAAGTGGTTCGCATTGGTCACCTCGATATAGCGCAGCTTGCTATTACCCCCTTCCACGGCAGCGTTCAGGCCCACGTAAGCGCGCGACGCGTGATTGACGGGAATCAGGGTGTCGCTGCGTCCGTGCACGATGATGGCCGGCTTGCCGTTCAATTTGCCGCTGGCCGCGACCTCGGCCATGCCCGCACGCACGCGCACGCTTTGCGTGGCCAATGTCCCTTGCAGGTTGGCGCCGCTGACGGTGTCGCGCCCCGTCGCCAGGCTGCGCAGGCACAGGAAGCCGTCGAGCGACTGGTCCGCCAGGCTGTTCGACGGCGACACGCCGGCCGTGTAGACCTTCGCGCCGCCCACGCTGTTCTCATACACGACATTGCCGAGGATGCCATTTTGTGCGGCAAAGCTGGCCGCCTTTTGTGCCGACGTGAACGCGATCGGATTGCCGCTGCCGTCCGTCTGCGCAAACGTGAAACCGCACACTTTATCGGTCACGGAGAATTTTCCATAGGAATACGCATAGGTGACGGCCACGAGGATGTTCGTGCCCGCATGCGCGGCCTGCAAGGGATCGGAGTCGGGCAACCAGCCATACGCGCGCAAGCGCTGCTTGGCGTCCGCCTGCTGCGCCGCCAGGTCGGCGCCGTTCAATAAGCCCTTGGCGACGAGCGCCGTGCAGCGTCCCGCGTTGCCGGCCACGGAGGCGATGCATGGTTGATACAGGGCAGCATAGGTGGCGTAGTCAAACAGCGCACGGCCGGGATTGGCGACCGCCGCCCCACCCTGGCGCACAGTGTAGGCGCTCGATGCCGCCGGCTGGACTTGCGGCTCGCTGGCCGCCACGCCGCTGATCAAGCCCTTGCTATCCTGTTCCGCCGCCAGCAAGGCCGAGCCGGCGCCGTTGGAAATGCTCGAGGCAATCGTGATGGTGTTCT
This sequence comes from Janthinobacterium sp. GMG2, assembly GCF_033949445.1. NCBI lineage: Bacteria > Pseudomonadati > Pseudomonadota > Betaproteobacteria > Burkholderiales > Oxalobacteraceae > Janthinobacterium > Janthinobacterium sp. GMG2. The sequence goes on along the minus strand of NZ_JAXAWA010000003.1, from coordinate 165,520 downwards.
TCGGCGTCAGCCGCACGATGCGCGAACTGCCGTCGCGGGCCAGCACGCCATAGCGCTCGTTCAAAACGTAATACGCCATCTCGACGGCCTGCAAGGTGACCTTGCCCCAATCCTTCTCGGGGTTCTGCTGCGAGTGCGCATGCTTGAAGGCGATGCGGTTCGGGTTGGTGCCAGTCCAGGCCAGCCGCTCGGCGTCGCTCAGGTCCGGCGCGAAGAGCGCATTCTTGCCGGCGGTCACCCTGCCAGCGCGCAGGCCGTTCTGCAGGTTGACGCTGTCGTCCTCGAACACATACAAGCCCGTGCCGGAACCCTTGTCGGCATACGCCACGGCGCAGCCTTTTTTCAAGCCCCATTCACCGGAGCTGCCGATGGCGCCGTAGATGCCGCGCGAGCCGCTCGACGTGCCCGTGACGATGCAGGCATGGTCGGGGTCGAAGCTGGCCGGCACCTGCACCATCAAGGTAACATTCTTCTTGCCCGTGCCATCATCGGCATAGGCGATGTATTCACTGCCCGCGACCAGGCCCTCGCCCGTACCCACGTTCCCGGACGCATCCACGTTCGGTCCGTACAGGGTGCCGTAGCCGCTGTTGGCGGCAATGTCGAGCACGGCCCGGTAATTGGCGTAGATGGCATTGCGGCGCAGTTCAAGCGGCGTCGGCTGTTCCACGTTCGCATACGCGGGCGCGGCGCCCGCCAGCCCCGTCTTGCCCAGGCCAGCCGTGAGCAGGTCGTTCGTCTTGCCGTCGTAGTCGGCCCGCGTGATGGTACCCAGGTAGCCGGGCATCTGGTTCAGTTCTTCCGGCGCATGGTTGCTGCCGCAGGCTGCCAATGCCAGCACGGTGCACAGACTGCTCCCCGCGCGCATGATCGTCATTTGCATGGTGGTACTCTCCGTTGAAGTAACAGTGGACGCACAATGAAAAACGCCGGACGATCCGTCCGGCGTTGCTTGAAAATCAGGCCGCGGCTTTGGCAGCCCTGCCGCCGAAGCGCGCAATGGCTTCGCCGACAATACCACGCCGGAACATCAGCACGCAGATGACGAAGATCACGCCCGTCACCATGCCCACCGATTCGCCCAGGGTGCCGAACCACTCGATGCCCGTGTGCGTGGCCAAATAGGTACCGACATCGCCCAGCTTGTTTTCCAGCGCAATGATCAGCACGGCGCCAAGGATGGGGCCGGACAAGGTGCCCATGCCGCCCACCAGAGTCATCAGCACAACCAGGCCCGACATGCCCCAGTACACGTCGGTCAGCGTCTCAAAGCCCAGCACCAGGGTCTTGGTGGCGCCGGCCAGCGCGGCCAGGGAGGCGGACAGGACGATGGCCATCAGCTTGTACTTGTTGACGTCATAGCCGAGCGAGATGGCGCGCGGTTCGTTTTCCTTGATCGCCTTGAGCACCTGGCCAAACGGCGAGTGGATGGTGCGCACGATCAGGGCGAAGCCGGCGACAAAGATGGCCAGCACGACGTAGTACAAGACGGTGTCATTGCCCAGGTCTATCGTGCCGAGCAAGGTTCCACGTGGAACACCTTGCAAGCCATCCTCGCCACCCGTGAACGGCAGTCGCAAGGCCAGGAAGTACACCATCTGCGCCAGCGCCAGGGTGATCATCGTAAAGTAGATGCCCTGGCGGCGGATCGCCAGGCCGCCGATCACCAGGCCCAGCAAGGCGCCCGTGGCGACGCCGGCCAGCAAACCGAGTTCCGTTGGCCAGCCCCAGGTGCGCAGCGCATAGCCGGTGACATAACCGGCGCCGCCGAAGAAGGCCGCGTGGCCGAACGACAACAAGCCCGTATAGCCGATCAGCAAGTTGAACGCGCAGGCAAACAGGGCAAAGCACAGCAACTTCATCAGGAAGACGGGATAGCCGTAAAACGGGGCCGCCAACGCCAGCAGCAAGGCAATGGCGTAGCCTACATTCTTATTCATCGTGGTAGCTCCAATACATGACTGATGAGAATTACTTTTCTTTGCCGAACAGGCCGGCGGGACGCAGCAGCAGCACGATGACCATCACCACGAACACCACGGTGGCCGAGCCTTCCGGATAGAACACGCGGGTCAGGCCCTCAATCACGCCCAGGCCCAGGCCCGTCAGGATGGAACCCATGATGGAACCCATGCCGCCAATCACCACCACGGCAAACACGACGATGATCAGGTTCGAGCCCATCAGCGGCGAAACCTGGATGATGGGCGCCGCCAGCACACCGGCGAAACCGGCCAGCGCCACGCCGAAGCCGAACGTCAACGTCACCATCAGCGGCACGTTGATGCCGAACGCTTCCACCAGTTTCGGGTTTTCCGTGCCGGCCCGCAGGTAGGCCCCTAATTTGGTTTTCTCGATGACGAACCAGGTGGCCAGGCACACGGAGAGCGATGCGATCACCACCCAGGCGCGGTAGTTCGGCAAGATCATGAAACCGAGGTCCGTCGCGCCGGCCAGCGCTTCGGGCACGGCATACGGCTGGCCCGAGACGCCATAGAACGAGCGAAACACGCCTTCCATGATCAGGGTGATGCCGAAGGTCAGCAGCAAGCCATACAGGTGGTCGAGTTTATACAGCCAGCGCAGCATGGTCTTTTCGATCAGGATGCCGACCAGGCCGACGAGGATCGGGGCGATGACGAGCATGGCCCAGTAATTGATGTCGAAATAGCTGAGGCCCATCCAGGCCAGGAAGGCGCCCATCATGTACATGGCGCCGTGCGAGAAATTAATAACGTTAAGCAAGCCGAAGATGACGGCCAGACCGAGGGACAACATGGCATAGAACGAGCCGTTGACGAGACCCAGCAGCAGCTGGCTCATCATCGCTTGTATTGGAACGCCGAAAATTTCCATGGCATCACAGTATAAAAAGCACCGCCGGATAGCGGTGTGGTATCAAGGGAAACGCGCCACCGCAAACGGGTGCGGCGGCGCAAGGCGAACCCTGCGGGCGAAGCATGCAGGACAGAGCGCCCGCGCGCAGGCGGGCACTCTGTGGAGGTTGCTACAGCGTTACTTCCACAGCGAACACTTCGACTCGGCCTTGGTCACATATGCTTGCGCGCCGGGCACGGTGGCGACTACCTTGTAGTAATCCCATGGGTATTTCGACTCGGACGGTTTCTTCACTTCCATCAAGTACATATCGTGCACCATGCGGCCATCGGGACGCACTTCGCCATTCTGGGTGAACATGTCGTTGATCTTGGTCTTTTTCAGGTAGGCCATGACCTTCTCGGTGTCATCCGTACCGATTGCCTTGACGGCTTTCAGGTAGTTGGCCGCCGCCGAATAGTCGGCCGCCTGCAGCATCGATGGCTCTTTCTTCATCTTGGCGAAATAACGTTTCGACCAGGCGCGCGTGTCCGCATTCAAGTCCCAGTACCAGCCATCCGTCAGGTACATGCCCTGCGTCAGGTTCAGGCCCAGCGAATGGATGTCATTGATGAAGATCAGCAAGCCGGCCAGTTTCATCGATTTCGTCAGGCCGAACTCGTTGGCCGCCTTGATGCTGTTGATGGCGTCGCCACCGGCATTGGCCAGGCCCAGAATTTGCGGTTTTGCCGATTGCGCCTGCAGCAGGAAGGAAGAAAAGTCGGAGGCGCCCAGCGGATGCTTGACGCTGCCCAACACCTTGCCGCCGGCCGCCTTGACGACCTCGGCCGTGTCTTTTTCCAGCGAGTGGCCAAACGCATAATCGGCTGTCATGAAATACCAGTTCTTGCCGCCCTGCTTGACGATGGTGCCGCCCGTGCCGCGCGCCAGCGCCACCGTGTCGTAGGCGTAATGCACGGTGTAAGGCGTGCACTCTTCATTCGTCAGGCGCGAGGAGCCGGCGCCGATGGCGATGAAGATTTTTTTCTTTTCCGCCGCCACCTTGGCCATGGCCAGGCTGGCGCCGGAATTGGTGCCGCCGATCAGCATGTCGACGCCCTGCTGGTCAAACCATTCGCGCGCTTTCGAAGCGGCGATGTCGGCCTTGTTTTGATGGTCGGCGGAAATGAATTCCACCTTTTTGCCGGCCAGTACGACGCCGGCATCGGCGATCGCCATCTTGATGGCTTCCGCGCCGCCGAGGCCGTCGACGTCGGAATACACGCCCGACATGTCGGAAATAAAACCGATCTTGATGGTGTCGCCCGATACCTGGGCGTGCGCGGCGGCGGAAAAGCCCAATGCGCAAAGAGTGGCGGTGGCAATGGCGATAGCGTTACGTTTCATGGTGTCTCCGTTGGGATTATTGTTTGCTATTCAGACGATTGCTGGTCGATGACGAGTAAAACGCACTACATGGGGACTACACGCCAAGCAGCTCGGTCAATACCGGCATCTTGGCCTCCAGTTCGGATGCAGCAAAAGTCTCGACAATCTGACCGTGCTCCATCACATAAAACCGGTCCGCCAGCGGCGCGGCAAACCGGAAATTCTGTTCCACCATGACAATGGTGTAGCCCTTCGCTTTCAGGGTGGTGATCATGCGCGCCAGCCCTTGCACGATGACGGGCGCCAGGCCTTCGGATATTTCATCAAGCAGCAGCAAACGCGCGCCCGTGCGCAGGATGCGCGCCACGGCCAGCATCTGCTGTTCCCCGCCCGACAGGCGCGTTCCCTGGCTGTGCCGGCGTTCCTGCAAGTTCGGGAACATGGCGTAGATTTCCTCCACCGACATGCCCTTCTCGCCGCTGGCCAGGGTCGGCGGCAGTAGCAGGTTTTCCTCGGTCGACAGCGACGAAAAAATACCGCGCTCTTCGGGACAATACCCGATGCCCAGGTGGGCGATTTTGTGCGTGGCCAAACCTATCGCTTCGACGCCGTTGACTTTGATGGAGCCCGTGCGCGCGCCCGTCAGCCCCATGATGGCGCGCAGGGTGGTCGTGCGGCCGGCGCCGTTGCGGCCCAGCAAAGTGACCACTTCTCCCTGCGCCACTTTCAGGTTCACGTCGTGCAGGATGTGCGATTCGCCATACCAGGTGTGCAGTTGCGTAATTTCCAGCGCAGGTGCGCCGCCATTCACTTGTGTCGCCATCAATGCGCCCCTTCCAGTTCCGCGTGGGTGGTGCCCATGTACGCTTCCATCACTTGCGGATTGCGCGACACTTCCGCGTAACTGCCTTCGGCCAGCATGGCGCCACGCTGCAGGACGGAAATTTTGTCGCAGATGCCAGAGACCACGCTCATATTGTGTTCCACCATCAAAATCGTGCGGCCAGCCGACACTTTTTTAATCAGTTCCGTCACGCGGTGCACGTCTTCGTGGCCCATGCCTTGCGTGGGTTCGTCGAGCAGCATCATTTCCGGTTCCATCGCCAGGGTGGTGGCAATTTCCAGCGCCCGCTTGCGCCCGTACGGCATGTCGACCGTAATGGTGTCGGCAAACTCCGTCAGGTCGACTTCGGCCAGCAAGGCCATGGCACGGTCGTTGAGCTGGTTCAATGCGCGTTCGCTTTGCCAGAAGTGGAACGAGGTACCGAGCTGGCGCTGCAAGCCGATACGCACATTCTGCAGCACGGATAAATGGGGAAAGACGGCGGAAATCTGGAAGGAACGGATCACGCCCATGCGCGCGATCTGGGCCGGTTTGGCGGCCGTGATATCTTTTCCATTGAACAGGATCTGTCCGGAAGTGGGGACCAGGAATTTGGTGAGCAAGTTAAAACACGTGGTCTTGCCGGCACCGTTCGGACCGATCAAGGCGTGGATATGGCCGCGCTCTACCTTCAGGTTCACGTCGCTCACAGCGGTGAAACCCTTGAATTCCTTGGTCAAATTTCTTGTTTCCAAGATTACGTTTGACATCGTGTCTCCTAGTTGTACTTTTTGTACTACTTAGTCATTTTTATAATACACAACTTAAATTTAACGCACAATACAGTATAACTACGGGGATTTTTCGCCGGCCCGAATGGCGCAAACTCGCACGCTTGCCCCGCTATTTCCAGGCCGCATGTATCATTTGCGCCGCTTTTTCCGCAATCATCACCGTGGGCGAGTTCGTGTTACCAGAAGTAATGTACGGCATGATCGAGGCATCGACGACGCGCAAACCGGCCACGCCGATCACGCGCAACTGGCTGTCGACCACGCTTGATGCCTCGCTGGCCAGTCCCATGCGGCAAGTGCCCACCGGGTGGAAGATGGTGGTGCCGATCTGGCTGGCCGCCTGCGCCAGTTCTTCCTGGCTCTGGAATTGCACGCCAGGCTTGTATTCTTCCGGCGCAAATTTTTTCAGGGCCGGCGCTGCGGCGATGGTCCGCGTCAGGCGCAAGGCGTCGGCCGCCACGCTGCGGTCCTGCTCGGTACTGAGGTAATTGGGAACGATCTTTGGCGCCGCATAGCTGTCGGCCGATGCGATCTGCACGTGGCCACGCGACGTGGGACGCAGATTGCACACACTGGCCGTAAATGCTGGAAACGCATGCAAGGGTTCGCCGAATTTGTCGAGCGACAAGGGCTGCACGTGGTATTGCAGGTTCGGCGTGGCTTGCTGCGGATCGGATTTGGCGAACGCCCCCAACTGCGATGGCGCCATCGACATGGGCCCGCTCTGAAACAACGCATATTGCAAGCCGATCTGCATCTTGCCCAGCATATTGCCCGCCATGATGTTCAGCGTTTTCACGCCCTGCACTTTGAATACCATGCGCAGCTGCAAGTGGTCCTGCAAATTGCCGCCCACGCCAGGAGCGTCCAGCACGGGCGCGATGCCATGCTGCTGCAGCAAGGCGGCCGGGCCGATGCCGGACAATTGCAGCAATTGCGGCGAGCCGATGGCGCCCGCCGTCAGCAAGGTTTCCCGCTTGGCCGTCGCCTGCCACTGCGTGCCGCCGCCCGTAAACACGATGCCCGTGCAACGGGGGCCCGACTCCGAAGTCTCAAGCAACAGACGTTCCACGTGGCAGCCCGTCATGATGGTCAGATTCGGGCGGCGCGATGCCGGTTTCAAAAATGCTTTCGAGGTATTCCAGCGGATGCCGCGGCGCTGGTTGACGTCGAAATACGCGCTGCCGCTATTGTCGCCGCCATTGAAATCGCTGGTTTTCGGGATGCCGACTTGCTGCGCCGCATCGCGGAACGCGTTCAGGATATCCCATGACAGCCGCTGTTTTTCCACGCGCCACTCGCCGCCCACGCCATGGTTTTCCGAGGCGCCGCCGTAATAATCCTCGCTTTGCTTAAATAGCGGCAAGACCTTGTCCCAGCGCCAGGAAGCGTCGTCCGTCAGGTCGGCCCAGTGATCGTAATCGCCGGCCTGGCCCCGCATATAGATCATGCCGTTGATGGAAGAACTGCCGCCGAGCACCTTTCCGCGTGGATAGATCAGGCTGCGCCCGCCCAGTCCCGCGTCCGCCTGCGTGGAATACAGCCAGTCCGTGCGGGGATTGCCGATGCAATGCAGATAGCCGACGGGGATGTGGATCCACACGTAATCGTCCTTGCCGCCCGCTTCCACGAGCAAAACGTTGGCATCCTTGTCGCGTGTGAGCCGGTTGGCCAGCACGCAACCTGCCGTGCCGCCGCCCACGATGATGTAGTCGTATTCGCCTGCCGATTCCAATGAAGCTCCTTTCGGTATGCCATCAAGCTGTCACGCGGCGTGTCTCCCCGCCGCGTTCCGCTACCAGAGTCTGTCTTTCTTCATGCATGCATGGCTGCTGAGCCGCCTTGAGATTACCACCAGTGCCGAACCAGGGCGACATTAATCGTTGCCTGGGATACGAACAAGCGTCACGGCAAGGTAAAAAAGCATCAAACCAGGGGCGGCAAGCTGTGGATAACCGTATGGATATCCACAGGGACGATATGTGTGTAAACGAAAAATTTTTTCAGCGGCTTTTTTTTGTCCAGAAACCGTCCCAGGCAGATACAACCCTTACTCAGCGCTTATCCGCACGCCAAGCGATTGTTTACAAGGATAAATCGGGACTTATCCACAGAAGATGCCGCCGTTAACTACTATTACTATTCTTGTATACGAACTTGTTAAGGTAAACCCGACAACGCACGTCTTGCCTGCCCTACCGCTTAGCGAACCTTCACAAGCCCATCTTCAAAAAAAGCTGGGCAACAGCGTTGGCTGACAAAAAAAATCGAGCCAACAACTGCGCGACGAAAACCGGCACGGCCGGCATCACGCAAACAGCACTGCCAAACCGTTTTGCAAAATGTAAACGTCAACAGACCTGAGCAGGCACAGTACCAGCAGGCGGTTCGATGTTGAAAAAAGGGGGAATTTGAAACGATTGTGGATAAGTCACTTGATATCCACAGGATGACTTGTGCGTAAACACGAACTTTTGCACAGGCCCGCATTTTATACAATTTTGCTCCTCGCGTGATACAGCGATTATGCACGCTTTATTTTGCGTGTAAACGATTGATCCTGTTGAAAAAAAGCGACTTATCCACAGAAAAAAACGCGTTTACTATTACTACTATTTTTATATATAGATCTATTGTAAACCGACAAAAAAAGCGGAAGTCCGGGGATATTTCCAAAAAGCACGCCAAACCGTCAAAAAAAAAGCCAACGGCAACATCCCGACCCACTGCCAAACCGTCTTCCAGGAATCACCTCGATGCCAGCCTCCGTGAAAGAACAGCGCTCGTGGTCGCTCAACGTTCATTGCCAGACCAGATCCCATGCTGACGAAACACGTCAACCATGCCACTACAGCAAGAAAAGCCACGATTTTTGCTTGGCGGTGTGGATAAGTGCCTGCATATCCACAGGATGAGATGTGGGAAAAGTCGATCTTTGTCCACAAGCCAATTTTTATCCCAAACAAGTCCTCCGTGGATACAATGCTTGTGCGCCTACTTTTTTGTGCGCTAAGTCGATGATTTTTCGATGGTATACCGACTTATCCACAAAAAAATGGCCGTTTACTATCACTACTATTTTTATGTATACATCTTTATTTAAAACACAGAGACAAACGCGAACGGTGGAAAAGTCGCCGAAACGGCTGTTTTCACCATGTAAACCGTTTTGCAATCCCAAAAACCTGTAAAAACAGCATGCATACACATCAAAAAATGCGTTTAGGCATCATCAGTGCCTTGCACGAAGAACAGCAGGGGCTGGTAGAAGCCATGCAAGGCCCCCAGAGGCATTCACACGGCATGCGCGACTACACCCTGGGAACCCTTTGGAATATCGACGCTGTGTGCGTCCTGTCGCGTCTAGGCAAGGTTGCCGCCGCCATGACAGCTTCTATCCTTGTGGAAAAGTACGGAGTTACCCACATCGTCTTCATCGGCGTGGCCGGCAGTGGGGATAAACGCGTGAAAGTGGGCGATATCGTCGTGGCCGAAGCGCTGTTGCAGCACGATATGGACGCTCGCCCTCTATTTCCCCGCTTCGAAGTGCCGTTGACTGGCCTGCAGCGCTTTGCCACGGACCTGGAACTGAGCACGCAACTGGCTGGCGCCGCAGAAGATTTCCTGCGTGACGATGTGTCCAGCGTGCTCAAGGCGGCCGATATCGCGGCATTTGGCTTGCAGCACGCGCGAGTGCACCGCGGCCTGATCGCCAGCGGCGACCAGTTCATCAGCAGCGCCGCGCATCTGAACCAGCTCAAAGTAGATATCCCCGACTTGCTGGCCGTCGAAATGGAAGGCGCCGCCGTGGCGCAAGTGTGTTTTGAACTGGGCGTGCCGTTTACCGTCATGCGTACCATTTCCGACAACGCCAACGAAGAGGCGGCCGTCGACTTCATGCGTTTCGTGCAAACCGTCGCTTCGCCATACGCGTATACGGTGATCCAGCAATTGTGCCAGCGCCTGGCTGGCTGATTTTTCATCCAGCGTGCATAAAAAAAGGGCAGAACCACTGGTTCCGCCCTTTTACGTTGACTGCCTGCTTAAATGTTAGACACTGAGCATCATCAGGCTGGCATTCCCACCGGCCGCCGTCGTATTCACGCACAGCGCCCGCTCAGCAACCAGGCGCCACAGAGGGATGGCACCGTCCTGCGTGGTGGCGATGGTGCCCACCAAGGCCCCTTCCCGTGCCGCCAGCAGCGGTTTGAGCTGGCCATCGAGGCTAGGCTCGATCATGGCGATCTGGAAATCATGCTTGACCGACTCCAGGTTGCTGACGATCTGGATGCGGTCCTTCAGCGCGGCCGGCAAGTCGCCCGGGATTAGTTCCGGCGATTGTGCCAGCACCAAGGCCTCGTTACCGGTGGCCAGGACGGCGGCCAGCTGGTTCATCAGCGTGCCCGAGGTCGCTGCCGCGCACAGAATCGTGCCGCGCGCGGCAAAGCTCAGGGTATTGCGCTCGCCTGTCGGGCCTGGCAAGACGGTGGTGCTGCCCAGCAAGGTGGTGCGTGCGTATTCCTGCGCCAGTTGTTCGACCTTGTCGTGGCCATGCATCTTTGCCCACACGGTCAGCGCGTCGAGTGCTGGCGGCGCCTGGCGTTGATGCTGCGCGCCGGCCGGCGCATTGCGCTGCAGGCGTTTCAGGTACAGGGGGCCGCCCGCCTTGGGGCCGGTGCCTGATTTGCCTTCGCCGCCGAACGGCTGCACGCCGACGACGGCGCCGACGATGTTGCGGTTCACATAAATATTGCCTACGTGCGCGCGCTTGGTAATGAAATCGATGGTTTCATCGATGCGTGTATGGATGCCCAGGGTCAGGCCGTAACCGCTGTCGTTGATCGATTGCACCAGTTGCGGCAGCTCGGAGCGCTTGTAGCGGATCACGTGCAGCACGGGGCCGAAGACTTCCTGCGTCAATTGCGCCAGCGACTTGATTTCCAACACGGTCGGGGCGACAAACGTGCCTTTGACGGTCGGCAAATCGAGCGAATAATGGTCGATGGCCATGGTTTTCATCTTGTTGATGTGTGCCAGCAAGTTACCTTGCGCTTCCGCATCGATGACGGGACCGATATCGGTGGCCAGGCGGTCAGGATTGCCGACGCGCAATTCCTGCATGGCGCCCTTGAGCATGTGGATGGTCTTGTCGGCGATTTCCGTTTGCAGGAACAGCACGCGCAAGGCCGAGCAGCGCTGGCCGGCACTGTCGAAAGCGGACGACATCACGTCCTGCACCACTTGCTCCGGCAAGGCGGACGAATCGACGATCAGGGCATTCTGGCCACCCGTTTCGGCGATCAGGGGAATGTCGATGCCTTCGGCCACGGCACGCGCGGCCAGGTTGCGGTTGATCAATTGCGCCACTTCCGTCGAGCCCGTGAAAATCACGCCTTTCACGCGTGCGTCATTGCACAGGCCGGCACCAACGACTTCGCCGCTGCCGGGCAAGAATTGCAGTGCGCCGCGCGGCACGCCCGCCGCATGCAGCAATTGCACGGCGCGGTGGGCGATCAGCGGCGTTTGCTCGGCCGGCTTGGCCAGTACCACGTTGCCTGCGGCCAGGGCGGCGGCCAGCTGGCCCGTAAAGATAGCCAGCGGGAAGTTCCACGGGCTGATGCAGGTGACGGGACCGAGCGCCAGGGTGTTCGGTGCGTGTTCCACCTGTGCTGCGTAGTAGCGCAGGAAGTCGACGGCTTCGCGGATTTCCGCGATCGCGTTCGGCAGCGACTTGCCCGCTTCGCGCACGGCCAGGGCCATCAGCTCGATGTGGTGTTCTTCGAACAGGTCGGCCGCGCGCAGCAACGCTTGCGCGCGGATCGACGGCTCCGTGGTTTGCCAATCCATGGCGTAGGCGCTGGCGCTGGCCAGCGCCGTTTCCACGTCGGCCGGGCCGGCTTCCATGACCTTGCCCACGACATCGTCGTGCTGGGCCGGATTGTGCAGCATGTGCGTGGGGCCATTCAGGCTGACGGCGCCATCGATCAGCGGCGCGGCCTGCCATGTCTGCTGCTGCGCCAGGCCCGTGGCCAAGGTGCGCAAAGTATCTTCATTCGACAGGTCCAGGCCGGCCGAGTTCCTGCGTTCGCTGCCAAACATGTCCAGCGGCAGCGGAATCGACGGATGCGGCAAGCCGCCCTGCAGGCGTGCCTGCTCGAGCGGATCGCGGATCAGGCTATCGATGGCCACGCTTTCGTCGACGATCTGGTTGACGAACGACGAGTTGGCGCCGTTTTCCAGCAGGCGGCGCACCAGGTAGGCCAGCAGGGTTTCATGCGAGCCGACGGGCGCGTAGATGCGGCACGGCTTGTCGAGATTCTCGGGGCCGACGACCTGGTCGTACAGGGTCTCGCCCATGCCGTGCAGGCACTGGAATTCATAGTCGGTGATGCCGTCGCGTTTCGCCCAGGTATAAATGGTCGACAGGGTTTGCGCGTTGTGCGTGGCAAATTGTGGATAGATCAACTTGCTCGCGGCCAGCAGTTTTTGCGCACACACGAGGTAAGAGACGTCCGTGTAGACCTTGCGCGTGTAGACGGGATAGCCTTCCTGGCCGTCGACTTGCGCGCGTTTGACTTCCGCATCCCAATACGCGCCCTTGACCAGGCGCACCATGAACTTGCGGCCGCTGCGGTGCGCCAGGTCGATCAGGAAATCGATGGCGAACGGGCAGCGTTTTTGATACGCCTGCACCACGTAGCCGATACCGTCGAAGCCGGCCAGGTCCGCATCGAAGGCCAGTGCTTCCATCAGGTCGAGCGACAGTTCCAGGCGGTCCGTTTCTTCCGCATCGATGTTGAAGCCGATGTTGTACTGTTTGGCCAGCAACAGCAGGGTTTTGACTTTCGGCAGCAATTCTTCCATGACGCGGGTACTCTGGGCGCGGCTGTAGCGCGCATGCAGGGCCGACAGTTTCACGGAAATGCCGGGACCGTTGCGGATGCCGCGGCCGTTCGACGCCTTGCCGATGGCGTGGATCGCCGTTTCGTACGAGGCGTAGTAGTTGGCCGCGTCCTGCTGCGTCAGGGCCGCCTCGCCCAGCATGTCGTACGAGTAGCGGTAGCCGCGTGTTTCATTCTCGCGGCTGTTCTTCAACGCTTCTTCGATGGTCTGGCCTGTAACAAACTGGTTGCCCAGCATGCGCATGGCCAGGTCGACGCCCTTGCGGATCAGCGGTTCGCCGCCTTTGGCGATGAGCTTGGTCATGGCCGAACCGAGGCCCGATTCGCTGCTGGTACTGACCAGTTTGCCCGTAATCAGCAAACCCCAGGTGGCCGCGTTGACGAACAGCGACGGCGATTCGCCCAGGTGTTTCTTCCAGTCACCCTTACTGATTTTGTCGGCGATCAAACGGTCGGCCGTCTGACTGTCGGGTATACGCAACAGCGCTTCAGCCAGACACATTAATGCAACACCCTCTTCCGACGATAGCGAGAACTCGTGCATCAGTGCATCGACGCCGGACGCGCGTGTGCGTTTTTGGCGCACGTTCGAGACCAGGCGGTGCGCCAGCGCTTGTCCTTCGGCCGTCGTTTCGGTGCTGCTGGGGCGCACTTGTTGCAACAGCCACTGCACCGCGGAAACCTCGTCGCGCCTATAGGCGGCGGTGATGGCGGCGCGTTGTGGAGTCGCTTCGGGCAGGATTTCTGCCTGGAACGCAGCAAAAGGAATCGGGGTAAAAGCCGAGGGGCCTGCAGGGTGCATAAGTGCTCTTTACAAGGAAAAAGGGGACGAAAACTGACGTAATTCTTGCTCTTTTTTGGTGCAAAAAAATACAGAAAGTCGGACGTTAAGATGATTCGATTGTAAAGGGGATTCTTATGGATTAATTCTGGTAATACAGGGGACTAGCAATAGATAGTTTTTGATGCGACAATTTAACCAAATAATATTAATTTGGGGGTGATGGGAATGCTGGACAAGATCAGTAAGAAAATCCTGATGGAATTGCAGAGCGATGGACGCATCAGCAATGTGGAGCTGGCCGCGCGCGTGAACCTGTCGCCTGCCGCCTGCCTGGAGCGCGTGCGCAAGCTGCACGAATCCGGTTACATCATGGGCTATACGGCCCAGTTGAACCCGCAGCTGCTCGACGTGTCGCTGCTGGTGTTCATCGAAGTGGTGCTCGATCGCACGACACCGGAAGTGTTCGACGCCTTCAAGCATAGCGTACAAATCATTCCAGAGGTACTGGAATGTCATATGGTCGCTGGCGGTTTCGATTACCTGGTCAAGGCGCGCGTCAAGGACATGGCCGCCTACCGCGAATTCCTGGGCAAGACCTTGCTGCAGAAAGGTGTGCGGGAAACCCACACTTATGCCGTCATGGAAGAGGTCAAAAACACCACCAAATTGCCAATTAAGTGACCCTGGTGTAGCCGCCCCGTTTTTCTGATTGAGCTATCGGAACAAATGTTGTAGGGTAGAACTACAATTCTGCTATCCGGTAGCCGGCCTGAAAACACGCGCAGACGTTGTGTTCAGGGTGCAAGGTGGGCAATCGTGCCCACCCGCATACGGCCACAGCACGTCCCTCCAGGGACGTGACGGGTTCGCGCAGCGGGGGACAAATGAAGCAGTTGCAGCATCAGCTGGTGCGTTTCTTTGTATTCACGATCCTGGCAATGGCCGTGGCCTGTTGCCTGGCCTATCTGCTGCTGCTGTCGGGCGGCGACCATCCTTATTTGATTGCCTGCATGGCCGCCGCCATCGGCGCCGCGCTGCTGGCGTTTGCCGGCCGTCCGCGTGGCGAACCGGGCTTGCACCAGTTCGCCGACACGGTGGGCAATGCCATCGATGCCATCATGATCGGTGCGGCGGAAACCTCGTATTTCGTCGATTCCGTCAAACAGAAGGTGGAACTTGATGTCCGCACGGCCAGCGACATTGCCGACAGTTCCGTACAAAATGCCGCGATGACGGAAAAGATCGCCGCCAATGCGGAACGGGCCGCCAAGGTGGCCGCCGGCGTGCGCGTGGAAAGCGTGGCGGCGCGCGCCGAAGTGGACCAGGGCTTGCGCCGCATCAATACGGCACGCGAGGAAGCGCAAGGCGCGTCCAGCACCATGCTGAGCCTGCAGGAAAAATCCAAACGCATCACGGGCTTCACGGAAGCCATTTCCGATATTTCCGCACGTACCAATTTGCTGGCGCTGAACGCCGCCATCGAAGCGGCCCGTGCCGGCGAACACGGCCGCGGTTTTGCCGTGGTGGCCGGTGAAGTGCGGCAATTGGCGCAGCGCACCAAGGAAGCTTCCGATGAAATCAGCGTGATGGTGCGCGAAATCAATGAACAGTCGGAAAAGGCCGCGCGCGGCATGAGTTCGCTGGCGGCCGGTGTCACGGAAGCGGCGCGCAACGTGGAAAGCGTGCACGCCTCACTCAGCCATATCGAGCAATCGTCGGGCGAGTCGGAAGACGAGATCGGGCAAATTGCCCGCGCCTCGCGCGAACACGTCGACACGACGCAAGTGATCGCCGACGCCATCCTGCAAATCCGCGACAGCATGCTGTCGACGAATGCCGAATTGCCGCGCGCCACGCAGTCGGCCATGGCCCTGGCCGAGCGGGCTGAAGTGATCGCGGGCGCCCTCGGTGAATCGAGCGTGGCCACGCCGCATGACGAGATCCGCGAGGCGGCCCAGCGCGCCGCGCGCGAGGTGGGCAAACTGTTCGAGCAAGCGATTGCATCGGGCCGCATCACGCGCGAAGCCCTGTTCGACCGCCACTACCGCCCCATCCCGAACACCAATCCGCCCAAGCACAACACGAAGTTCGACGCGTTTACGGACAAGGTGCTGCCCGACCTGCAGGAAGGCGTGCTGGCCGCCCTGCCCCATTTGGCGTATGCGGGCGCCGTCGACAACAATGGCTATTTTCCGACGCACAACAAGAAGTTTTCCCAGCCGCTGACGGGCGACTACGCCACCGATATGGTCAATAACCGCACCAAGCGCATCTTCAGCGACCGCACGGGCAAGCGCTGCGGCAGCAACACCAAGGCCTTCCTGCTGCAGACGTATAAACGCGACACGGGCGAAGTCATGCACGATTTGTCCGTGCCCATCCACGTCGAAGGCAAGCACTGGGGCGGTTTCAGAATTGGCTATAGATCCAGCAACCACGCATAGCAAAACGCCTGATGAGAGATCATCAGGCGTTTTTTCTTGTGCCGGCGGCGCTTACTCGATATGCGGCTTGGGCGCCACGCCGCCGCCGGCCGCCGTGGCCGTCCGTAAAGTGGGCGTGTTCATGCTTTCCAGATGATTACGCAGCCATTTATGGGCGGGGCTGCGGGCGTCGCGCTCGTGCCACAGCATGTCCAGGTGGACGGCCGGCAAGGTCAATGGCAAATCCTTGTACAGCAGGGACTCCGTCATGCCCGTCGAGGCGATCAAATGGCGCGGCAAGACCGTGATCAGGTCGGAATTGGCGACCACTCGCCCGGCCGTGAAGAACTGGTTGACCGTCAACAAAATGCGCCGTTCGCGGTGGATCTGCGACAGCGCTTCGTCGATCAAGCCATGCGCGCGGCCGGAAAAGCTCACCAATAAATGGTTGGCCGCGCAGTAGTTATCCAAGGTCAATTCCTTGTCGGCCAGCGGATGGCCGCGCCGCATCACGCACACATACTTGCCGGAATACAGGCGCTCGTGGCGGATGGGCGAACCCGTTTCGCTCGACAATTGCGCTGCCACGCCGGGAAAGAAGCCCACGGCCAGATCGATATCGCCGCGCAGCAGCATGGGGCGCGGTTCGCGCGTCGTCAGCGGCATCATGCGCACGTTGACGCCCGGTGCTTCCCGTTCGATCGAGCGCATCAGCGAGGGCAGCCAGAACGCGGCCGTCGCATCGGCCATCGCCATGCGGAAAGTGGCGTGGGTCTTCGACACGTCGAAGGTTTCCGGCGTGACGGCCGCTTCCAGGCTGGCCAGGGCCGAGCGCACGGATGGCCATAGTGCTTCGGCGCGGGGCGTGGGTTTTACGCCGTAGGCCGTGCGGATCAGCAATTCGTCACCGAGGCTCTCGCGCAGGCGTTTGATGGCGTTCGATACCGCCGGCTGCGTCATCGCCAGGTGGCCGGCTGCGCGCGTCAGGTTTTGTTCCGTCATGACGGCGTCGAAAACACGCAGCAAGTTCAGATCCAGCGTCAGAAAACTCATGGAAAGCCCAAGATAAAAGTTGAATTGATTACTTAAAATTGATTACTTAGCAGTGTAAACCGCGCCGGGCACGAATATTTTCACTCGTAAAAAAATATTACAGTTTTCCATTCACGATTCATATAATTGGTATCAAGAAATGGAATTAGATTTATATGTTGCACTGCACTATAGTACTGGCAAATTCTATAATGCACTGGAACACTATGTCTACCTTCGCCTCCGCCCTGTACGCAGTATCCGCACCCGTGCTGGAGATTTCTCTGCTCAACGCCCTGCAACTCGTGCTGGTGATCGTCGCTGTGGGCGCGTTCGCCCTGCTGTTCAAGCCTTTGCTGGTGGGGATCGCCCGCGCCATGATGCTGGTGGTGCGTCCCAAGTTGAGCCGCGAAGAGCGTCTGGCGCGCCAGCAGATGCGCGAAGCGCAAGCCTTGAAGCGCACTTTGGGCAAGATGGATGGCGTGTCGCCAAGCAACGCCGCCGAATTGCGCGCCCTGTCGACACGCGCATAAGCTCGCTGTTGCAGATGACAAGCCGGCATGCGCCGGCTTTTTTTACGCCCGCGTTTTGCTTCAGGCCATATCGCCCAGCAAATGCGCGCGCAACAAGGTGTCGGCAGGATGGGCGCCGATCCAGATTTTCAGCAGCGCATTGTAAAAGGCCAGGTCCGGCACCATGTCGCCCACCTGCTTGCCGTTCAGTTTGCACAAGGTTCCCTCTTCCGGCAGCCAGTCCACGGTGAGAATGTCGCCCTTTTTCAGGCCCGGTACCATTTCGAACATGGCGCCGAACTGCATCGTCTGGCTCAGCAGGCGCGTGCGGTCGGCCTGGTCGGAACTGCGCTTCAAGCCCTGCATGAAGGCTTGCCCCAGCTCGTCGGAAGTGATGTCGCGCAGCATGACGATTTCCAGGCGGCGCGGTCCGGGCAGCGCCAAAATGTCGGCCAGCTGGGTTTTCTTTTCCGGCAGGTACAGCGCGATCGTATAGACCTTGAAGATGACCTTGTAGCGCACGCCGGCGCCGTTGAGTTTCAACTCGCGGCTGGCCAGCTGTACCGTGTCGTCCAGCTTGACGCCGCCCACCTCGACGGCAAGCGCCGTTTGTGCCAGGCAGGCGCACAGGCAGGCGGCAGTGAGGGAACAGCCGAAACGGGATGTGCGTATTTGCATCTTCTACCTCCGTGGAAACCATGGGCTGTGGATAAGTCAGCACACAGTGTAGAACAGTTGGCAGAAGCTGGCGCCACGCAGAAGTGGTCCAGAAGTGGCGCGGGGGAAATGCTTAAGGTTTGGCAGGCAGTTCCGCCTGCAGGCGTTCGTACTTGGCCATCAATTGTTCCGGGCTTTCGCGCCAGGCGGGATTGAAGGGGATGCAGCTGACGGGGCACACTTGCTGGCATTGCGGCTCGTCAAAGTGGCCCACGCATTCGGTGCACTTGTTGGGATCGATTTCGTAGATTTCCGCGCCCATGTAGATCGCGTCATTCGGGCACTCGGGCTCGCAAATGTCGCAATTGATGCATTCGTCGGTGATCAGTAATGCCATGATTTCACTCTTACTTATTGCGATGAGGCAGCGTTGGCGGCAATCTTGTTTTGCAGCCAGCGGTTCACCGAGGGGAAGACAAACTTGGAGACGTCGCCGCCCAGTGCCGCGATTTCGCGCACGATGGTGCCCGAAATGAACTGGTACTGGTCGGACGGCGTCAGGAACATGGTTTCGACATCGGGCAACAGGTAGCGGTTCATGCCCGCCATCTGGAATTCGTATTCGAAGTCGGAAACGGCGCGCAAGCCGCGCACGATGACACGCGCTTCATGCTTGCGCACGAAATCCTTGAGCAAGCCGGAAAAGCTTTCCACTTGCACATTCGGATAGTGGCCAAGCACTTCGTTGGCGATTTCCAGGCGTTCGTCGAGCGAGAAAAACGGTTGCTTGTTCTTGCTGTCGGCCACACCGACGATCAGCTTGTCAAACAGACCCGATGCGCGGCGCACCAAATCTTCATGACCACGCGTGAGCGGATCGAATGTTCCTGGATAAACGGCTACAACCATTGCGGCTCCCTGACGATGCACCAATATAGACGCGCATTATGCCTGAAATTGGTGCTGCGCCTCGGGCCAGGGAGCCTTTTTGCCTCATTTATAGGCAGATTCAGGCAGTTGCAGGCACTTTGTTGTAAGTTAGCAAATGATAATAAACGGTGCCCGCCTTGTCGGCGCGGATGACTTCCCACGGCGCCATCCATTCCGGCTTTTCCAGTGCGCTCGCTTCATCGAAGACCAGCGGCAAGCCCGATTCGGCATACACGATGCCGCCTTCCTTGAGCAGATTGGCGCACAGCGGCAGCACTTTTGCGAGGAAATCCTGCTGGTAAGGCGGATCGAGGAAGATCAGGTCGAAGCGCTGGCCGCGCGCTGCCAGGCCCTGCGCCGTCAGCAGGGCGTCGCCGCGCAGCAGCTGGACATTATCAGCGCGCAATTTCGTCTTGTTCTCTTCCAGCTGGCGGATCACGGGCGTGTGCGTGTCGACCATGATGACGGACGCGGCGCCGCGGCTGGCCGCTTCGAAACCCAGCGCGCCGCTGCCGGCGAACAGGTCCAGCACCTGGGCGTTGGCCCAGTCGCCGTCGCGCAAGTGATTGATCCAGTTAAATACGGTTTCGCGCACGCGGTCCGGTGTCGGGCGCAAACCGAGTGCCTGCAAAACAGGCAGCACGGAGCGTTTCCACTGGCCGCCGATAATGCGCACCTGGTTCGGTGGCGGCGCGTGGTGCACGGGGACTTTGGCGGGTTTTTTAATCTTCTTTTGCATGGGGATTTCTTCAATTCGATGGCGGCCACTATAGCATATGGCCCCCTCCCCCCTGCTGGCGCTGCCTCGCTATTTTGGTTGCGTGGCCAGGGAATTGAAATCGTCGATCCAGCCCTGCATGCGCTTGACGGCGTGGGTCTTTTGCGCCGGCGTGGCGATCTTGATCACCGTCATGACCATCTGCGCCGTGCTGCTTTCGTAGGCATCGAAGAAGGCCTTGCGCTCCGAATGTTCGAGGCGCTCGAAACTGTCCTTGATCAGGGTCGTGATCAAGCCCACGGTGGCGTCCTTGCCAAGTTTTTCCTGGTGGACCTTCTTGACCAGGTTCAACACATTCTGCTGGCGCCGCATGCGTTCGTCGAGCCAGATCTCATTGTTCAGCGGACGTGCGTCGGACGCCTTGCGGATGATGGCTTCCTGCTCGCTGCTGAAGCTGCCGAACCACAGTTCGAATTGCTCCATGGCCTTCTTGTAGCGCAGTTGCTGGCGCTTCTCCTGGTCGCCGCTCAGGTATTTTTTGCGGTAATCATCATTGTTCGATTTGAACTTCTTTTCCATTTGCGCGATCTGCTCGGGCTTGAGCGAGCGCGCCAGGTCGGCCAGTTCGGGCGCCGCTTTCAGCAGCAGCGCCTGGGTGCGCTGCTTGATCTCGCTGTAATCGGCCATCAGGTCCGCCTGCGTGGTATTGCCTTGCAGCTGCTTTTGGCCCGTGCGCAGGATTTCCACGTAATCCTTCAATTGCGTCTTGCGGTGCCAGTCGAACAGCTTGTCGATATCCTCGCGCACCCAGCCCTTCTGGTCGCGGTCGAGGTCGACATACGCGTTCAGCCACCAGTACAGCACGGTATCGCCATTGTTGTAGGCCAGGCGCAAGCCGCTGCAGCCTGCGACGATAATGAAAAGCATGGCCAGCACGGCGTAACGAAAGCGGCTGGAGAACGGGGCCTGCGTGTTAAACTTTTTCATATTCTTAACTTATAAAAGACGGTCTATGAACGTTGTCATTCTCGCTGCCGGTATGGGCAAACGCATGCAGTCGGCACTGCCCAAGGTATTGCACCCGTTGGCGGGCAAGCCATTGTTGTCGCACGTCATCGACACGGCGCGCGGCCTGGCGCCGTCCCGATTATGCGTGATTTACGGGCATGGGGGCGCAGCGGTGCTGAAGTTGCTTGACGGCTACAAGGTGAACCATGCCGTGCAGATCGACGCCGCTGAGCAGGCGCAGCAGCTGGGCACCGGCCATGCCGTGCAGCAAGCGCTGCCTTTGCTGGACGACAGCGTGCCGACCCTGATCCTGTACGGCGACGTGCCGCTGACCAGCGCTGTTTCCCTGCAAAAACTGGTGAATGCGGCTGGCAACGATAAGCTGGCCATCTTGACCGTGGAACAGGACGATCCTTTCGGCCTGGGCCGCATCGTGCGCGAGAACGGCGCCATCGTGCGCATCGTCGAGGAAAAAGATGCCACGCCAGCAGAGCGCGCCATCCAGGAAATCAACAGCGGCATCATGGTCGCGCCCACCGTGGCCCTGAAGCAATGGCTGTCGGCCTTGTCGAATGACAATGCGCAAGGGGAATACTATCTGACCGATATCGTTGCCCAGGCAGTCGCTGACGGCGTGGCCGTCACCTCGGCGCATCCTGCCGCCGTGTGGGAAGTGGCGGGCGTCAACAGCAAGGTGCAGCTGGCCCAGCTGGAACGCATCCACCAGAACAATATCGCGCAAGCGCTGCTCGAGCGTGGTGTGACCCTGTTTGACCCGGCCCGCATCGACGTGCGCGGCGAACTCATTTGCGGCCGCGATGTCACCATCGACGTCGGCTGCGTATTTGAAGGCAGAGTCGAACTGGGCGACGGCGTGCGCGTGGGCGCCAACAACGTCTTCATCAACGCCACGGTGGCGCCCGGCGCGCACATCAAGCCCTTCTGCCATATCGAGGACGCCATCGTCGGCGCCGCTTCCATCATCGGCCCGTACGCGCGCCTGCGCCCGGGCACGGTCCTGGCGGAAGACGTGCACATCGGTAACTTCGTCGAAGTGAAAAACAGCCAGATCGCCGCGCACAGCAAGGCCAACCACCTGGCCTACATCGGCGACGCCACCATCGGCTCGAAGGTCAACATCGGCGCCGGCACGATTACCTGCAACTATGACGGCGTGAACAAGTTCCGCACGGTGATTGAAGACGACGCCTTCATTGGCAGCGACAGCCAGCTGATCGCGCCCGTCACCGTCGGCAAAGGCGCTACCCTGGGCGCCGGCACGACCTTGTCGAAAGATGCGCCAGCGGGCAAGCTGACCGTCTCGCGCGCGCGCCAGGTGACCATCGACGGCTGGACGCGTCCCGTGAAAATCAAGAAGTAAGCGCACCGCCCTCGGTACGCATGACGCCGTCAGCCTGTCCGGGCTGGCGGCGTTTTTTTTCGCCTGTGGATAATCCTGTGGAGAGTTGGCTGGCAACCCGGGATAAGTCCGACCATTTTTCCCATCCCGTATTTTCTCCATATTGTTGTGTGTGGATAAACATGTGAACAAGCATGCGGACAAGTGATGGATAAGCCCGGTATAAACTACGTATAAACGGTACAAAACCTGTGGAAAAGACGGGATAAGTTTTCTGATCCAGCTTGCCGCTCCAACGTACAAGCCAGTCCGGGCGGACTGAAAAAGTATCGCCGATTTTTTGCTTGCCTGGACTGTGGATAAGCTTGTGTACAATCTACGGATAAGTGATGAATAACTTATAAGTCATTGTATTGTAAGGATATTCAAGAGTTATTCGTAAGTATGGGCTGTGGGTAAAGCTGTGCAAAAGCCTGTGCTTAAAGCATGGACAAGCGATGGATAAGCCGGGATAAGTTTTTACACGGCAGTAGCTACACATTTATTGAACGGCCTCCTGCGAGGCCGGATGTGGCAGCCGTGAAAATCCGCGATTTTTATACTGTGGATAAACTTGTGTATAAGCACGTGAAAAGCGAGGGATAAGCTGAGATAACTTCTCTGTCCGCTTGTTTCACACAGCGATGCGCGTCTCGAACTTGCTGCGGAACGTGGAAAAATAGCTTTTCACGTTGCGCACATTCGCGTGCGCGGCAAACAGGCGGTGCGCCAGCGCGTGGTAGGCGGGCATGTCGGCCACTTGCACCATCAGCACGAAATCGGGCCCGGGCGAGACGCGGTAGCATTGCAGCACGGCCGCTTCCTGCGCCACCAGCTGCTCGAATTCCGCCATGCGCTCCGCCGCCTGTACGTCGAGCGTGATTTCCACGATGGCCGTCAGGCGCGCGCCCACCAGCTGCGGCGCGACGATGGCCACTTGCCGCTCGATGACGCCGCTTTCCCGTAAATGCTTGACCCGCCGCAAACACGTGGGCGCCGAGACGTGCACCGCTTGCGCCAGTTCACTGTTGGTTTGCGATGCATCAATTTGCAAGGCGTTCAGGATGCGACGATCGATTTCGTCGAGGGTAATGTTGTCTTCGCTCATAGTATTGATGGATTAGAGAATATATCGAGTATAAATGAAATAATATTTCATCATAAAATAGAGGTGAAATATTCAGTCAAATATACACGGATTTAGAAAGCATATTTCACGCGCTCTGCATTAGCATGCATGCATTGATTAAATTTTAGACAGAGGTTTCCATGTGCGGCATCGTCGGCGCAGTAGCGCAACGTAATATCACTCCCATCCTGGTCGAAGGCTTGAAGCGCCTGGAATACCGCGGCTACGATTCCTGCGGCATCGCCCTGCATGCGGATGGCCGCTTGCAGCGCTCGCGCTCCACCTCGCGCGTGGCCGAGCTGGAAAAGCAGATCGGCGAAGAAGGTTTGAGCGGTTTCACGGGCATCGCCCACACGCGCTGGGCCACGCATGGCGCCCCTGTCTCCTTCAATGCCCACCCGCACTTTTCCCCAACGGAAGAGAACGCCCGCGTGGCGCTGGTGCATAACGGCATCATCGAAAACCACGACGAGCTGCGCGCCGAACTGACGGCCCTCGGTTACGTCTTCCAGAGCCAGACGGACACGGAAGTGATTGCCCACCTGGTCGAGCACATGTACAACGGCGACCTGTTCGAGACCGTGCAGCAAGCCGTGAAACGCCTCGATGGCGCGTATGCGATTGCCGTGTTCTGCCGCGACGAACCGCACCGCGTGGTCGCCGCGCGCCAGGGTTCGCCCCTGATCGTCGGCCTGGGCAATGGTGAAAACTTTGTCGCGTCCGACGCCATGGCGCTGGCCGGCACGACGGACCAGATTATCTACTTGGAAGAAGGCGACGTGGTCGACCTGCAACTGTCGCGCTGCTGGATCGTCGACGTTGATGGCAAGCCCGTCGAGCGCGAAGTGAAAACCGTGCACGCGCACACGGGCGCGGCCGAGCTGGGTCCTTACCGCCACTACATGCAGAAGGAAATCTTCGAGCAGCCGCGCGCCATCGGCGACACCTTGGAAGGTGTGACGGGCATCATGCCGGAACTGTTCGGCGACGACGCCTATAAAATCTTCAAGCAGATCGACCGCGTGCTGATCCTGGCCTGCGGCACCAGCTCGTACGCGGGCATGACGGCGAAATATTGGATCGAGTCGATCGCCAAGGTACCCGTCAGCGTGGAAGTGGCCAGCGAATACCGCTACCGCGACAGCGTGCCGAATCCGAATACACTGGTGGTGACCATTTCGCAAAGCGGCGAAACGGCCGACACCCTGGCCGCCCTGAAACACGCGCGCAGCCTGGGCATGCTGCACACCTTGACCATCTGCAACGTGGCCACCAGCGCCATGGTGCGCGAATGCGCCTTGGCCTACATCACGCGCGCCGGCGTGGAAGTGGGCGTGGCCTCCACCAAAGCGTTCACGACGCAGCTGGCCGGCTTGTTCCTGCTGACTCTGTGCCTGGCGCAAGTCAATGGCCACCTGTCCGAAGAACAGGAAGCGGCGCACCTGAAAGCCATGCGCCACCTGCCTGTCGCCATCGCGTCCGTGCTGGCGCTGGAACCGCAAATCATCGCCTGGTCCGAAGAATTCGCGCGCAAGGAAAACGCCCTCTTCCTCGGTCGCGGCATGCACTATCCGATCGCCCTGGAAGGCGCACTGAAGCTGAAGGAAATTTCGTACATCCACGCCGAAGCATATCCGGCAGGCGAGCTGAAGCACGGCCCGCTGGCTCTGGTGACGAATGAAATGCCGGTCGTCACCATCGCGCCGAACGACGCTCTGATCGAAAAGCTGAAATCGAACATGCAGGAAGTGCGCGCCCGCGGCGGCCAACTGTACGTCTTCGCCGATGTGGATTCCCGCATCAGCTCCGGCGAAGGCCTGCACGTCATCCGCCTGCCCGAGCACTATGGAGATTTGTCGCCGATCCTGCACGTCGTCGCGCTGCAATTGCTGGCGTACCACACGGCGCTGGCACGTGGCACGGATGTGGACAAGCCACGCAATCTGGCCAAGTCGGTGACGGTGGAGTAATTTTTTAAAATGCATCAACAAGGTTGATGCAGAAATTAATCTTGAAAATTTAAGTTCTTTAAGATATAGTTGCGTCATGAAAATTGATGCAACTATTTCTTCTATTGTCGACCTGCTTCATCTGCAAGGCGGCTATTCTTTCAGAGGCTCCATAGAAGGAGCAGTCGATGGGAATGCGCTGGCTGTGCAGATGAAGGACGTTGATCCCGAACATGGCGTGAATTGGGCGGGCACACTCCGCACTAATTTGAGCACGCATAGATTGCCTGCCTGGCTCAAAGAAGAAGATATTCTTCTTGTTTCCAAAGGGACGCGTTTCTATGCGGTTTGTCTGGATCGCCCGCCCCACCCTGCCGTCTGCAGTCCTCACTTTTTTCACTTGCAGGTGAAGTCGACGGCGACGTTGATGCCAGCATTTGTTGCATGGCAAATAAACCAAGCTCCGTTTCAGCGGCAACTGCTACAGGCTGCCGAAGGTAGCAGCCAACTCAGCATCCGTCGTCCATTGCTGGAAGCACTCACACTCAGTATTCCGTCGTTGCAGATCCAGCAAAGCATTGTCGCGCTGGCCGAACTTGCACGTCAGGAGCGCCAAACACTCAAGCAACTTATTCGCAACCGCGAACAACAAATCAATGCACTCGCTGACGGTCTGTTCCCGACGGCTAACTTACATTTGCAGGGAAATCCATGAACGATCTCAACATCAAAATCAACGCCGTCAGCCAGGACGAAATCAATGGTGCAGTATGGAGTGCGTGTGACACCTTCCGTGGTACGGTGGATCCCAGCATCTACAAGGATTTTGTGCTTACCATGCTGTTTCTCAAGTATGTGTCGGACGTTTGGCAGGATCACTACGACAATTACAAAAAACAATATGGCGATCATCCTGAGCTGATCAAGGAAATGCTCAAGAACGAGCGTTTTGTCTTGCCAGCCAGCGCCAGTTTTTATTCGCTGCATAGCTTGCGCCACAGCGCCGGTAACGGCGAACGTATCGACAAAGCTTTGCATGCCATTGAAGATGCGAACTTGACCAAGCTGCGTGATGTTTTTCAAGACATCAGCTTCAACTCCAACAAGCTCGGCGATGAACAGCAGAAAAATGACATCCTGCGCCATCTGCTGGAAGATTTTGCAAAGCCAGCCTTGGATCTGCGGCCCAGCCGTGTCGGCACCTTGGATGTGATTGGCAATGCTTATGAATTCCTCATCAAGAATTTCGCGTCCACCAGTGGTAAAAAGGCCGGTGAATTCTATACCCCACCGGAAGTATCATCCTTGATGGCGCGCCTGATGACGCCACAGGAAGGCGATGAAATCTGCGACCCTACCTGCGGCTCCGGCTCCCTGCTGATGAAATGCGGCCGTCTGGTGCGCGAGAATACGGGCTCGCGCAAATATGCGCTGTACGGGCAAGAAGCGATAGGCAGCACCTGGGCATTGGCCAAGATGAATATGTTCTTGCATGGCGAAGATAATCATCGCATCGAGTGGGGCGATACCATTCGCAATCCCAAGCTGTTGGATAGCGTATCGAGCTTGAAACACTTTGATATCGTTGTCGCCAATCCTCCGTTCAGCCTGGAAAAGTGGGGCCATGAGGGGGCCGATACGGATAAATTCAGCCGCTTCCGCCGCGGCGTGCCGCCACGTACCAAGGGCGACTATGCATTCATTCTGCACATGGTGGAAACCATGAAACCCGGAACTGGGCGCATGGCGGTAGTGGTGCCGCATGGCGTGCTGTTCCGCGGCGCGGCAGAGGGCCGCATTCGCCAGAGACTGATCGAAGAAAACTTGCTCGACATAGTGATTGGTTTGCCTGAAAAACTGTTCTACGGCACGGGTATTCCTGCTGCGGTGTTAGTACTGCGCAAGAACAAGAGCGACGACAAAGTGCTGTTCATCGATGCCAGCCGTGATTTCGAAGCAGGGAAGAATCAGAACTTCCTGCGCGAAACTGACTTGCAACGTATCTTGGACACTGCATTCACAAGGCAGGGGTCAGATAAATACGCCTACCTTGCCAGCCCTGCAGAGATCGCCGAAAACGACTTCAACCTCAATATTCCGCGCTATGTCGACACCTTCGAGGAGGAAGCAGAGATTGACCTGATGGCTGTACGCAAGGAGCGCGAACAACTCAAGGCAGAGCTTGAAGTTCTGGAGGCGCAAATGGCGGTGTACTTGAAGGAACTGGGCTATGAGTGATAACAGCAAGCCTATCGTGGATCAAGGCGAATTAGTTCTTTACACATCAGAGGACGGCAACGCGACGTTCTTCCTGCGGGCAGAAGGTGGCACCGTATGGCTGACACAAGTAGAGTTGGCTGAACTGTTTCAAACCTCGGTGCCAAACGTCAATATTCATATCAAGAATGTTATTGAGGAAGGCGAGCTTGAGGGGGAGGCAACTATTAAGGAAGACTTAATAGTTCGAATCGAAGGTACACGACAGGTGAGGCGTCCAGTCAAGCTGTACAACCTGGACATGATCCTGGCGGTCGGATACAGGGTCAAATCTCCACGCGGCACGCAGTTTCGCCAGTGGGCGACCACGCATTTGCGCGAATACCTGGTCAAAGGTTTCGTCATGGATGACGAGCGCATGAAAGACCCGGTGGGTTGGGATTATTTTGACGAACTGCTTGAACGTATCCGTGACATACGGGCTTCCGAAAAGCGCTTTTACCAAAAAGTGCGCGATCTGTTTGCCTTGTCTGTGGATTACAAAGCCCATGCTGGCATGGTCGGTCCTTTTTTTGCTGAAGTACAAAACAAAATGCTATACGCCGTTACCCAGCAAACCGCCGCCGAGTTGATTGTCAATCGTGCCGATCCCAGCCAACCGAATATGGCGTTGACGGCATGGAAAGCAAAGCGCATCTGCAAGACGGACGTTATCGTTGCCAAGAATTACCTTAATGCCGAAGAAATCGATCACCTGAATCGCATGGTCACCGCCTTCCTGGAGTTTGCGGAACTGCGCATCCGCCAGCGCAAGCAGCTGACGATGGCCGACTGGAAACTATACGTCGATAACTTCATTCAGTTCAATGAAAGTCCTTTGCTGAAAGGCGCCGGACGCATGAGCCATGACGCCATGCTGAAGATCGCGCATGAGCGATACGAGCAGTTTGATGGACAGCGGCGCAAGGCTGAGGCGATTGAGGCGGACAGCAGCGATTTGAAGGAACTGGAGCAGGTGGAAAAGCAGTTGAGCAAGAAAGGTGGGCGTGATGTTTCCTAAAGATTGGCAACGATCTACGTTGGGTAAGATCGCGCAGATCACTTCCGGTGGTACGCCTGATCGTGCGAACGCTGACTACTGGGATGGCGACGTGCCGTGGGTAACAACGGGCGAAATTCAATTCAATACGATTAATGGAACGTTGGAAAAGATAACGGAATTAGGGCTGAAAAATTCAGCTGCGAAGCGTTTCCCAGTCGATACGTTATTAATGGCAATGTATGGACAAGGAAAAACGAGGGGGCAAGTAGCCAAGCTGGGAATTGAGGCCGCGACAAATCAGGCCTGTGCCGCCATCTTGTTGCGAGATGGGTATGACACGGATTTCTATTTTCAGTATCTATCTTTTCAATATGAAGCTCTTCGGGAGCTGGGCAATGCTGGTACGCAACAGAATTTAAGTGGAGGTATCCTAAAAATGGTACCTGTACCTATTCTTCCTCTAAAGGAGCAGCGCCGCATCGCCAACATCCTCACCACGTGGGATAAAGTCATCGCAAGCACTGAACGATTGATAGCGAATAGCCTAAGGCAAAAAAAAATGCTTGCTCAACGAATGCTGACTGGCAAGGTGCGATTACAAGGATTTTCGACTAGCGTAATTCGTCGTGAAACCCCATATGGCTCGCTGCCTGAGGATTGGGCTTACTTGCGGATCGAAGAAGTTGCAGTTGAAGTGAGCCAGAAGCTTGGTGATGTTGCTCCTTATCCAGTGCTATCTTGTACCAAGCACCATGGACTGGTTGACTCATTAAATTACTTTAAGAAGCAAGTTTTTAGCCTGGATACATCGACATATAAAGTTATTCCAAAGAACTGTTTCGTTTACGCGACAAATCACATCGATGAGGGATCCATCGGCTATCAGAATTTATATGATTTCGGATTGGTTAGCCCTATGTACACCTCTTTTAAAACTAACGATAATATTTTGGATTCTTATCTTTTTGCATTGCTTAAGACAGAACATTATCGCCAGATTTTTGCATCGGCAACCAATGCATCAGTAGACCGTCGAGGTAGTCTTCGGTGGAAAGATTTTAGAAAATTGCATATACCCGTACCATCGATCAGTGAACAAAAAGCCATTGCAAAGGTGTTGGTGCTCGCTGATCGTGATGCCGATTTGATGCAGCGTAAATTAGATTTACTACGCAAAGAAAAATCCGCATTGATGACTCAACTCCTGACTGGCAAACGACGCGTTCATTTGTCAGATTCCGAAACTGTGGTGTCAGCATGAACACAACCCCCAACTCCCGCGAGCAATACAGCGCCCATATTCCCGCATTGCATTTGTTGTGCAACCTAGGCTGGAACTTTATCACCACGGCGCAAGCTCTGGCGCTGCGTGGCAGCACGCGGGAAGTGTTGCTCAAGGGGCGGTTGATCGAGGTATTGCAGACGCGCCGCTATGAGTACAAGGGAGAGTGGTATGCGCTGTCCGCTGGCGGCATCGATCAAGTGGTGCGGGAGTTGTCGGCGTTGAGTCTTGCAGAAGGACTGATGCCAGCCAATGAAAAGCTGTATGGCAAGCTGGCGTTGGGTATTACTGTCACAGAATTCATGCCTGATGGTAAAAGGCATCAAACTACCGTGCAAGTGGTGGATTGGGCTGAACTTGACCGCAACCGCTGGGATGTCACGGAAGAGCTGGAAGTGCTATCCACTCAGGGCACGCATACCCGCGTACCCGATGTGGTGTGCTATGTGAATGGTATTCCGTTGGTGGTGATCGAGGCGAAGCGTGCTGAATCGGCCGGCAGTCATCCGGCCAAGGCAATGGTGCAGGAGGGGATCAGCCAGCACTTGCGCAACCAGCGGCAAGATGAGATTCCCAATTTGTTCTCGTACGCGCAATTGCTGCTTTCCATCAGTCAAACGGAAGGACGTTACGGTACCACGCATACGGCGGCAAAGTTCTGGGCCAAATGGCGTGAAGAAGAATTCGACGATTCATACATTTCCTTTTTTAAAAATTCCGCCTTGACCCCGGACACTCGCGCGGCCATGTTTGAAGGTAAACCCGTTGCCTTGGCAGCTTACTTTGATGCATTGTGGTCACATCCTATGCAAGCCACCGACCAGGATCGCCTGCTGGTCAGTCTCTTGACGCCGCAACGCTTGCTGGAATTTTTGCGCGGGTTTGTATTGTTCGACCGGAAGGTCGGCAAGATCGTCGCGCGCTATCAGCAGTTTTTCGGCATTCGCGCCTTATTGGAGCGCATCAGTCAGCGGCGTCCTGATGGCGGGCGTGAGGGAGGCGTGGTGTGGCACACCACAGGCTCGGGCAAGAGCTTTACCATGGTGTTCCTGACCAAAGCCCTGCTATTGGTGAAATCGTTGCAAGAATGTCGCGTGGTGGTGGTTACCGACCGGGTTGATCTGGAAAGCCAGCTCTCTCGCAACTTCATGTCGGGCGGCGCGTTTGGTTCATCGATTGGCACGCAAAAAGATGGTGAAAAAAGCCGCAGCTTGTCCGGGCGTGACCTTGCCAGGCGTATCGGTAGTGGCACCGAACGTATTACCTTTACCTTGATACACAAGTTCAATACCGCTTCCAAGCTGGCCGAATGCCGCAATGATTCACCCGACCTGATTGTGCTGGTCGATGAGGGGCACCGCAGCCATGGTGGCGAAACCCATGAGCGCATGAAGCAGGCGCTACCCAAGGCTGCGTATATCGCTTTCACGGGCACGCCCTTGTTGAAAAATGAAAAAGCCGCCAACAAGTTTGGCCCTATCGTGCATGCCTATACCATGCAGCGCGCGGTGGAGGACGAAACCGTGGCACCTCTGTTGTACGAGGAACGCAAGCCTGCATTGGATATCAATGAGGATGCAGTCAGCCGCTGGTTCGAGAAGATCACCGTGAATCTTAGTGATGCTCAACGCACCGACTTGAAGCGCAAGTACGCCAAAAAGAAAGCTGTTTATGGTGCGCTCAATCGCATTGAACTGATTGCATGGGATATTGCCACGCATTTCAGTGAAAATATCAAGAGTCTGGGCATGGGGCTGAAAGGGCAAGTCGCCACGGACAGCAAACTGAATGCAATACGCTACAAGAAAGCACTCGATGAAACCGGGCTGGTCACCAGCGCGATTGTCATCTCGCCGCCCGATACGCGCGAGGGCAATTCCGACGTGGATGAAGATACTTTGCCGGAAGTCCAAAGGTGGTGGAAGCAAAATATCGCCGTGTATGGTGCCGACCCCGAAGTGTATGAAAAGCAGATACTCAACGACTTCGCTACCGATGGCGCGCCGGATTTGCTGATCGTGGTCGACAAATTGTTGACTGGATTTGACGAGCCGCGCAACGCGGTGCTGTATATCGACAAGCCGCTCAAGGGACACAATCTGATCCAGGCTGTGGCGCGTGTAAATCGCCTGCATGATGCCAAACGCTATGGCATTCTGGTCGATTACCGGGGCATTCTGGAAGAGCTCGACACGGCCATCCGTGACTATCAAGACCTGGAAATTACCACCCAAGGCGGCTTTGATATCGCGGACATTGAAGGTCTCTACCACCAGTTCAGCACCGAGTACAAACGCTTGCCTGGCTTGCACGACAAGCTTTTCTCATTT
Organism: Janthinobacterium sp. GMG2; assembly: GCF_033949445.1. Classification (NCBI taxonomy): domain Bacteria; kingdom Pseudomonadati; phylum Pseudomonadota; class Betaproteobacteria; order Burkholderiales; family Oxalobacteraceae; genus Janthinobacterium; species Janthinobacterium sp. GMG2. The sequence goes on along the minus strand of NZ_JAXAWA010000003.1, from coordinate 133,383 downwards.
TTTAAGAGTGTTGGAAACCGGCTCGACACCGAGCAGTACCGGCAAGTGTTGACGCCAAAGTTCGTCAAGGGCGTTGATGGTGACGAGTATGACGAGCGCCAAAAAGTGCGCGACGACTTTTATGCAGCCGTGACCGCGTTTGGTCTTTGTTTGCAGTTGGCCCTGTCCTCGCGCAGTTTTTTTGAAGACAAGAGTTTTTCAGAAAGCCTGATCGCTCGTTACAAGTCCGATTTACGCTTCTTCACGGAATTGCGCCAGACCGCGCGCCGCGATGCCATGGAAACCGTCGATTACAGTAACTATGAAGAGCAAATTCGCAAACTCGTCGACAAGCAAGTCATCGGCATGGAGGTGCGTGAATCGGAAGGTGTGTACCTGGTGCACCAACTGGGAAAAATTGAAGATCCCGAGCAATGGTCGGAAGACAAGACACGCAATGAAACGGACATCATCCGTACGCGTTTGCGTAAAACCATCGAGCAGGAGTTGGCGGAAGATCCTTATGCACAGAAGGTGTTTGGGGAACTGCTGAAACAGGCTATCGCCGAGGCAGAAGCCATGTTCGATCACCCGATCAAGCAATATGCCCTGTTTCAGGAGTTTGAGAAAAAACTCGACACTCGCCAGACTGACGGAGTACCTGATGCCCTGGATGAAAAACCGCATGCCAAAGCGTACTTTGGTGTGATGCGTCTCGTTTTAGGGGAGACTGTGTTTGCGACATTAAGTTCTGAAGTTCAGGAAAATCTGGTTCAGCAGGCGATTGCCATGGATGTGTTGGTACGCGATGCCGTCGCAGAAAATTCCCTGAATCCGCAAAATATCGAGGCGGCCATACGCAAGGGGCTATTGCCCTTATTGTTTGGCACCCTGGGGTTGGACAAGACGTTGCTGGTCGTTGAACAGATCATCCAGATTACCCGCATTGGATTGAATCGTTCCGCAACATGATAAAACCCATGCAATCGACTCAGCACAGCATTCAGTATGGAGACGAGCTGATTCGCTTCAGCCTGCGTCGCCAGCCCTTGCGCACCGCACAACGGCTGGCGATTCATGTCGAACCGGATGGCAGTGTCGTTGTCGATGCCTCCGAGGTAACGTCACTTGAAGTTGTCCTGAGTGCTGTAAAAAAGCGCGTGCGCTGGATCAGTCAGCATGTTGGCGCCGCAAGAGAAAGACTGCATCATGTGCTTCCACGTGAATATGTGAGTGGAGAAGCGCTGCACTATCTTGGCCGGCGTTATCGATTGAAGGTCATTGTTCAGAATGACGTGACCCCGGGTGCGCGCATGCGTGGTGGATTTATCGAAGTTACCGTTGATGAACATCGGCCAGTCACTATCCAGAAAATCCTGGATGGCTGGTTTCGTATCAGAGCGCGGGAAGTGTTTGCCATCCGTTTGGCAGCGGTCGCTGCCCCTCTTGGCTGGATAAAGCACCTTCCCCCTACCCGTCTTCAATTCATGAAGGTGCAGTGGGGCAGCTGTTCGCCATCAGGCCGTATCACCCTTAATCCGATGCTGGTGAAAGCGCCACGCGATTGCATCGACTACGTGATATTGCATGAGTTATGTCATCTGCTACATCACAACCATGGTCCCAAATTTTACAAAACGCTGGACCGGTGCATGCCTGGTTGGCGAGTAGTTAAAGAAAGATTGGACAACATGGCCGAAGAGATATTTCGGGTATAAAAGTGGATATTCAAGTTTCAAAAAACATTGAACGGCTGCGGTTTGCGTTCAGCAGCTGGCTCCTGGCGCCATAGCGCTGGCCGGCTGGCGCGCCAGCTCGATGAAAGCCTTCACGTAGCCGATGGCGGTGTCCGTCTCGCGTGCCCCCAGGAAGATCTGCTTGGCGATGCCGCGCGGACCCAGCCGCACAGGCACCACGTCCATCTTGGCCGCGTATTCCTCGACCAGCCAGCGCGGCAGGGCGGCTACGCCGCGGCCGCTGGCCACCATCTGCAGCATGATGTCCGTCGTTTCGATGGCTTTGTGGCGCTTGGGCGTGACGCCGGCCGGCAACAGGAACTGGTTGTAGATGTCCAGGCGCTCGATGTCCACGGGGTAGCTGATCAGCACTTCCTGCGTCAGTTGCTGGGGCTTCACATAGGCAGCCGACGCCAGGGCATGGCCCTTGGCCACGACGAGCACCTGCTCGTAGTCGAACACGGGCTCGAATGTCAGCCCCGGCTTGTACAGCGGGTCGGGCGTGACAAGCAAGTCGATCTCGTAGCCGAACAGCGCGCCGATCCCGCCGAACTGAAACTTCTGCTTGACGTCCACATCCACGTGGGGCCACGCGGCCAGATAGGGAGACACCACTTTGAGCAGCCACTGGTAGCAAGGATGGCATTCCATGCCGATGCGCAGCGCGCCGCGCTCGCCCTGCGCGAACTGGCCCAGGCGCTCTTCGGCCAAGTCCAGTTGCGGCAGCACCCGGTTCGCCACCGCCAGCAAGTACTGGCCGGCCTGCGTCAGGCGCAGGTTGCGCCCTTCGCGCAGCCAGACGTCGGTGCCCAGTTGCTGCTCCAGCTTCTTCATGCTGTGGCTCAAGGCCGACTGGGTCAGGTTCAGCACGCCTGCGGCGGCCGTCAATGACCCTTGCTTTTCGACTTGCTGGACGATGCTGAGGTGGATACGTTCAAGCATTGGAATGAGCCATATTCATGGATGTATGAAATAAGACCATTATACTTCATCGATTCCCCCCGTTATCATCCATCCTCTTGCTGTTGGCATTCTTCGCCCTCGCGCATCACTCCCTATGAAAGCAAACATGACACGTCCACTTCGCTTAGTCGCCGTTTCCGGCGGGCTGCAACGCCCTTCCAAGGCAGCAGCCCTGGCCGAGCACCTGATGGACCTGATCGCCGAGGAAGTGCTGTGCGAACAACGCCTGGTCGAACTGGGGCAGCTCGCGCCGCAGCTGGCCGGCGCCACCTGGCGCTCCCATCTGCCCGAGACGGTGGAGCGGGAATTGGCGGCGGTCGAGCAAGCGGACATCTTGGTGGTGGCGACACCGGTCTATCGTGGCTCGTACACGGGCCTGTTCAAGCACTTCTTCGACTTCATTGACCAGGACGCCTTGATCGACAAGCCCGTCTTGCTGGCGGCTACCGGCGGCAGCGAGCGCCATGCCCTGATGATCGACCACCAGTTGCGGCCGCTGTTCAGCTTCTTCCAGGCACGCACATTGCCGCTGGGCGTCTACGCGACCGACAAGGACTTTACCGACTACCGCCTGCAGGATGAGGCCCTGCTCCAGCGCGCCACCTTGGCGGTACAACGGGCATTGCCCTTGATCGGCTTGACGCGCCATGCGAGATCCGCCAATGCTGAAGAGCTGGTCGCGGCCTGATACGCATCACCACGGTCAATCAACATATTCACCTTTTCGCAGACATCAGGACAGATCACCATGAGCAAAGATTTTGTATTCAGCATCAAGAGCATTGTTTTCGATGAAAACTATCACCCATCGGACAGCACGCGCCTGACGACCAACTTTGCCAATCTGGCCCGGGGAGAGCGTCGCCAGGAGAACTTGCGCAACACTTTGAAAATGATCGACAGCCGCTTCAACAGCCTGGCGCATTGGGACAACCCGACCGCAGACCGCTACTCGGTCGAGCTTGAAATCATTTCCGTCGCGTTGAATATCGATGCCGAAGGCGACAATATTCCATTGATCGAGATATTGAAGCCGAACATCATCGATAAAAAAACCAATGAGCGCATCGATGGCATCGCCGGGAATAACTTCTCCTCCTACGTGCGCGATTACGACTTTAGCGTGCTGCTGCCAGAGCACAACAATAATAAATCCACGTTTGGCACGCCGGACAACTTCGGCGATTTCCATGGCAAGCTGTTCAAGCACTTTGTCAGGTCAGACACCTATAAAGCGCACTTCAGCAAGCCGCCCGTTATCTGCATCAGCGCCTCGAGCAGCAAGACCTATCAGCGTACTGAAAACCAGCACCCCATCCTGGGCGTCGAGTACCAACAAAATGAGTTCTCGTCGACCGATGAATATTTCGAAAAGATGGGGATGCAGGTGCGTTATTTCATGCCGCCCAACAGCTCCGCGCCGCTGGCTTTCTACTTTATCGGCGACCTGCTGGCCGACTACAGCAATCTTGAACTGATCGGCACCATCAGCACGATGGAAACGTTCCAAAAGATCTACCGGCCCGAAATTTACAATGCCAATTCCGCGGCGGGGAAGTTGTATCAGCCCAGCCTGAAGAATCAGGATTACTCATTGACGCAAATTGTCTATGACCGGGAAGAGCGCAGCCAGCTGGCGGTCAAGCAAGGCAAATATACGGAAGAGCACTTCATCAAGCCCTACAAGAATGTTCTTGAACAATGGGCTGCGAATTACGCGCTCTGATCTAAAATAAACGAAAGCATTCATCATGAAAAAATTATTGCCTACTTCCACTGCCGGCAGCTTGCCCAAACCTTCCTGGCTGGCACAGCCTGAAAAACTGTGGTCGCCGTGGAAATTACAGGACGAGGAATTGATCGAGGGCAAACAGGATGCTCTGCGTTTGTCGCTGCAGGAACAGCAGCACGCAGGCATCGATATCGTCAGTGACGGCGAACAGACCCGTCAGCATTTCGTCACCACGTTTATCGAGCATCTGAGCGGCGTGGATTTTGACAAACGCGAGACTGTCAGGATTCGTGACCGCTACGATGCGAGCGTGCCGACCGTCGTAGGCGCGGTGAGCCGCCCGAAGCCGGTTTTCGTGGAAGACGCCAAGTTTTTACGCCAGCAAACCAAGCAGCCGATCAAATGGGCCCTGCCAGGCCCGATGACGATGATCGATACGCTGTATGACAGCCACTACAAGAGCCGTGAAAAACTGGCCTGGGAATTTGCCAAGATACTCAATCAGGAAGCGAGGGAACTGGAGGCGGCCGGCGTCGACATCATCCAGTTTGACGAACCTGCATTCAATGTCTTCTTTGATGAGGTCAATGACTGGGGGATTGCCACCCTGGAAAGGGCGATCGAAGGACTCAAATGCGAAACGGCCGTCCATATTTGCTACGGCTACGGCATCAAGGCCAATACGGACTGGAAAAATACGCTGGGCTCCGAGTGGCGCCAATATGAAGAGTCTTTCCCGAAGCTGCAGAAATCGAATATCGACATCATCTCGCTCGAATGCCACAACTCGCGTGTGCCCATCGACCTGATTGAACTCATCCGTGGCAAGAAGGTGATGGTCGGCGCCATCGACGTGGCCAGCAATACGATTGAAACACCGGAGGAAGTGGCCAACACCCTGCGCAAAGCGCTGCGCTTTGTCGATGCCGACAAACTCTATCCTTCGACCAACTGCGGCATGGCGCCCTTGGCTCGCCGGGTAGCAAGAGGCAAGTTGAATGCGCTCAGCGCAGGCGCGGCAATCATTCGGGGAGAGCTTTCCTAGCCGGCTGGTGAAGTTACGCCCGTGCTTAAGCCGGGCGCAAGCGCTCCCCCATCCGTGCCCGCAAGGCTGCGTTCAGCAGCGGCGCCACCTGCGCAAAAGCTTTATCGATGCGTACCAGCAGGGCATCGACATACTCTTCCGCCTGTTGGCGCGTGGCGAAGCCGAAACGGGTCACGTCGAGCAGCATGGCGTCGCGCGTGATGTCGCGGCGGCCGGCGGATTGTGGTTTTTAATTGGAAGAATATGAACGCCGCAGTTAATTTTTAAAGTGAACATAAAACTGAATTTAATACGATTAAATTCAATCTTATGTTCATGTGATCCGTCGTCGCGCTATTCTAGAATTCCTCCCACTGGGCCGGCGCGCAGGCGCGTTGCGTTGCCGCTGCCACGGCCACGCGCATTGCCGTACCGGCCGCTGGCCGCGCGGCAGGCGTTGGCAAGGTCGCCGCTGGCACGCCGCCCAGTTTAAATGCGCTCACCACCTGCGCCAGGGTGGCCGCCTGCTCCTGCATGGCCGCCGCTGCTGCCGCCGACTCTTCCACCAGGGCCGCATTTTGCTGGGTGACGTTGTCCATTTCGCTGATGGCTTGGTTGATTTGCTCGATGCCGGCCGTCTGTTCCGCGCTGGCGGAGGTGATTTCTTCCATGATGTCGGTAACGCGGCGCACGCTGTCGACCAGGTCGGTCATGGTGTTGCCGGCTTGATGCACGAGCTCGCTGCCGGCCGCCACGCTTTGGGTCGAGTCGTCGATCAGGGTCTTGATTTCCTTGGCCGCGGCAGCCGAGCGGTGCGCCAGGCTGCGCACTTCCGTGGCCACGACGGCAAAGCCGCGGCCCTGCTCGCCCGCGCGTGCCGCTTCCACGGCCGCGTTCAAGGCCAGAATGTTGGTCTGGAAGGCGATGCCATCGATGACGCCGATGATGTCCGCGATCTTGTTCGACGAGGCGTCGATTTGCCGCATGGTCGCCACCACTTGCGCGATGACGGCGCCGCCGCGCTGCGCCACGCCGGAAGCCGTGTCGGCCAGCACATGCGCCTGGCGCGCATTGTCGGCATTCTGCTTGACGGTCGAGGTCAGCTCTTCCATGGAAGAGGCGGTCTCTTCCAGCGAACTGGCTTGCTGCTCCGTGCGCGCAGACAGGTCCAGGCTGCCCGCCGCCACTTCGGACGAGGCCGAGGCGATCGTTTCCGTGCCGGCGCGCACGGTGCCCACCGTTTGCGCCAGGTTGTCGTTCATGCGCTTGAGCGCCTGCAACAACTGTCCCATTTCATCGCGCGACTGCACCGTGATCTGGCTGCGCAAATCACCTGCGGCCACCGTGTTGGCTACCTGCAGCGCCGTGGTGACGGGGCCGGTGATCGAGCGCGTGATGCCGTACGCCAAGGCCGCCGCGATGGCCAGCGCCGCCAGCGACATGCCGATCAGCAAGGTGCGCGTGTTGGCATAGGTCGCATTGGCATTGTCGCCCGCCGTGTTGGCCAGGGTGTTTTGCAAGCTGATCTGTTCAGCAATCAATTGCTTGTAGACGAGCAAGACGGGGCGCAGCTGGCCGTACAGATAGGCGCTGCTGTTGTCCGGCGTGCCGCTCCTGATCAGTTCCAGCAAAGCTTCCTGCCCCTGCGCGTAGCGCGTGTTGGCGTCGTTCATCTTGGCCAGCAGCGCGCGTTCGCGGTCGGAATCGAGCATGTTCGCAAGCTTGCCGAGATTGCCGGCTGCCGCCTGGCGCGCGGCCAGGATGGCGTCCGTTTGCTTGCGCTGGTCGGCCGGATCGGCGCTGAGCATCATGTTGCGCAAGGCAATGGCGATGTCGTTGATGTTGGCCGATACGCTGTTGGCGAGCTCAATCTTCGGCATGCTGTCATGCACGATATGGCCGGTGCCCTGGTTGATCTTGCCCAGCATGGCAATGCCCAGGCAGGAGATGATGATCAGCATGGCGCCGATGGCGCCAAAGCCCACGGCGAGGCGGGTGCCGATGGTCAGGTTGGATAAAAACTTCATGGCAGTCTCAATACGGAGGGAATGGTCAAAAGGTCGGCGGCTGCGGATTGGGGGCCGCGCCGCCAAGCGGAGGACGATCCTAGACCTTTTTATGCGATATTTCCATAGGGCAATATGCCTAGTCGCCCCCTTGGATGCACGCCGGTTCCGCCTGTTCTGCGGCTTGCGCGTGTTTTCAGCTATATTGGCAGGCACCCGCCTGGCGGCAGGCCATGACCGGCGTCGCCGCCGATTCGGCAATTTTTCCCATTTTCAGCCTTAGGTCCGCATGACTTCTTTCCGTCTCCGTTTCTTCCCCTTCCTGCTGGCGTTGTTGCTGGCCTGCTCGCTGGCCCCGCCACCCGCCTGGTCGCAGCCCGTCGACGATGCCGCCACGGCTGACCAGCGTCTCGATGGCTTGCGCAAGCAGATCACCGGTATTCAAAAGGCGCTCGATGGCGAGGCGGAGCTCGATGACGCGACCCTGTCGCAGATGCGTGCCGACGCGCTGGCGGCCAGCGCCGAGGCGGACAAGGTGGCCGATGCGCTCGCGCCCACGCTCACCAGCGTGCAGGCGCGGCTGGCCGAGCTGGGCAAGCCGGCGGCGGGCACGAAAGACGCTCCCGACGTGGCGGCGCAGCGCAGCCAGCTGGACCGCACCAGCAGCGCGCTCGATGCGCAAGTAAAACTGGCGCGCCTGCTGGCCGTGGAAGCGACGCAGGCGTCGGAGCAGGTGTCGACGGTGCGCCGCGCGCAGTTGCAGGCGCGTCTGGGCGAGCGCACGGCGTCGATACTCGCCGGCTCGTTCTGGAAGCAGCTGCATGCGGAATTGCCGCAGAACCTGCAACGGCTGCGGGCGCTGGAGCTGGAATTGGCGAACGCGGCAAGCGCCACGCCGTGGTCGGCCTGGGGCGGCTTGCTGGCCGCCATCGTGGCCGTGATCGGCGCCAGCGTCTGGATTTCGCGCTATTTGCTGGTGGTCACGTCCACGCGCGTGCCGCATGGCCGTTTACGCCGTTCGCTGCATGCGCTGGCCGTGCTGGTGCTGGCGCTGGCCACGCCGGGCCTGGTGGCGGAATTGCTGGCCATGGGCTTGCGCTGGGAGGGCGGCCTGTCCGAAAAAACCTCGACTTTCCTCAGCAGCTTGATCGGCATCATCTGTTTTGCCGGTTTTACGGCAGGGCTGGGCCACGCGCTGCTGTCGCCGCGCCGCGTGTCGTGGCGTCTTCTGCCCCTGCCCGATGCGCTGGCGCACCGCATGCGCAATTTTCCATCGATGTTTTCCTTCATCGTCGTGCTCGTGTGGGCGACGGAACGGGTCACCATCGTCATCAATGCGGGCCTGTCGACGGCCGTGGCCGTCAACTGCATCGTCGCCCTCGTGATGAGCACGACCATCGCCTACGGCCTGATGCGGGCCGAGCGCTGCTGGCGCCAGTTGCGCGAGGCCGATCCCGCCACCCTCGTCACGCCGCTGTGGCTGCGCTGCGTCACGGTGCTGCTGTGGCTGGCGCTGGCGTCCAGCGTCATCAGCTTGCTGGTCGGCTATGTGGCGTTCGGCAGCTTTGTCGCCAAGCAAATCGCCTGGGTCATCGTCGTGGTGTGCAGCACGTATCTGCTGACGGTGCTGGTTGACGATATCTGCATGCTGCTGGCCTCGACCCCGCCGCCGCCCGACGCGGCCCATCCCGTGCTGGCCACGCCCAAGGCGCGCGACCAGGCGGCCGTGCTGCTGTCGGGCATCGGCCGCGCCATCGTCGTGCTGCTGGCCCTGATGCTGCTGCTGGCGCCGTTTGGCGAAGGTCCGGGCGAGCTGTTCCAGCGCGTCGGCAAGCTGCAGGATGGCCTGGCCATTGGCGAAGTGGCGATTCGTCCGGCCGCCATGATCCAGGCGCTGCTGGTGCTGGTCGTCGGCTTTATCGCGCTGGGCCTGTTCAAGCGCTGGCTGCAAAACAGTTATTTGCCGACCACCAATCTTGATACGGGCATGCAAGTGTCGTTCATCACCCTGTTCGGCTACATCGGCGGCGTGCTGGCCGTGGCGCTGGCCCTGTCGGCGGCCGGCATCGGCCTCGAGCGCATCGCGTGGGTGGCGTCGGCCTTGTCGGTGGGTATCGGTTTTGGCTTGCAGGCCGTGGTGCAGAATTTCGTTTCCGGCCTGATCCTGCTGGCCGAGCGTCCCGTCAAAGTGGGCGACTGGGTGTCGTTAGGCGGCGTGGAGGGCGACATTCGCCGCATCAATGTGCGCGCCACGGAAATTCAGCTGGGCGACCGCTCGACGGTGATCGTGCCGAACTCGGAATTCATCACCAAGACGGTGCGCAACGTGACCCTGGCCAATCCGCTGGGCCTGGTGCAAGTCAAGCTGCCGCTGCCGCTGGGCACGGATGCGCAGGTGGCGCGCGCGCTGATCCTGTCCGTCTTTGTCGACAATCCCGACGTGCTCGACACACCGGCGCCGAATGTGCAGCTCGACGGCATCGACAATGGCCTGTTGTTGTTCAACGCCACCGGCTTTGCCTCGTCGCCGCGCCTGACGTCGGGCATCCGCAGCGCGCTGCTGTTCGAACTGCTTAAGCGCCTGGACGAGGCGCACATCGCGATCGCCAAACCCAGCACGATGGTGCTGAGTACGGTGCCGGCGCAGCCCGAGGCGCCGGCCATGTCAGCCGTTGCACCGGCGCCCGCACCGGTACCGCCGCTGACGAGCTAGTCGGCACAAGTCAGCGCACGGTCGACCACAGCAGGGCCGCCAGGTACAGGCCGACGCCGAACGCCGTGTGCGCCATCAAGCTGCGCAGGCGGGCGGCGTTTGGGTGCGGCGTCTTGCTGGCGGCTAGGCCGGCGCCCATGCCCGGCTGCAAGATGCAAAATGGCGCGGCCACGCTCACGAGGCCCGCCAGCAGCGCCGGCGCGAACGTCGGCTGTTGCGCCCACTCCTGTCCCACCAGCGCCAGCAGCACGGCCGCAAACAGCACGCCGATCACGTAATGGGCCGTCCAGCCCAGGATGGCTTCATCGCGCACGGGCGCCGCCTGGGCAATGTTGACGTGGCTGAAGGTGCCGCGCGGCAGATGGCCGAGCCAGCGCCCCACCATCGCAAAGTTCAGCGAGGGAATGCACCAGAAGCGTTTCAAGGCCACCGCCCACACATCCATCACCGCCGTCGCGCCCACGCCGATCGCCAGCGCATCGAGCCAAAGTATTTGCATTGCCGCCCCTAACATTCAATGAATTGCTTGAATGTTATAAGGGTGCTAGCATTGTGTCAATGAACAATGCAGAAATCGATACCCTTGCCAGTCCCGCCGGTTTTGCCCATATTTTAGGCAGCGCGCCGCGTTTGCGCCTGCTCGAGCAGATCGTGCATGGCGAGTACGCGGTGGAGCAGCTGGTGGAGTTGACGGGCTTGTCCGTGGCGAACACCTCCCAGCATTTGCAGCAATTGCGGCGTGCCGGTTTCGTGCAGGCGCGGCGCGACGGCAAGCGCGTGCTGTACCGGCTCGGCAGCGGACCCATCGTGCAACTGCTGGCCGCGCTGGACGTGTATGCGCAGCACCAGCGCAGCGAATTGCAGGCGCTGGGACGGGGCGACCACGTGGAAGCGATCACGGGCGACGAGTTGCTCGAGCGCATGCGCGAAGCCAGCATCACCGTGCTCGACGTGCGGCCCGCGCAGGAATTTGCCGCCGGCCACTTGCCCGGTGCGGTCAATATTCCTTTTGATGACTTGCAGCGCCGCCTCGACGAATTGCCTGCGAACGCAGAGATCGCCGCCTACTGCCGCGGCCCGTATTGCGTGCTGTCCGTGCAGGCCGTGGCGGCCCTGCGCCAGCACGGCCTGCACGCGCGCCGTCTCGGCAGCGGCTACGACGACTGGCAGGCGGCCGGCTTGCCTGTCGTCAAGGCGGCGTGATGGCGGTCCCCAACAGCAAGCAGGAACTGCTCGACGCCATCAACAGCACGTATGCGAAGCTGGCGCAGGAGCTGGCGCGCGTGCCGCCGGCGCTATCGCGGGAGCCCGTGCTGGAAGGGCAAGTGGCCGGCACGCGCATGAGCGTGTGCGATCTGCTCGCCTATCTGGTCGGCTGGAACGAGCTGGTCTTGCACTGGCACGCGCAGCTACGCGACGGCAAACACATCGAGGACATCGCCTTTCCCGCCGAAGGTTTCACGTGGAACGCTCTGGGAAAACTGGCGCAGCGCTTCTATGCCGACTATGCTGAACTGAGCATGGACGAGTTGCTGCAGCGCCTGGAACAGGCGAAAAACCAGCTGCTGGCGCTGGTCGAAGCACACGATGATGCGCAATTGTATGGCCAGCCCTGGTACACGCATTACACGATGGGACGCATGATCCAGTTCAACACGGCATCGCCGTATGCGAACGCGCGCACACGCTTGCGGGCCTGGCTCAAGACCTTGTAGCGGGATCGGCAGGCTTGCACGATTGCATCAGTACGCTCGGAAAACTTTTCAGGCAGGATAGTGGTTTCAAGCGCAACCGATTGAAGGATCACCATGCTGACCATCGCCCTCGCCCAGATGAATCCCACCGTGGGCGACTTCGACGCCAATGTCGCCGCCATTGTCGCGCGCATGCAGCGCGCCAGCGAGGAAGGCGCGGATCTGCTCGTCTGTCCCGAACTGTCGCTGTGTGCGTATTACCCGGGCGACCTGTTCGAAGATGCCGCCTTCCTGCGCGGCATGCAGCAGGCGCTCGACACCGTGCTGCAAGCATCCACGCGCTGGCCGGAGCTGGTTACCGTCATCGGCACGGCGCGGCCGAACTCCGGCGTCGGCAAGCCCCTGTACAACGCCTTGCTGGCGATGCGTGACGGGCACATCGTGGCCGAATACTACAAGCAGCTGCTGCCCACCTACGGCATCTTCGACGAGGGCCGCCATTTTGAACCGGGCCCGCCCGGCGCCTGCACCTTGGAGATCGCTGGCTGCAAGGTCGGCTTCATGATTTGCGAGGATGGCTGGAATGACGATGGCCGCGCCTACGCCGTCAACCCCTTCGACGCCCTGCACGCGGCGCAGCCCGACCTGATCGTCAGCATCAACGCCAGCCCGTCCGACATCGGCAAGCGCGCGCAGCGCCACGCCGTGTTTGGCGCCGCCTGCGCGCGCGTGAACTTGCCCCTGCTGTTCGTCAACCAGGTGGGCGGCCAGGACCAGCTCGTGTTCGACGGCGCCTCGTTCGCCATGTCACCGAGCCAGGGCGTGCAATTCGAAGCGGCCCGCTTCGTCGAAGATTTTCCATTGCTGCGCTTTGCCGATGGCCGTTTTACGCGTACCGACGGTGCCGCGTTTCCCGTGCCCGACCCGGACGGCATCCCCGCCGTGGAATTTGCGCGGCGCCAGATCGTGCTCGGTTTGCGCGACTACGCGCGCCGCTGCCGCTTTACGCAAGTCGTCGTCGGCTGCTCGGGTGGCATCGATTCGGCGCTGACCCTGGCCCTGGCCGTCGAAGCGCTGGGCGCCGACAACGTCGTGGGCATCACCATGCCATCCGTGTTTTCCAGCGCCGGCTCCGTCACCGATTCCGTCGCCCTGTGCGCCAATCTGGGCATCGCCCTCTACACGCATCCGATCCGCGACATCGTGGCGCAATATGAAACCGGCTACGCCCAGGCCTTCGACGGCAAGCTGCAGGGACTGCCGCTGGAAAACCTGCAGGCGCGCGTGCGCGGCACGATATTGATGGAATACTCGAACGCGTTTGGCGCCCTGCTGCTCACCACCGGCAACAAGAGCGAAATCTCGGTCGGTTACTGCACCCTGTACGGCGACACGAATGGGGGACTGGGCCTGATCGGCGACCTGTATAAAACGGAGGTGTTCGCCCTGTCGCGCCACATCAACGCCAGCGCCGGGCGCGAACTGATCCCCGTCGCCGTGCTCGATAAACCGCCATCGGCGGAACTGGCGCCGGGCCAGCGCGACACGGATAGTCTGCCGCCGTATCCCGTACTCGATGAAATTCTCAAATGGCATATCGAAGGACGCCGCCTGCCGGCGCCAGAAAGCGCACAGGCGTTGACCCTGGTCGACCAGCTGCGCGAGACGGACGAGGGGCGCGCCCTCGTAACGCGCATCCTCGGCATGGTCGCCCGCAACGAATACAAGCGGCGCCAGGCGGCACCGATCATCCGCGTGCGTTCGCGCGCCTTTGGCAGCGGGCGTCAATTGCCGATCGCCGCCCATTACCCCACCGGAGACGACGCATGACCCCATCCTACCCTGCCGACGCGGCCATCCTGATCGGCCGCTTCCAGCCTTTTCACAATGGCCATGCGGGCTTGCTGCAAAAGGCGCTGACGACGGCTGCGCAAGTGGTGGTGGTGCTCGGCTCGGCCTTCCATGCGCGCAGTCCGAAGAACCCGTTTACGTGGCAGGAGCGGGCCGCCATGATCGCCGCGACCTTGCCCGAGGCGCAGCGCGCGCGCGTGCATTACGTGGCCGTGCGCGATTACTACGACGATGGCCTGTGGGCTGACGCCGTGCGGCACGCCGTGGCGGGCGCCGTGCCGAAGGCGCAGCGCGTGATGCTGGTGGCCTGCTTCAAGGACGCCACCAGTTACTACCTGCATCACTTCCCCCATTGGCAGCTGTTGAACCTGGAGATCGACCCTGGCGCGCCCATCGGCGCGACGGCCATCCGCAACGTGCTGTTCGAGGCGGAAGACGTGGACGTGTCGCTGAGCGCCGTGGCCCAGCTGCTGCCGGCGGCCATCGGCCAGTATGTAAAGGCGTGGACCTTGCTGCCGTGGTATGCGCCGCTGGTGCAGGAATACCGCGCCATCGAAGCGTATAAAGCGCGCTGGCGCGCGGCGCCGTATCCGCCCATCTTCACCACCGTCGACGCACTGGTGCAGACGGGCGGCCACGTGCTGCTCGTGCGCCGCGGCGGCTATCCGGGCAAGGACTTGTGGGCGCTGCCCGGCGGCTTCCTGGAGCCGCGCGAACGCCTGCTGCAGGGCGCCCTGCGCGAACTGGCGGAGGAAACCCAGCTGGGCGTGCTTGCGCCCACCCTCGTCGAGGCCTTGGTCGGGGTGGCCGTGTTCGACCACCCGGACCGCAGCCAGCGCGGGCGCACCATCACGCATGCGCATTACTTCGATTTGAAGACGCGCCAGCTGCCGGCCGTGACGGCGGCCGACGATGCGGCGCTGGCGCAGTGGGTACCCGTGGCCGCGCTGCCGGCCATGGAAGAGCAATTCTTCGAAGACCATTTCCACATCCTGAACCACTTCCTCAAGCTCACGCACGAGGGGCGCTGAGAGGGGACCATCCCCCTCCCCGCGCGTCAGGATGTCACGCGTTCCCAGCCATGCCTGACGGCCGCCTTGAACTTGTCCCACGCCGATTGCGGATACGTGTGCTCCCACGTGGAACGCAGGTCCGCTTCCACGTCGTCCCATGGGCGGCCCCGGTAGCTGTCGCTGTTCGCCATTGAATGGCCATAGCGGTAGGCGGGATCGTAGTCCTCGAAGCGCGCGCCGGTGGCGATATAGGTGGCGCTCCAGTGGCTGCGGTAGTACTGCTCGTCGTCGTAGTTGGTGCCGGGCAGGTTGTCGGCGCTGGGATAGCGGCGCACGTTGGCGCCCGCGCTGGACGGCGGCGGGGCCATGTCGGTGGCAAACTGCTGCGACCCTGGCGCCTCGTTCATGCTGCCCTGCTGCGATGACGTATCGGACTGCATGCTGGCACCCTGGCGCATCGCGCTGGCGTCTTGCGGCGCGCCTTGCCAGCCGCCGGCGCGCCAGTGGTCCGCGTGCGCATCGATGTCGAGCGGCGCGTAGCGTTCGACGATGTCGGTGGCGCGCTGGATGTCGGCGTCGCTCGCCTCTTCCAAGGTCAGCACGACATGCCCGCGCCGCACGGCTTCCGCATAGATGTGGCGGTCGGCGTGGCTGCCGAACAGGTCGGTGAAGAAATGCTTGACGCTGTCGAGCAGGCTGTCGCTGTCGTCGCGGCGGATGTTTTCGGTGGCGGAAAAATCGTCACTGCCCGCATCATGCAGGCGGATGCTGGCGCCGGGGAAGCCAGCCGTGATCAGGTCGTGCCGGGCGCGCTCGGCCATATCGCGCACGGCGAAAACTGCTGCCAATGTATGTGCCATGATGGTCTCCAATCGGTGAACAACGTCCTTCCAGTGTAGGCCGGGAAAAACGAAAGTGGCGCCCGTTTGCCCTTTGGAAATCGTTGTATTCAACAAGTATTGACGACGTGATATGGGCGCCGTGGCGCCACGTGAAACCTCAGTCCGGTATGCCCACAAAGGCGCGCAAAAAGTCGATAAAAGCGCGTACTTTTTCCGCGATATGCTGGGTGTTCGGATACACGGCATACACGCCCTGCTCCGGGAAGACGACGTCAGGCAGCAGGCGGCGCAGGCGTCCCGCGCGCACTTCCCCCTCCACCTGCCACTGCGGCAGCAGGGCCACGCCGCAGCCGCCCAGGGCAAAGCCCAGCAGGGCCGAAGCGGAGTCGGAATGGATGGCGGCGTCGTCCTGCGCCGTGAAGGCGGCGGGGCCGTCTTGTGTCTGCACGTCCCAGCGCAGCGGCGCGGCCAGGCGGCTGTGCGCCAGCCAGCGCGCGCGCTGCAAGTCGTCCAAGGTGGCGATGCCCTTCGCAGGCAGGCTGGCCAGGTAGGCGGGCGAGGCGACGGGCCAAATCGCGTACGGTTCGATCAGCGCGGCGCGGTAGCTCGAATCGTTGAGGGAACCCATGCGGATGGCCAGGTCGTAGCGACCCGAGATCAGGTCTTCGTGCGAGGATGACGACGAGTGCTGGATCTGCAGCTGCGGGTGGGCGGCGGCAAAGGCGATCAGCGCGGGGATCACCGTGCGGCTGCCGTATTCGACGGTGGTGGTCAGGCGCAGGGTGCCGCGCAAGCCCTGGTGGCCCTGCCGCGCTGTTTCGATGGCGCCCTGCGCTTCGCTGAGCACGCGCTGGCAATCTTCATAAAAGCGCCGCCCCACGTCGGTCAGCGCCAGGCTGCGCGTGCTGCGTGTGAGCAGAGACACGCCCAGCTCCGCCTCCAGCTGTTTCAAATTAAAACTGACGACGGCCTTGCTCTGGCCCAGCACGGCGGCGGCCGCCGTCAGCGAACCGGCATCGACGATGGCGATAAAAATACCCAGGCGGTCAAGACTGATCATAGATAAAAATAAGAAGAGATGCGGGTTACAGGGTTTTGTCAAAATAGATTTGACAGTGTAATCGGGGCTGGCCCGTTACGCAAATGGCGGTTGGCGCTTAAGCTGGCCGTTTGCCATTCGGAGCACCATGGACTATCGCAAAAAGGTCGCGGCCATCTATCTGCTGGGATTTTTCGTTGACCTGATCAACATGTTCATCACCAGCGTCGCCTACCCCGACATCGGCCATGCCCTGCACGCTTCGGTGGCGCAGCTGGCCTGGATCAGCACCGCCTACATCCTCGGCCTGACCATCGTCATCCCTGCCAGCGCCTGGCTGGCTGCCTATTATGGCAGCAAAACCGTGTTCATGGCATCGTTGCTAACTTTTTTAGTCGCCAGCATCGGCGCCGGCCTGGCGCCATCGATCGAAGCGCTGATCGCCTGGCGCTGCGTGCAGGGCCTCGGCGGCGGCTTGCTCATTCCGCTGGGGCAAAGCATGACCTACCAGCTGTATCAGCCTGCAGAGCGGCCGGGACTATCCTCCGTCATCATGCTGGTGGGCTTGTTGGCGCCGGCCCTGTCGCCTGCGCTGGGCGGCGTCATCGTCGACAGCCTGTCGTGGTGCTGGATTTTCTATTTGAACGTGCCGTTTGCCGCGCTGGCGCTGTTGCTGGCCGCCTGCTGGCTGCGTCCCGACCCGCCGCGCGGGGCCGTTCCCCGTCTCGACGTGGCCGGCCTGCTGGCGGGCAGCACGGCGATTTTGCTGCTGTTGCTGGGCTTGACCATGCTGGGCACGCCGGACGAACTGCTGGCCGGCGCCGGGGTGCTGGCGCTGGGCGTAGCCTGCGCCTGGGGCTATGTGCGCGGTGCGCTGCGCAAATCGACGCCGCTGCTTAACCTGCGCCTGGCCAGTGAGCCGCTGCTGCGCATCGCCATGCTGATGTATCTGCTGGTGCCGGGCGTCTTCATGGGCGTGAGCCTGCTGGCCATGCTGTATCTGCAGGGCGTGCTGGGCATGCCGGCGTCCAAGGCCGGCGCGCTGATGCTGCCGTGGGCGCTGGCTTCGTTTGCCGCCATTTCATTGACCGGCAAAAGCTACCGCCGCGTGGGTCCGCAACCGCTGTTCATCGCGGGCGCCCTGTTGCAGGCGGCGGGCATGCTGATGCTGCTGCGTGTGGCTGCGGCCGATCAGCTGTTCTGGCTGTCCGGTGCGTATGCCGTGATGGGCTTTGGTGGCGGCCTGTGCAGCAGCACGGCGCAAAGCACGGCCTTCTTGCGCACGCCGGACGGGCAGCTGAGCCAGGCCAGCGCCGTGTGGAATATCAACCGCCAGCTGGGCTTTTGCCTGGGCGTGGCGCTGCTCAGCGTATTACTCAATGGCTTGCTGGCGGCGCAGGGTATCGCATCGCTGGACGACCCTGCCCAGCATCTGCGTGCGGCGCAGGTGTTCCACTGGTGCTTTGCGCTGGCCGCCGCCTCATGCTTACTGCCTTTGGCACTGTGCTTGCGCATCGACAACCGCGCCGTTCTCGACCTTTTACATCACCATGGAGCTAGCAAAAAATGACTGCAACAAATCCCTATTTTGACGACGTTTTATCCACGCATGTGCTGATCCGTGCATGGCTTTCTGGCGAGGCGGCGGCGGAAAACTGCGCGCAATTGCTGGCGCGTTTCTCGCCCGACTTTACGATGGTGGCGCCGGGCGGGATGCGGCTCGACCACTTTGGCTTGACCAGGTTTTTCCAGGGCGCCGGCGGCAGCCGCCCGGGCCTTGCCATGCGCATCACGGACTTGCAGCTGATCCAGGAAAGCGCCGCCGGTGCGACCGTCTCCTACCGAGAATTCCAGTCGTTGCCGGGCACGGAAAACACCGAGCGCTGGTCCACCGTCGTGTATGAAAAAACGCCCGATGGCGCCTTGCTGTGGCGCCACCTGCATGAAACGTGGGCGGCGCGGGCGGATTGATCCTACAGCGTGGCGGCGGGCGCGCCGATGGACAATGGCGCCATGGCGGCTAGGCTGACAGGGTCCCCTCGTTCATCAGGAGCGCCTCATGACCAAGCAAAAATCGCAGGCCGGCCAGAACCGCCAATCGGCCGGCCCCACGGAAGACAAAAGCAGTACCGACAATGACGTTGGCAAGCGCGGCAAGGATGCGGCCAGCCATACGAAGGCCGGTTCCGGCAAGGGTGCCGGCGGCGGCAAGAAGCAGGGCCGCAAGCACTGACGCAAACCCGGTGATGCGTGTTCAAGCCGGCTTGGCCGTCATCAGGTAAAACACGACGATGAGGGCGAAGAAGGCGGGCACGCCCAGCGCCGTCCAGATGCGCAGGTAGCGCCAGTACAGCGCCGGCAAGCCCAGGCCGTCGCGCGCGCTCGCCTGCGCCATGTCGCGCATGCGCATCTGCAGCCACACGACGGGCAGCCAGCAGGCGCCCGCCACCAGGTACAGCACCACGGACCAGACGATCCAGCGGCTGCCCAAGGGATAACCGGCCAGATGGGCCAGGTAAAAGCCGCTCAGGGGCTGGAACACCACCGTGGTGGCCGTAAACAGCCAGTCGGCGCGCACCACGTGGCGGCTGACGACGGCGATGGCGCGCACGTCGCGGCTCAGGCTCGTGAACAGCAGGTAGAAGGCCGAGCCGATGCCGGTGCCGAACAGCAGGGTCGACGAGACGATGTGCAGCCATTTGACGATCAGGTATTCCATGGATGTTCCTCCAGTTGGTACAGCAGCCACAGGGCCGCCAGCATGGGCAGGTTTTTCGTCAGGGGACCGTAGGGGTGCCAGAGGAATTCCGGCAGGAATACGGCGATCCAGACGGTATAGAACACGATGAGCGCGGCCTGCAGCGGCCATAGCCAGCGCCGCCACGGCGGGCGCAGCGCCAGGGTGGCCATGCCCAGCAGCAGGTCGAACAGGCAGGCGCCGGCCAGCAGCGGCGGCGCCCAGGCTGGCGGCACGCCGCTGCGTTCGAGCAGGTCATAGCTGTCTTCGAGCGGATAGACGCCGGCCGAGACGATGGCCGTGGCGATCCACACGATGGCAATCGACAGGCGCAGCACGGGCAGCAGCCAGTCCAGCTGGGCGCGCACGGCCGCGCCGCGCGCGTCGCTGATGAACTGCGCCACGGGCCGCGGCGCGCGCCCCAGCAAACGCCGCGTGAGCCCCGCATCGGCTGTATTGCCCCGTTCGAGCATGCCCAGGGTGGCGCGGTCCGGCATGGCGAAGCCCAGCAGCCTGGCCAGCAGCAGCACGGGCGGCATCAGCCACCGGGGCAGCGGCACGACGCGCAGGCGTCCCAGCCCCATGGCCGCGCGCAGGGCCGCCAGGTAGGCCGCAAACGGCAGCGCCTGCGGCCCCACGACGGGCACGCGGCGCGTCTTCTGTCCGCCCAGCGCGCCCGCGCCGCGCACCAGCGCGACGATCAGGTCGCTTAAGTCGTCCACGTGCACGGGTTGCACCGGCTGCGGCGCGCGGCCGAAGCGGGGATACACGGGCAGGCTGGCCAGCATGCGGAACAGGCGCGCGCTTTCGCCATCGTCGCCATACACGAGCGAAGGCTGCACGATGACGGCGCGCAGCGGCAGGCCGGCGAGAAAATCGTCGGCCGCCTTCTTGCTCAGATGGTAGGGCGAGACGGCGCCTTCGTCGGCGCCCAGGGCAGACAGCTGTATCACCAGCTGCACCTCGCTCTCGGCGCAGGCGGCGAACAGGGCGCGCGGCGTCTGCGTGTGCAGGGCCGCAAACGTCTGCGTGCCATGCTCGGCGATGATGCCGACGCAGTTGATGACGACGTCGATGCCGGCCAGGCGCGGCAGCCACGCGGCCTTGGCCGTGTCGCGCGCAAAATCAGCCTCGATCAGGCGCACGCGCTGCCCATCGCCGCTGCGCGCGCGGGGCGGCGCGCGGCGTGTCGTGCACGCGAGCTGGAAACCTTCGGCCAGCAGCGCGGTCGAAACATGCGTTCCGATGAAACCGCTCGCCCCCGTCAGCAGTATGCGCATCGATGCCCTTTCCTGATGGGAGTTGGATTCGCCTTTTGCGTTTCAGTTCATTGCCGCATTCACCATAGGAGACCACCATGCCATCCTTGCCTGCCACCCTGCGTCATGGCGCCCTGTCGGGCAGCCTTGCCTCCCTCCTGTCCGCCGCCGCCCTGGCCCTGTGCGGGCGGCGCGAAACGGGCAGCGTGTTCGCCGCCGTCAACGCCGTCAGCCACTGGCTGTGGGGCGACGAGGCGGCGCGCTGCGACGACGCCTCGCTCAGGCACACCCTGGTCGGCTATGTCATCCACCATTGCAGCGCCATGTTCTGGGGCGTGCTGTTCGAGCGCTATGCGGCACGCATCCTCGACCGGCGCCGCGTGGCGTCCACCGTCGCGGCGGCGGCCGGCGCGACGGCCGTGGCCTGTTTCACTGATTACCAGCTGACGCCGCACCGTTTGCAGCCCGGCTACGAGATGCGCCTGTCGCGCCCCTCGCTGCTGCTGGTGTACGGCGCCTTCGGCATCGGCCTGGCCGCCGGCGCGCTGTGGCTGCGGCGGCGCTGAGGCGCTGCGCGAGTCACTTTCCTACACGCCGGCCCGCCGCGCGCCTATCTTGCCGGCCGCTGCGCGCCAGTAGCATGGAACTTCATCCACTACCCGAGGAGAAGCGCATGCAGGACGAACACGGCAACACCCCGCAGCACCCCGCCGACCAGGGCCGCAACACGCGCATGGACAAGACCGACGCCGATAAGGCCAAGGGCGATGCGTATGCGAACCAGGGCGGCGGCAAGCTGGCCAGTGGCAATGCCAACAGCGGCCACTGGGCCAATGACGTCATCACGCCGCAGGGCGGGCCCGACCTGGTGGAGCAGGAAAACCTGCCCACCCTGACGCAGCCCGATGGCAATGCCCACGTCAAGGGCGCGGCGCAGCGTCCGCAGAGCGAAGCGGGCAAGCTGGCCGACGACCGGCCGGGCCGCAACGAGTCGAAGGACATCCACAGATCACTGAATCAGCACGAGTAGGCCGGCGTGCTGCGAACGAGGAGAACCCCATGTTTGCACACAACAAGCGACTGCAATACACGGTCAGGGTGGAGCAGCCCAATCCCGGGCTGGCCAATCTGATGCTGGAACAATTCGGCGGCCCGCAGGGCGAGCTGGCCGCCGCCTGCCGCTATTTCACGCAAGCTTTGTCCGAGGACGATCCGGGCCGCAAGGACATGCTGTTCGATATCGCCACGGAAGAACTGAGCCACCTGGAAGTGATCGGCAATATCGTCGTCATGCTCAACAAGGGCGCCAAGGGGCGGCTGGCCGAGGGCGTCGACCAGGCGGCGGAGCTGTACCGCAATATCACGGGCGCGGGCAACGACAGCCATGTGACGCAGGTGCTGTACGGCGGCGGCGCGCCTCTGGTCAACTCGGCCGGCGTGCCGTGGACGGCCGCCTACATCGACACCATCGGCGAACCGACGGCCGACCTGCGCTCGAATATCGCCGCCGAGGCGCGCGCCAAGATCGTCTACGAGCGCCTGATCAACCTGACGGACGACCCGGGCGTGAAGGAAGCGCTGGGTTTCCTGATGACGCGCGAAGTGGCGCACCAGAAGTCGTTTGAAAAAGCCCTGTATTCGATCGAGCCCAATTTCCCGCCGGGCAAACTGCCGGGCGACCCGCAGTACGCGGACGTGTATTTCAATATGTCGCAGGGGCCGGGCGAGGAACGGGGACCGTGGAACCAGGGCGGCAAGTGGCAGTACATTTCCGACCCGCGCCAGCAGATGGCCGTCGATGGCGGCACTGGCGAAGCAGAAGTGAAATTGCCGCAGGACGAACTGGCCACCGTGCAGCAGATGGCTGCGCGCACGGCGTCGAATCCCGATGCCGACCCGCTGACGGGCGCGGAGCTGGGGATGCGGCCCAACGGGCGCGATGGCGGCACCTCGTCCATGCCCTTGTAGCGCAGCTGGCCGGGCACCACCAGCGTGAATACGCCGCGCGCGCTGCAGGCCCTGGCCAGACACTGGTCCTGGCCCCAGGCACTGGGCTTTGCCTTGTGCGGCGGTGGCGCGCTGTGGTTGCTGTACGCGCTGGCGACCGAGCTGGCGCTGCGCCATGCCCATCTGGAGCCGGCCCTGATCGGCGGCAGCATGGCGGCAGCCGCCACGGCGTTGGGGACCGTGCTGGTGCTGCTGTCGCACAAATTTTCGCAGCGCAACTACGACTGCTTCCTCGGTTTTGGCGCCGGCGTGATGCTGGCGGCCACCGCGTTTTCACTGGTGCTGCCGGCGCTGGCGGCGGCCAGGCAGCGCGTGGCAACGCCCATGCACGCCAGCCTGCTGGTGGCCTTTGCCATGGGCCTGGGCATGCTGCTGATCGTGGCGCTCAACCTGGTGGTGCGCGAACGCGTGCAGCACGGCGCGCCCGTCGCCGCCAGCAGCCTGAAAAGGGTGTGGATTTTTGTGCTGGCCGTCACCTTGCACAACCTGCCCGAGGGACTGGCGATCGGCGTCGGCTATGTCGGCGTGGAGTTGGAACGCGCCAATGCGCTGGCAGCCGGCATCGCTATCCAGGACGTGCCCGAAGGCCTGGTCGTGGCGCTGGCGCTGCGCAGCGTGGGTTACAGCCGGCGTCTGTCGGTGGCCATGGGCGCCGCCTCCGGCCTGGTTGAACCCGTGGCGGCGCTGGCGGGCCTGGCCCTGATCGGCCTCTCGTCCGCCCTGCTGCCGTGGGGACTGGCGGCGGCCGCCGGCGCCATGCTGTTCGTCATCGTGCACGACGCCATTCCCGAGGCGCAGCGCAGCGGCAATGGCGGTTTTTCCAGTATCGCGCTGGTGTTTGGTTTTCTCCTGATGATGGTGCTCGATACGGCCTTGAGCTGATGGCACTGTGCGTGTGTGCGCTGCCGGGAGGTCGATGTGCGTATCATGGGCTTCTTGCACTCGGAGAAAACAAAGATGCGCATTGATACGACATCGGACTCGCCAAGCTGGACCAAGGTTTTTGACATTGGTCATGAACTGCGGCAGCTTGGTCCCTTGATGGAAGAAAAATATCCTGCCCTCGACTGGGAATTGTTTGTGTGCCTGCGCTGCGTGCCGAAAGACTTGCAGAGAAAAACCTTTTGCCGTTACTACGCCAGCGACAATATGTTCGGCCTCGATATCGCCATGGACGAAGAAGACTTCGTGCCGGTGAAAAAAGACACACCGGGGCAACGCAAATTGATCGGCGCCGCTTTCTTCACTTTTTTTGCAGCCAGCATCCGGAAATACGAGAAAAAACTCCCGGAACTCCAGCCGGTTTCAGTACAACTGACCGCCGACGTGCGGCAATGGTGTGTCGAGAATCAGTGGCTCGATTCCGCCGCCTGATCCACCACGCACACACGGCCACTCAACTGAGATCGTGCAAGTCTTTTTGCAGCGCCGGGCCGGTGGAAAACTGCGAAAACACGACTTCAAGTCCAGCGCGTTCCGGCGTGCAGCACATGGGGCCGACGAGGTAGCGCGATGCCACGGGAAACGGCGCCAGGCGCAGCAGCGGCCACAGCTTGCCATCGGTCGAATACTGCACGCGGATGGCGCCTTTTTCCACCGTCACGCGCAGCCAGAAACCGTCCGGCATGGCGGGCGCCAGGCTGACGGCCCAATCGGATGTATCGACCGTCAGCACGGTGCTCAACAAGAGCTGACCGTCGGAAAATTCGACGCCGCACTTGATCCAGTTTTCCGCATCGATGCGCACCATCAGGCCCGCCTGGTCGTACAGCGCTGCGTACTGCGCCGACACATGCAGCTGCGCCGTGAAATCGCCCTCGATGCCGGTGCCGAAAAAGTGGCCGCTGTCGCGGATAAAACCATACGAGGTCTTGCGCCAGAAATCCGTGCTGGCGTCCGTCGTCACGCGCAATTGCGCGCCGTCGGCGGACCAGTTTTCCGGTGCATTGAGCCAGCTGCCTTGCGTGAACATCGTCTCTCCTTTTGATCGAAAATACTACATAGTTTGCCCCCATCCCAGCGCCTTGTACAGGGCAATCGCATCGATGTAGGACGCCGTTTCCGCCAGCAGCGCTTCGCGCCGGATATCGTACAAGGCGCGCTGGTTTTCCAGCACGGCCTGGTAGCTGCCGGAACCACCGTGATAGCGCGTGCTGGCGATGCCGAGGGCCGCGTTGCCATGGCGCGCCGACTGCAGCAGGGACGCCAATCGCGTCTGGTTTTCCGCCAGTTGCGTGACGGCGTTTTCCACGTCTTCCTGCGCCAATAACATCGTCTGCTCATAGCGCGCCAAGGCGCCTTGCGCTTCGGCCTGCGTGCCGCGCAAGCGTGCTTTGACGCTGCCCAGGCGGAAGGCCGGATAGCTGACCGATGGCGCCACCTCGAACGCGCGCGTGCCGCCGTCGAATACACCGCTGCCGCGCAGCGCAAAGAAGCCGAGGAAACCGCCCAGGCTCAGGCGCGGATACAGGTCGGCCGTGGCGGCCCCCACGTCTTCGCTGGAGGCGGCAAGCAGGCGCTCGGCGCGCACCACGTCGGGACGCTGCTTGATCAGGCGGTTCACGTCGCCGAGCGGCAGCTGGCCCGCCAGCGGCGCCTGTTGCCGCGGCGTGGTCGCCAGCGCGATGGCGCCCGGGGTTTGACCGCTCAAGACATCGAGCCGGTACTGCGCCTGGAGTAAACCCGCTTGCAAGGGCGGCAGCATCGCTTCGCTGCGCGCCAGGTTGGCCAGCGCGTTATGGCGCTCTTCCGGCAAGCCGCTGCCGGCGCGGATGCGCGCGTCGGTCAATGCCACCGTATCGCGCCAGCTGTGCACCTGCGCCTGCGTCAGCGCCAGGTTTTGCTGGTAGCCCAGCGCCTCGTAGTAATTGCGCGCCACTTCGGCGGCGATCGTCAGCTGCACTTGCCGCAAGTCCGCCTGCGCCGCGTCGGCGCGCGCCTGCGCCGAACGGCTCATGTGCCCGAGGCGGCCGAACAGGTCGATCTCCCATTGCGCGTCGAACCCTATGCGCGTGCTGGCGCTGGCGGCGCGGCTGTCTGGCGTGTCCTGCTTGACTGCGCGCTGCCATCCTGCCTGGCCCGTGACGGTGGGCAGTTCATCGAGCCGGCGTTCGTCGAAAACGGCACGCGCGGCCAGCAGATTCGCCTGCGCCTGGGCGATATCGAGGTTGTGTTCGAGCGCGCTGGTGATCAGCCGCGACAGGCGCGCATCGTCGAAAAACGTCCACCAGGCGGCCTCGCTGACGGCACTCGCGCCGGGTGCGAATTGCGCTTGCTGCGGACTGGCCAAATGGATGGCGGGCGTGCCCGGCGTGACATAGGCGGGGCTGACGGCGCAGCCGGCCAGCACGGGGAAAAGAGAGACAAGATAGCGGTAATTTTTCATGGGGATTCCTTCAGCGCCTGCGACAAATCGCGTGCACGCGGCGTGGCATGGTCGGCCGTGTGGCGGCGGGCCAAAAAGGTGTAGACAGTGGGCAGCACGAACAGGGTAAAGAAGGTGCCGATCAACATGCCCGAGACGATCACCACACCGAGGCCGAAGCGGCTGTTGGCGCCCGCGCCCGAGGCGAACAGCAGCGGCACCAGGCCCACCACCATGGCGGCCGTCGTCATCAAAATCGGGCGCAAGCGGATCTGCGCCGCCTTGCGAATGGCCGTGATGCGGTCGAGCCGTTCATGCACCTGCAATTCGTTGGCAAATTCCACCATCAGGATGCCGTGTTTGCTGATCAAGCCGATCAGGGTCACGAGGCCGATCTGCGTGTAGATGTTGACGGTGGCGTAGCCGAGGGCCAGCGGAATCAGCGCGCCGCAGATCGACAGCGGCACCGTGATCAGGATGATCAAAGGGTCCGTCAGGCTTTCATACTGCGCCGCCAGCACCAGGTAGATGACGACAACGGCCGCAAGGAACGCCAGCAGCAGCGCATTGCCTTCCGTGGCGAACTGGCGCGCATCGGACTGCCAGTCATAGCTGAAGCCCGGCGGCAGGGTCTTGGCCACGCCATCGAGGAAGGCGACGGCGTCGCCGAGGGTCACGCCGGGCGCCGGCACGCCCTGGAAGGTGGCCGCATTTTGCTGGTTGAATTGCGTCAGCATGTTCGGCTCGATCTGTTCCGTCACCGAGACAACGGCGGACAGGGGCAGCAGGCTGCCATCGTCAGCGCGCACGTACTGCTGCGTCAGGGCTTGCGCCGTGAGCCGCTGTTCGCGCGGGCTTTGCGCGATGACGTCATACGCGCGGCCATCCATGCCGAAGCGGTTCAGGTAATTTTCACCCACCAGCACGGCCAGCGATTCGCCGATATCCTGCATGCGGATGCCCAGGCTGTTCGCCTTGGAGCGGTCGACGCGCACTTTGACCACCGGGTTGTTGTAATCGAGGTCGCTGTCGACGACGGCAAACAGGCCGCTATCGCGCGCACGCTGCTTGACGTCTTCCATGGTGCGGAACAGGGTGGCGTAATCCTGCGCGCTGCGCAGCACCATCTGCACGGGCAAGCCGCCGCTCGATCCCGGCAAGGGCGCCAGCTGGAAGGCGAAGATGCTCGTGCCTTCCACGTCGCCCACGGCATGCTGCAATTCGGCCTGGATGACGGCCGCGTTGCGCGAACGTTCGGCCCACGGCGTGAGGTTGATGCCGCCGATGCTCGATGCCGGCCCTTCGCCGCCGTTGATGATCCAGCGCGAGTCCGTTTCCGGGATATTTTTGTAGATGGCATCGAGCTTGTAGGAAAAGCGCTCCACGTAATCGAGGTTGGCGTGCTGCGGCGCCTTGATCGCCGTCAGCACGCTGGCCTGGTCTTCCGCCGGCGCCAGTTCGCGCTGCGGCAGCAGGTATAAAAACGGCAAACTGACCATCACCAGCGCGGCGAAACCGGCACTGAGCCAGCGGTGGTGCAGCGAGCGGTCCAGCAGGCGCGCATAGCGGCTGGTGAGACCTTCGAAGAAATGCTCGGCGGCGCGCGCCATGCGTCCTTCCGATTGTTTGGGCTGCAGCAGCAATGAGCTCATCACGGGCGACAAGGTCAAGGCCACCACGCCCGACACCACCACGGAGCCGGCCAGCGTGAGCGCGAATTCCTTGAACAGCGCACCCGTGAGTCCCCCCATCATGCCGATCGGCGCATACACGGCGGCCAGGGTGATCGTCATGGCGATCACGGGGCCGGCCACTTCGCGCGCGCCGACGAGGGCGGCCGCCACGGGCGTCTTGCCTTCCTCGATATGCCTATGGACGTTTTCCACCACGACGATGGCATCATCGACCACCAGGCCCACGGCCAGCACCATGGCCAGCAGGGTCAATAAATTGATGCTGAAGCCGAAGGCCAGCATCAGCGCCGCCGCGCCCAGCATCGACAACGGGATCGTCACGACGGGTATCAGCACGGAGCGCAAGGAACCCATGCACAGGTAGATGACGATGACGACGATCAGCAGCGCTTCGAGCAGGGTGTGCGCCACCTCGTCGATGGACGACTGGATGAAGCGCGCCGTCTCGAACGCCAGTTCGACTTTCACGCCCGGTGGCAGGGTTTTCTGGATTTCGGGCAGCAGCTTCTTGATACCGTCGACGATCACCAGCGGATTGCCGCCCGGGGTGGGCGACAGGCCCAGGTACACGGCCGGCACGCCGTCCATGATGCCGCTCGTCTCCGTGGCGGCCGCGCCCAGTTCCACCGTGCCCACGTCTTTCAGACGCACGAGTGACGCGCTGTCATCGCCGCCCTTGCGTATGACCATGTCGCGGAACTCCGCCACGCTGGTCAGATCCGTGTTGACGCTGATGTTCGAGACGACGAATTGTCCTTTGACTTTGCCGGGCGCCGCCTGGTAGTTATTGCGCCGCACGGCGTCGGCCACGTCGGCCGCCGTCAATCCGCGCGCCGCCAGTTTCGCCGGGTCGATCCACAAACGCATGGCCAGTTGCTGGCCGCCATACACGTCGACCTTGGCCACCCCGTCGATGGTGGCGAACATCGGTTGCACGACGCGCGCCAGGTAATCCGTCAGCGCGGGCGCGGACACGCTCTCGCTGGCAAAGCCGACATAGGCGACGGCCGAGGAATCGCCGGCCGAGCGCTCGATGACGGGGTCAAAAGCGCCTTCGGGCAGCTTGTAGCGCACCTGGTTGACCTTGGCCATCACTTCCGTCAACGCCTGCGTGGAATCGCGGTTCAGTTCCATGCGCACGGTCACCGTGCTGCTGCCCTGCACCGACGACGAAGTGAGGTAATCGATGCCTTCCACCGACGATACGGCTTGCGCGATCGGCTGCGTGACAAAGCCCTGCATCAGTTCCGCCGAAGCGCCCGGATACGTGGTTTTCACCGTGATGGTCGACGATTCGAGCATCGGGTATTGACGGATCGGCAGCTGCAGGATGGCGATCACGCCCAGCATCAGTATCAAGGTGCTGATCACCAGCGCCAGCACGGGGCGGCGTACGAATAAATCGGTAAATTTCATGGTGATGTCTTTCCTTTACGAGCCGGCTTTGGGCGCGGCGCGTTTTACTTCGTCCAGGGTATTGGCGACCGCTTGCACGGCCATGCCATCGGCCAGTTTCAGCTGGCCCGAAGCGACCACGCGCTGGCCCTCGCGCAAGCCGTCGAGGATGGCGATCCGGCCCCCTGCCCGCTCGCCCAGTTTCACGCCCACGCGCTTGACGGTGAGCGGCTGTTTTCCCTCCTGCTGCGCGACAAAGACCGTGTCGCCATACGCGCTGTAGGTCACGGCCGTTTCCGGTACCGTCAGCTGCTGGCCCGCCTCGCGCGCCACGCGCACGTTCGCGTACATTCCCGCCTTGAGCGCGCCGCGCGGATTGGCGAGCGCCGCTTGCACCTGCACCATGCGCGAACGGGCGATCAGCGGATCGATGGCGTTGATCTTGGCCGTGAAGATGTCATCGGGATAGGCGTCCACCAGCACTTGCACGGCCTGGCCTGGCGCCAGTTTCGCGCTGCTCTGTTCATCGAGGGCGAAGTTCACCATCAGCGACTGCGTGTCGATCAGGCTGGCCACCGTGTCGGCCGCGTTCAGGTACTGGCCCGCGTGCACCTTGCGGATGCCCAGCTGTCCGGCGAACGGCGCGCGGATGGTCTTTTGCGCGATCAGCGCCTCCGTCTGGCGCACGTCGCCCAGCGCCGCATCGCGCGCGGCCAGCGCACTATCGAGCTGTTCCTGCGTGGCTGCCTTTTCCTTGACCATCTGCGCGGTGCGCGCATGGCTGCTTTCCGCATTCTTCAGCTGCGCGCGCTGGCGCAGCAGGGCTGCCTGTTCCGGCGCATCATTGAGCTGCACCAGCACGGCGCCGGCCGCCACGCTTTGCCCCGATGCGAAGCGGATCTGCGTGATGCGCCCGCCCGTTTCGGCCGCCACCTGCACCTGGCGCGCCGCTTCCAGTTCGCCTACGCCAGCGAAGTAGCGCTCCTGCGTGCCCAGCACGACGGGCACCAGCGCCACCTTGGTGGCGGGGTAGGCGGCGGCATCGGCCGCATGCGAGTCCGCGCGCGGGGTCAGCGCGGCGCCCGCGACGGCCAGGGCGATGGCCAGCGCGCAGGCGCCGACGATTTTCGTATTCATGATGAAGTCCTTTACAACTGGGAAGAAGAGGCGCAGCGGAGGCTGATCAGGTCCGCTGCGCGTTGAAAAGAAAGAACAGGCCGATGGTCCACAGCAGCAGCACCAGGTGCGTCGTCTGCAAGCCTTCCTGTGCGATCCAGTAGCCGAACCACAGGCCGCCCAGGTGCATCAGCAGCAAAAAGGCGGCCATGGCGCACAGGGCCAGGTTCAGCCAGGGCAGCGCCTGCGTCAGCGAGGCGCCGAAGAACAGCGCCACGCCCGTCCAGGCGGCGATGGCGGCCAGCAGTTGCAAGGTCAGCACCACGCCCAGCGACAGCCGGTGCAAGGTCAAGGACGTGAGCGCGCGGCGCAGCAGCGGCGTCTGGATGGTCGGGTCCTGGCGCAGCGGGTCCATGCGCATGGTGTTGCCGATGGCCCAGACGGAGCCGTGGAAGGCGTGCAGGTTGTTGATGGCGGCCAAGGTCAGCCAGATGGCCAGGCCGGTAGCGAGAATGGCGTGAAACAGCCAGATCGAGTGCTGCAGCTGCATGGGATTCCCGTCCAAAGAGTGTCTTGCCGGCATACGGACGTGGAAACTCCTCGACAGCGGGGAGCTACCGGCCTATTATGCAAGCAATTAGTTGGTTAACTGGCCCCATGATAGTTGAGTGAAATGAATTACACAAGTAAACGTTTGGATAATAGCGAAGCGCCGCAAACGACGGAGCGCATCCTGTATTTCATCAAGACCAAGGGACCCGTCTCCACGGCGACCCTGGCCAAGACCCTGGACATGACGGGCGAGGCGGCGCGCCAGCAAGTGCAAAAGCTGGTGGCGGCGGGCTTGATCGAGGGGCGCCAGGAAGCGCAGGCGGGTGCCGGCCGGCCGCGCCAGAACTGGGTCTTGACGGAAGCGGGCAATGCGCGCTTTCCCGACACGCATGCGCAGCTGACGATCAAGCTGATCGGATCCGTGCGCCAGCTGTTTGGCGAGGCGGGGCTGGACAAATTAATTACCCAGCGTGAAGAGGAAAGCCGCGGCGCATATGCGCTGGCGTGCTCGGCGCCGGACTTGTCCACGCGGCTGCGGCAACTGGCGGCCGTGCGCGACGAAGAGGGTTATATGGCGCGCGTGGAGGCGGACGGCGACGACTGGCTGCTGATCGAAGACCACTGCCCCATCTGCGCCGCCGCGCGCACCTGCCAGGGCTTTTGCCGCTCCGAATTGCAGCTGTTCCAGGAAGTGGTGGGACCGCACGCCAGCATCGTGCGCGAGCAGCACGTGCTGGCCAATGCGATGCGCTGCGTGTACCGGATCCGGGCGCTGCCCTAGGCTTTCGGAAACAGCGGGCGGGCCAGCAGCGCCACCAGCCCCGCCAGCCACCACACGACGGGCCAGTTGCTGGCCGCCAGCAAATGCGGGATGGCAATTGGCGTGAGGAACAAGCCCACGTAGACGGCCGTGTTCGCCATGCCCAGCGCCGTGCCCGCGTTGGCGCCGCCCGCTTCCGTGGCCAGCTCCGTGTAGGCCACGCCATGCCAGGCGGACACGGCGATGCCGGCCAGCACCACGGCGGCCATCAACAGCCAGCCCGGCGCATCGCACGCGGCGGCCATGCCCAGCAGCATGAACGTGGCCAGCGCCACCAGGGCCGAGCCGCGCAGGTAGGCGGGCCGGTTCGCGTGGCGGTCCGTGTGGCGTCCGCTCCAGATGCGCATCACCATGGCGCCCACTTGCAAGGCCACCATCACGGCCGTGATTCCCGCCAGGCCCAGGTGGCCATGGTCGTGCAGGAACACGGTGGCATAGCTGAGCACGGCAAACTGCGGCACGCACAGCAAGCCGATGGCGGCCACCATGCGCCAGACCTTGCGGTTTTTCAGGGGCGATGTTGCCTGGTCTTTCATCAGGCCCGTGGGTGCGTTGTGCGGCCCCGTGGCGGCCTCGGCAGAGAAATCGGGCTCATGCATCCAGCGCCACGTAAAAAACGCCGACAGGCCGCATACGAGGGCCAGGGCGCCAAACACGGGCATGAAGCCATAGCGTGAAGCCAGGCTGGGCAGGACGAGGGCGCCGAGGCCACCGCCGAACGGCACGGCCGTCTGGCGGATGCTCATGGCGAAACCCCGTTCGCCGGGGCCGAACCAGCGCATCACGGCGCGGCCGCTGGCGCCATTCACGCTGCCGCCCAGCACGCCGACCAGGGCCAGCCCGGCCGCCAGCGCCCATAGGGGCGGCACGGCGCCGTCAGCAGGCGTGATCCACAGCAGCAAGGACAACAGCGCCAGCATGGTGCCCAGCAAGCCGGTCAGCAGCACGGGCCGGTCGCCCCAGCGGTCGGTGGCCATGCCCCACGGCAATTCGGTCAGGGCCACACCCAAGCCCATGGCGCCCAGCGCCACCCCCAGTTCCGTATTGCTCAGGTGATAGCCGCTGCGCAGCCAGATGGCCGTGGTGGGCATGCCGTTGGCGGCGGCGGAAAAGCTGGCATTGGCCGCCACGCCGACGGCCAGTACTTTCCAGCGGTGGGCGTCGCCCGGCGCGGGCACGGTGGCGGAGACAGGAACAGGAACAGCTTGGCAATTGGTGCTCATGGCGGGACAGGAAAGTGGTTGACCCTGACAGTGTTGCGCAGTACGATCATTCTGAATATCAGATAATTTACGTTAAACCATCCCATAAAACCGGACGATTGTATTGATGCCATGAGCTTGCTTAATTTCGACATCGCCTTTCTGCGCAGCTATGTGGCTGGCATCGAGCTGGGCAGCTTTGCCCGCGCGGCGGACAAGGTGGGGCGTTCCACCTCGGCCGTCAGCGCCCAACTGAAAAAACTCGAGGAGCAGGCGGGCATGCCCCTGTTCCGCAAGGATGGGCGGGGGCTGGCGCTGACGCCGGCCGGCGAAGTTTTGCTCGGCTATGCGCGCCGCCTGCTGGAACTCAATGACGAGGCGGCCGTCGCCTTGCGCGGCGCGGAACTGGAAGGCTGGATCAGGCTGGGCTTGCAGGAGGATTTTGGCGAAGCCTTGCTGCCTGACGTGCTGGGGCGTTTTGCCCGCGCGCATCCGAAAGTGCGGATCGAGGCGCACGTGGCGCGCAACACGGCCTTGATGGAAGGCCTGGCCATGGGGCAGCTCGACCTGGCCCTGCTGTGGGGCGGCGCGTGCATCGCTGACGTGGCTGAGTATCCGCCGCAGCAGCGCCAGCATATTGCGGAACCGGCCATGCGCTGGATCGCCTCGTCCAGCCTGGCCTGGCGGCCCGAATCGGGCGAGCCTTTGCCGCTCATTGCGTTCGACCGCGAATGCCTGTTCCAGCGCTGCGCCACGCAGGCGCTGGACCGGGCCGGCATCGCCTGGCGCACGGCGTTTACCAGTCCCAGCCTGGCCGGACTGTGGGCGGCCGCAGCAGCGGGGCTGGGCGTGACGGTGCGCACGGGCCTGGGCTTGCCGTCATCCGTATGCGCGCTCGATCACGTAGAGGCGGGCTTGCCCGCCCTGCCCCCGCTGTCGCTGGAACTGCTGCGTGCGTCACAAGTGAGCAGGCCGCCCGTCGAGCGGCTGGCGGACCTGATCATCGAGTCGCTGCAGCAAGACGCGGCTTAGAACGCCTGCGCCGTCGGGCGCAGCACGATTTCATTGATGTTCACGTCGTCCGGCTGCTCGATCGCATATGCGATGGCGCGCGCCACCGAAGCGGCGGGAATGGCGATCTCGTAGAACTCCTTGACGGCCTTGGCGCTCTCGGCGTGGCTGCTGCCCTCGCTCAATGGCGTGTCCACGGCGCCCGGTGCAATGACGGTGGTGCGGATGGTACCGCCGCTGGCCGCCAGCTCATGGCGCAAGCCTTCCGAAATGGCGCTGACGGCAAACTTGGTGCCGCTGTAGACGGTGCCGCCCGGACTGAAGACTTTTTGTCCCGCCACCGACGAGATATTGATGAAGTGGCCGCTGTTTTGCGCCTGGAAATACGGCAGGACGGCGGCGATGCCATTCAACACGCCTTTGATGTTGATATCGATCATGTTGTTCCACTCGTCGACTTGCAAGGCGCTCATCGGTGCGATGGCCATCAGGCCCGCATTGTTGATCAGCACGTCGACCTTGCCGAACACGGCCAGGGCCGTGTCGATCAGATTCTTGACGTCGGCAGGCACCGTGACGTCGGTCTGGGCGATGGCGGCCTGGCCACCGGCCGCCGTGATTTCCTCGGCGATGGTATTGAGCAAATCCATGCGCCGTGCACCGAGCACGACGCTGGCACCCAGTGCGGCCAGATGGCGTGCCGTGGCTTCGCCCAGGCCGCTGCTGGCGCCGGTGATGACAACGACTTTCCCTGCGATATGTAGACTCATGATGGATTCCCTGTGGAGGCAGCGGAGTGCTGCGGATGACATCGATCAATGCTGGCACAGCTTAGCGCATTTGCATCCTTTTTTGCTATAAAAAAGATAATTACTAAATGGTAATTGTTAGGCGCGAGCAATCAGCACTTGCACGGGCGCCATGGGAAAATCGCTGGCGCCGTATTGCTCCACTTGCTTCCAGCCCGTGTCGCGCAGCAACTGCGCCAATTCACCGTGCCGTGTCACCGTGCGGCCCAGCATGCGCATCGGCAAGTAGTACGGCAGCACGCGCGCCGCGTCGCTAGGCGCCGGGGCGATTTCCGCCTGCACACAGACGAGTACGCCACCGGGTTTTAACGCTGCCTGCATCTTGCGCAAGGCGGCCTCCATGTCGGGCACGAAATGCAGCACGGACGAGCACCAGATGAGGTCGTAGCCGCCGCCGATATCGTCGCAGCCCAGATCGCCACCCACCGTTTCCAGGCGGTCGGATAGTTGCGCATGGGCGATGTTGGCGGCCGCCACGGCCACCGTTTCCGGCCAGTCGAAAATGCAGCCGTGCAAGCCCGCATGGGCTTGCGCCAGCGCAATGGCAACCCAGCCCGGCCCGCCGCCCAAGTCGAGCAGGCGCAAGGGCGTGTTGCCGTCCGCAAACGGGGCGATGCGCTGCATCACGGACAGGGCCGCGCGCATGGTGACGGCGCGTTGTTCCTGACCAATTTGCTGCTGCGCGGCGGCGGCCCAGTTGATCCCGTTGGCCGTGCTGTACGGCGTTGCTTTGCCGCCGTCGCGCACCAGCGTACTGAGCTGCGTCGCGAAGTGGCGCAGCGCATGCAGCCGGTACAGCCAGGCGTCGCCGCAAAAGGCCACGGAGTTGCGGCAGAAATACTGCAAGGTGGCGGCCGTGCAGCGGTAGTGCTGGGCATCTGCGTCGGCCCCGTCGCGCTCCAGCAGCTGCATGCTCCAGAGCAGTTCCAGCAGCAGCGCCGTGTGCGGCGCATGCAGCGACAGGGTGTCGGCCAGTTGCGCCGGCGTGTGCGGTGTGGCCAGCACATCGAAAATGCCCAGTTCCAGGGCGGCGGCCAGCCCGTCCGCCTGCACGGGCGCGACGGCCAGGTCCCAGTACGGTTGCAAAGTGTGTTGCGACGTGAACGGCATGGTGCTTCCTTTCGGCGAGATGGGCATGGAAGCTATTTTATGTAACAATGAGAATAATTATCATTTGCATTTGTATGCGGCACGGCGCATTTCGTATGCGCGACGGCGCGCAAGGACAGGGAGGAGCGATGAGGGAACAGGACAGGGAAGCGGCAGGCTGGACGCGGCGCCAGGTGGACCCGGGCATGGGCGAGTGCCGCGCCGACCAGCGCCAGGTCGATCAGGGCTTGCTGCTTGTGCATTCCGATTACCGCCCGCGGCTGGCGCTCGTCGAGCAATCGAAGCATGACGACGCGGGCGGCATGGTGATTACCATCGGCCTGGAAGGCGCGTCCGCCTACGTCACGCGCGATGGCGAACAATTGCGTTTCCGGGGCGGCCATACGACGGTGACGGCGTTTCGCCACACGAGCGGCGAGCGCCGGTTCGAGGCGAATCAGCGGGCGGCGCAATTGCGCGTGCTGGTGGGTGAAGAGGCGCTGGCGCGCTACTGGCCGGAAGGTCTGGCGTCCCTGCTGCCCGACGGCGGCGCGCGCCAGCTGGCGCATGCGGCCACGACGCGCAGCAGCGCCCTGCACGCCCGCGCGCTGCTGCGCGCGACGGACCCGCTGGCCGTGCATATCGGCGTGCTCAGCCTGCTGGCGGAACAGCTGCGGGCACTGCGGCCGGCGCC
The DNA here is from genome assembly GCF_033949445.1 of Janthinobacterium sp. GMG2. Classification (NCBI taxonomy): domain Bacteria; kingdom Pseudomonadati; phylum Pseudomonadota; class Betaproteobacteria; order Burkholderiales; family Oxalobacteraceae; genus Janthinobacterium; species Janthinobacterium sp. GMG2. The sequence continues at coordinate 97,042 of NZ_JAXAWA010000003.1, read as the reverse complement.
CTCTGCCGTGCCGCGCTGGTCCGAGACCGATATCGCCAAACTGGAACGCGTGCACGCGCTGATGCAGGAACAGATGGCGCAGGAACTGACGCTCGATTACCTGTGCGCGCAAGCGGGGCTGAGCTTGTTCAAGCTCAAGCAGGGATGGCGCTACCGCTACAACGACAGCCCCCAGCGCACCCTGCTGGCGCTGCGCATGCAGCGGGCAAAATTACTGTTGGAAAATGGTTGCCAGGTGGCGCAGGCGGGCTGGCAAACCGGCTATCGCCACCCAGCCAATTTCAGCGCCGCGTTCAGCCGCTATTTCGGCTACGCGCCGAAGACCGTGGCGCGCGCGAAGGGCTGAATAGCCGGTGTAGAATCGGCGGGCAGCACATACTCATACGACCCACAAGGAGACATGATGGCCCGCAAAATCTTTGTCAATCTGCCCGTCCAGTCGCTGGAACGTTCCGTCGCGTTTTTCACGGCGCTGGGCTTCAGTTTCAATGCCCATTTCACGGATGAAACGGCGACGTGCATGATCGTTGCCGACGACATTTTCGTCATGCTGTTGACGCACGACAAATTCAAGCAATTTACGCCCAAGCAGCTGTGCGACACCAAGGTGGCGACGGAAGTGCTCGTGTGTTTGTCGGCAGAGAGCCGCGGCGAAGTCGATGAGCTGGTGGCGAAGGCCGTCCAGGCGGGCGGCAGCATCTACAAGGAGCCGATGGATTTCGGCTTCATGTATGGACACAGTTTCCAGGATCCCGATGGACACCAGTGGGAATTGATGTATATGGAACCGAGCGCAATATCGCAATAGCAGTAGCGTAGGTCGGATTAGCGGCGGCACGCCGCGTAATCCGACACGATCCGCCTGCCCAGCTTAGGAAGCCAGCGCCAGCAGATCCACCACTTCCAGCCCGGCCAGGTCTTGCGTCGTATTGCCCGCAAACGCGGCGCGGCTCGGCTGGCCGTTTTTCAGCCAGGTGCGCGTGACTTCCTTGATCTGGTCCAGGGTGCAATTGAGCACGCCGGTGCGGAATTGCTGGCGCACGGCTTCCGTCGTGCCGCGCTGCTGCATGTTCCACGCCGTCAGCGCTTCCGCGTACGGCGAATGCGGCTTGTCGAGGCCCTTGATGACGCAGATGATGGCTTCTTCCACTTGTTCTTGCGAGAAATCGCCGTCGAGGATTTGATCGAGCGTCGTGCCGAAGTCGGCGAACGTGCCGGCCAGACGCGGATCGCGGTAGGAACTCAATGTAAACGTGCCGGCGCCGGCCGCATAGCTGGCGCTGCCGCCATATGCGCCGCCTTTTTCGCGCAGGGCCGTATGCAGCACCTGGTTGGTCATCAGTTCGGCGGCGACGGCCAGGGCCGAAGCGTCCGGATTGTGCACGCCCGGCACGGCCCAGGAAACGAAGCAATGGTTGATCTGGCTTGTCGCATGCAGGGCCGTGTTGGCCAGCGGCAAAGCGGCCGGTGCGACGGTTTCCGCCGGTGCGATGGCATCTGTGCTCGCTGCCGGCAATTCCAGCAAACGCGCCAGGGTGATGCCATCCTGTTCCAGGCCGGCGCACAGCACGGTCGGCTGCTGGGCGATGATGTGCGCGTGCAAGGTGTCGAGTTCGCGCGCGATTTCCTGCAAGCCTGCGGATGTTTTGCTCAGCTGCTGCAAACGGCGGTAGAACGGCAAGGCGGCCGGGCCGCCGACGATGTCGTCGAAGCGGCGCGTGGGCGACAGCGGTGCTGCCGAGGCCAGCATGGCGTAGCGGTTGCCGGACTCGGCCAGGCTGGAGAGTTTGTCTTGCACTAGGCTTTCGATCAGGAAAGCCAGGCGCTCTTCTTCATCGAAGCGGGGCTTGGCGATCCAGGCCGACAGCACGGCGGCGATCGCCGCGTGTTCTTCGCGCAAGCCGCTGGCCGAGAACGACAGTTCCACGCGCATCGCTTGTTGCGGGCGGGGAATGGCTTCCAGGCCAATGTGGAACGAGGGCACCATGCTCTGGCGCCAGGCGCTGGCGTCGTCGAACGACATGTCGCCCACGCCCAGTTCCGGCGCCAGGTCCGTGTACAAACGCAGCCATGGCCATGACGCTTCCGGCAGATTCGACACGTCGTACAGCACGTTGGCATAGCTGATGCCGTTCGAGGCGATACTGAACGCCACGGCGCCATCGACGGCGGCCGGAATCGGCAAGGCCGGGCGCGGCAAGGCGCTGACATCGCCAGGGCGGATACGCGGCAAGACTTCGGAATTCGATGGCAGTTGCTGATGCGCTTCCAGCGCGGCGGACTCGGCCACGATGTGCTCGCGCTCGGCATCCGTCAGCGTCGCTTGCAGGGCCGCCAGCTTGGCGTCTTCCTGCGCGGCGCGGTCCGTGAAATAGGCGCTGTCGGGCACCACGTGCGTCGTCAGGCGGGTCGGATTGGCGATCAGCTCGCGCACCAGCTGCTTGAAGAAGGCCGGGTCGTCGATCTGCTGTTCCAGGGTTTCCAGGATGGCCGCATTGTCGAAGGCGTCCATCACGTCGCCGCCATACATGGCCAGCGGCAAGGCGTGCAGCAGGCGTCCCAGGCCGTAAGGCATGCGACCGCTGCTGATTTCGCGCTGGCTGTACTTGATGTCGCGCAAGGCGGCGTGCAGCACGGCGGCGGGAATGCCCTCTTCCGCCGTCTCTTCCAGCGCCGTCCAGATACGCTGGTGCGCGTCGGCGATCTGTTCCTGGGTCAAACCTTCCATGCCAATATGGAACACCATCTGGCGGATGCCCGCGTCGCGGCCATTCATGTCCGATGGGCGGCCATAGCCGGCCGATTCCATGGCCCGCATGACGGGCGCCGACGATTCGCCGAGCAAGCCGTGCGACAGCAGATGTGCGTGGTAGTAGGCGATGGGGTCGCTCGACTCACCCATCAGCCAGGCGAATTGCAGGCCGAACTCATCGTCGCGCGCTTCCTGCGACGGAATCTTGACGATATTTTCCTGTGGCGCCGTCCATGCGGGCGCCAGCTGCGGCAGGCGGCGTTCGGAGAAACCGCTGAGCTTGGACAACACGCGCTCGGCGACTTGTTCCTGCACGGCCGACGCTTCGATATTGCCGGCGGTCATGATCACGGCTTGCGACGGATGATAGTGGCTGGCGTGGAATGCTTTCAGCATGTCATGTGTCAGCTCGGGGATGTCGAGCGGGTCGCCGCCCGATTCCACTTCATACGTCGTGCCCTTGAGCAAGGCGCTGGCGATGCCGCTGTCGAGCGCGCGCATGGGGCTGTTGAAAGCGCCCTTCATTTCATTGAAGACGATGCCCTGGTACACGAGCTTGTCGCCTTCGAACGCATGGCGCCAGCCTTCCTGGCGGAAATTCAGGTAATCGAGGTTCGGGAAGAAGGCCGCATCGAGGTACACGTCGAGCAGGTTGAAGAAATCCTTGCGGTCGGTGCTGGCGAACGGGTACACGGTGCGGTCCGCATAGGTCATCGCATTCATGAACGTGGCCGTCGAGCGGCGCAGCATCGAGAAGAACGGGTCGCGCACCGGGTAGCGCGACGAGCCGCACAAGGCCAGGTGTTCGAGAATGTGGGCGCGCCCGTCGCTTACTTCCGGCACAGTGGGAAAGGCCACCAGGAACACCATCTCAGCCTGCTCGGTATGCATGTGGATATGGCGCATGCCCGTTGCTGGCTCGACATATTGCTCGATGGTTGCCTGCAAGACTGGAATGAAGTTGCTGCTGACTTTTTCAAATGTGCTCATGCGGTATGGGATCTCTGCGGTAGGTGATTCGGAGTGTCGGTGGGGCTGCATCACATGTGGGGGCAAAGTGGCGCAATGCCAGGGCCGGCGGCCACTTTGATGCCTGTATGAAGTTTTTCCCTATTGTACTAGGAGTATCTGCGCGCCGCCGCCGACGCTTGCTTGTCGGACGCAAAAGCAACAAGGTTGCCAAATCGGCTATTTTTGACAGCTGGCGCCCCGCAATGGAGGCTTAGCGTACCATGCGCCTTTTGCATTCCAGACTGAACCGAAGGCGCCTACCTTGTCCCGACTTTCCTTTCGCCAACTGTTATTTGCCGCCTTCATTTTGACGACGGGCATTTTGACGGCCACCTCCGTGCAAGCCCTGCTGACCCTCGAACACCTGGCGCGGCTGGGGCGTGAGACGGCGGCGCAGGCGATTGCCCTGACGGAACAGTCGCAGCGCCTGTCCGAGCGCACCCTGGCCATGGAGCGCAGCGCGCGCCAGTTCCTTGTGCTGGACGACCCCGTGTTCCGCGAGCGTTTCGCGGCGGCCCGCGACGAAGCGACGGCGGCGCTGCAAGTGCTGAACCGCGCCACGCCCGAGTTCGCTCCCCAGCTGGCCGACGAATGGACGGTGCAGGCGCAATCGGCCTGGGAAGTTTTACAGGCAGGCAAGCGCCGCAAGCGCGATGGCCACGCCGTCGTGTACCGCGCGTTTGCCCGCATGACGCAGATCAATGACAGCCTGGCGCGCGAAAGCAAGACGGAAATCGGCAGCCGCAACGACGCCCTGCTGGCCGAGCTGGAACGCCAGCGCCGCCTGCTGGGCGTGCTGGTGGGCGGCGCCGTGCTGCTGGCGGCCGTGCTGGCCACCTGCTTCGGCTTCCTGCTGTCGCGTCCGCTGCGCCGCATCGAGACGGCCATCGAGCGCCTCGGTGACAAGCGCTACGACCAGCCCATCGTCGTCGGCGGCCCGGCCGACACGCGCCGCCTGGGCCAGCAGCTGGACTGGCTGCGCCAGCGCCTGGCCGACCTCGATGCCGACAAGGAACGTTTTCTGCGCCACATCTCGCATGAGCTGAAAACCCCGCTGGCGGCCCTGCGCGAAGGCGTGGCCTTGCTGGAAGACGAGGTGGCAGGCAAGCTCAGCGACAGCCAGCGCGAAATCGCCGGCATCCTGCAGCAAAACACGGCGTCCCTGCAAACCCAGATTGAGGACTTGCTGCGCTACAATACCGCCGCTTTTGACGCCCAGCACTTGGCGCACAGCAAGGTCGATTTGCTGGTCTTGCTGCAAGATGTGGTGGCCGGGCAGCGCCTGCAATGGCTGGCGCGCCGGTTGACGGTCGAGGTGCAGGGTGTATCCCTGATCGTGCAAGCCGACCGCGACAAGCTGGCGACAGCCCTGGCCAATTTGCTGTCGAACGCCGTGCGCTTCAGCCCGGAAGGCGGCACCGTGCGGTTTGCCCTGTCTTGCGCAGGCGGCCGCGTGCGCATCGATTGCATCGACGAGGGCGCCGGCGTGGCGCCCGAGGATGCCGCGCGTATTTTTGAACCGTTTTACCAGGGAGTGCGCCAGGCGGCCGGCGCGCGTAACGGCAATGGCATCGGCCTGTCCATCGTGCGCGAATATATCGCCGCCCACGATGGCAGCGTCACTCTTTTACCGCGCCCCGCCGGCGCGCATTTTCGGATAGAACTGCCCTTATGATGACGAGAATTTCCCTGGCCGCCATGGCCGCCTGCGTATTGCTGTTGGGCGCTTGCGCCGCCAAGCCCCCCGTCCAGACGCCCGTGCTCGTGCAAACGCCGCCGCGCGTCGTGGTGGTGGCCGATCCCCAGCTGACCGAACTGCTCGCGTATCAAAGCGCCCTGCGCCTGATGACGCCGTCGGAACTGGTAAAAGCGCAACTGGACCTGGCAAAAGCCGACCATGCGCCGCACAACACCATACGCCGTGCCATGCTGCAAGCGGCCTTGCGCGGCCCTGGCGACCTGGCCCGCGCGCAAGCCTCGCTGGAACCGCTGGCCACGGCCACGGGCAAGGATGCGCAACTGCTGGCGCCGCTGGCGCAATTGCTGGGCAGCCAATATGCGGAGCTGCGCCGTCAGGAAGAGAGCATCGACAAGCTCAACACGCAGTTGCGCGACGCCCAGCGCCGCATCGACTTGCTCAATGAAAAACTCGAGGCGCTGAAAAACATCGAGCGCAGCCTGTCCGTGCGCCCTGCCGCGGGAGCGCCGAAATGAGCGAGCATGCCCACATCTTGTTGGTCGACGACGATCCCGACCTGCTGCGCCTGCTGACCATCCGCCTGAAGGCGGGCAATTATCGGGTCACGGCCGTGGGCAGCGCGGAAGCGGCGCTGGCGCGCCTGGCCGTGGAATTGCCGGCCCTGGTCATTACCGACGTGCAATTGCCGGGCCGCGACGGCCTGGCCCTGTTCGATGAAATCCGCCGCCAGCATTCGGCCCTGCCCGTCATCCTGCTGACGGCCCACGGCACCATTCCCGACGCCGTCGACGCGACGGCGCGTGGCGCGTTTGCCTACCTGACGAAACCGTTCGACGGCAAGCTGCTGATGGAAAAAGTGGCGTATGCCATCAACTTGTCCACCGTCATGCCGGCGCAAGCGTCCGGCGACGAGAGCTGGCGCGCCGAGCTGATCAGCCGCAGTTCACAGATGGCCGAGCTGCTGGCCGAAGCCAAGCTGGTGGCGGGCTCCGACGCCAGCATCCTGATTCGCGGCCCCAGCGGCACGGGCAAGGAGTTGCTGGCGCGCGCTCTGCACAATGCCAGCCGCCGCGCCAAGGCGCCATTCATCGCCGTCAACTGCGGCGCCATTCCCGAGCAGCTGCTGGAATCGGAACTGTTCGGCCACGTGAAGGGTTCGTTTACGGGCGCCGTCGGCAACCGCGAAGGCTTGTTCCAGGCGGCCGATGGCGGCACCCTGTTTTTGGATGAGATCGGCGACATGCCGCTGCCGCTGCAGGTGAAACTGCTGAGGGTGCTGCAGGAGCGGGCCGTGCGCCCCGTCGGTGCCGACCAGACGCGTCCGGTGGACGTGCGGCTCTTGTCGGCCACGCACCGCGACCTCGACGTGGCAATGGCCGAGGGGCAATTCCGCGAAGACTTGTATTACCGGCTCAACGTCGTGACCTTGACCTTGCCGCCGCTGGCCGAGCGCCGCGAAGACATCGCCTTGCTGGCGAACCATTTCCTGCAGAAACTGGCAGCCAAGTATCAAAAACCGTTGAACGGCTTCGCGCCCGATGCCTTGACGGCCCTGGTGGCGGCGCCATGGCCCGGCAATGTGCGCCAGCTGGTTAATGTCGTCGAGCAAGTGTGCGCGCTGGCCACGGCGCCGCTGGTGCCCTTGTCCCTGGTGCAGCGTGCGCTGCGCGTACCGTCCCTGGAAGCGCTCAGCTACAACGAAGCCAAGCAGCGCTTCGAGCGCGACTACCTGATTCAGCTGCTGCGCCTGACGGATGGCAACGTGGCCGACGCGGCGCGCCTGGCCGACCGCAACCGCACGGAGTTCTACCGCTTATTGCAGAAATACGAGCTGACGCCGGCCCTGTTCCGGGCCGATGGCGACCCTGTCGCTGAATAGCGACAAAAATAAAGCGTTAAAAATCAGGGGTTTGGCGTAAAACATTGTCGTTCTTGCCACAAGCTGTCGCTGCCAGGCGACAAAAAACCCCATTTTTCCGGCCAGATCGCCGCAAAACGGGCTGGAAAAATCGAGTTGGAATGTAAGTCCTTGATTTTAAATGTAATTTAAAAGCTGGCACGGCGCTTGCTGTATGGGTAGATGTGACGCTTCAAAGTGTTGCTTTATCCAAGTAAGAAGCTTTTAACTTCATTGAGAGGAACTACCATGCAAACATCGAAACTGTTCAATACCCTGGTTGCCGCTATCGTACTGTCGGGCGCCTCGATCACCGCTTCGCATGCCGCTGACTCCGCACCAAAAGCACAAGCTCCTGCTGACACCGTCGTGGCCGCCAACGCTGCCGCAGCCGTCCCTGATGAAACCATCACTTCCTCGGCCAAGGCCGCCCTGAGCGCCGATGCGCAAGCCGCCGCCCTGCCAGTCAAGGTAGCAACCCAGCAAGGTGTGGTCGTCCTGTCGGGCGACGTGCCGAGCGCCGAAGCGGGTGACCGCGTCGTGCAGATCGTCGCTTCCGTGAGCGGCGTGAAAGAAATCAAGAACGAGCTGAAAGTCAAAGCCGCCGGTTAATCCCCTCGCGCTGTACTTTACTCCGGGTTGCCCTGTCTGCGGACAGGGCATTTTTTTGCCTGGTTGAAAACATTAGGTAGGTCGGATTAGCGCAAAGCGCGTAACCCGACAACATTGTTGGCCAGCGCTGGTGGTGTTGTCCGATGACGATCCTGCGGACCTAATCCGGCCTGCAAATCGCCCTCCATTGCGCACGGTACGCGGTCAAACCAGCCACTTCCATCATGGGCTCCACCGTCGCCTCCATCGCCGGCACCTCGCCCCAGCGGTGCAGCATCCAGCCGCCGCACGTCGTGCCGCTGGCGTCTTGCGACACGCTCACTTCCTGCCCTGGCCGCAAGGCCGCCAGCAGGGCGGCGAAATGCGGGTTGTCCGTGAAGCTGCCTTCCACCGTCACGGCCCCCTGGGCATCGAGGGCATCGAGGCAATAATCGCTCATCAGCGCGCAATACAGGGTGGCCAGCGCATAGCGTTCCTGGGCCGTACGTGGTGCCGGTCCGGCGATGCGCCCCGCCTGTCCGACGAAGGGGCCGCCGGACTCGGCAAAACAGGGCAGCGCCAGGCTACCCTGCTTGACCAGGCGGGCGATATCGTCCACGCCGCACACTTGAGGTTCGCTGCCCGCCAGCACGGCAAATTCGCGCCCGCCCATGAAGCGCATGCAGGCCACGGGTTGGCCCAGCGCATGCACATTGGCCAGCATGTCGGCCGTTTCATCGAGCCGGCCGAGGGGCGCGCCGAAGGCGGCGGCAATCGCCCAGGTGCCGGTCGACAAGACCGTGCGCGGCTGTGCCTGCTCTTGCGCATCGAGATAGCGCAGCAGCGAGGCATTGCTGTCATGGATGCCGCACAGCACCTGGCAATTGGGCAGCAAGCCATTGCTCTCGCGCCACTGCGGCAGCACGGGTCCCAGCGCCGTCCATGCCGCTTGCAGTGGGGGAAACAACGGCGCCCAATCCATCGTCTCCACCAGTGACGAATAGGCCCCTTGCTGCGGCTGCCACAAATCCGTATGGCAACCGAGCGAGGTCACTTCGCTGGCGGCCACGCCCGATAGCCGCCAGGCCCAGTATTGCGGATAGGTCAGGATATGGCGCGCGCGGGCAAATTCTTGTGGGTAAGTCCTGGCGAGCCAGAACAGTTGCAAGCCCAGGTTCAGGCCGCAGGGCAATTGCGGCGACAGGCTGTTGGCAAAGGCCGGCCGCAAGCTTGCATACTCTGCCGCCAGCGATTGCGGCAAGCTGGACTCATAGTCGAGGATGGGCAGCACCAGGCCGGCATCGTCGACCAGCGCCGCCGTGGCGCCGTGCGTGACGGGCACGATGGCGGTGACGTGCGCCAGGCGCGCAAAGGCGGCCAGGCCCGTTTGCAGCCAGTCCCACAGCCCTTCCGTATCGTGGTGCGGGTACGGTCCTGTTTGAATGATGCGGTTCGGGCGGCGCTCTTCGGCCAGGATGGCGCCGGCGGCGTCGAGCAGGGTCAGCTTGGCATTCGTCTTGCCGATATCGAGTACTACGGTGGCGTCGATGGTCACGGCCGTCCTTATGCGAGGTGAAACATGGGGGTTAAAGGCACGGCGACGGGCGACGCATCGGCTTGCGTTTCCATCAGGTCGGCCATATGCGCCCACCAGCGGCGCATCACGGGATGCTGCGGCAGCGCCTCCATCGTGTGGCCGTCCACCCTGCGCAGCACGGCGAACAGCGCGCCCGTCTCCGCATCGAGAAAGATGCTGTAGTCGCGCACGCCGGACTCCTGCAGCAGGCTGGCCAGCTCGGGCCAGATGGCGTCGTGGCGGCGCCGGTATTCGGCGGCATGGCCGGGTTTCAACTGCATCTTGAAAGCGATCTGTTGCATGGTTTATTTCCGTGTGTGCTTGCGGTTCAACAGGCGCGGCAGTGCAATCGTGATCAAGAGCAAGATGCCGACGACAATCGTCATGATGACGCCAGGAATATTGAGCAGCGCCAGGCCATATGTCACCATGCCCAGCAGCAGCACGGCCAGCAGCACGCCGCCGATGCTGCCCTTGCCGCCGGCGATGCTCACGCCGCCCAGGATGACCATGGTGATCACTTCGAGTTCCCAGCCCATGGCGATGTTCGGGCGCGTGCTGCCGATGCGTCCCGTCAGCAGCCAGGCGGCCAGGCCCGCCATGGCGCCGGTGGCCACGAACAGGGCGAAGCGGTAGCGGTCCACGGCCACGCCGGAAAAGCGCGCCGCGCCCGGATTGCAGCCGATGGCAAAGATGCGCCGGCCCCAGCTGGTCGCATGCAGCAGCACGGCAAACAGCGCGCAAAACACGAGCAAGATGACGAAGGGGCGCGGCACGATGTCGAAGAAATAGCCTTGCCCCCAGTCGATCAGCAGTTGCGGATAGCCGGTGTAGGCCTGGTCGCCCAGGATCACGCTGGCCAGGCCGCGGAACAGGGCCACGGTGCCGATCGTCACGACGATCGACGGCAGGGCGAAGCGCGTGACCAGCACGCCGTTCAGGCAGCCGCAGAGGGCGCCCATGGCCAGGGCGACGAACAGCAAGCCTTGCGGCGGCACGCCGTGGTGATGCGCAAACCCCATCGCCACCGAGGACAGCGCCAGGATGCCGGAGACGGAAATGTCGATCTCGCGGCAAATGATCAGCAAGGCCATCGGCAGCGCAATCAGCGCTTTCTCGCTGAAATTGAAGGTGCTGTCGGCCAGATTGTAGGCGTCGAGGAAATTCGGCAGCAGCACGCTGTTGGCCGCGAAGACGGCGATCAGCAGCAGCGCCAATAACGCTTCCCAATGGGCAAAATACTGGCCGATGCGGTGCGCCTTGCGGTCGAGGATGGTGTAGCGCGAGCGCACGGGTACGCTGTCCGGCGCTTCGCTATGCAAGGTCTGTGAAGTGGCGTTCATGCGGCGCTCCTGCGGGTCGAGGGGGCTTGCAGCGTGAGCGGCAAGATCTGGCGGCCCATGTTCCTGGTGCCGCGCGCATTGAGCAGCACGGCCGTGAGGATCACGATCCCTGTTAGCGCGCTTTGCCAGAAGGGCGAGACCTTGACGATGGGCAAGGCATTGTTGATGACGGCCAGGAACAGCGAGCCGAGCACCGCGCCGCCCACCGTGCCGGCGCCGCCGGCGATGCTGATGCCGCCGATCACGCAGGCGGCGATCACGGTAAATTCAAAGCCATATGCGATTTCCGAATACGCCACGGCGTAGCGCGCCACCCACAGATAGCCGCACAGGCCGGCCATCAGGCCCGACAGGCCATACGTCCACAGCAGCCGGCGCGCCGTGGCGATACCGACATAGCGGGCCGCCTGCGGCTGGTTGCCGATCGCATACAGGTCGCGGCCGAAGCGCGTGTAGCGGGCCAGGAAACAGGTTGCCAGGATGGCCGCCAGCGCGATCCATACGAGGTGCGTCACGCCCAGCAGGCGCGCCAGCGGAAAGTCGATGAAGGCGGCCGGCATCTGGTGCGACGACACCCAGGCGCCGCCCGACAGCACGAATACCAGGCCCCGGTACACGCTCATGGTGCCCAGCGTCACGACGATGGGCGGCAGGTCCAGGTAGCCGATCAGGTAACCGTTGATCAGGCCCAGCAGCAGGCCGATGCCCAGCGCCGCCAGCACCACCAGCGGCAGCGGCAAGTGCGGATACTGCACGGCCAGCAAGGCCGACAGCATGCCCGACAGCGCCAAATTGGATGCCACCGACAGGTCGATGCCGCGCGTAATGATGACGAACATCTGCGTCAGCGCCAGCATGATCAGCAAGGTGCTGTCGGTGAGCAGGTTGGCCAGGCTGCCGGGGGTCAGGAAAACGGGCGAACGCAGGCCCACCAGCAGCACCAGCAGCACGATCAGCAGTGCCAGCTGGATTTCACGTTGCTTCAGATAACGCATGTCAATTCCTCGATCGGATGGCCGCTGCCGGACGCGGCGGCGACGACGTTTTCCGGGGTCGCCTGGGCGCGCGGAAAGACGCGGTGGATATGGCCCTGGTGCATGACCACGATGCGGTCCGCCATGCCCAGCACTTCCGGCAACTCGGACGAGACGAGGATCACCGACAGGCCTTGCGTGACGAGCTCGCTGATGAAGCGGTGCACGGCCGCCTTGGAACCGATATCGATGCCCTTCGTGGGTTCATCGAGAATGATCACGCGGGGCCTGGTGGCCAGCCACTTGGCCAGCACGACTTTTTGCTGATTGCCGCCCGATAGTTCCGACACCATCTGCGTAAAGTGGCTGGCCTTCAATTCCAGCTGCTCGCTCAGGTGGCGCGCGATGGCCGTCTCCTGCGCGCGCCGTGGCCGCAGGAAAAAGCCGATGCTGTCCAGAATCGGCAAGGTGATGTTTTGCACGATGGACATCGACAGGTGCGCGCCCTGGTGCTGGCGGTCTTCGGGCACATACGCGATGCCGTGCCGGATGGCGTCGCTGGCGCAGCCGATGCGCACTTCCTCGCCGGCGATGGTGATCGTGCCCCGCACGCCCTCGGTCAAGCCGAACAGCGCTTGCATCACTTCCGAGCGGCCCGCGCCGACCAGGCCGTAGAAGCCGACGATCTCGCCTTGCCGCACGGAGAAACTGACGCCGTGAAATTCCGTCGCATGGCACAGTTGCGACACTTCCAGCAAGGTTGGCCCCAGGGGGACGTCGACCTTGGGAAACACTTGCTGAATGGTGCGCCCGACCATCAGCGATACGAGCTGCGGCTCGCTGATGTCTGCCAGTGCGCCGGCGGCGACGAAATGGCCGTCGCGCAGCACCGTATAAGTGTCGGCGACGGTAAAGATTTCATCGAATTTGTGCGAAATGAAAATCACCGCCGTGCCTGCCGCGCGCAGCTGGGCGATGATGCGGTACAGCTCATGGATTTCGCGCTGCGACAGCGAGGCGGTGGGCTCGTCCATGATCACCACGCGCGCCTCTTGCGACAGGGCGCGCGCGATTTCCACGAAGTGGCGTTGCGCCACGCTCAGTTCCTTCACCTTGGCCAGCACGGGCAGCTGCACTTCCAGGCGCGCGAAGATCTGCTCGGCCTCGGCCGCCATGCGTGGCCAGTCTATGCGCGGCGGGAAACCCGTTTGCGGCTGGCGCCCGATATAGATGTTTTCGGCCACCGTCAGTTCGTCGAACATCATGGTTTCCTGGTGCACGGCGGTAATGCCGGCATCCATCGCATCTTGCGGATTGGAAAACAGCACAGCCTTGCCGCCCAGTTCCATGCTGCCCGCATCCGGTTGATAAATGCCCGTCAACGTCTTGACCAGGGTCGACTTGCCGGCGCCGTTTTCACCGATCAGCGCCATGACTTCACCGGCGCGTACCGTCAGCGCCACGTCTTTCAGCGCGGTGACGCCATGGAAGTGCTTGCAGATGCCATGCAGGCGCAACACCGGCGCCGCGTTCTGCGCAATAGGGGGATTCTGTGACATAGCCATTCACACTTGAGAGATATTCGCAGGTCGGGTTAGCGCGCCAGCGCGTAACCCGACAATATTGTTGGCTTTACCGGTGATGCCGGATTACGGCGCTTCGCGCCTGATCCGACCCACGGCCGTCGGTACACAAACAAATCAGAATATCTTCGAGAACTTGTCGACGTTATCCTTGTTGTAGGTGAACGGCGGCGCCAGCGCCGCTTCGCCGCTGGCATCCAAAGTCAGCTTGCCCATGCGGCCGACGGCGATGCTTTCGCCCGGCTTGCCGCTGGCCTTGCCGGTGACGAATTGATGGGCGGCATACGTGGCGGCGTAGCCGAGGTCGATCGGGTTCCAGATGGCAAAGCTTTTCACGGCGCCGCTTTTTACGTGGCCAGCCATTTCCGACGGCAAGCCCAGGCCCGTCACATACACCTTGCCCACCAGTTTCTCGTCGACGACGGCCTTGCCGGCCGCATTGATGCCCACGGTGGTTGGCGCGATGATGGCTTTCAGGTTCGGGTTGCTGCGCAACAGGCCGATCGCTTCGCGGTAGCTCTTGTCGGACTGGTCGTCGCCATACACGGTGGCCACCAGCTTGATCTTGGCGTACGCGGGCTGGGCCAGCGTTTTTTTCATTTCGCCGATCCAGATGTTCTGATTCGTCGCCTGCGCCGTGGCCGACAGGATGGCGATGTCGCCGGCACCGCCGATGGCGTCGGCCGCCATTTCAATCTGCTTCTGGCCGATCAGCGCGGGGCTGGACGGATTCAGCTGCATCAAACGCCCCTCCTTGGCCAGGCCGCTGTCGAAGGAAATGACCTTGATGCCGCGCTGCATGGCTTTCCTGGTGATCGGCACGAGCGCATTGGCGTCGTTGGCGGAAATGACGATGGCGCTGACCTTCTGGCTGATCAGCGAGCTGATGATTTCGATCTGCCCTTCCGCCGTCGCCGTGGTGGGCCCCGTGTAAATGACTTCCACGCCGCCCAGCTGCTTGGCGGCCTCGTTCGCGCCCTCGTGGGCGGCGTCGAAGAAGCCGTTGCCCAGGCTCTTGACGACCATGGCGATCTTGATTTTTTCCGCCGCCTGCGCGCTGGCGGCCAGGCAGCCGATCATGCACATGCTCAATGCCGTCACCATCATTTTGTTCAATTTCATGCCGCGTCTCCTTTTTTATTGTTGCTGCCGGGGCGGTAGACACCATGTCTCCAGCCCTCTGTTTTTTCCACTGACTAGGTATTGCCTATTGCTCTTGCCAAGCCTGCTCCGCCGGCGACAGCGGCGCCGCCATCGCCTCGGGGGCGACGGCCAGTACCTTGACGCCCGACTGCTCCAGCATCTGCACGGCCGCGTCCGAAGCGCCCGTGTCCGTGATGACGCAGGACACGCGGTTCAGGCCGCACAGGATCAGGCCTGCCTTCCTGGCAAACTTGGAACTGTCAGCCAGGACAATCAACTCCTCGGCCTGGCTGATCAGGCGTTTCTCGGCCTGGATCAGCAAGGGATCCGCTTCCATCAAGCCCAGCATCGACAGGCCGTACACGCCCATGAACATTTTTCCTGCGTAATGATGCTGGCTGATGTCGTTGTCGAAGGGACTCAGGATGACGTTTTGCTCGCGATACACCTTGCCGCCGGGCAGGATGATTTCATTCTCGCTGGACATCAGCAGGCGCTCGGCCATCAGGAATGAATTGGTGAGGATTTTCAGCCGCTTGTCGACCAGGAACTCGACCATGCGATAGGTGGTGGTGCCGCCATTGATGATGATGGTGTCGCCATCGGCGCACAGGCCGCAGGCGTGGCGGGCGATGGCGCGCTTTTGCGCGGCGCAGCGGTCCAGGTTGTTTTGAAAGGTTTCGCCCGACAGCGCAAACGTGCGCTGTTTTTTTTGCGGCAGGCTCTCGGCGCCGCCGCGGGTGCGGGTCAGCAAATTGCGCTCGGCCAGCCAGGCGATATCGCGCCGCACCGTCGCCGGCGAGGAATTGAGCCAGCCGACCAATTGGTCGACGCTCGCCACGCTATGTTCGGCGAGTAGTTTCAGCAAGCCTTTGCGGCGTTTGTGATTAACCACGTTGTCTCCTTTTTGAGTCCTCTCCCGTACCAGCTGCCCGGGGACGACTTCTTTATCGGTGAGCCAGCCTAAGCAGTTGAGCAGTGCATGTCAACAATCAATCAATCAACATCGTGATTATTTGGATAGCGCGCAAATGCGTGATCGGAGTTCCAATCAACCTGGTGATTATTTGCGTTTCCCTCACGTTTTTGATTGCTTGTTGATTGACATGATTGGCACGCTGGCTTCTACTGAGTGCTGCCGTCATGGCGTCCCGCACACAGATGCGGCCATGGCGATCCGCACGCATAACCAAGAATGGAGACACTGTATGACCGCCACGATGGACACCACACCACCTGCGCCCATGGCCTCGCTATGGGACGATGCGCACGCCGCGACCTTGAGCGAACCGGAGCTTTTGCTGTACCGTTCCAACCTGCTCGGTTCCGACATGCGCATCACCAATTTCGGCGGCGGCAATACCTCGGCCAAGATCCGCATGACGGATCACCTGACCGGCGACGAGGTCGAGGTGCTGTGGGTGAAAGGCTCCGGCGGCGACCTGGGCAGCATCAAGCTCGATGGCTTTTCCACCCTGTACATGGACAAGCTGCGCGCGCTGAAGGGCCGCTACCGTGGCCTGGCGCTGGAAGATGAAATGGTTGCCTACCTGCCCCATTGCACTTTCAATTTGAACCCGCGCGCGGCCAGCATCGACACGCCCCTGCATGCGTATATCGCGCGCAAGCATGTCGACCATATGCACCCGGACGCCGTGATCGCGATTGCCGCCTGCGCCAATAGCCAGGCATTGACGCACAAGATTTTCGAAGGCGAACTGGGCTGGCTGCCGTGGCAGCGTCCCGGCTACGACCTGGGCCTCAAACTCGAAGCGCTGTCGCAGTCGCAGCCGCATTTGAAAGGCATCATCCTCGAAGGCCATGGCCTGTTTACCTGGGGCGACACGGCCAAGTCCTGCTACGAAACCACCTTGGCCATCATCAAGCGCGCGGAAGACTGGCTGGCCGCCAACACCAAGCAGCCGGCGTTCGGCGGCGCCAAGTCCGCACCCTTGCCGGCGCACGAGCGCGCGGCCCTGGCGCAGCGTTTGATGCCTGTGCTGCGCGGCAAGATCAGCCAGGACGAGTACAAGCTGGGCCACTTCGACGACAGCGCCAACGTGCTCGAATTCGTTTGCAGCGCCGACCTGCTGCCGCTGGCCGCGCTCGGTACCTCGTGCCCCGACCACTTCCTGCGCACCAAGATCCGCCCCTTCGTGATCGACTTCGATCCGGCCTATCCTGATTTTGACCGTTTGGTCGCCGGCCTGGACGAGGCGCTGGCCGCCTACCGCGCCGACTACCTCGCCTATTACACGCGCTGCAAGCACGACAACAGCCCCGCCGTGCGCGACGCCAACCCCATCATTTATCTGATCCCCGGCGTGGGCATGCTGTCGTTCGCCAAGGACAAGGCGACGGCGCGCATCGCCGGCGAGTTCTATGTCAATGCCATCAATGTGATGCGCGGCGCCAATGGCGTCGACACCTATGTGGGCTTGCCGGAACAGGAAGCGTTCGACATCGAATACTGGCTGCTGGAAGAAGCCAAGCTGCAGCGCATGCCCAAGCCCAAAAGCCTGGCCGGGCGCATCGCGCTGGTGACGGGCGGCGGCGGCGGCATCGGCCAGGCCGTGGCGCGCCAGCTGCTGCAGGAAGGCGCTTGCGTGATGCTGACCGATATCGACGGCGCCGCGCTGGAAGAGGCCGAGCAGAGCCTGCTGAAGGTGGCGGGACGCGACAATATCGCCACGGTGCGGGCGAATATCACGGCCGAAAACGACGTCGAGGCCATCCTGAACGCGGCCGCGCTGCGCTTTGGCGGCATCGACCTGCTGGTGTCGAACGCCGGCATCGCCTCCTCGGCGCCGCTGGAAGAAACGACCCTGGAGATGTGGGAACGCAACCAGTCGATTTTGGTGACCGGGTACTTTCTCGTCAGCCGCGCCGCTTTCCGCATCATGCAGCAGCAGAAGCTCGGTGGCAGCATGGTGTTTGTCGCCAGCAAGAACGGTCTGGTGGCATCGGCCGGCGCCTCGGCCTATTGCACCGCCAAGGCGGCGGAAATCCATCTGGCCCGCTGCATCGCGCTCGAAGGGGCGCCGCACGGCATCCGCGTCAACGTGGTCAACCCCGATGCCGTCATTCGCGGTTCGCGCATCTGGGATGGCAAGTGGAAGGAAGAGCGGGCCGCCTCGAACAAGATCGAGACGGGCGACATCGAGGAATTCTATCGCCAGCGCAGCATGCTCAAACGTAGTGTGCTGCCGGAAGATATTGCCGAAGCCGTGTATTTCCTTTCCAGCGACAAGGCTGCCAAGAGCACGGGCAATATCATCAATGTCGACGCGGGCAACGCGGCCGCATTTACACGTTAATCTAAAAAAACGACGCAGCCGGCCATGGCGCCGCTGCGCGCAAGGAGACAAGATGCATACCATGATCGACAGCGGCCTGGTGGCCGACCACAATGCCAAGCTGCAAGCGAACCTGGACGCCGACTATGCGGCCCTGGGCGGCGTGCTGGCCCGCCGCGGCCAGGATATCGAGCAATTGACGGCGCTGGCGCAAACCTTCGCCGTGGCCGTACCCAGCTGGGGCACCGGCACGGGCGGC
This sequence comes from Janthinobacterium sp. GMG2, assembly GCF_033949445.1. Classification (NCBI taxonomy): domain Bacteria; kingdom Pseudomonadati; phylum Pseudomonadota; class Betaproteobacteria; order Burkholderiales; family Oxalobacteraceae; genus Janthinobacterium; species Janthinobacterium sp. GMG2. The sequence continues at coordinate 78,918 of NZ_JAXAWA010000003.1, read as the reverse complement.
ACGCGCTTTGCCCGTTTCCCCGGCCTGGGCGAACCGCGCAACGTGTTTGAAAAGCTCGAAGATTGCGCCGTCATCAACCAGCTGACGCAAGCGACGCCCGCCGTCTCGCTGCATTTTCCATGGGACAAGGTCAGCGACACGGCCGCCCTGCGCGAGACCGCCCAGGCTTACGGCCTGGGCTTTGACGCCGTCAATTCGAATACCTTCCAGGACCAGGCCGGACAGGCGCAGTCGTACAAATACGGCAGCCTGACGTCGCACAGCGCGGCCGTGCGCGCGCAGGCCGTCGAGCACAATATCGAATGCATCGAACTGGGCCGTGCGCTGGGCTCGACGGCGCTGACGGTGTGGGTGGGCGATGGCGCGAATTTTCCGGGCCAGCACAATCTGCGCGGCGCGCTCGAGCGCTACCTCGACAGCATGCGCGACATCTACGGCGCCCTGCCCGCCGACTGGCAATTATTTATTGAGCACAAGCTGTTCGAGCCGGCCTTCTACGCCACCACGATCGCCGACTGGGGCACCAGCTTTGCCTGCGCCAGCGCGCTGGGACCGAAGGCCAAATGCCTGGTCGACCTGGGCCACCATGCGCCGAACACGAACATCGAAATGATCGTCGCGCGCCTGGCGCAGTTCGGCAAACTGGGCGGCTTCCATTTCAATGACAGCAAGTACGGCGACGACGACCTCGATTCGGGCAGCATCAACCCTTTCCAGCTGTTCCTCGTGTTCAACGAGCTGGCCGATGCGGCCGCGCGCGAGGGCGCCGCCTTCAACCCTGCCTACATGCTGGACCAGTCGCACAATGTGACGGACCCCATCGAAAGCCTGATGAGCAGTGCCGTCGAGGTGCAGCGCGCCTTCATCCAGTCCGCGCTGGTCGACCGCGCCGCCCTGCGCCACTACCAGGAAGCCAACGATGTGCACGCCTCGGCGCAAGCACTGAAACAGGCGTTCCGCACCGATGTCAGCGCCATCCTGGCGATGGCACGCCAGCGCTCGGGCGCCGCCATCGATCCTGTGGCCTGCTATCGCGGCAGCGGCTACCGGGAGCAGCGCGGTGTGGCGCGCCCACCTAGGGCAGGCGCCAGCAGCAGCGGCATCGTGTAAGGAGGGGCCGGAAGAGGAGCATTGCTGCTTCCGGGCAAGCTGCCTGGAAGCAGGTAGAATGGCTGGCACTGGCGCCGCTCCCGGCGCCGTTTGTCATCCCCGGCACAGCGTGCAAGGCTGCGCCGTTACCAGGCTACCGCATGTCTTCTTTTTCTCCCGCTGCCCTGCTGCGCAATCTGAAACCCGATAATTTCACCATCGCCCTGCTCGTCACCGTGGCGCTGGCCACCTTCCTGCCCTGCACGGGCCAGACGGCCGTGGTCTTCGGCAACATCACCACGGTCGCCATCGGCGCCCTGTTCTTCCTGCATGGCGCCAAGCTGTCGCGCGAAGCCGTGGTGGCCGGCGCCATGCACTGGCGCTTGCACTTGCTGGTGCTGGCCAGCACCTTTGTCCTGTTTCCTCTGCTGGGCCTGGCCCTGCGCCCGCTGGCGCTGACCTTCCTCACGCCCGACCTGTACATGGGCATCTTGTTCCTGTGCGCGCTGCCGTCGACCGTGCAATCCTCGATCGCCATGACGGCCATGGCGCGCGGCAACGTGCCGGCCGCCATCTGCAGCGCCTCGGCTTCGAATTTCATTGGCATCTTCCTCGCCCCCATCCTCGTCGGCTTGCTGGTGGCCAAGGGCGCGGAAAGCAAGTCGTCCGTGGACGCCGTGCTGTCCATCGTCATGCAGCTGCTGCTGCCGTTTTTGGCCGGCCAGTTCCTGCGCCGCTGGATCGGCCGCTGGGTCGACCGCCATAAAGCCACCTTGAAATACGTCGACCAGGGTTCGATCTTGCTGGTGGTCTACACGGCCTTCAGTGAAGCCGTCAGCGAAGGCCTGTGGCATACGATTTCCGTGGAAACCCTGGTCGCCCTGGGCCTGATCAGCACCTTGCTGCTGGCGCTGGTGCTGGGTATCTCCACCTTCGTCAGCCGCCGTCTAGGCTTCAACAAGGAAGATGAAATCGCCATCGTCTTTTGCGCCTCGAAGAAAAGCCTGGCCAGCGGCGTACCGATGGCCAAGGTGCTGTTTTCCACCCGTTCGCTGGGCATGGTGATCCTGCCGCTGATGCTGTTTCACCAGATTCAGCTGATGATCTGCGCCGTGATCGCGCAGCGTTATGCGCGGCGCGATGAGGGACAGGATGTGCCGGCCACGACGCTGTGATGGCTATCCTGCTCTAGCCGCAGCGCCTGCCGCAGCCCCGCCAATATGACCGCGTAAGCCTGCCGCCGGCTGGACTCATCCGGCGCGCGCAGCACATACGCCGGGTGATACACGGTCACCACCGAGCGTCCCGCATGCTGGACCGGCGTGCCGATCAGCGGCGTCATGCTCGTCGCGCCATCCTGCAGGATGGACTTCAAGGCCGTGCTGCCCAGCGCCACGATCACCTGCGGCTGGACGCGCTCAATCTCTTCTTCCAGCCAGCCATGACAGGCGAGGATCTCGCGTTGCGCGGGCGTCTTGTGCAGGCGGCGCTTGCCGCGTGGTTCCCATTTGAAATGCTTGACGGCGTTGGTCAGATAGATGCTGTCGCGCGCCATGCCCGCTTCCTGCATGGCTTGCTCGAGCAGCGCGCCGGCCGGGCCCACAAACGGCAGTCCCGCCAGGTCTTCCTGGTCGCCCGGCTGCTCGCCCACGAGCATGATGCGCGCCTGTGCCGGGCCAATGCCGGGCACGGCTTGCGTGGCGCTTTTCCACAGTTCGCAGCGGCGGCACTGGTCCAGGCTTGTCGCTACCTCGCGCGCCGGCTGGGCGCGCTCGGCGGCAATCGGGATCATGGCCGCGCCGCTGCGCTGGCCCACGCTGGCCGTCTGGCCCGTGCGGCGTTCGCCGTTGGCGGCGCCGCTGAGCATGGCGGGCACGATGGCGCCTTCCGGCAGGTTTTTCCAGAAACGCGAGGGGATATGGCTGTGCAGCAAATCCGCATTCACGCGCGCGGGATTGAAGATGCTGCGGTAGTAGGTCAGCCATAGCGCTTCGCCCGCATCGTCGATGTCGGCCGCGCCTTGCATCAGTGCGGGGCCCGCGTGCAAGGTCGTGCCATCCCACAGCATGCTGGCGGCGGGCGTGGCGATCATCCAGCTGGTAGCTCCCATGCGGCGGGCAAAGTGGCGCGCCACCTGCGGCAGCACCTCGTGCACGGGTTCGAACCAGGCGACAAAACGGGGCGCGCCCTCGCATTCTGGCCGCTCGCGAAAGCGCACATACGCATGCATGTCGTGCTCCTCGCGGTGCACGGCCTTGACCATGGCGTGCAGGCGCGCGCCGTCCGCGTCGGCCGGCGACATCACGTCGTGCTGGCCCAGCTGCCAGCGCCACAGCACCTGGTACAAAAAGGCCCAGCGGTCAGGCACGTTGAAGCAGGCGGCCGCCTGCAGCAGTTCCACCAGGGGACGAGGCAGCCGCAGCCGTGGCGCACTGGTATCCGTGGCATCCGGCGCGGCGGAAAACAGGTCGCCCTCACCGCCTTGCGACTGCCAGGCAACGTCGGCAGGTGGCACCCCAAGCGTGATCAGTTCGCGCGCCGCCGCGCGCCACTCGTCGAACGATTGCGCCAGCCGCACCACCGTACTCATGCCGCCTGCAGCTCCGGCCACAGATTCATCTGCTGAGGTGCCTCCGCCATGGCGCGCCGCAGGTGTTCGGAGGCGGTGGTGTCGCGCGCGGGAAAGTAGTCGGCCGTGATGATGAAGGGCGCAATTTTCTTCATGCTGCAGCGCAGGCGCGACAGATCGGCGTAGCGCACCTGCCGCAGCCTTCGCAGGTCGACGATGCGCTGGGCATTGCGCAGGCCGATGCCGGGCACGCGGGCGATCATGTGCTGCGCCGCGCGGTTCAAGTCCAGCGGAAAATGTTCGCGGTGCGCCAGCGCCCACGCCAGTTTCGGATCGATATCGAGCGCCAGGTTGCCGCCCGTGGCGGGCAGCAATTCGCTGGCCTGGAAACCATAGCTGCGCAGCAGGAAATCGGCCTGGTACAACCTGTGTTCGCGCAGCATCGGCGGCGGCGCCAGCGGCACGCTTTTCGGACTGTCGGGGATCGGGCTGAAGGCCGAGTAGTACACGCGCTTGAGTTTGTAACTGCCGTACAGGGTCTCGGCCGTGGAGAGGATCTGCTGGTCGTCGCTGGCATCGGCGCCGACGATCATCTGCGTGCTTTGCCCGGCCGGCGCGAAACGGGGGGCGCGCGGTTCTTCCGCTTTCTCGTCGAGCTTGCGGCGTATCGACCCCATCGCCAGCTTGATCGTATGCACGCTCTTTTCCGGCGCCAGCTTTTGCACGCTGTCCTGTGTCGGCAGTTCGATGTTGACGCTGAGCCGGTCGGCATAGCGGCCCGCCTGCGCGATCAGGGCCGGATCGGCGTCGGGAATGGTTTTCAGATGGATGTAGCCGCGGAACTGGTGCACCTCGCGCAGCTCGCGCGCCACCTGCACCAGCTGCTCCATCGTGTAGTCGGCCGACTGGATGATGCCGGAACTGAGGAACAGGCCGTCAATGTAGTTGCGCAGGTAAAAGTCGCTCGTCAGTTTCACCACTTCGGCCACGGTAAAGCGCGCGCGCGGCACGTTCGACGTGCGGCGGTTGACGCAGTACTGGCAGTCGTACAGGCAGTAATTCGTCAGCAGCACTTTCAGCAGCGAGACGCAGCGCCCGTCCGGCGTGTAGCTGTGGCAAATGCCCATGCCCGAGGTGGCACCAAAGCCATCCTTGCCGATGGAATCGCGCTTGGGCGCGCCGCTGCTGGCGCAGGACGCGTCGTACTTGGCCGCGTCGGCCAGGATTTCCAGCTTGTCCGTCAATTCCATGGCTCACCTCAATATACTGTGTTTATATACAGTATATCAGGGAATGCAGCTTGCGCTGGCTTGACCTGTGCGATGGCAGATCGCTATATATCGGTGTATATTACGGACCTGGTTCTCTTCTCATCAAGGATACGATCATGCGCCTCACCTCCCTCGCCACACTGCTCGGCGCCGCCCTCTTCGCCACCGCCGCCTCGTCCGCCCTTGCCGGTGAAGTGGTCGTGTCGGCCGCGGCCAGCCTGACGAATGCATTCAAGGAGGCGGCGCAAAGCTACGAGGCGCAGTATCCGGGCAGCAAGGTATCCCTGAACTTCGCCGCTTCGGGCGTGCTGCTGCAGCAGATCGTCAAGGGCGCACCCGTGGACGTGTTTGCCTCGGCCGACCAGGAAACCATGGATGCGGCGCAAAAGCAGGGCCTCGTCTTGCCGGCCGAGCGCATGGACTTCGTCGGCAACAGCCTGGTGCTGATCGTGCCGCACGATAGCAAGCTGGGCATCAAGAGACTGGCTGACCTGACGCACAAGGGCGTGACCCGCGTGGCCATCGCCAATCCGGCCAGCGTGCCCGTCGGCCGTTATTCCGAAGGCGCGCTGAAGAAGGCGAAGCTGTGGGACGCCGTGCAACCGAAAGCCATCGGCACGCAGAACGTGCGCCAGTCGCTCGACTACGTGGCGCGCGGCGAAGTCGATGCGGGCTTTGTCTACGCGACCGACGCGGCCATCATGAAGGACAAGGTGAACGTGGTGCTGGAGGTGCCGCTGGACGCGCCCGTGCTGTACCCGATCGCCACCATCAAGGGCAGCGGCAATGGGGCCGAAGCGAAGCGCTTTGTCAGCTATTTGCAGACGACGCCGGCGCAAGCCATCCTCGCCAAGTACGGTTTCAAGAAACCATAAAGCAAACGACTGCGCATGGATATCGCCTGGACCGCGCTGGCCCTGTCGCTCAAAGTGGCGGCGTGGGCCACGGCACTCAACTTGTTGCTCGGCATCGGCACGGGCTATCTGCTGGCGCGCACGCGTTTTCCCGGGCGCGAGCTGCTCGACGCCCTGTTGACCCTGCCGATGGTGATGCCGCCCACCGTGCTCGGCTACTACCTGCTGGTGCTGCTGGGCCGGCGCGGCACCCTGGGTATCTGGCTGCAGGACAACTTCGGCATCAACCTCATCTTTACGTGGCAGGGTGCCGTGATCGCTTCCACCGTGGTCGCTTTCCCTCTCGTCTTCAAGCCCGCGCGCGCCGCCTTCGAGGCCGTCGACGGCCAGCTCGAGCAGGCGGCCCGCGTGCTGGGCATTTCCGAGCTGGCGATTTTCTTTCGCGTCACGTTACCGCTGGCCTGGCGCGGCATCCTGGCCGGCGTGCTGCTGGGATTCGTGCGCGCGCTGGGCGAGTTTGGCGCCACCCTGATGGTGGCCGGCAGCATTCCCGGCAAGACACAGACCCTGTCGGTGGCCGTGTATGAAGCCGTGCAGGCGGGCCAGGACGACGTGGCCAATACGCTGGTCGTGATCATCTCGGTGGTCTGCATCGTGGTGCTGCTGTCGGCTGGCCGCCTGGCGCCCGGGCGCGTCGCGCACAAAGGACGCTGAGGATGACGCCCATGCAACTCGACCTCGACATCCGCGCCACCTTGCGCTCCGGCAAACGCCGCTTCGACCTGCAGGTGCAATGTACGTCCGGCAGCCAGCGCATCGCCATGTATGGCCCGTCCGGCGCCGGCAAGAGCATGACCCTGAAAGCCATTGCCGGACTCTTCACGCCGGACGAAGGCCATATCCGCCTGAACGGGCGCACCCTGTTCGATTCGGCCGCCGGCATCAATTTGCCGCCGCAGCAGCGCAACGTCGCCTATCTGTTCCAGGATTACGCGCTGTTCCCGCACCTGACGGTGCGCCAGAACGTGGGCTTTGGCCTGAGCCGGGGATGGTTCAATCCGCGCGCGCGCGAAAAATTGCAGAAGGTCGAGCATTGGCTCGATGCCTTCCACTTGCAGGAACTGGCGCACCAGTTCCCCGACGAGTTGTCCGGAGGCCAGCGCCAACGGGTGGCGCTGGCGAGGGCGCTCGTGGCCGAGCCGTCCGCGCTGCTGCTCGACGAGCCGTTCGCCGCCCTCGATCCGGCCCTGCGTGTCAAAATGCGGCTGGAACTGAGCCAGTGGCAACAGCGCCTGGACGTGCCCATGATCCTGATCACGCACGATCCGGAAGATGCGCGCATCCTGGGCGAGCACGTGCTGTACTTGCGCGACGGACAGATCGATAACAGGGAAGACCACATGGCATTGGGTGAACGCATTGGATAAAATCGGCTTGCAAGGCTCGCTATGGATGACGGTGGGCGGGGAAAACCTGGGCGGCGCCGGCAGGGTGGAATTGCTGGGCGCCATCGCCGAATGCGGCTCCATCACGCAGGCGGCCAAGTTGGTAAAGATGAGCTACAAGGCGGCCTGGGACGCCATCGACGCGATGAACAACCTGGCCGGCGAACCGCTGGTCGAGCGCCTGACGGGCGGCAAGGGCGGCGGCGGCACGCGGCTCACGCAGCGGGGACGCCAGCTGGTCGACAATTTCCGCATCATCGAACGCGAGCATGCCCGCTACCTGCGCCAGCTGGGCAGTCAGGCCGAAGGCATCGCCGACGATCTTTTACTCATACGGAGAATGGCCATGAAAACGACGGCGCGTAATCAATTCCTGGGCAAGGTGGCCGAACTGAAACAGGGTGCCGTCAATGACGAAGTCACCCTGGAATTGCCCGGCGGCCAGCACATCGTGGCCATCGTCACGCAGGGCAGCAGCGCAAGCCTGGGCCTGGTGCCGGGCGCGGAAGCGTTTGCGCTGATCAAGGCTTCGTCCATCATCCTCGTGGCCGATAGCGAAGGCGCGCGCTTTTCCGCCCGCAACCAGCTGGCCGGCACGGTCACGCGCGTGCAGACGGGCGCCGTCAACACGGAAGTGGTGCTGGACTTGCCGCGCGGCGGCACGATCGCCGCCATCATCACCAACCAGAGCAGCACGGACCTGGGTATCGAACTTGGCGGCAGCGTGACGGCGATGTTCAAGGCGTCCAGCGTGATTCTGGGCGTACCCGCGTAAATTAATCCTTCAACCGCGACAACCAATCCGCCGCCGCCGCCAGCGCCAGTTCCAGCTCCTGCGCCGTGTGCGCCAGCAGGCTTGGGACTTCGTCCAGGCGGCCAGCGTCGATGGCTTCCTCGGTGGCGAACGCGGCGCGGATCAGGCGTTTCGTGCCCAGGGTGCCGACGGAGCCGCGCACGCTGTGCAGGATACGCGCCACGTCGCTGTGGCGGCCTGCCTGCAATGCTGTTTCCGCGTCGCGTACGGGCGTCATGCCCTTGTTCAGCGCGTCTTCGACCATGCGCCGCAGTACACCGCGCCCCTTCGCGTCACGTCCCATCACGCGCATCAGCGGCGCCATGGAAAACACCTCTTCATCGGCGACGCGTACGGGCTCGGCCGTCTGCACTGGCGGGCGCTTGGGCAGGTGGCGCAGGATGACTTCCATCATCTCTTCCACCACCACGGGCTTGGCGATGAAGTCGCTGATGCCGGCCGTCATGCAGCGCTCGCGCTCGGACGCCAGCACGCCGGCCGTCATGGCGATCACGGGCAGGCTCAGGCGCAGCTCCGTGCGGATGATGTGGGTGGCGCTGAAACCGTCCATGACGGGCATCTGCATGTCCATCAGCACGATGTCGTAGCGCAGCGCTTCCGTGCGCAGCCGTTCCACGGCTTGCAAGCCGTCGCCCACCACGTCGAGGGTGGCGCCCATGTGTTCGAGGATGCCGCGCGCCACGGCCTGGTTCAAATGATTGTCTTCCACCAGCAGGAAATGCACGCCGGCCAGTTCCGTGCCCAGTGGCTGGTGCAGGATGCGCTGCTCGCCGCCGTCGTTCTTGGTGATCAGTGCCTGGTGCAGGGCATCGAACAGGCTCGATCCCGTGATCGGTTTCATCAGCACGACGTCGGCCTCGGCCGCGCTGGAAATTTCCTCGAGGTGGTTGCGGGCGAAGGCGTTGACCATCACCACGATGGGCTGGCGCTGGCCGCTGGCCGCCTGGCGGATGGCCTTGGCCGTGGCCAGGCCGTCCATGACGGGCATGTGCCAGTCGGCCAGCACCACGTCGTACGGTTGCTGCTGCGCCAGGCGTTCGCGGTACAGTTCGATGGCGGCAAAGCCGGAATCGACTTCGTCGGCCAGCCAGCCCCACGCCTCGATCAGCTTGACGATCAGTTCGCGCGTGGTGCGGTTATCGTCGGCCACCAGCAGGCGCAGCTGGCCCAGTGCCGGCGTGCGCCGCGTTTCGGCTGGCTGCGCCAGCATCTCGAACGGCACGCTGAACCAGAAGCGGCTGCCCTTGCCTTCGCTGCTGGCGACGGCGATGTCGCCGCCCATCATGTGGATCAGCTGCTTGCTGATGGCCAGGCCCAGGCCCGTGCCGCCGAAGCGGCGCGTGATGCTCTGGTCGCCCTGCGAAAACGCGGCAAACAGCTGCTGTTGCTGCAGTTCCGTCATGCCGATGCCCGTGTCGCGCACTTCGAAGCGCAGCCAGGCGCGGCCGCTCTCGCTCCTGCTCTCGGCCAGGCTGACGGCCACCACCACTTCGCCGTTCTCCGTGAACTTGATGGCGTTGCCGGCCAGGTTGACGAGGATTTGCTGCAGGCGCTGGGCGTCGCCCACGAGGCGCCGCGGCACGTCGGGCTCGACGGCGATGGCCAGTTCCAGCTCCTTTTCGCCCGCATTCATCGTCATCGTCGTGGCCAGGGTATTCATGACTTCGTCGAGGTCGAATTCGACGGGCGACAGTTCCATGCGCCTCGCCTCGATCTTCGAATAATCGAGCACGTCGTTGAGGATACCCAGCAGCGACTGGCCCGCCACGCGCACCATGGTCAGATACTTGCGCTGTTCCGTATCGAGCTTGGTATTTCCCAGCAAATACACCATGCCCAGCACGGCATTGAGGGGCGTGCGGATTTCATGGCTCATGTTGGCCACGAAATCGCTCTTCGCGCGGTTGGCGGCCTCGGCCCGGTCGCGTTCCTGCTCCAGTTCGGCCGCGCGCGATTCGAGTTCCTGCTGCAGACGGTCGCGCTCGCTCATCAGGCCGTTGAACGCCTCCGTCAGTTCGCCGATCTCGTCGCGCTGCTGCACCGGCACGGGGGTGAAACGGCTGCCGCTGGTGCGCAGGGCCAGCAGGGTGTTGCGCAGGCGCACCAGCGGCGACAGCAGGCGCACGGTGACCCAGCCCAGAACAAATGCGGCCAGCAGCGAAGCGAGGATGCTCCACAGCACCAGCCGGTACAGGACGCCATCGAACGGTTCGAAGGCGTCCGCGACGGGCAGCGAGGTAGCCAGCAGCCAGTTCACCGATTTCAAACGCTTGAAGCTGTTGACGGCCGTGATGCCGCGGCTGTTGGTGCTGACCATGCTGCCTTCGCCATCTTCCTTCAGCAGCTGGGTGGTCGTCAGGTTGGCGCTCGGCTGGCGCGGCTGCAGCAAGCGGCTGGTATCGGGATGCAGCACGTAGCGCGGCACGGCGCCGCGCGTGAGGATGAAGTAATAGCCGCTCTTGCCGATCTTTTCCGAGCGCAGGCGTCCCAGCAGGTTGTCCTTGTACAGGCGCAGCACGCCGATCACCACGCCGGCCACCTGGCCATCGGCGGCCAGCACGGGCGCGACCATCTGCACGATGGGCATGCCGCTCGACTTGCCGAGCATCGGCTCGGTGATCATGGGCTGGCGCGTGCGCAGCACGGTCTGGAAATACTCGCGCTCGGCAACGTTGATGCCCGTGCGCCCCGCCACTTCCGGCATGTCGGCCACGACGGCGCCATGTGCATCGAGCACCAGCACGTCGTCGAACAGCACCAGCATCGAGCGGCGCGAATAGTATTCGCGCAATTGGGCCGGCTGGGCCATCAGTTCCGGCGGCTGCTGCCTGGCCGTCAGGGTGACGATCTGCAGCAGCATGCCCAGCTTGTCGTCGAGCTCGGCAGCGGTGCGGCTGATCAGGGACGACTGCTGGCTCAGCAGTACTCGGGTGAAGTCGTCGCGCATGTGCTGCACCTGTATCATGGTGACCAGCGCGATCATGGCGATCGAGGTCAGGCTGGTGGCCAGCGCGACTTTTGCTTTGATGCCGAGAGGCTTCATGATTTCCTTTTCAGTACCGGGCGGCACAGGCGGCAGATAATGCTGTTAGGAATTTTCCTATCAATACATCAAGTTGGCAAGCGGCGCCGCGCAAATGACCCTCCCCGCATGGGCTTTTGACGATGTTGCCATATAATTAAAGGCTGGACGTCGTTTATTCGCCGAAATTGCGGTGAAATTGGCACACGGCAACCCTGTATGCAGTAAACTTGTTGTTGCATTTTCTAAAAGGTACCGACATGACTGAAGCGCTACTCACTCCAACCTTGCCCACAGTGACCGTGGAAGCGTTGCGTGCGCGATGCTCGACCTGCAGCATGCATCAATTGTGCCTGCCGATGGGCCTCGATATGGGCGACATGGACAGGCTGGACCAGATCATCGGCCGCCGCCGCAAGATCGTGCGCGGCGCCTCGCTGTTCCGCATCGGCGACTCGTTCCAGAACCTGTACGCGATCCGCCTGGGACACTTCAAGACGTACCAGATCAATCCCGGCGGCGAAGAGCAGGTGACGGGCTTCCAGATGGCCGGCGAACTGCTGGGCATGGACGCCATCAGCGCCGACCGCCACCACTGTAATGCGGTGGCGCTGGAAGACAGCGAAGTGTGTGAAATCCCGTTTTCCAGCCTGGAACAATTGCTGGGCAATATGCCGACTCTGCTGCGGCATTTCCACCGCATGATGAGCCAGGAAATCACGCGCGAGCAAAGCGTGATGCTGTTGCTGGGCAATATGCAGGCGACGCAGCGTTTTGCCGCCTTCATCGTCAACCTGGCGTCGCGCTATGAAGCGCGCGGCTATTCGAGCAGCAAATTCCAGCTACGCATGTCGCGCGAGGAAATCGGCAACTACCTGGGCCTGACCATCGAGAGCGTCAGCCGCCTGCTGTCCAAATTTAAGAAGGAAGGCTGGCTGCGCGTGTCGAACCGCGAGATCGAGATCCTGCAACCAGCCAAGCTGAAAGCCATTACGGCAGGCACGGACGTCTGCAAGTAAGGCTTATAGCTCTTCGTCCGCATGCAGCGCGATGCTGCGCTGCACGGGCCAGGTCCAGATGCCGGACAGGCGCCACTCGCGCTTGTCGTTTTCCACCAGCACCTGCCAGCGGCTGCGCTCGAGCATCGGCAGCGCGACCGAAAAATTGCCGGCCGCATCGGGCTGCACCAGCAGCTTGATATCTTTTTCCGGCAGGGTCGCATGCGCCAGGTGCAGCTGCAGCGGTCCCTGGTAGGCCTTGCCGAAGCTGTGCACGGAACCGCTCAGGCGCGCTTGCGCCACGTCGTACGCCAGGCTCGTATCCATGGCCAGGTCGCTGGCGATCGTGTCGCGCTTCAAATCCTGGTTGATCGCCTTGCCCTGCTTGTAATAATCGCCCACCACCAGCGCATCGGGCTGCGTAAACGCGATATAGCCCATGAAGCTGCCGACGACCACGGACAGGCCGGGACCGATCATCAGCAGCCATGGCCAGCGATGCTTGTACCACGGTGCAACGGGAGGCTGCAGTTTCAGACTGTCGGACATGGTATTTCTCCTCTGTAAACGGCCAGCCCCCGTGCGGGGACCGGCCTTCCTGCATCACCGCGGCACGATGAAGACCGCGCTTTCACGCACATGCAGCGACGGGTTGTCCAGCGATTGCAATTCGATCGCAATCTTGTTCGACCCCTTCTCGCCCACGCCGTGCGGCACGCGCAGGCGGATCGGCCAGCCCAGCGTTTCCGTCGGCTGCAAGGTCACTTCTTCGCGCGTCAGCAAGGTCAGGCCCGGCAAGCCGGAGGCGCTGATCTTGAAATGCTGGCTTTGCTCGGACGTGTTCATGATCTGCAGGCGGTAGACGTTTTCGATCATGCCGTCTTCCACTTCGCGTCCCATCGAACCGCGGTCGCGGATCACGTCCATTTTCAGGGGCGTGCGCAGGGCCAGCGAGGTACATACGGCGATGATGATCAGGGCCAGGATGGAAGTGTAGATCAGGACGCGCGGGCGCATGGCGCGCTGGCGTATCTGCTTCGAATTGAAGTTGTTTTCCATCGCATGGTCGGTGCTGTAGCGTATCAGGCCACGCGGCCGCTCGACCTTGTCCATCACGCTGTTGCAGGCATCGACGCAGGCGGCGCAGCCGATGCATTCATACTGCAGGCCGTTGCGGATATCGATGCCGGTCGGACACACCTGCACGCACAGGGTGCAGTCGATGCAATCGCCCAGCTTGTCGTTGTTGCCGGCCTTCTTGCTCATGGCGCCGCGTGGTTCGCCGCGCTTGGCATCGTAGGTGATGATCAGGGTGTCCTGGTCGAACATGGCGCTCTGGAAGCGCGCGTAGGGGCACATGTATTTGCACACCTGCTCGCGCAGCCAGCCCGCGTTGCCGTAGGTTGCCAGGCTGTAGAACAAGACCCAGAACCATTCCCAGGGACCGAAATTCAAGGTGACCACCGATTGCGCCAGTTCCTTGATCGGCGTGAAGTAGCCGACAAAGGTAAAGCCCGTCCACAGGGCGATGGCGCCCCATACCAGGTGCTTGGCCGTCTTCTTGAATGCCTTGCGCACGGACGGGCCCTGCTTGTCGAGGGCCATGCGCGCGCTGCGCGTGCCCTCGATGCGGCGTTCGACCCACAGGAAAATTTCCGTGTATACCGTTTGCGGGCAAGAGAACCCGCACCACACCCGCCCGGCAATGGCCGTGACGAGGAACAACAAATACGCACAGATGATCAGCAGGGCCGCCAGATAGATGAAATCCTGGGGCCACAGCACGACGCCGAAAATGTAGAACTTGCGCGTGGTCAAGTCGAACAGCAGGGCTTGCCTGCCATTCCAGGTCAACCACGGCAAGCCGTAGAACGCGAGCTGGGTAAGCCATACGCATACCCATCGCCAGGTAGCGTAGCGTCCTTTGGCCTCGCGAGGGTAGATCTGCTCGCGGGCCGCATACATCTTGATGACTTGAGGTTCCATTACATCATTTCACGGGCGTCTGAGGATTCGACAGGCTCCAGACATACGCCGACAGCACGTGTACCTTGGACTCGCCGAGGAAATCGCTGAAGGCCGGCATGGTGTTGCTGCGTCCCTTGCGTACGGTTTCCATGATGGTATCGGCGCTGCCGCCGTACAGCCAGACCTTGTCCGTCAGATTCGGCGCGCCGAGCATCTGGTTGCCCTTCGCATCGGCGCCGTGACAGGCCATGCAGGCGCCAAACTTGGCCTTGCCCAGCACCGACTTGACGGGATCCGAGGTCGAACCGGACAGGCTGAGCACATAATGGGCCACGTTCTCGACGTCCTTTTCGGAACCGAGGGCGGCGCCCATCGGTGGCATCTGCCCATTGCGGCCGTGCAGGATGGTGGTCTTGATGATGTCGGGTTCGCCGCCATACAGCCAGTCCTTGTCCGTCAGGTTGGGGAAGCCCTTGTTGCCGCGCGCATCCGAACCGTGGCATTGCGCGCAGTAGGTCAGGAACAGGCGCTGGCCGATGGCTTGCGCCTGCGGGTCGGCGGCCACCGTCTTCAAGTCCTGGCTCAGGTACTTGTTGAACAGGGGGCCGTAGTCGGCTTCCGCCTTCTTCAGCTCTTCCTCATACTGGCCCGTCGATTTCCAGCCCAGGCTTCCCGCATAATTGCCCAGGCCCGGATACAGGAACAGGTAGGCCAGCGCGAAGACGATGGTGATGTAGAACAGCCACATCCACCAGCGCGGCATCGGCGTATTGAGTTCCTTCAAGTCCTCGTCCCAGACGTGGCCCGTGGTGCCGTCGGCGGGGGCGCCGGCGACCACTTTCACTTTCGACTGCGAGTACAGCAGCACGCCGCAGCCGATGATGCCCAGCAGGGACAGCACGATGATGTAGATATTCCAGAAGCCATTGGTAAAGTCAGCCATGGTTATGCTCCTTCGCCAGGTTCATCTCGGCCTCGGCCGGATAGTCGAGCGCGTCGTCGGCGAACGGCAGGCGTGCCGCCGCGTCGAAGTCGCTGTTGCTGCGGCTGAACGTCCACCACAGGATGCCCACGAACGTCGTAAAGGAAACCACCGTCATGACGCTGCTGGCGCTGTCAAACAGGTTTTCGATTGCCATGCTAATTCCTTGTTTTGATTAATGTACCGAGGCCTTGCAGATAGGCGACCAGGGCGTCTTCTTCCGTCTTGTCCTGCAGCTGCGCGGGGCCGGCGGCGATTTCTTCCTCGCTGTACGGCTGGCCCAGGCGCTTCAGGGCGCGCATCTTCGGCACGATCTCGTCAGGCACCAGCTTGGTCTTCGCCAGCCAGGGGTAGGACGGCATGTTCGACTCGGGCACCACGTCGCGCGGGTTGTTCAAGTGCGTGCGGTGCCATTCATCGCTGTAGCGGGCGCCCACGCGGGCCAGGTCGGGCCCCGTGCGCTTGGAACCCCACTGGAACGGACGGTCGTAGACGAACTCGCCGGCGACCGAATAGTGGCCATAGCGTTCCGTTTCCGCGCGCAGCGGACGCACCATCTGCGAGTGGCAGTTGTAGCAGCCTTCGCGCACGTAGATGTCGCGGCCCGCCAGGCGCAGCGGCGAATACGGTTTCAGGCCGGCGACCGGCTCCGTCGTGCTCTTCTGGAAGAACAGGGGGACGATCTCGACGGCGCCGCCGATGCTGATCACCACCGTGACCAGGGCGATCAGCAGCCAGGGGTTTTTCTCAATCCATGCATGTGAAAATTTCATTTGCTTTTGCTCCTATCAGGCGTGCGCCGCGTTCAGTTCCGGAATGCGGGCGACGGGGAGTTTGCTGCCGCGCAGGGTCATCCAGGTGTTGTAGCCCATGATGCACATACCCGACAGGTACAGCAGGCCGCCGGCCACGCGCACCACGTAGTACGGATACGTCGCTTTCACGCTCTCGACAAAGGTGTAGGTCAGGGTGCCGTCCGGATTGACCGCGCGCCACATCAAGCCCTGCATCACGCCGGCGATCCACATGGCGGCGATGTACAGCACGATGCCGATGGTGGCCACCCAGAAGTGCACGTCGACCAGGCGCGTGCTGTGCATCTGCGTGCGGCCAGCCAGGCGCGGCAGCAGGTAGTAGATCGAACCCATGGTGATGAAGCCCACCCAGCCCAGAGCGCCCGCATGCACGTGGGCAACGGTCCAGTCGGTGTAGTGCGACAGCGAGTTGATGGTCTTGATCGACATCATCGGACCTTCGAAGGTGGCGATGCCGTAGAACGACAGCGAGACGATCATGAATTTCAGGATCGGGTCGGTGCGCAGCTTGTGCCAGGCGCCCGACAGGGTCATGATGCCGTTGATCATGCCGCCCCAGCTTGGCGCCAGCAGGACCAGCGAGAAGACCATGCCGATCGATTGCGTCCAGTCAGGCAATGCCGTGTAGTGCAGGTGATGCGGGCCCGCCCACATGTAGGTGAAGATCAGCGCCCAGAAGTGGACGATCGACAGACGGTACGAGTACACGGGGCGCTCGGCCTGTTTCGGGATGAAGTAGTAGACCATGCCCAGATAGCCGGCGGTCAGGATGAAACCCACCGCGTTATGGCCGTACCACCACTGGATCATGGCGTCCTGCACGCCCGCATAGGCGGAATACGACTTGGTGAACGAGGCTGGCATGACGGCGCCATTGACCACGTGCAAAATCGTCACGGCCAGGATGTAGGCGCCGAAGAACCAGTTGGCCACGTAGATATGCTTGACCTTGCGCTTGATCAGGGTGCCGAAGAACACGATGGCGTAGGCGATCCAGACGACGGCGATGAGGATGGCGATAGGCCATTCCAGTTCCGCGTATTCCTTGCCGCGCGTCATGCCCATGGGCAAGGTAACGACGGCGCACAGGATCACGGCTTGCCAGCCCCAGAAGGTGAAGGCGGCCAGTTTGTCGGAAAACAGGCGCACCTGGCAGGTGCGTTGTACAACGTAGTACGAAGTAGCGAACAGGCCGCAGATGCCGAAGGCGAAAATCACCGCATTCGTGTGCAGCGGACGCAGGCGTCCGTATGTCAGCCATGGTATGTCGAGGTTCAGGGCAGGCCAGGCCAGCTGAGCGGCGATGATAACGCCAACCAGCATGCCGATGATGCCCCATACCACAGTAGCGACCGCGAATTGCTTCACGATCTTGTAGTTATAGTTCAGCGATTGATCCACAAAGACTCTCCCTGGAATTACTATTTATGATGGTGGCCAGAGAGTAAGTGTTTGACCGTGAAAAAACTTTGATGTGGATCAAAATTCCCCGGATGAAATAAGCGTAGCGAACTGGCATCGAAATAAAGCGGTATTTCGGTCAAATTCCGCTCAAAAAAGCCATACAAGATCCCTGCAATCCGGGCGGATTGGGGGGCAGACGCGCCGGCCGGGCTGGTGCGGTCAGGGATGCGGTTCGCCGGGCGCCGGCTGAGGCGGCGTGTCGTCGTCCTGCAGCACGCGCAGGCCCGGTCCGACGAGGTCGTCGAACTGGCCGCCGTCCGAGGCCGTGAAGTAGACCCACAGGGCGATGAAGACGACCACGACGCTCAAGGGGATGAGGAGATACAGTGCTTCCATGTTCAGGCTTTCCGCAGGCGCAGGGCGTTGGCGATGACGACGGCCGAGCTGGCAGCCATGCCGACGCCGGACAGCCAGGGGTTCAAGAAACCCAGCGCGGCGGCCGGGATGGCCGTCAGATTGTACAGGGTGGCCCAGCCCAGGTTCTCGCGGATGATGCGCATGCTGCGCGCGGCCGTTTTCGCCGTGTCGAGCACGGACACCAGTTGGCTCGACAGCAGCACCGTGTCCGCATGCGCCTGCGCCAGCGCGGCGCCGGAACCCATGGCGAAGGACACGTCGGCGCCGCTCAGCACGGCGGCGTCGTTGATGCCGTCGCCCACCATCGCCACGACGGCGCCCGTCGCCTGCAACTGCTGCACGAAATCGAGCTTTTCATCGGGCAGGCACTCGCCGCAGGCCGTGTTGATGCCCAGTTCCGTCGCCACGCTTTGCGTCAGCGCTTCCTGGTCGCCGCTGAGCAGCACGACCTGCTTGCCGCACCGGTGGAAATACGCGACCACGTCGCGCGCTTCCGGGCGCAGCGCATCGCTGAGCAGGAAACGCGTGAGCCAGCGGCCCTGCGTGCCCAGGTACAGCGGCGTCATGCCCTGCATGCCGACGGCCGTGTCGCCCAGCGGCGGCCCGGCGATGGCGGCGACAAAGGCCGCATTGCCCAGGCGGTAGCGCACGCCATCGACGACGCCTTCCAGGCCCTGGCCTTGCACTTCCTGCAACTGTTGCGCATGTGTGCGCGGTTGCTGTTTTGGCAACCCATCCGCTGCCGCCAGGATCGCCTGCGCCAGCGGATGGGCGCTGCCCGCTTCCAGCGCGGCGGCCACTTGCAGGCAATCGTCCTCGCTCAGGCTGCCGAGCCCTTCGATTTGCCGCAGCACGGGCCGGCCCAGGGTCAAGGTGCCCGTCTTGTCGAAGACGATGTGGGTGGCGCGGTGCAGGGTTTCCAAGACGTGGGGCTGGACGATCAGCACGCCGCGCCGCAGCAGGCTGTCGGTGGCGGCCGCCAGCGCCGTCGGCGTGGCCAGCGACAGCGCGCACGGGCACGAGACAACCAGCACGGCAATGGCCACGGGCCAGGCTTGTGTCGGGTCGTGCCAGCTCCAGAAGGCGAACACGGCGACGGCGAACAGCAGCAGGCCCAGCACGAACCAGGCGGCGACCTTGTCGGCCCACTGCGCGATCTGCGGCTTGCCGCTGCCGGCCCGCTCGATCAGTTTCAATAAATCGGAAAGCGTGCTTTCGCGCGCCGGTTTCAGCACGCGCAGGATGAGCGCCGCGCTGGCGTTGATGGCCCCGCCCGGCACCTGTTCACCTGTCTTGCGTCGCTGGGCCGCGCTTTCGCCCGTCAGCAGCGATAAATCGAGCGCGCTCGTACCTTCGATGATGACGCTGTCGGCGGCGATCGCTTCGCCCGGCTTGACCAGGATGATGTCGCCCACGGCCAAGCTGCCGGCCGGCACCAGGGTGGTGGCGTGGTTGTCGGGAAAGCCCGCCATCAAGGACGCGGAGGCAGGCAAGGCGTGCTGCAGGCGCTCGAGCGCGGAAGCGGCCTTGCGGCGCGCCTGCAGCTCGAAATAGCGGCTGCACAGCAGCAGGAAGATGAACATCGTGGCCGAGTCGTAATACACCTCGCCGCGGCCCGTGAAGGTCGCCACCACGCTGCCGAAGAAGGCCGCCAGGATGCCCAGTGCGACGGGCACGTCCATGCCCAGGGTGCGCGCGCGCAAGCTGGCCCAGGCGCCCTGGAAGAACGGCATGGCGGAGTAACAGATGGCGGGCAGGGTCAGCAGCAAACTGGCCCAGCGCATCAGGCTGGCCATATTGTCGTCCAGCGTGCCATCCTCGGCCAGGTAGGCGGGCGCCACGTACATCATCACCTGCATCATCGACAGGCCGGCCACGAACAGCTGGCGGCCCAGGGTCTTGCTGGCTTTTTGCAGGCGCTCGCCATGGCGCACGGCGTCATACGGATAGGCCGTGTAGCCGACTTGCCGCACGGCTTGCAGGATGTCGCCCGGCTCGCACTGGGCGCGGCTCCAGCGCACGTACAGGCGCTCCGTGGCGACGTTCAGGCTGGCCGCCTGCACGCCAGGCAGGCGTGTCAGTTGACGCTCGATCAGCCAGACGCAGGCGGCGCAGCGGATGCCTTCGACGGACAGGGTCGCTTCGCAGCTGCTGGCGTCGCGCGCGAATTGCGCGTCATCATTGCTGTACAGGCGCAGTTCGGGCGGCACCATGGTCGCATCGGCCGCATTGACGGCATATTCGTCGCGGTCGCGGTAGTAGGCGCTCTGGCCGATGTCGACGATGGTTTGCGCCACGGCTTCGCAGCCGGGGCAGCACATGGCGCGCGGCACGTCGTCGATGGTGACGTTCCAGCTGGAGCCTGCGGGCACGGGCAAGCCGCAATGGAAGCAGGCGGAGGGTTGTAAAACAGCATTCATAGGTTTGTTTTCAAGCGTCTTTTCATGGATGGCCCGTGACGCACAGGGCGTCGAGCCAGCCCAGCGAGACGCCATTCGCGGCGCGCAGCAGGCCCAGCAAGCCAAAGCCCAGCACCAGCAAGCCGCTGGCGATGCGCACGGGACGGCGCTGCATCTGCGTGCGCAAGCGCGTGCCCAGCAAACCCATGCCCAGCAAAGTGGGCAGGGTACCCAGGCCGAAGGCGGCCATCGTGGCCGCGCCGTTCAGGGCAGAACCCTGCATCATGGCCGTCAGCAGCGCGCTGTAGACCATGCCGCACGGCACCCAGCCCCACAGCCCGCCCACGGCCAGCGCTTTTAACGGCGTATCCATCGGCATCAACGGTTTCAGCAGGGGGCGCACGCGGCGCCAGACGACGTTGCCGGCCGCTTCCAGATGGGCCAGGCCGCGCCAGGCATCCATCAGGTACAGGCCCAAGGCAACGAGCATCAGGTTGGCTAGCCAGTAGCCGGCCACTTGTAGTGACGCCAGGTGCAGCATGCCCGCGCCCGCCAGGCTGCCGGCCAGGGCGCCGGCCAGCATGTAACTGCCGATGCGCCCGCCGTTGTAGGCCAGCACGCGCAGTACGTTCGTTTGCAAGGTTGTCTGCAATGCCGGCCGTGCCACGGCAATGGCGATCACGGGCCGTGTTGGGGCCGGTGCGCCGCCGCCCAGCGACAGAGCGCCCACGATGCCGCCGCACATGCCGATGCAGTGCACGCTGCCGGCCAGGCCGACGAGGAACATGGGCACGAGGCTGAGGGCGTTCATCGCGCTGCGCTACACCGTTTTCGAGTAGCGCAGCGGCTGCACCGCGTCCGGTGCCGTATTGGCGCGCGCCATGGTCAGGTAGCGGTCGAAGACCATGCAGATATTGCGGATCAACAAGCGCCCTTTCGGCGTCACCGTCAGCCAGTCTTCCTCGATGACGAGCAAGCCGTCACGGGCCAGTTCGCGCAGCTTGTCCAGCTCGGCGGCGAAATAGCTGCGAAATTGCACGGGGTGCGCTTGCTCGATGCTGGCGATCGACAATTCGAAATTGCACATCAGCATCTGGATGATGATACGGCGCAACAAATCGTCCGTGTCGAGCTTGATGCCGCGCGCGATCGGCAGCACGCCTTCGTCGAGCTTTTCATAGTACGCGTCGAGCGTCTTTTCATTCTGGCTGTAGACGGCGCCGACGGAGCTGATGGCCGACACGCCGCAGGCGATCAGGTCCGCTTCCGCGCGCGTGGAATATCCCTGGAAGTTGCGGTGCAAGCGGCCCTGGCGCTGCGCCACGGCCAGGTCGTCCGTCGGCTTGGCGAAATGGTCCATGCCGATGTAGACATAGCCGGCGGCCGTCAGGCGCGCGATGCACAGGCCCAGCATGGCCAGCTTGGTGGCGCTGTCGGGCATGTCGGCGTCGAGGATGCGGCGCTGCGGCTTGAACAGATGCGGCATGTGCGCGTAGTGGTACAGGGCGATGCGGTCGGGGCTGGCGTTGATCACCTTGCGCAGCGTTTCCGTCATCGTTTCCAGGTTTTGCTTCGGCAAGCCATAGATCAGGTCGATGCTGATCGAGCGGAAACCGGCGTCGCGCGCCGCCTGCATGATGGCTACCGTTTCCGCTTCCGGCTGGATGCGGTTGACGGCTTTTTGCACGTCGGCGTCGAAATCCTGCACGCCCAGGCTGATGCGGTTGAAACCTTGCGCGCGCAGCGAAAACACGCGCTCGCGCGACACGGTGCGCGGGTCGATCTCGATCGAATACTCGCCGTCTTCATCGGAAGCGAATTCGAAATGCTGGCGCAAATGCGCCATCAGTTCGTCCATCTGCTTTTCGCTCAGGTAGGTGGGCGTGCCGCCGCCGAAGTGCAATTGCTCGATCTGGTTCATGCCGGCAAACAGCTTGCCCTGCATGGCGATTTCCTGCTTTAAATAGCTGAGATAGGTGGCGGCCTTGCTGCGGTCTTTCGTGATGATCTTGTTGCAGGCGCAGTAGTAGCACAGGGTGTCGCAGAACGGCACGTGCACGTACAGCGACAGCGGACGGCGGCCGCCGCGCATGCGCAGTGCGGCCAGCGCTTCAAGGAAGTTGCCATAGCCAAAGTCGGCATGGAAACGGTCTGCGGTCGGGTAGGACGTGTAGCGGGGGCCGGACTGGCTCATCTTGCCGATGATGACCGGGTCGAATTCGACGACCGCGTCCAGGTCGGCGGAAGCACTGCTGAGTAGTGTAGGCATGATGTGTATGAAGTCTTGAAAGGTTTAGGCGGCCAGGCGTTTCATGGCGGGCTTGCCGGCGTTCGCGGCACCCGCAGCACCCGACTTGCCGCCGGGCGTGGCGACGCGGCGCGGTGGCGGCATCTTGCCGAAATTGAACAGGCTTACGGCTTGCGACAGGCTGGCCGCTTCTTCCGCCAGGCGCGTGGCCGCCGCAGCGGCTTCTTCCACGAGGGCCGCGTTCTGCTGCGTCACCTGGTCCATGTGGGCGATGGCCTGGTTGACCTGATCGACGCCGATGCTCTGTTCGCGCGAGGCAATGGAAATTTCCTGCATGATGGCCGTCACCTGCTTGACGGAGCTGACCACCTGTTCCATGGTGGCGCCGGCGCGGTTCACCTGCAGCATGCCGGCGCCCACCTTGCCGACGGAAATTTCAATCAGTTGCTTGATGTCCTTGGCCGCCACGGACGAGCGCTGCGCCAGGTTGCGCACTTCGCCCGCCACGACGGCAAAGCCCCTGCCCTGCTCGCCGGCACGCGCCGCTTCCACGGCCGCGTTCAGGGCCAGGATGTTGGTCTGGAAGGCGATGCCTTCGATCAAGCCGATGATGTCGACGATTTTCTTCGACGAGGTGTTGATGTCGTCCATGGTGGTGATCACTTCGGAGACGATCTCGCCGCCCTGCACGGCCACTTTCGAGGCGGCCACGGCCAGCTCGTTCGCCTGCACCGAATTGTCCGCGTTCTGTTTCACCGTGGACGAGAATTCTTCGATGCTCGAAGCCGTCTCTTCCAGGCTGGCCGCCTGCGATTCCGTGCGGCCCGAGAGGTCCATATTGCCGACGGCAATTTGCTTGGTGGCCACGGCCATGGTTTCCACGTTGATGCGCACGTCGCGGATGGTGGCGATCAGGTTGCTGTTCATCTGTTGCAGCGCGCGCAGCAATTGCCCCATTTCATCCGTGCTGTCTGTTTCAAAACTGCCCGACAGGTCGCCGGCGGCAATCGCCCGCGCGCCGTTCAGGGCCTTGCCCAGCGGCTTGAGCACGGACATGCGCAAGGTGTACCAGAGGAAAACGTTGATCAGGAAACCGAACAGGGTGGCGCCGAAGATGGCGTAATTGGTGATCTTGCCGCCGCTGGCAAACAGGCTGATGACGCACACCAGCAGTTGCAAACAGTTGACGATGGAGGTGGCGGCCCAGATGCGCAGGTTGAGCGACATGTGCGTCAGATTGTGCAGCAGGTGCGCCAGGCCCGGGCGCACGATCTGGCCGTGCTTGATGACGATGTTGCCGCCTTCCTTGTTGCGGATGGCCGCGTAGGCTTCCTCGGCCACTTTCACCTGATCTTTGTCCGCTTTTACGCGCACGGACATGTAGCCGATGGTCTTGCCTGCTTCGCGGATGGGCGTGACGTTGGCGCGCACCCAGTAAAAATCGCCGTTCTTGCAGCGGTTCTTGACCAGACCCGTCCACGGCGTGCCGGCCTGGACTGAGGCCCACAGGTCGGCAAACGCTTCGGCCGGCATGTCCGGGTGGCGCACGATGTTCTGGGGCGAGCCGAGCAGCTCGGCCTCGCTGAAGCCGCTGACCTGGCTGAAGTACGGGTTCACATACACGATATTGCCGTTCATATCCGTTTTCGACACGATGGCCTGATCGTCCAGGACGAGGACTTCACGGTTAGTCACTGGCAAATTTTGTCGCATGGTCGCGGCTTCCTGATCAGTTGAATAGCTAATTGGTGAGTAAGACTTGCACGATTGCAAGAATGGAGATCAGTGTAAGGAGTCGCCTGCGCAAATTTATTGATGTAGATCAAAATCCTCCAGATTGGTCGTGCTTGCACGCATTTAGCGATAGCAATGCGGCATTGTTTTAAAGCTACTGGTTGCCGTTGGTGGCTAATCCACGCCCGCCGTCAGCGGGCGCAGGCTGCCCACGGCGTAGCCTTGCGCGTAGTCGATGCCCAGCTCGCGGATGACGGCCAGGGTGGCTTCGTCTTCCACGTATTCGGCCACCGTTTTCAAGCCCATCACGTGGCCCACTTCATTGATGGCCTTGACCATGGCGCGGTTGATGGCGTTGCTGGCGATGTCGCGCACGAAGACGCCGTCGATCTTCAGATAGTCGACGGGCAGGGCCTTCAGGTAGCCGAACGAGGAAAAGCCGCTGCCGAAGTCGTCGAGCGAGAAGCGGCAGCCCATGGCCTTGAGCTGGCGCATGAACACTTGTGCCTTGGGCAGGTTGGCGATAACGGCCGTTTCCGTGATTTCAAAGCAGAGCTGCTCGGGCGCGATGGCGAATTGCACGAACTGCTCGGTGATGTAGTCGTGCAAGCCGGCATCGGCCAGCGACATGCCCGACAGGTTGACGGAATACAGGGCCGGTGCGCGGCGCCGGCTTTCCGCCATCGCTTCGATCGGCGGCAGGCTGTCGCGCACGCTCTCGATATGCGCGCAGACGGCACGGATGACCCAGCGGTCGATGGACAGCATCATGTCGTAGCGCTCGGCGGCGGGGATGAAGGCGCCCGGCAAGATCAGGTCGCCCTGGCTGTTGCGGATGCGGATCAGCACTTCGTCGTGGTGTTCCTGGCTGTCGTTCAGGTGCACGATGGGCATGGCGTACAGGCGGAAGTAATCGTGGGCGAACGCTTCGTTCAGGCGCGAAATCCACAGCATTTCGCCGTGCCGCTGGGCCAGCATGACGTCGGACTCCTGGTAGACATGGATGCGGTTGCGGCCCTGCTCCTTGGCCAGGTAGCAGGCCTGGTCGGCGGCGCTCAGCAGCTCGCTCATGGACTTGCTGTCCTGGCTGATTTCGACCATGCCGATGCTCACGCCCAGCTCAAAACTGCGGCTATCCCAGGCGAAACGGAAATCGCGGATGGACTGGCGCAGCTGTTCGCCGATCTGGCGTGCATGGTCGAGCGGACAGTGCGGCAACAGCACGCCCAGTTCGTCGCCGCCCAGGCGCGCGAGGATGTCGCTGTCGCGCATTTGTGCCTGCAGCATTTTCGCCAGCAGCTGCAGCAGCACGTCGCCGGCGCCATGGCCGCAGGTATCGTTGATGACCTTGAACTGGTCCAGGTCCAGGTACAGCAGCGCATGCACGTGGCCATCCTGCTTGGCCGTGTGCAGGGCGCCGGCAACCAGGTGTTCGAATTCGCGCCGGTTGATCAGGCCCGTCAGGGTATCGTGCGTGGCGTGCCACGACAGTTGCTGGCTCAGCTTGCGCTCATGGCTGACGTCGCGGAACACGACGACGGCGCCGAGGATGTCGCCGTCGCGCGACCAGATGGGCGCGGCCGAGTCTTCCACGGCGATGTGCCGTCCATCGCGCGTGACCAGCTGCGAATGCGCTGAAATGCCGATGGCCTGGCGCTGCTGCAGGCATTTGTATGCCACGTGTTCGAGCGCTTCGCCCGTGCGTTCGTCGACCAGCGGCAAGGTCTGGCTGATATCCATGCCGCGTGCCAGTTCGTTGCTCCAGCCCGTCAATTGCTCGGCCACCCGGTTCAGGTAGCGTGTCTTGCCGTACGGATCGGTGGTGATGACGCCGTCGCCGATGGAGCTGAGTGTCACTTCGGCCAGTTCCTTGCGCTCGGCGATCAGCAGTTCGCGCAGCATGTGCTCGGTGATATCCCAGATGATGCCCAGGGTGCGGTCGGGCTGGCCATCCGCATCCGTGAACACTTGCGCCTTGGCCGCCAGCCAGCGTTCGCTGCCATCGGGCCAGACGACGCGGTATTGCAGGGCGTAGCCGTCGCGCTGGCGCACGGCTTCCTGCATCACCTCGAGCAGCGGGCCCTGGTCATCCACATGGACGAAGCCGAGAAAGGTGCGAAATGGCTGTGTCAGGGCCCGCTCTTCCAGGCCCAGCAAGGCAGCCCCCTTGGCCGACCAGCTGACCGTGCCGTCGATGACCTGGCCGTCGATGAGGCGCGAATCCCAGATCGCCATGTGCGCCGCCTCCAGCGCCATCTGCAAACGTTTTTGCTGGTCGCTCATCGTCCTCTCCTGAGATGGATACAAGGATAGATACGCGGCTGGTGTTTAAGTTCCCGGTATCTCGGCGGGCGTCGCGGCCGAGGCGCGCGCCACGTCGCGCACATTCTTTTGCACGGCCACGGCGGCAAACAGGCTGAGCAGGAATGCCATCGCATAGAAACCCTTCTCGCTGTTCTGCAGGGTGGCGTTCCACAGGCCGACCGTCAGCAGCAGCAAGGCCAGCAGGACGGAAATCCAGCACAGGCCGAAATAGATGCCCGTCACGGCGATGCCTTCGGCGCGGTCGCGCACGGATTTTTGCAGCGAGATGGCGGCGAACAGGCCGTACATGAGGATCGTGAAGTAATAGCCCTTCTCGTTGAGCGCCATGCTGGTGTTCCACAGGCCGGACAGATAGGTGATGACGCCGATCAGCAATGCCGCCCAGGAGGCGCCGATAAAGGCGCTACTGGGGCGTTGGATGGGGGAAGTCTGCATAGGGTCTCCATGGACGGACGGCGCCGCCGGCATGGCCGGGGCGGCAGGCACGGATGCGCCTGCCGCCCCATCAGACCAGAAAGCCTATTTGCTTGGCTTGACCATGCGCAACAAAGCCGACACGGCCGTGACGCCGGCCAGCACCAGGCCACCGGCGATGAGGCCGGCTACCGCGTTGATCAGGCTGGGCGTGACGGCTGCCAGCACGGGGCCGATGCCGGCCACGCCGCCGACGGCTGCTTCCGCGTGATGCAGCATGCCGCTGGCCCACGGCCAGCCGTGCGTCAGAATGCCGCCGCCGACCATGAACATGGCCAGGGTGCCCACGACGGAGAGAAATTTCATCAGTTTCGGCGCCGCCGACACGAGCATGCGGCCAAAGCCGCGCACGCCATCCATCAGCGCGCCCGCGCCCTTGCGCGCCGCCAGGTAAAAGCCCGCGTCGTCGAGCTTGACGATACCGGCCACCAGGCCGTACACGCCGACCGTCATGATGAGGGCGATGCCGACGACGACAGCCACCTGCTCGGCGAAGGTGGCCGCGGCCACCGTGCCCAGCGCGATGACGATGATTTCCGCCGATAAGATGAAATCGGTGCGGATGGCGCCCTTGATCTTGTCTTTTTCCAGCGCGACGAGGTCGACCTGCGGGTCGCGCAGCGCCTGGGCCAGCTCGGCCTTGTGGCTGTCGTCCGGATGCAGGTATTTATGCGCGATCTTCTCAAAACCCTCGAAGCACAGGTAGGCGCCGCCCACCATCAAGAGCGGCGTGATGGCCCATGGCGCAAACGCGCTGATGGCCAGCGCGGCGGGCACGAGGATGGCCTTGTTCTTCAGCGAACCGACGGCGACGGCCCAGACGACGGGCAATTCGCGTTCGGCGCGCACGCCGGCCACTTGCTGTGCGTTCAGGGCCAGGTCGTCACCGAGCACGCCGGCCGTCTTCTTGGCGGCCACTTTGGTCATCAGGGAAACGTCATCGAGGATGCTGGCGATGTCGTCGAGCAGGGCCAACAGGCTGGAGCCGGCCATCTCAGCGCGCTCCCGCTTTGGTGACAGGGAATCGGGGAGCGAGGAAAGTGTTGTTTTTCATGATGTTATTCTTGGTTGTACGGCAAGGGATGGCCTAGGTAAGGCATGACTGCGATCTTACCTCAGGGCGGGCCGGCAAGGCCGCACTGAGCGGGTTAAAATTGCCTCTCATTCCCATTTTTTTGGAAACCGCATGCCATTTGCCACCTGGATCACCTTT
Source organism: Janthinobacterium sp. GMG2 (assembly GCF_033949445.1). Lineage (NCBI taxonomy): Bacteria > Pseudomonadati > Pseudomonadota > Betaproteobacteria > Burkholderiales > Oxalobacteraceae > Janthinobacterium > Janthinobacterium sp. GMG2. Next base: position 50,877 of record NZ_JAXAWA010000003.1, on the reverse strand, counting down.
GTCGTCGCCGCCTCCATCATCGCCGTCTCGCCCGGCTCGGGCGCCGTGCTGTCGATGTCGCACGGCCTGTCGTACGGGGTGAAAAAGGCCAGCGCCACGATTCTCGGCCTGCAACTGGGGCTGCTGGTGGTGCTCGGTATCGCCGGCGCCGGCGTGGGCTCCTTGCTGCTGGCTTCCGAAGTGGCGTTCAATATCGTCAAGACGGTGGGCGCCCTGTACCTGATCTACCTGGGCCTGTCGCAGTGGCGCGCCAAGGTGGCGGTGGCCGGCGACCTGCACGCCGACGCCGTGGTGCCGTCCTGGCGCCGGCGCGTGCTGACGGGTTTTTTGACGAACGTGACGAACCCGAAGGGCATCATCTTCATGGTGGCGGTGTTGCCGCAATTCATCAGCCCTACCGCGCCCTTGCTGCCGCAACTGCTGATCCTGGCCGTCACCATGTGCACGATCGACCAGATCGTCATGCACAGCTATGCCTTCCTCGCCTCGTCAATGCAGCGCTTTTTCCGCGACGCCAAGGCCGTGAAAAAGCAGAACCGCTTCTTTGGCGGCTTGCTGATGGCCGTCGGCGCGGCCCTGTTCTTCGTCAAGCGCGGCGGCCAGACGACATCCTGAACGAAGTCAATATGCAAACATTTGTAAGCCCGCTTGCGATGTCCGCCTGATGCGGATGTAATCGGAGCATGTTGTCCTTGTAAGTCCTGCCTGGAGCGCTGCCATGCGTCCTATCCTGTCTTTCCCTCTGCTCAACACCGTGTGCGCCGTGCTGCTGTCGTCGGCGTGTTCCCTGGCCTTGGCCGAGGATCCGCCCGCCCGCGTGGGGCGTATTTCCACCGTCGAAGGGCAGGTGCTGGTGCGCGCCGGCGATGGCGACGCGCAAAACGCCCTGCTGAACTGGCCCGTCACGACGGATAACCGTTTGAGCACCATGCGCGGCGCGCTGGCCGAGTTTCGCGTGGGCGCGGCCGCCGTGCGCCTCGATGGCGATTCCGAACTGGAAGTGAGCGAGCTCGATGACGACAGTTTCAAATTGCACCTCAGCTATGGCACGGTCAGCGTGCGCGTGCGCAATCCCGATGCGCTGCGCGGCTTCGAGCTGACCACCGCCCAGGCCCGCGTGATCCTGACCCAGCCGGGCTGGGTGCGCATCGAGGCGGGCCGCCAGCCCGGCGCCAGCGTCGTCAGCGTGCTCGACGGCGCGGCCGACGTGGATGGCGCGACAGGCAGCGTGACCTTGCGCGCAGGCAAGCGCGCCGAGCTGACGGACGAGGAATTGCGCACGGGCGCCTTGCACCGGATCGCCTTCGACAACTGGCCCGAAGCCTTGCCCGCCGCCGCGCCGGCCTTGCGCTATGTCACCGACGATACGACCGGCTATGAAGAGCTGGACCGCTACGGCGCCTGGCAGGAAGATGCGGAATACGGCCCCTTGTGGCTGCCCAGCGCGGTGCCGGCCGGCTGGGCGCCGTACAGCGACGGGCGCTGGACGTGGATCGCGCCGTGGGGCTGGACCTGGGTCGACAATGCGCCGTGGGGCTATGCGCCCTCGCACTACGGCCGCTGGGTGCTGCTGGGCCACCGCTGGGGCTGGGCGCCGGGCCGCGAGCGCGGCCGCGTGCCCTGGGCGCCGGCCCTGGTGGGCTGGGTCGGCGGTAATCATGGACCACATAACGGACCACAGCATGGCCAGCGCCCCGGCGTCGGCTGGTTTCCTTTGTCGCCGCATGAGCGCTACGTGCCCGGCTACCGCGCCAGCGCCGAGTATGAGCGCCGCATCAACCGGATGGCCGAGGGGCGCCGCCCCGTGGCGGGCGAGCGCGAACGGCGCGAAGGCATGACGATGCTGCCCGGCGAGCGTTTTGGCGGCTCGCGGACGGTCGACGTGCCGCGCCGCAACCGCACCACCATGCCGCCGCCCGTCATGCAAAGCTTGCCGTTGAGCACGGCGCCTGCGCCGGCTGGCAACTGGCAGCGTCCCGTTGATGCGCCGCGCGGCGACAGGGAGCCCCGGCGCGACTGGGTGAACCGTCCCGGCCGCTTGCAGACGGACGATGGAGTGACGCACATGGCGCCGCGTCCCATGCAGCCGAACCGGCCGCCCGTGCCGGCCCAGCCGCCGGTGCCGCCGCAGCCCCTGATGCCGGCGATGCCGGCCTTGCCGCCCGTGCAAGATCATGTGGCCCGCCCCGGGTGGCGTGGCGGGGAGCGGCCCCGCGCCGACTGGCACCGCGCCGAGCGTGACTCCCGCCGCGAAGCGTTGCAGACGGCGCCGCCGCCGTCCTTGCCTGCCCCGCCGCCCGTGGCCCAGCCGCGCCCCGCGCCGCCGCCGATGCCGGCCCCAGCCGCCCGTCCACCCCAGGAAGCGCGCGGTGCCGAGCGCGCCAATCCGCCGCGTGAGCGCAACCATGAGCGTCACAACGAGCGCGGCGGTCCCGGCCGCAATGGCCGGATGCAGGAGGTGGAGCGCTGACGGCCGCGCCGTCTGTCGCCCCGTATCGACATTCACGCCGCGAAATGCGCAGTTCGTCACATACCGGAGGTAAAGCCGCCGTCGTTTGTCTACAGTACGACCACTGCTTATCCTCCAAGTGACAGCATCGCTTTTCCGGCTATTTTGTCCAAACGAAATAGTTTTCCGCCAGCTTACCCAGCTGGCTTTTTTTTTGCCTTGCCGTCTGCGCCATGGCGGCTGGCGCAGCCGCCCTCAAAGTTGGCTACAATACGCTTTTATGCAGCCGCCGCGCGATAAGCGCTGCCTGTTCTGACCGGCACTGATTGGAATTCCCATGCAAACGACCCCACCGACCGAAGTGACGATTCCCCCTAGCGAATCGCTGATCGAATACCCGAGCGATTTTCCCATCAAGATCATGGGCCCGACGCATGTCGACTTCGCGCCGACCATGCTCGAGCTGGTCATCAGCCACGACCCGACCTTCCACGCGGGCCGCATGGAAGAGCGCCCATCGGGCAAGGGCAATTACACGGGCCTGACCGTCACCGTGCGCGCCATCAGCCGCGAGCAGCTCGACGCCCTGTACACGGCGCTGTCGGGCCACCCGATGGTCAAGATCGTCATGTAAGCAAGGTGGGCGCTTCGCGTGCCTGGAAGGCGGCGATTTCTTCGCCCAGCCAGGCACGGAAGGCGCGCACGGGCTCGCGCTGCGCCGCAGCGGGCGGGCTGACCAGGTAATACGCATCGGCGCAGGGCACGGCCATATCGAACAGGCGCACCAGCCGACCCGCCGCCACCTCCTGCAGCGCCACCACATGGCGCACCAGCGCCACGCCGTCGCCATCGATGGCCGAGCGTATCAGCATCGACAAATCCTCGTACAGTACGCCGCCCACCGGTTCGGCCAGCGACAAGCCGGCCGCCGCCAGCCATGGCCGCCACGGTTCGAGCGAGCGCAGCAAGGTCGCCTGCGCCAGTTCGGCCGGCGTGGCCGGCAAGTTGCCGCCTCGGTAATGGGGACTGCAGACGGGGTAATACACGTCGCCCATCAGCGGCTGCACCAGCAAGCCCGGATAATGGCCGCGGCCGAAGCGGATCCCCACGTCGATCCCCTCGCCTTCCAGGTCCTGCAAGGCGCCGCTCGTTTGCAGCACCACTTCGATGCCGGGATGGCGTTCGATGAAATGCCCGAGGCGCGGCGCCAGCCAGCGCGCCGCGAATGAGGGAATCGCCGTGATCGTCAGCCGCGTATTGGCGGGCGCGGGCCGCAGCGCTTGCGCCGCCGTGGCGATCTCCGTAAAAGCCTTGCCCAGCACCAGCGCAAATTGCCGCCCCTGCGGCGTGACCGTCACGTGGCGGCCGTTGCGCAGGAACAGCGGCAAGCCCAGCTCTTCTTCCAGCTTGCGCACCTGGTGGCTGATGGCGCCATGCGTCAGGTGCAGCTCCTCGGCCGCGCGCGAAAAATTGCCATGGCGGGCGGCCGCCTCGAAGGCGCGCAATGCTGAAAAATTGGGCAGTCTGGACATGGCGTTTGATGTGAATAAAAGTAACAACAACAACGAATATAACTCGTTTTGTTAGCTTCACACGGCGCTTTATGATGAATCCTGTTCACTTACCCACAGGAATCCGCCATGTCCCTCATTTTGTATGTCGACCGCAACCGCATCAGCCCGTACTCCCTGTCCGCCTTTGTCGCCCTGAGCGAAAAGCGGGTTTCCTTCACCGTGCAGGACGTCGACCTGGACGCGGGCGCGGCGCGCCAGCCGCCGTTCAGCACTCTGAGCCTGACGCAGCGCGTGCCCGCCATCGAGCATGCCGGCTTTGTCCTGACGGAATCGAACGCGATCGCCGACTACCTCGACGACGTCTTTGCCGCGCCCGACTATCCATCGGTGCTGCCGCGCGACGTACGCCAGCGGGCGCGGGCGCGGCAAGTGCAGGCGTGGCTGCGCAGCGATCTGCTGGCGCTGCGCAACGAGCGCGATTCCACCGTCGTGTTCCACCCGCCCCGCGCGGACCATGCGCCGCTGTCGCCGGCGGCGCAGGCCGCTGCCGCCAAGCTGCTGCAGATCGCAGGCGAACTCGTGCACGGTGACTACCTGGCTGGCGCCTGGAGCATCGCCGACACGGACCTGGCCCTGATGCTGCTGCGTTTGATCAAGAGCGGCGAGCCGGTGCCCCCTGCCCTGCGCGACTATGCGCTGGCCCAGTGGCAGCGCCCTGCCGTACAGCAGTGGCTGGCGCAGGTGCCGCCGCCGATTTAGTCAGCCGCCACACGAGGGCAAAGGCCGCGCTGGCCGCCGCCGTCACCCACAGCAGCGGCTTTTCGCTGCCGTCCGTGATGGCGGCGATGACGGCGCCGCAAACGGCCGTGATGAGCATCTGCACGAAGAAGAACAGGCCCGAGGCGCTGCCCGCCTGGTCGCCATACGGCTGCAGCACGGCCAGCTGGCAGGCGGGAATCGCCATGCCCACCGACACCATCACCAGCAGCATGGGCGCCACCAGCGACGCCACGTGCCGCGGTGCCAACGTACCCGCCAGCAACAGGCTGGCCGCGCCCGCCACATTGATCAGCACCGCCACGCCCAGCATGTAATCGGCGCCCAGGCGCGGTCCCAGCGCACGGAACAGGCTCGAGCCCGCGATATAGCCGCTGACCGTCAGCGCGAACACCAGCGCATATGCGTGCGGCGACAGATGCATGCCCCTTTGCAACAGCACGGACGATTCCGCGATGAACGGGAAATATGTGCAATACACGCAGCCGATGGCCAGCGCATAGCGCAGGAAATACGCATCGCCCAGCAGGCGGCGGTACAGCGCAAGGGTATTTCCTTGTGGTACGACGCTGGCTGGCCTGGTTTCCGGCACATACGCGGCGATCAGCCCCAGCGACAGCGCCCCCAGCAGGCACAACACGCCAAACACGGCGCGCCAGCCGAATGCCGCGTCGAGCACGCTGCCGGCCAGCGGCGCGAGGATAGGCGACAAGCCCATCACCATCGAAATTTTCCCCAGCATGCGCGCTTGCGTGGCGGGATCGAAGCGGTCGCGCACCATGACCCGGCCGATGATGGTGCCGCTGCAGCCGCCGAACGCTTGCAGCACGCGTGCGGCGATCAGCACGTGCACGTCGCTGGTCACGGTGCAGACGATGCTGGCGAGCACATAAATACCCGTGCCGGCCAGCAGCACGGGACGGCGTCCGTAGCGGTCGGCCAGCGGCCCGCAAGCGAGCATCGAGGCGGCCGAACCGGCCATGAACAGGCTCAAGGTCAGTTGTAACTGGGCATCGCTGGCATGCAGGGCATCGGCCATGGCCGGCAGCGAAGGTAAATAGATGTCGATGCTGATGCGCGACAGGCAGACCAGCAGCAGCACGATGCCGCCCCAGGCCCATACAGCGATTTGTTTCTGCATTGTTTATACGATCCATACAAGCGTGCGCCCCGCTGGCGCACCGGAACGGTGAGAGTAGGATGGTTGTGGTGTAATGCGAAGTGCCACTCATCAGAAAACTCATTGGACCACTTGGACGATTATCATGCCGCGAGGAAAATCACCGCACGCCCTGGACTTGCCTCGCCCGACCAGCTGGCTCGACAAGGAAGGCGTCAACAAGCAGGATGGCGCGTATGAAGCGCTGCGCTCGGCCATCCTGACGAAGATGCTGCCGGCGGGCAGCCGTTTGCCGTCCAGCCGCACCCTGGCCGAACGGTGGGAGTTGTCGCGCGGCACCATCGAAACCGTGTTCGACCGCCTGCACGCGGAAGCGTACGTGACGCGCGTGCCCGGCTCCGGCACGCGCGTGTGCGCCGTCGTACCGGAACGTTTCTTGATGGCAGGCTTTGGCGATGCCGCTCCGGCCACGCTGGCTGTGGCGCCCGCGCCCGCTTCGGAGACGGGCGTGCGCGACGGCTTGCCGTTTGTTGCGCGGCGCGCCGACGCCAGCCTGTTTCCCATGGCCGCCTGGTCCAAGTGCGCCACGCGGGCGCTGGCCGCCGTCACGCCGGAGCAGCTGTGCAGCGCCGAGCCGGCCGGCCTGCTCCAGCTGCGCCAGCAGATCGCCGATTTCCTCGCCAAGTACCGCGGCATCCGCTGCGACCCGCAGGACATCGTCGTCACGACCGGCATCCGCCACGCGATCGACTTGCTGGCGCGCGGCATCGTGCGCGACGGCGATAAAGTCTGCCTGGAAGATCCGGGCTACCCGGCCGCGCGCGCCCTGTTCGCGCTCGCGGGCGCCGTGCCGGTGGACATTGCCGTCGACGCCGAGGGCATCGATTGCGCCGCTCTGGCCGCGCACGCGGACGCCTGCCTCGCGTATGTGACGCCGGCGCACCAGTCGCCGCTGGGCGTGACCATGTCCGTCACGCGCCGCCTGGCGCTGCTGGAATGGGCGAACGACAATGGCGCCTGGGTGGTGGAAGACGATTACGACAGCGAATTCAATTACCACAGCGCGCCGCTGGCGGCCCTGAAGGCGCTGGACCAGTACCAGCGCGTGATTTATTGTGGCAGTTTCAACAAGACCCTGTTTGCCGGCCTGCGCGTGGGCTTCATGGTGCTGCCGCCCGCTTTGCGCCCGCAGTTGCTGCGCATCGTGCAGTTGACGGGCCGCTCCGTGGGCGTGACGGAACAGCTGGCGCTGGCCGCCTGGATGGAGGAAGGCGCCTTCGTGCGCCACTTGCGCCAGGCGCGCCTGGCCTACAAGGAGCGGCGCGACCTGTTGCTGGCCTGCCTCGAGCAGACCGCGCCCGGGCGCTACACGGTCACTGGACAGCAGGCGGGTTTCCATTGCGTGCTGTGGCTGCCGCAAGACAGCGATGAACGGGTGTTTTGCGCGCGCGCCGCGCAGGAAGGGCTGGCGCTGCAGCCGCTCGGCGACTTTTGCCATGGCGCAAAATTGGCGCCGGCCGTGCTGCTCGGTTATACGGCCTTGAGCCTGGCCCAGGTACGCCACGCTGCACAAAAATTGGGCAGATTGCTGCTGTTGCCAGAGTCCGCCCCGGAATGAAATGGCCGCCTGGCTTATAATCACGGCTTCGCCGCAGCGTCCGCAGGGCGCCGGCAGCTGATTACAGAATCTGTCATGACCACCACCCGCACCGAAACGGCGCTGATCCGCGAGCTGGGCCGCGTCGATTACGAGCCCACCTTTGCCGCCATGCGCACCTTTACCGACGCGCGCACGACGGACACGCGCGACGAACTGTGGATCGTCGAGCATCCGCCCGTGTTTACCTTGGGCCTGGCTGCCGACCGCGGCCATCTGCTGGCCGGCGCAGATGCGATTCCCGTGGTGCAGACGGACCGGGGCGGCGAAGTGACGTTCCACGGTCCCGGCCAGGTGGTGATTTACCTGCTGATGGACTTGCGCCGCAACAAGCCGGGCGGCAAGCTGTATGCGCGCCAGTTCGTGCATAAAATCGAGCAAGCCATCATCAACGTGCTGGCGGCGTATAATCTCGCTGGCGAGCGCATCGATGGCGCGCCTGGCATTTATATTGCCGACGGACCAGACAAGGGTGCGAAGATCGCCGCGCTGGGCTTGAAAGTGCGCGGCAACGGCTGCACCTACCATGGCGTATCGCTCAACGTGGCGATGGACCTGGCGCCGTTTTCCTGGATTAACCCTTGCGGCTATTCCGGTCTGAAGACGGTGGACATGCGCAGCATGGGCGTGGTGGCGCCGCTGGCCGAAGTGCAGCGGGCCCTGGCCCATGAATTGACCGTATTACTCGATGTAAGCGAAGCAAACAGCGCCGCAGGCGCGCCTCAGGCAGCGGATGCCTGAGCAAACAAACCAACATGCCCGTTAAGGGCTTGCAGCCATGACTTCTGAGACCATTTCCAGCACCGCCCCCGCCGCTCCCGCCTACAACCCGAGCGAAAAGCAAAAAGGCGCCAGCAAGACGTCGCGCATCCCGATCAAGATCATTCCGATCGAGCAAGTCGAGCGCCTGAAAAAGCCGGACTGGATCCGCGTCAAGGCCGCGTCGGCATCGACCCGTTTCTATGAAATCAAGGACATCCTGCGCGAAAACAAACTCGTCACGGTGTGCGAGGAAGCCAGCTGCCCGAACATCGGCGAGTGCTTCGGCAAGGGCACGGCCACCTTCATGATCATGGGCGACAAGTGCACGCGCCGCTGCCCGTTCTGCGACGTCGGCCACGGCCGTCCTGATCCGCTGGACAAGGAAGAGCCGGCCAACCTGTCGAAAACCATCGCCAAGCTGCGTTTGAACTACGTCGTCATCACCTCCGTCGACCGCGATGACTTGCGCGACGGCGGCGCCGGCCATTTCGTCGAGTGCATCCAGCAAACGCGCGCCCTGTCGCCGAACACCCGCATCGAAGTGCTGGTGCCGGACTTCCGCGGCCGCCTGGAAAAAGCGTTGCTGTTGTTCAAGGATGGCTTGCCTGACGTCATGAACCACAACCTGGAAACGGCGCCGCGCCTGTACAAGGAAGCGCGTCCCGGTTCCGATTACATGCACTCGCTGAAGCTGCTGAAAGATTTCAAGGCCATGTATCCGGACGTGAAAACCAAGTCCGGCATCATGGTGGGCCTGGGCGAGACGGACGAGGAAATCCTGCAAGTCATGCGCGACATGCGCGAGCACGACATCGACATGTTGACCATCGGCCAGTACCTGGCGCCGTCGAACAGCCACTTGCCCGTGCGCCGCTATGTGCACCCGGACGTCTTCAAGATGTTCGAGGAAGAAGCGTACAAGATGGGCTTCACCCACGCCGCCGTCGGCGCCATGGTGCGCAGCTCGTACCACGCGGATGAACAGGCGCACAGCGCCGGCGTGGAATCGGCGCTGAATTTCTAAGCACCTTGTGTTGTATCAAAAACCGTCCGCTTTAGCCAGGCGGTTTTTTTTTGCCTGTTCGTATCGTGCCCACCTCATGCGGCTGAGCGTCCTATACTGGCATGCTGAAAAAGCATGGTTGACAGATAAGCTATGAGGTGACGCATGGACGTACGCATCGACGCATCGTGGAAGGCGCGGCTGGAGGGCGAGTTTGCCCAGCCTTACTGGGAACGCCTGGCCGCCTTCGTGAAGCAAGAGTATGCGGCGGGGCCGTGTTTTCCGCCGGGTAAAACGATCTTCCGCGCGTTCGACCTGACGCCGTTCGAGCAAGTCAAGGTCGTGATCCTGGGGCAAGATCCGTATCACACGCCCGGTGCGGCCATGGGGCTGTGCTTCTCGATTCCCGATGGCACGCCGCCGCAGCCTAGCCTGCAAAATATCTTCAAGGAATTGCACAGCGACGTGGGCGTGGCGCGCACGCGCACGGATTTGTCCGACTGGGCCGAGCAAGGCGTGTTCCTGCTCAACAGCGTGCTGACGGTGCGCGCCGGGGTGGCCGGTTCGCACGCGGGCAAGGGGTGGGAGAAATTGACGGACAGCGCCATCCGCCACCTGTCCGCCGAGCGCAATAATCTCGTGTTCATCCTGTGGGGCGGCTATGCGCAAGCCAAGCGCACCTTGATCGACCCCGGCAAGCACCTGGTGCTGGCGGCGCCGCATCCCTCGCCATTGTCGGCCAGCAAAGGTTTCTTTGGCAGCAAGCCGTTCAGCCAGGCCAACGCCTATTTGCAAGCGCATGGCCAGGCGCCCATCATCTGGGGATAAGTCATGAAATAGTACGGCAACCGACAGCGGCAGGCGTTGCTCCCTGCCGCTGTCTTCGCGCGTAACGGTTAAAAGCTGGTTGAGAGGCCGGCATAGATGCTGCGGCGGGCGCCGTACTGCGGCGCTCCCACGCCCACGCCGGAACCGTCGCGCAGCAGATACGATTTGTCGAACAGGTTGATCAGGGCCAAACGTCCTTCCACCTTGCCGACCGGCGTGTTTTTCCACGTATGCGTGAGCGCCGTGTTGACGGTGAAGTAACTTGGCAAATGGCCGGAATTCGGCGCGCCACCGTCCGGGGTCATGCGCAGGCCGCTGCCGTAGAGGAAGTCAGCGCTTACTTGCGAATCGCCAAAGTGATAGTGTCCACCACCCGACACGGTGTATTTCTGGTCATGATCGAGGTAGACATAGTGTTGGCTGATGTAGTTCAACTCATCGGCGCCAAACAGGGCCTGGCCCGAATTGATGTTGCGCCCCTGCGCCTTTTGCGTGCTGGCGTTGAGGAACAGGCCCCAGTTTTTCTCGCTGTAGATGGCCGATAACTCCAGGCCCTTGGCGTAGCCATCCGCATAGTTGAATGGCGTCAAAATCAATGCCTGGCCGAACTGGCCTTCGTCGAGCAGGTTGTTGATCTTTTTATAGTACACATCGGCCGTCACGGTCAGTTTCGAATTGACCTGGTGGCTGATGCCCACATCGTAGTAATGCGTGCGTTCGGCCTTGACGTTGTCCGACTGGCCGATTTCCGGCGCATTTGTCGTGTTCGCATACAGGTCGATGCTGCCCTGGGCCGCCAGTTCCTGCGGCGGCGGCGTGAAGTAGCGCGAATAGCCGGCGTGCAGGGCCGTGCCCGGCGCCAGCTGATACGCCAGGTTGACGCGCGGGCTCCATTGCTGTTCGCTCGTGTAGGCCGAGACCTTGTCGAAGCGGGCGCCATAGTTCAGGGTCAGCGGCTTGCTGATATGCCATTCATCTTGCAAGTAAAAGCTGGCCAGGGTGCCCGTTTTGCCGCTGTTGTCCAGCACCGTGATCGGTGTGGTGGACGTTTGCGCGCCGTCGATTGCCGGAAAGACGGCCACCGTGTTGTCGCTCGTCGTCTTCTGGCGCGTGTAGGCCAGGCCCGCGCGCACGGTATGGTCCTGGTGCAATTTGTAGCTGATGTCGAACTGGGCACCGGAAGCGCTGTTCGCGCGGCGCGAGTCCGAAGCCACGCCGTTGTAGATCAGGTCGCCGATGGCATCGGGCGTGAAGTGCAGTTCCGAATACTGGTGGAAGGCCGAGACCTGGTAATTGACGTCGCCCAGGCTTTTTTGCAGCGACAGCACGAGGAAGCGGTTCACTTCGCGCTGGTTTTCATTGAGCTGCGACGACGGTAACGTGGACGTGCCCGCCTGTGCATCGTTGTGGCCATCGAGCGAGAAGGCCGGCGCCTGGTTCGGGTTGTTCGGGATCTGGAAGCGGCCGTTATACGTGCCGAACATGGCGCCCAGGCGCGTATTGTCATCGAGGAAATACGACAGGCTGCCGAACGATTTGTTCTGGCGCGTCTTGTCGTGCAGGGCGCTGCGCGTGTCTTGCGGGTTTTCCACGCCCAGGGAGTTACCGAGGTAGCTGCCGGACAGGTAGTAATTGAACTTGCCCACGCTGCCGAAAAATTCGGCACTCGGCTCCACGTGGTCGTGGCTGCCGACCATGATGCCGATGCGCCCACCCGGTGTCATGCCACCCTCCTTCGTTTCAATATCGACAATGCCCGCCGTGCGCAGGCCGAACTGGGCCGGCAAGGCGCCCGTCATGAAATCCGTCTTGTCGATCAAGCGCGTGTCGATCGACTGGCCAAAGCCGGTGATGCTTTCCGGCAGTTGCACGCCATTGATGCGGTATTGCACGTTGGCATGGTCGTCGCGCACGTGCAGGGCGCCGGAACCTTTCGAATCCTGCGACACGCCCGGCAGGCGCAGCAGCACTTCATTGAATGGCGTGTTGTCGCCCTGGCCCAGCATGTCGACCATATGGCTGTCGATGCTGTAGATGGTGGTGCCGACTTTCGGCGACAGCTCGATGCGCGCGCTTTTCAGGTGGGCAGAGGTGACTTCGACCTTTTGCATGTCTTGCGGGGCAGCATCGGTATTGGCCTCGGCAGGCTCGGCGGCGTGGGCGGAAACGGTAAACAGGCTGGCAAGGGCGAGCGACAGCGCGCTCAGACGGGGAGTGTGTTGCATGATGAACCTCAAAATAGTCAACGCCAGGCGGCCCGGCGCGCATGAACGCGCGACTAGGGGCAGCCTGAAAAAGGAAAAACAGCGTGGGAACTACAGTGAGGCGGCAGGCGGACCGCGCACGGGCGGCAGGATCAGGGCGGCGACGGGCGCCAGGGTGGCGGGCGCGATGGCCAGCAAGCGGTACGGCAATAACTGGGCGGGCGGCTCGGCGATGGCCGGCGGCACGGCAATGTCGGCCACCTTGTCGATGGCCGTGGCGCACAGCGCGCACTCTTCCGTGTCGAGGGTGGTCTTGTGCAGGTGCGAGGCGGCCGTCGACAGCAGGAACACGAGGGCCAGCGCACTGAACAGCGCCACGCACAGCCGCCACGGTGTGCGCGCGAGGGCGGCGGCACCGTGATGAGCAAGCTTGCGGGTGGGCTGGCGGGAAGACATGGGCGCATAGTAGCAAGAAAATCGCCCCGTTGTCAGCGCTTGTTGCGTGATTTGCGCTAGAGGGAGCTACAGGGTGGCGCGCAGTTCGCGCGGCGACAGGCCGTAGTGCTGGCGGAAACGGGCCGCGAAGCGCGATGGCGAGGCGTAGCCGCAGGCGGCCGCGATGTCGCCGATGGGTAAGATGCCAGATTGCAATTCCTGCAAGGCCAGTCCCAGCCGCACGTCTTCCAGGATGGCGCGGAAGTGGCGCTGCTCCAGGGCCAGTTGGCGGCGCAGGGTGGACGCGCCCAGGTGCAGATGGCTGGCGACTTTGGCCACGCTCCAGTCGGCGCCCGGGTCCAGCAGCAGCACTTGCTGCACGCGCGCGGCCAGCGGATCGCGGCGGTCCAGCAACAGCGGCCCGCAATGGCCGCCCAAGGCCAGGGCCAGCAGCAAGCCTTCCGCCTGGTGCGCCAGCAGCGCGGGCGGTGCGCTACTCGCCAGGCTGGCCATCAGCTGGTCCCAGGCCAGTGCCGCATGCACGTCGAGCGGCACGCACAGGCTGGCCGTGGCCGCCTGGCGCAGCTGGGTATCGACGAGGCCGCCATGGCGCGCGCGGAAACGGGCGATCAGGGCCGGTGAAAAACTCAGCACTTCGGCCCGGTAGCCTTGCGCGCCGGGCAGGTTGGCCACGCCCAGTTCCTGTCCCGCCGGCATCAGCACCACATCGTGCGTGCCGGCGCGGGCCTGGCGAGCGCCCCATTCCAGCAGCTTCGTTCCCTGCCGCACGCGGCACAGGGCGCTCTGGAAGACGGGCACGCGGCGCAGGGTTTGCGCGCGGCGCGCCTCGATGGTGCCGTGGGCGATGCGCAGCTCGCTCAGGGCCACCGCGTCCATCTCATCGGCCATACAGTCCCGTCAGCTGCGCCTTGCCCAGCGCGTTGGCGTTGAGCATATAGCCGAGCATGGCGCCGCTGGCGTGCTGGTCCAGCGGCAACTTGTCCGTTTTCAGCGCCCACACGGTAATCTGGTAACGGTGCGCCTTGTCGCCCGGTGGCGGGCAGGCGCCGCCGTAGGCGCTGTCGCCGTAATCGTTGCGTCCTTGTATGGCGCCCGCCGGCAGGGTGCTGGTCGTGGCACCGCCCGGCAAGGACGTGGTGCTGGCGGGCACATTGAACACGCTCCAGTGCCACCAGCCGCTGCCCGTGGGCGCGTCCGGGTCGTACAGGGTGACGGCGTAGCTTTTGGTGCCGGCCGGCGCGCCCTGCCACGACAATTGCGGCGACAGGTTGCCGCCCGTGCAGCCGAAGCCCTGGAATACTTGCGCCGGCGCCAGGGTCTGGCCCGGTGCGATGTCGCTGCTGGTGACTGTGAAATCGGCGGCGTGGGCGCCCAGGTGCAGAGCGAGACCCAGCGTGACGGCAAGCAAACGGGAGGTGGTCATGGTTTTCCTTTCGATGAAGTATAGGGGAAAGTGTATGCCGTGCAACATTGACTTGCGATGCCGATGCGCTCGATGATGGTGCCAAAACGCTCGTTTCCACCTGATTTCAATGTTCCCATGAGCGTGTTGTTGCGTTTGCCGTTTCCTGCCTGCGCATGATTTTCACTGCGGGGCTTTCATGCTATCGTTCTGCAGCCCAAAATTCCCCGAGTCGCCTCCCCATGTCCAAACGCCCGATCAAGTGGTTGTTCGCCAAGCTGCACCTGTATGTGGGCCTGTGGTTCGGCGCCCTGTTCGTTTTGCTGGGCTTGACGGGATCCGCCATCGCCTGGATGCCGGAGCTCGATGCGTATCTGAATCCGACCCTGTTGCAGGCGAGCACGCCCGCGCCCGGCCAGGTGTTCCAGGTGACGCCGCGCACGGTGCAAGCGGTGGTCGATGGGCTCTCGGCCGACCCCGCCTACGGCAAGCCGGCCCAGCTCAATCCGCCCGCCGATGCGCGCGACGTGTACGTGGCCTCGTACCGGCAAGCCGGCAAACCGTCGCCTTTCAGCCAGGCCATCGTGCGCCAGGTGATGGTCGACCCCTACACCTTGCAAGTCAAAGGCGAGCGCGACTGGGGCCGTTTCGGCCTCACGCGCCCGCTGCTGATGTCGGGCATGTTTCATTTGCACCGTTATTTATTGTCGGGCGAAGTGGGTAAAACCATTACGGGTATCTCGGGCGTGATGCTGCTGCTGATGGCCTTGAGCGGCATCTATCTGTGGTGGCCGCGCCTGCAGTGGACGGCGATCAAGCGCGCGCTGACGGTGTCGCATGGCGGTTCCTGGCCCCGCTTCAACTACACGTTTCACAAGGCGGCCGGCTTTTTTGCCGCACCCGTGCTGGCCATGCTCGCTTTTTCCGGTATCTATTTCAATTTGCCGCAGCTGATCGTGCCGCTGGTGGAGCTCGTCTCGACGGCGCCGGACAAGGCCAAACTGAAAAATCTGCGGCAGGATGGCGACCTGCTCGATGCGGGCCAGGCCATGGCCGCCGCGCAGCAGCTGTATCCGCAGGCACGCGTGTCGCGCATCGTGCTGCCGGCGAAAAAGGACCAGCCGTATGACGTGCGCGTGCGCCAGCCTGGCGAAATCGCCCAGGGCGACGGTGCCACGCGCATCACCCTCGACGCGCGCAGCGGCTTGCCCCTGCGCATACGCGATCCCTTGCGGGCACCGGCCGGCGACGTCTTCCTGGGCTGGCAATTTCCCCTGCACTCGGGCCAGGCCTTTGGCGTGGCCGGGCGCAGTTTTATTACCGCCTTCGGCCTGATGCCGCTGCTGTTCATGCTGACGGGGACGCTGGTGTGGTGGAAACGGCGGCGCGGCCGGAAATAAGCGGTCGCCAGACCGTTGCCGGGAAAGTTGCTATCATCATAGTATTTTCCGGCGTATCCCCGACTCACCCGCACAAGGACCAGCATGAGCAATCCCGAGATTACCGTAGCAATGTTGAATGAACGCGGCACGGGCCGCCTGCCCGGCCACCTGGGCATCGTCATCACGGAAGTGGGCGACGGCCAGCTGACGGCGGAATTGCCCGTGCTGCCGCATTTGCTGGCACCGAACGGCTACCTGCATGCGGGCAGCGTGGTGACCCTGGCCGACACGGCTTCCGGCTATGGCTGCATCGTCAACCTGCCTGAAGGCGCCAGCAATTTCACGACCATCGAACTGAAATCGAACCACCTGGGCACGGCCCGCGAAGGCACGCTCACCTGCACGGCCAAGGTCGAGCACAAGGGCCGCAACACGCAAGTGTGGGATGCCGTGGTGAAAAGCAAGGAAACGGGCAAGACGATTGCCCTGTTCCGCTGCACGCAGATGATTCTGTATCCAAAGTAAGCCGGTAGGTCGGGTTAGCAGCAGCGCTGCGTAACCCGACATTCCACTACAGCCTCACCCAGTTACCCTTGTACAAGATTGGTCCCGTCGGTCCGTTCGGATCCGGCGAACCGCCTTTCGGCTCCAAGGTGACGGCCAGCAAGGCCACGTCGTTGCCGATGGCGCGCTGGGACAAGGCCAGTTTCACGTTGCCCTTGTCGGCCAATAAACCCAGGGAGCGCGGGTTACCGCTCTTCGGCACGGCCCACAGTTCCAAGTCCTTATCACTCGGCACGGGTGCGTTGCCCACCATGCGCACCTCGAGCGCGCCGTGGCGGCTGTCGGCCGTCAACAGCAGGGCCGTTTGCGCTTTTTCGTCCGTCAGGCTGGCCACATAGCTGATTTGCGGCGCATCCATCACGCGCGTGGCCACGACGATGACCAGCAGCGCTGCGATGGCGCTCGAGGTCATGCCCAGCGAACGCCAGAACGACAGGGAATCGCGGAACAAGGACCAGCCGCCCTGCGGCTTCAGGTGCAGGCGCTGCTCGATCTGCTGCCACACGCGCTTGGGCGGCGCCATGGGCGTGGCAAATTCGGCCATCGGTTCCAGGCGCTGGCGCCATTCGGCCGTGATATTGCGCAAGTCGGCGTCGTTGTGCAGCCAGCCTTCGAAACGCCGCCGCGCGCCGCCTTTCAAGGTGCCGAGCACGTATTCGGACGCCAGTTTCTGGCGCAGGGTGTCATTGCCGCGGATATTCATGATGCCTCCCGTTTCGCCAGACACGTGCGCAGCCGTTCCAGGCTGCGGCGTATCCAGGTCTTCACGGTGCCGATCGGCAGCGACATCTGCTGCGCCACTTCGCTGTGCGACAGGTCGTGATAGAACGCCAGGGCGACCACCTGCCGGTGCAGCCCTTCCAGGGCGGACATGCAAAACGCCAGCGCCTTGGCGTCACCGCTCAGTTGCAGTGATTCGATCGGCGTGGCCTGGGGGTCTCGGAGTGCATTCATGACTTCGCTATCAAACTGTTCGGCATCGATTTCCACGGTATCGTCGCTGCGCCGCAGCACATCGAACGCCTTGTTGCGCACGATGGTGGCCATCCAGGTCATCGGCGCCGCCAGATGGCTTTGATACGTGGCGGCGTTGTTCCAGATGGCGACGAAACCCTCTTGCAAGGCTTCTTCTGCGAGCTCTTGCTTATGCAATATACGCAGCGCGAAGCCAAACAGTTTCGATGAGGTGGAGTTATATAGCTGGCGGAACGCGGTGGCGTCCTTGTTGCCGGTGGCAAACAGCCAGGTTTTCAGTTGCTGCGGGTCGAGCGATTGAGCGGCTAGGGGCACGGCTGGCCTTCACAAGGTGAGTGGGATCACGCCTGGGAAGGTTATAACAGGTTGATAACACTTGGCAACAAGGTTTTGTGCGGTGCCGAGCCTTAACCGGCGATGGCCGTTTCCAGCAGCTTGTGCAGTTCGGCGAATTCCGGCTTGCCCACGTAGCGCTTGAGGATCTTGCCCTGCTTGTCGAGCACGAAGGTGGTGGGCGTAAGGGCCACGTCGCCATACGCCTTGGCCGCCTCGCCCGTCACGTCGAGCGCCACCTTGAACGGCAGCTGGCGCGTTTCGGCGAAGTTCAGCACGTAGTTGGCCGGATCGTATTTCATGGCCACGGCCACGAATTCCAGTCCCTGCCCCTTGTACTTGTTGTAGGTGTCGACCATGTCCGGCATTTCCGCCACGCACGTTGTGCACGAGGTGGCCCAGAAATTGACCATCACGACCTTGCCGCGCAGGCTCGCCGACGTGATTTTATCGCCATGAATGCCGTGGAAGGTCACGTCCGGTGCGCTTTGCTTGTCATTGAGCGACAGGTAAGCGGCGGCGGCCACGCCCGCCACGAAGACGGCGATCAGGGCTGGCTTGACCCAGGACTTGCTTGCGGATGGCGAAGTTGACATGGTTTTTACTTGAAAAGCGCGGCGATGCGGCCATTATAGCCATATCGCCGCATCAAAGCCGTAGGTCAAACGGAGGAGGCGTTTATTGCTGCGCCGTGTCGCCAGTGCTGGTGGTGCGTGCTGGCGCCGGATCGGGCTGCAACTGCTTCAGTTCCGATTCCGAAATATAGTCGAACAGCTTGACTACTTTCTGCACGCCGCCCACGCCGCGCGCCACGTCGGCCGCGACCGTGCCTTCGCGCTGGGTGACCCGGCCCATCAGGAAGACGGTGGCGTTTTCCGTGACGACCTTGAACGAGGCGGCCGAGATGGTTTTCATGTCGACCAGGCTGGCCTTGACCTTGGTGGTGATCAGCGCGTCGTTCGAGCGCGAGGTGTAGCTGGCCGGACCGGCGATGATCAATTCATTGGCCACCGATTCCACGCCCTCGATATTGCGCACTTCGCGCTCGACGGCATTTTTCATCGCCTCGTCGCGCACTTCGCCCGTCAGCAGGACGCGGCGGTTGAAGCTGGTGACGTTCACATGGCCCACGTCGCCGGTGATCGAGGGGATGCGCGACTCGCCTTTGACGGCGATCGACTTGTCTTCGGTCTGGGCGCCCAGGGTGCGGCGGTCCGCTGCGGCAACGCCGCCCATCACCGCGCCGCCGACCATCAATTCGATGCAGCCGGTGAGCGAGGTGAGCATGGCGCCGCACAGCAGTGCGGTGGCCAGCGGGCGTTGTACGCGTTTCCAGCCTGGGCCAGTACCGAATTTAGTCATTCACGTCTCCTCCGAATAGCGCGACGTCGATGCCGTCGCAGATGCAATGTATGGTGGTCAGGTGGACTTCCTGGATGCGCGCCGTGCGCTCGGCCGGCACGCAGATATGCACGTCGGCGTCCGTCAGCATCTTGCCGATGGCGCCGCCGTCCTTGCCCGTCAGCGCCACGACGCGCATTTCGCGCTCGAGCGCCGCTTCCACGGCGGCCATCACGTTGGCCGAATTGCCCGACGTGGAGATGGCCAGCAAGATATCGCCGGCCTGGCCGAAGGCCTGCACCTGCTTCGAGAAAATCTCGCGGTAGCTGTAGTCGTTGGCCACGGCCGTCAGGATCGACGTATCCGTCGTCAGCGCCAGGGCCGGCAGCGGAAAGCGCTCGCGTTCGAAGCGCCCGACCAGCTCGGCTGCGAAATGCTGGCAGTCGGCGGCGGAACCGCCGTTGCCGCAGGCGAGAATCTTGTTGCCGTTGGACAATGCATAAAACATCAGGTCGATCGCCTGCGCAATGGGTTGCGCCAGTACGGTGGCTGCCTGGATCTTGAGTTCGGCACTTTCGTGGAAGTGCGAGAGGATGCGTTGATTATTCATAGTCTGCCGATTATAGTGCAGGCGCGCGGCATGGCGGACAAGCACTGTTAAAAATGCTTACATATCGAGGATGTTCTTCAGCCAGCTGATGCGCCCGCCATCGATGGCCAGCGCGTCGAAACGGCACGGCGGCACGGTTTTTTGCCGCAGCAGCCAGGTTTGCGCGGCCACCGCCATGCGCCGCTGCTTGGCTGGCGTGATGCTGGCCAGGGCGCCGCCGAAGGCTGCACTGCTGCGTAGCCGCACTTCGACGAAGACGACCGATGCGCCATCGCGCATGATCAGGTCCAGCTCGCCGCCCTTGCACAGATAGTTACGCTCCAGCAGCACCAGGCCTTGCAGCAGCAGATACGCGAGCGCATCGTCTTCCCCTTGCCGTCCCCGTGCCTGTTTATTCTGGAAAGGCAGGGGTGGCATGGCGTGTCCTTATTGGGCCGGCGGCACAGAGACAGGCGCCGGCGCGGCCGGTGGCCAGGTGCCCAGCACGCCCTGCTGATAGGTGGCGGCCTGTTCCGTGCGTTCGAATACGCTTTGATCGTTCTCGAAGCGCACGGCCAGGCGGCCCGTCACGCCATCAAGGGTAAATGGCGCGTTCGGCCGCAGCGCCACTTCGCGCGCCACGCGGAAGGCATCGATGCCCAGCGCATACAGGCGTTCCATGTCGGCCGTCAGGCGGGTGTCGGCCGGTTGCGGCGGCTGCGGATACACCATCACTTGCGGATGCTCGCGCTGCACTTGCCATGGCAGGTCCAGCAAGCGCGCGCCGTCGAGCTCGGGGCCGCTGGCGCCGCGCCCGGCGCCGGGGTTCAAGGACGAGGTGCCATACAGGGGCAGATCGCTGCCGATGGCCACGCGCAGCTGGCGCGCCTGGTCGGCGTCGAGCGCGGCAAACAGCAGGCCCGGCGGCGTGGCGGCCAGGCGCGCGCGCAGCTGCACCAGCTCCGCATCGCTCAGGTAGCCATTCGTGGCCGTCAAGTCCATCGTCTCGATCTTGCCGCCCTGGCGCAGCCATTCCTGTTTGAAGGCGGCGCTGATGCGGCGCTGCGAGGGCGAACCTGCCGACAGGACCAGTGCGCTGGCGCCCGGCTGTTCGCTGGCGGCCCAGGCGGCGACCTGGCGCGCTTCCGCCTCGATCGACAAGCCCATCACCAGCAGCTTGGCCGGCAGGCGCGCCTCGCCGCGGTTGTCGGGGTGGTTCAGAGCGATCGTTGGCTTGCGTACCAGGTCGCTGTTGGCCACGGCCGTGACGGCCGAGCGCGACAAAGGCCCGACGACGATGTCCTGTTCTTCCTGTGCTTGCGCGAATTTGTTCAGCACGTCGCTGCTGCCGTCGCCCGTGTCGATCACCGTCACTTCAAAGCCGCTGCGGTCGCGCTCATACGCGGCCATGAAGCCGGCGCGCAGCAGCTCGGCGGCCGGGCCCAGGGAAGCGGAGCGCAGCGGCAGCAGCAGACCGATGTGGTGGACCTTGCCGTCGGATGGCGCCGGCGCCGTGGCGGCCGGCATGTCCTGCGGCGTGCCGGTGGCCGGCTTGGTGGTGATGGGCGCCAGCGGCGCGCCGTTGCCGTCGTAGGCGGTAATATCGGGTACGGCCACGGCAAACGTCACCGGTTCGGGTGCGGGCGGCTTGGGCGGCACGGGCGGTGGCAGCGGCTTCGGTGGCGGCAGCGCCCTTGTGTTAGATTCAATAGGCGCGCACAATTGCCCGGGCGCGTCGCAAGGCGTGCTGCAAGCGCTCAGCATGCCGGTCGCGGCACAAACAAGCAGTAACTTCACACTATTAGCAAGCATTTAACCTCCAAAATGACCGTACAAGAAATCAGTTCCATCGCCAGCCTGCCCATCATGACAGAGGCGGCGCACCAGGTCTATCCTATCGCAACATTGTATATAGTGGCCACGCCGATCGGTAATGTGACCGATATCAGCCTGCGTGCGCTGCATCTGCTGAGCCTTGCCGACGCCGTCGCCTGTGAAGATACGCGCAACACGGCACACCTGCTGACGCGCTTTGGCTTGAACAAGCCTCTGATTGCGGCGCATCAACATAACGAACGCGAAGTGGCGCAGACCCTGATCGCCCGCCTGCACGCCGGCGAGCGCATCGCCCTCGTTTCCGACGCCGGCACGCCCGCCGTGTCCGACCCCGGCGCCCGCATCGTCGACGCCGTGCGCGCGGCCGGCTTGCGCGTGCTGCCCCTGCCCGGCCCGTCGGCGGCGATTACCGCCATTTCCGCCAGCGGCCTGTTGAACGACCAGTTCTACTTTGTCGGCTTCCTGCCCGCGAAAGCCAAGCAGCGCGAAAACATGCTGCACAGCCTGCGCGGCGTGACGGCCACCATGGTGTTCTATGAGGCGCCGCACCGCATCCTCGATTGCGCCACGGCCCTGGTGGAAGCGTTCGAACCGACGCGCCAGGTGGTGTTCGCGCGCGAACTGACGAAACTGTTCGAGGAAATCCACCGCTGCCCCCTGTCCGAGGCGGAAGCGTGGATACGTGCTGACGCGCACCGCGAAAAGGGAGAATTCGTCGTCCTGCTCGAAGGCGCGACGCAAGCGCAGGACGCGGAAGACGTGGAAGCGGAGCGCATCCTCAATATCCTGCTGGCCGAATGCAGCGTCAAGCAGGCAGCGAATTTGACAGCACAGATCACGGGCCGCAAGAAAAACGCGCTGTATGAGCGGGCCTTGCAGTTGAAGGGGCAGGAATAAGGAAGTTACAATGGCGGCGGGACATCCAGTACCTTTGCCGCCGCGAGTAACAGTTCCACATGTTCGATCAGTTCATCGACAAAGCTTGCCGTGACATCGAGTTCGCCCTCATATTCGGCCAGGTTGCGCTTCTTGTGCGCCTGGTTTAACAGCAGCCACTGCTGTGGCGTGAACCCCAGCGTGTGTTCCAGGCTTTGAAAGACCAGATAGCGGTTATCGCTGCGATAACCATGTTGACGCAGTGCAGACAAGGCGGCCGCATGCGCCGCGTTATACGCCAGATCGAAGCGGCTTTCCAGCGACAGTATCACTTGCCTGGCATCGTGCAGGCGCACGCTGGCCGAGCGCAGTAAGCCGGCCCGTTCGCGTGCGTCGGGTGGCTCAGCCTTGAGCTGGCCGATGCGCGCCAGATTCGCCAGTGCCTGCGAGCTTGATGAATTCATCGTCGCCCCCTTTGACAAAAATCTTGGGCTGTTCGAGGACGCGCACGACGAACGACTTGCCCTCGTCTATTCTTTGCCGCCATTCTTCTGGCGTGTACAAGGTCGGGTTGATGCTGCGCCCCAGCTGCTGCTGTGCTGGCTGCAGTGCTTCCAGCAACTGGGCGTTCGACGCCATGCTGCCAATCAGCATCAGGTCGATATCGCTGTGCGCCTGTTCCGTGCCCTTGGCCATCGAACCGTACACGAAAGCCAAGTCGATTTCCAGCCAATGCGGCTGTAGCGCGACGCGCAGCACATCGGCCACGCCGAAGGTTTTCAGTACGATGCTGCGCAGCTCATCGAATATCGGCGCATCGTGATTTGCCTGGTAATGCTTCTGGTTGCCTACTTTTTTCACCGTGACCAGGGCCGATTTCACCAGCTTGGCCAGCTCGCGTTGCACGGCGCCGGAGCCGATAGCCGCGAAGGCAATGATTTCATTCGCATAGAAAGACCGTTGTGCCTGGCCAAAGAGCAAGGCCAGCACGCGCTGCTGTGTCTTGGAAAACAATGTGTCTGCATAAATACCCATATTGGGTATGTTAGTACCCAATATAGGTATAGTCAAGTCAACCCTCACCACTTGCAGCCGCTATCCTTCTTGTCCAGCAACATCAACACGGGCGCCAGCAAGCCTGCGCCTGAGTAGGCGGTGCGGCAATCGCCGCGCTTGCCCTGCGCGATGTCGCGCGCCAGCTGGGTTTCCGTTTGCAGCGGCTTGTCGGGGATTTGCCCCACGGCCGTACCCACCTTGGATGGATCGCGCTCGCCGGCCATCTTGCGTGCCGTTTTCCTGGCCGCTTCCATGTCGAACTTTGGCGTTTCCGGGGTTTCTTGCCTGACGGTATCGGGACTGGCCGCCGGTGTGGCCGGTGATGCCGGCACGACCGTGATGGCTTGCGGGCTCGATGTTGGCGCCGTGGTTGCCGCCGGCGTTTCCCGGGCCGTGGCGAGTTTCGGCTTGCTGATGGGTTTTGGTTCGCGCTTCGGCTTGACGACTTCGACGGGCGGCGGGGGCGGCTTGGCGGCCAGCGGACGTATCCACACGGCGATCGACTCCACGCGCGGGGCCGTGTCCGGTGGCGCGGCTGGCTGCACATGGCGCCACAGAGTGATCAATGCGCCATGCAGCAGCAAGGACACGGCGATGCCCAGCACGATGCCGCGGCGGCTCGGCATGGGCTGGCCGCCGCCGCTTCTTTCTATCCTGAACTCCATTGCCGTCGTCGCCTTCATGTCTGATCGGGAAAACTTGCCAAGCCAGTGTCGCATATTTCCGGCATGTTGAAAAATACATGCATCCCAGTACCGCGCGTAAATAATTTACACAGAGTTTCACCTGACCCTTGACCGAAGTCGATACGGCCTGTATTATCTTGGTCTTCGGAGTGTGGCGCAGCCCGGTAGCGCACCTGGTTTGGGACCAGGGGGTCCAAGGTTCGAATCCTTGTACTCCGACCAAATTTGTAGAAAAAAACCCAAGAGTTTAGGCTCTTGGGTTTTTTTTCGCCTGTACGGTTCACGTAGGTCGGGTTAGCGCGCAGCGCGTAACCCGACAACAGTGTTGGCCATGTCCTTGGTGGCGTCGGATTACGCGCTTGCGCGCTAATCCGACCTACACAGCTGCGCGCTTCGCCGCGATCGCATTGCCGGCGCGGCTCGATCCCTTGCGGCCCAGCTGCTGCGAGATGAACTGCCCAGCGTCCACCACCAGGTCCAGATCGATGCCGGTGGCGATGCCCAGTCCCTGCATCATGTACAGCACGTCCTCGGTGGCCACGTTGCCGGTGGCGCCCTTGGCGTACGGGCAGCCGCCCAGGCCGGACACGGACGAGTGATAGATGGCGATGCCCGTTTCCAGGCTGGCGTAGATATTTGCCAGCGCCTGGCCGTAGGTGTCGTGGAAGTGGCCGGACAGCCCGCCCACATGGAAGGCGGCAATCGCGCGCTCCATCACCGCCTGCGTCTTGCGCGGCGTGGCCACGCCGATGGTGTCGGCGATGTCGATCTCGTCGCAGCCGAGGTCGCGCATGCGGCCCACCACGTCGGCCACGGCGTCCAGCGGCACGTCTCCCTGGTAGGGGCAGCCGAAGGCGCAGCTGATGCTGCCGCGCAGGCGCAGGCCGTGTTCCTTGGCCGCCTTCGCCACGCCTTCGAAGCGGGCGATCGATTCGGCGATCGAGCAATTGATGTTCTTTTGCGAGAACGCTTCGGACGCGGAACCGAAGACCACCACTTCATCGGCCTTCGCCGCCAGCGCCGCCTCGAAACCCTGCATGTTCGGCGTCAGCGCCGAATAAATCGTGCCGGGGCGGCGCGCGATCTTTTCCATCACTTCCGCGCTGGTGGCCATCTGCGGCACCCATTTCGGCGAGACGAAGGACGCCACCTCGATGTTGACGAAGCCGGCCTGCGTCAGGCGGTCGACCAGTTCGATCTTGACGGCGGCGCTGATGGTTTCCTTTTCGTTTTGCAGGCCGTCGCGCGGACCCACTTCGACGATCTTGACCTGCTTGGGAAGACTGGTAGTAGGGTTCATCTCAATATCCTTGCAAACGGTTGACGATGCCGGCGACAGAGTCTCCGGCTTGCAGGCGGCGCATCTTGGCGGCGATCTGCGCCACGCTTTCGCGGCGCAGGGTGGCGGCCGAAATATGCGGCGTGATGGTGATGCGGGGTTCTTGCCAGAACGGGTGCTGCTGCGGCAGCGGCTCGTTGCGGAACACGTCCAGGGTCGCCCCCGCGATATGCCCGGAGCGGATCAGCGTCAGCAAATCCGGTTCGGCGATAAGCGCGCCGCGCGCCACGTTGATGACATAGGCGCCCGGCAGCAGCATCGACAGGCGTGCGCGGTCGAGCAGGTTGTGCGTGTCGGGCGTGAGCGGCAGCATGCACACGAGCACGCGCGTGCCGCGCAAAAAGGCATCGAGCCCCTCTTCGCCTGCATAGCATTGCACGCCATCGGCATGTTTTGGGCTGCGGCTCCATCCGCGCAGCGGGAATTCGAATTGCGCCAGCGCTTGCAGCACGCGCGTGCCCAGCACGCCCATGCCCAGCACGCCGATAGGAAAGTCCGCCTTGTCGAACGCAGGCAGCGGCTGCCAGATGCCGGCGCGGCCTTGCGCCTCGTAATCGTCGAAACGGCGGAAGTGGCGCAGCACGGCGTGGCTTACATATTCGGCCATCTGCACGCCCATGCCCGCGTCATCGAGGCGGACCAGTGGAACGTGGGCGGGCAGCGCGTCGCCAAACTTCAACAGCGCGTCGACGCCGGCGCCCGTGTTGAAGATGGCTTTCACGTGAGCCAGTTCGGGCAGCATGGCGGCGGGCGGTTGCCACACGACGGCATAGTCGCATGGTTCAACCGCTTCGCCTTCGCGCCAGAAGATAATGTCGGCTTCAGGCAGCAAGTCGCGGAAGTCGCTGATCCACGCCGCTTCCTTGCCGTCCGAACGTTGTAACAGGATGCGCATGTGCTTACCTCTATGCGGCAGCCTTGAAGGCCAGCAGCGGCGCGCCATCGGCCACCTGGTCGCCGACCGCATACAGCACGTTTTCCACCAGGCCGTCGTGCGGCGCGGCGATCGTGTGCTCCATCTTCATCGCTTCCATGATGACCAGAGGCTCGCCCTTCTTGACGTCCTGGCCCTTGTTCACCAGTACGGCGACGACCTTGCCCGGCATCGGCGCCGTCAGGCGGCCGCCTTCCGCTTCCACTTCGCCCGCATGCGCCATCGGATCGTTGTAGTGCAAGGTGTAGTGCAAGCCGTTGGTAAATACGTGGAACTGCTCACCGTCGCGCAGCACGGTGCCATGTACGGCACGCTCGCCGAGCTTGATGTGCAGCTCGTTGCCTGTGTGCGCCGTCAGGCTCAAGGGATGGCCGTTGAACAGCCAGCCATCCGTCTTGTAGGCAACGCGCGCCGCGTAGGCCTTGCCCTCGCCAGCCAAGGTGAATTCATCGGCGAACGACAGGCTGCGACCCAGGGTGCTGTTCAGACGCCAGCCCAGGGCATTGCCCCACGGGTCGGCGCGGTTGACCGATTGCGTTTCGGCCGCCGCTTTTTCTTCCAGCAGCAGGGCGACGGACGCCAGCGCCAGGGCCGTGTCGGGCGCCGCCTGCAGGGCGGGGAACAGCGATGCTTGATTGCGCTCGATGAGGCCAGTATCGAGATCGGCAGAGCTGAATGCCTCGCCTTCGACCAGGCGTTTCAAAAAGGCGATATTGCTGGCCAGGCCCACGATCTGGTAGTCGGCCAGTGCTTGCGCCATGCGCGCCAGCGCTTCGCGGCGGTCCGCGCCCCAGACGATCAGCTTGGCGATCATCGGGTCGTAGAATGGCGAGATCGCGTCACCCTCGCGCACGCCCGAATCGATACGCACGGCGGCCGGAACCACCGTGCCACCGAGTTCGAATGTGACGGCCGATGGCGACTGCATGTGGCGCAGGGTGCCGATCGACGGCAAAAAGCCCTTCTCCGGATTTTCCGCGTAGATGCGCGCTTCGATGGCGTGGCCGTGGATCGTCAGTTCATTCTGTTTTTTCGGCAGCGGTTCGCCAAAGGCGACGCGCAACTGCCATTCCACCAGGTCCGTGCCGGTGATCATTTCCGTCACCGGGTGTTCCACCTGCAGGCGCGTGTTCATCTCCATGAAGTAGAACGAGCCATCCTGGTTGGCGATGAATTCCACCGTGCCCGCGCCGACATAACCGACGGCCTTGGCGGCGGCGACGGCTGCTTCGCCCATGGAGGCGCGCCGCTCGGCCGGCATGCCCGGCGCCGGTGCTTCTTCCAGCACTTTCTGGTGACGGCGCTGCACCGAGCAATCGCGCTCGAACAAATAAATGCAGTTACCGAGTGTATCGGCGAACACCTGGATTTCGATATGCCGCGGACGCGACAGGTATTTTTCGGCCAGCACCTTGTCGTCGCCGAAAGAGCTGATCGCTTCGCGCTTGCACGAGGCCAGCGCGGCCTTGAAATCATCGGAATGCTCGATGACGCGCATGCCCTTGCCGCCACCGCCAGCGGACGCCTTCAGCAGCACGGGGTAGCCGATCTTGTCGGCTTGCGTGTGCAGGAAGTCCGCATCCTGTTCCTCGCCATGGTAGCCGGGCACCAGCGGCACATTGGCCTTTTCCATCAGCGATTTGGCGGCCGACTTCGAGCCCATGGCGCGCATGGCCGATGCCGGCGGGCCGATGAAGACCAGGCCCGCAGCGTGGCAGGCGTCGGCAAAGTCGGCGTTCTCGGACAGGAAACCATAGCCTGGGTGGATCGCCTGCGCACCTGTCGCCAGCGCCACGGCGATGATCTTGTCGCCGCACAGATAGCTTTCCTTGGCCGGCGCGGGGCCGATCAAGACGGCTTCGTCGCACACGGCGACGTGCTTGGCATTGGCGTCCGCTTCCGAATACACGGCGACGGTCTGGATGCCCATGCGGCGCGCGGTAGCGGCGACACGGCAAGCGATTTCGCCGCGGTTGGCGATCAGGATTTTAGTGAACATGGTCTCTCTCTATTCTCTCAAAAAGGGGCAGCTGTCTCTTGGCGGACCTTGTCTGCTGGCGTGTCGGCTTACGCGCTTTGCGCCAAGCCGACCTACGCATTGGTGAGGCGGTATTCGTAGGTCGGGTTAGCCGGCACGGCGTAACCCGACAAGGCAGGCATCAGCAGCCGCACTTCTCTTTCTGTACCGATTCGAGCATGGCGCCGCGCGTCTGCAAGCCCAGTTTGCCGAGCAAGACGCGGTCGTCTTCCGCTTCCGGGTTGTCGGTGGTGAGCAGCTTGTCGCCGTAGAAGATGGAGTTGGCGCCAGCCAGGAAGCACATCGCCTGCACCGCTTCGCCCATCTGGCGGCGGCCGGCCGACAAGCGCACGCGTGCTTTCGGCATGGTGATGCGGGCCACGGCGATCGTGCGCACGAATTCGAACGGGTCCAGCGCTTCCAGGCCAAACAACGGCGTGCCTTCCACCTGCACCAGGTGGTTGACGGGCACCGATTCCGGATACGGATTCAGGTTTGCCAGCTGGGCGATCAGGCCCGCGCGTTGCAGACGCGTCTCGCCCATGCCGACGATACCGCCGCAGCATACTTTCAAGCCTGCTTCACGCACGCGGCCCAGGGTGTCCAGGCGGTCCTGGTATTCACGCGTGGAGATGACGTTGTCGTAGAACTCGGGCGCCGTGTCGAGGTTGTGGTTATAGAAGTCCAGGCCCGCGTTCTTCAGGCGGTCCGCTTGTCCCTCTTCCAGCATGCCCAGCGTGGCGCAGGTTTCCAGGCCCAGCGCTTTCACTTTGCTGACCATTTCTTCGACTTTGTCCATGTCGCGGTCTTTCGGGCCGCGCCAGGCGGCGCCCATGCAGAAGCGCGTGGCGCCATTGGCTTTCGCCTGGCGGGCCGCGTCGAGCACGGTGTCGATGTCGAGGATTTTTTTCGCTTCCACGCCCGTGTCGTAGCGGGCCGCCTGCGGGCAGTAGCCGCAGTCTTCCTCGCAGCCGCCCGTCTTGATCGACAACAGGGTCGCCAGTTCCACGTCGCCGTCGGGGAAGTTGATGCGGTGGGTTTGCTGGGCCTTGAACATCAGGTCATTGAAAGGCAAGTCGAACAGGGCCAGCACATCATCGATGGGCCAGGTGGCCGCTTCGGGCAGGGTGATGCGCGCCGCAGGGCGGTGCAGTTCGACGGTTTTTGCTGCTTCTTGGACTACGGACATGGTGATTCCTTCGCTTCTATTTTTTAGCTACGTTAAGTGTTCGGTTTAATTCTGCTGCGCCGGCCAGTTGGGCAAGCCGGTGAAATCGAGATATGCGGCCGCCGCTTCCGCGCTCGGCTGCGCCAGGCGCGGCACCCTGCCCAGCAGCGGCGCCGGGATGCGCTCGATCAGCGCATCGATATTTTCGTCGAGGAAGCGCATTTCCACTTCCAGGGTGTTGGCGACCCAGCCGATGACCGTCAAGCCACGCGCTTCGATGGCTTCCACCGTCAGCAAGGCCTGGCTGATGCAGCCCAAACGCATGCCGACCACGAGGATCACGGGCAAATCGAGCTGCTGCGCCAGGTCGGCCGAGTCGAAACCTGGCGACAGCGGCACGCGGAAACCGCCCACGCCTTCGACCACGACGGCGTCCGAGGCGGCGGCGATTTCCAGGTAGGCGGCCAGGATCGGCACGGATTCGATGCTGACGCCTTCGAGCGCGGCGGCGATGTGCGGTGCAGCTGGTTCCTTCAGCATGTAGGGCGTCGTCAGGCTGCGCAGCATGGTGACGTTGCCGGCGGCGATCAGGCTGTCGGCGTCTTCATTATGCAGCTCGCCGTCGCGCATTTCGGCGCCGGCGGCGACGGGCTTCATGCCGCAGGCGCGCACGCCGCGCGCGACCAGCGCGTGCAGCAGGGCCGACGAGGTCAGGGTCTTGCCGATTTCCGTGTCGGTGCCGGTGACGAAACAGGCAAAGCGCGATGGCAGGCCGGTGGCCGCCGGCGCCGCTTGCACGGCCGGCGCCAGGTCCGCCAGCACGTCCGCCACGATAGGGTCATCAAGGCTCATGGCGAGTCCTTTCCAGGGTGTTGACTGCGTTGATCAATTGCGCCACTTCCTGCGCCGTGTGGCCGGCCGACAGGGTCACGCGCAGGCGCGCCGATCCCGCCGGCACGGTGGGCGGGCGGATCGCGCCGACCCACAGTCCCTGCTGGTACAGTTGGGCGGCGACGGCCAGCATGTCCGCATTCTCGCCGATGATGACAGGCTGGATGGCGGTCATCGACGGCAACGCTTGCCAGCGCCGCAGCTGCAAGCCGTCATTCCACTGCGCCACCAGCGCCGCCAGGTGAGCCCGGCGTTGTTGTCCTTCTTCCCCGGCGATGATGTCCAGGCTGGCCAGCAGCGCATGCGCGAGCGCGGGTGGGGCCGCCGTCGTGAAGATGTAAGGACGCGCCTTCTGGATCAGGGTGTCGATCACGGCTTCGTGCGCGCACACAAAGGCGCCACCCACGCCGGCCGATTTGCCCAGGGTGCCCACATACACGAGGTAGGGCGAATGCAGATTGAAATGTTCGAGCGCACCACGGCCATCGGCTCCCAGCGCGCCGAAGCCGTGTGCGTCGTCGACCACCAGCCAGGCGCCATAGCGCTCGCACAGGGCCAGCAGCGCGGGCAGCGGTGCCAGGTCGCCATCCATGCTGAAGACGCTGTCGGTGACGACGATTTTCGTCTGTGCTGTGCTGGCCGCCAGCAGGGCCGCCAGGGCATCGAGGTCGGCGTGCGGATACACGCGCGTCTTGACGCGGGCCAGGCGCGTGCCGTCGATCAGCGAAGCGTGGTTCAGCGCTTCCGAGAAAATCTCGGTGTCCGGATCGCCCGCCGACAGGGCCGTCAGCACAGCCAGATTAGCCATGTAGCCGGTACAGAAATACAGCGCACGCGCCTGTTCCAGGTTGGCGCCAACGAACGTCGCCAGCCGCTCTTCCAGCTGCGCGTGGGCGCGGCTGTGGCCACTGATCAGGTGCGAAGCGCCGCTGCCGGCGCCATACAGGTCGGCGCCCTCTTTCAGCGCGGCGACGATGCGCGGATGCGCGGCCAGGCCCAGGTAGTCATTGCTGCAAAAGGCCAGCATCTCGCGCCCATCGACCGTCAGGCGCGGCGCGCACGGCGTATCGACGGTACGGCGGCGGCGGATCAGGCTACGTTTTTCCAGCCCTTGCAGCTGCTGTTGCAATCGCGCGATCAGTTCCATCTCAGGCCCCGGTCACATGATTGAAGACGGTCAGGGTCTGCTGGCCCAGGCCCGCGATTTCCTCGTCGTCGAGGATGTACGGCGGCATCAGGTAGACGGTGGAGCCGATGGGGCGCATCAACAGTTCGTGTTCCAGCGCCGTGCTGAAGAAGCGGCGCGAAAAATCCGGGGCAGCGTCCACCGCATCGAAGGCCCAGATCATGCCCTGCTGGCGGAAGTGTTTTACGCGCTCGTGCTGCGCCAGCGGCGCCAGGGCGCGCGTGATTTTTTCAGCGCGTACGCGGTTGGCCGCCAGCACATCGTCTTCCTCGAAAATCGACAGGGTCGCCAGCGCGGCGCGGCAGGCCAGCGGGTTGCCCGTGTACGAGTGCGAATGCAAAAAGCCGCGGCGCACGTCGGTGCTGTAGAACGCCTGGTAGATGTTTTCGCGCGTCATCACGAGGGACAGGGGCAGATAGCCGCCGCTGATGCCCTTCGACAGGCAGACGAAATCGGGCCAGATGCCGGCCTGCTCGCACGCAAAGAAGGTGCCCGTGCGGCCGCAGCCGACGGCGATTTCATCGAGGATCAAATGGACTTGATAACGGTCGCACAGGGCGCGCACCAGCGACAGGTACAAGGAATCGTGCATGGCCATGCCGGTCGCGCATTGCACCAGCGGCTCGATGATGATGGCGGCGATCTTGTCGGCTTTTTTCTGGAACAGCTGCTCGACTTCGGCGGCCGCGCGGCGCGCCACGTCCCCGGCGGTTTCGCCTTCGGCTGCCTGGCGGAAGTCGGGCGACATCACCGTCTGCGTGGCGCGCAGCAGGGGGCCGTAGGCATCCTTGAACAGGGCGACATCGGTGACGGCCAGGGCGCCGATGGTTTCGCCGTGGTAGCTGCCTTTCAGGCAGACGAATTCCTGTTTCTCGCTCTTGCCGCTGTTGCGCCACGCGTGAAAACTCATTTTCAGGGCGATTTCCACGGCCGACGCCCCATCGGACGCATAAAAGCTGTGACCGAGCACGCCGCCCGTCAAGGCGGAGAGTTTTTCCGACAGCTCGATCACCGGTTCATGCGTGAAACCGGCCAGCATCGCGTGTTCCAGGCGGTCCAGCTGGTCCTTGAGTTCCGCATTGATGCGCGGATTCGCATGGCCGAACAGGTTCACCCACCAGGAGCTGATGGCGTCCAGGTAGCGTCGGCCTTCGTGGTCATACAGCCAGGCGCCGCGGCCATGGCTGACGGGGATGAGCGGTACAGTCTCGTGGTGCTGCATTTGCGTGCACGGATGCCACACGCTGCGCAGACTGCGTTCGACCCAGCCCGATTGTTTTTCTGCTTTCAAAACTGCTCCAATGATATTGCTAGCCCATGAGCCAACTCGGCTTGCGCTTGTCGAGGAACGATTGCACGCCTTCGCGTCCCTGCTCCGAGGCGCGGATCTGCGCGATGCGCTCGGCGGTATCCGCCAGCAGCGCGTCATCGACCGGCTGGCCGACGATCTCGCGCACCAGCATTTTCGCTTGCGCCACGGCGTGCGGGCTGTTGCCCGTCAGCGCTTTGAGCACTTCGGCCGTTTTCGCGTCCAGCGCGCTTGCCTCGACTACCTCGTGGGCAAAGCCGATGCGTAGCGCTTCCTGAGCGGAGAATCGCTCCGCGGTCAGGAAATAGCGGCGTGCCGCGTTTTCGCCCATGGCCTTGATGACATACGGTGAAATAGTGGCCGGAATCAGTCCCAGGCGCACCTCGCTCAGGCAGAAATGCACGTCTTCCGCAGCCAGAATGATATCGCATGCGGCGACGAGGCCCATGCCGCCCGCATAACAGTCGCCCTGGATCTTCGCCACGACGGGCTTGGGACACAGGTAAATCGTGCGCAGCATCTGCGCCAGCTGCAGTGCGTCGGCCTGGTTTTCGGCATGCGTGTAGCCTGCCATCTTCTTCATCCAGTTCAGGTCCGCACCGGCGCAAAAGGCCGCGCCATTCGCCGCCAGCACGATGGCGCGCACCATGTCGCTGCGTCCCAGCCCTTCGAAGGCGCGCGCCAGTTCGGCGATCGTCGTCTCGTTGAAGGCGTTGCGCACGTCGGGACGGTTCAGGGTCACGGTGGCGACATTGCCCTCGATGACCAGCTTTAAGGTTTCAAATTCCATGGTCTTCTCCCCTTACATGCGGAATACGCCGAACTTCGTGTCAGGGATTTCGGCGTTGAGCGCGGCCGACAGGCCCAGGCCCAGCACCATGCGGGTATCGGCCGGATCGATCACGCCATCGTCCCAAAGGCGCGCGGTAGCATAGTAGGGGTGGCCCTGGTGTTCGTATTGATCCTTGATCGGCTGCTTGAAGGCCGCTTCCTCGTCCGCGCTCCACTGCCCGCCCTTGCCCTCGATGCCGTCGCGCTTGACCGTCGCCAGCACGGAAGCGGCCTGGTCGCCGCCCATGACGGAGATGCGCGCATTGGGCCACATCCACATGAAACGCGGGGAAAACGCGCGGCCGCACATGCCGTAATTGCCGGCGCCGAAGCTGCCGCCGATGATGACCGTGAATTTCGGCACGGCAGCCGTCGCGACAGCGGTCACCATCTTGGCGCCGTTGCGGGCGATGCCCTCGTTTTCGTATTTGCGGCCCACCATGAAGCCCGTGATATTTTGCAGGAAGACGAGAGGGATCTTGCGCTGGCAGCACAATTCGATGAAATGCGTGCCTTTCAGCGCCGATTCCGAGAACAAGATGCCGTTGTTGGCGATGATGCCGACTTTGACCCCATAGATATGCGCAAAGCCGCAGATCAGGGTGGTGCCGTAGCGGGCCTTGAATTCGTCGAAATCGCTGCCGTCGACGATGCGCGCAATGACTTCGCGCACGTCGAACGGCTTGCGCGTATCGACGGGGATCACGCCATACAGTTCCTGCGTCGGGTATTTCGGCTCGACGGATGCACGCAAGTCCATCTGCTGCGGCTTGGTGCGGTTCAGGTTCGAGACGATGGTGCGCGCCAGCGATAGCGCATGCAGATCGTTCTGCGCCAGGTGGTCGACCACGCCGGACAAGCGCGTGTGCACGTCGCCGCCACCCAGGTCTTCAGCCGTCACTACTTCACCGGTGGCCGCTTTCACCAGCGGCGGGCCGCCGAGGAAAATCGTGCCCTGCTCCTTGACGATGATCGATTCATCGCTCATGGCCGGCACGTAGGCGCCGCCGGCCGTGCAAGAACCCATCACGACGGCGATTTGCGGTATGCCCTTGGCCGACAGATTTGCCTGGTTGTAGAAGATGCGGCCGAAATGGTCGCGGTCGGGGAAGACGTCGTCCTGGTTCGGCAGATTGGCGCCGCCCGAGTCGACCAGGTAGATGCACGGCAGGTTGTTCTGGTCGGCGATTTCCTGGGCACGCAAGTGTTTTTTCACCGTCATCGGGTAATACGTGCCGCCCTTGACCGTAGCGTCGTTACACACGATGACGCATTCCTGGCCCGAGACCCTGCCGATGCCGGTGATGATGCCGGCGGAAGGTGCCGCATCGACGCCCTTGGCGTCCTGGTACATGGCGTAGGCCGCCATCTGGGAAAACTCGAGGAAAGGCGTGCCGGGATCGAGCAGCATCTGCACTCTGTCGCGCGGCAGCAGTTTGCCGCGCGCCAGGTGCTTGGCGGCAGCCGCTTCGCCGCCGCCGGCCGCGATCTTTTCCACCTTGTCGCGCAAATCGTCGACGATGGCTTGCATGGCCGCGGCATTGGCCTTGAAATCTTCACTGCGCGGATTGAGTTTGCTTTCGATGTGCGGCATTGCGGTTCCTTTTTATTATCGCCCGGTCTCTCGGGTCGCGCTATTCGGGAAAACTGCCGTCGAGATAAAACCAGCGCAGGGCGCCATCACCGCTCTTGTCCGCCTCGCGCACGAAGCGGCTCACTTCATGCAGGCGGTGCGCGCGGCCGTTGACCTTGTAGCGGGCCACGAATTCGACGCTGTCGCGGTGTATCTCTTCGGCTTGATCTGCTGATACTGCTTTACGTTGACGTAAACGTAAAGCAGATTTTACCTCAAGTCCCAGCCAGTGGACTTTTTCTTCTTCGGCAAATAAAGCGTCGGTGGGACGGGTGCTGGCATGCCAGGTGGCAAGCAGATACGGCTCGTCGCGCAAGGTAAACGCCGTGTAGCGCGAACGCATCAGCGTTTCGGCCGTCGGCGGCAAGGCGTCGCCCGCGATATACGGGCCGCAGCAGCTGGCGTAGGAGGCGCCGCCACAGGGGCAGGCGGCAGATGTCGAGAGTGTGGGCATGCGCTGGCAAATAGGGGAACGGAAAAGTTCCGCAATTATCCGCCATAACGGCGGCGCCGGTCGCCGCTGCCGCCAGTCCGCCTATTTTTGAGGCGCGAGGAAGTCCAGCGCGAACGGCGGCGCCTTGCCGGCCATCAGGTCGGCCAGGATGCGCGCCGTGCCGGCGGCAAAGGTAAAGCCCAGCGGGCCATGGCCCACGTTCAGCCACAAGTTTGCCACTTTGCTGGCGCCCACCAGCGGCGCGCTGTTCGGCGTGGCGGGGCGCAGGCCGGCCCAGGCCGTGGCTTGGTCGTAGTCGGCGCCGTGCGGCATGGCTTCGCGCGCCAGCCGCGTCAGGCCGGCGATGCGGCCCCAGTCGATACTGTTGTCGGCGCCCACCATGTCGACCATGGCGGCCACGCGCAGGTCGCCACCGATGCGCGCATACAGTACCTTGCGTTCGAAATCCGTGATGCTGATCTCGGGCGCACGGTGCTGGGCGCGGATGGGCGCCGTCAGGCTGTAGCCCTTCAGCGGGTACAGGGGCAGGTAAATGCCTGCCGTGGCGGCCAGGTCGCGGCTCTGGATGCCGGCCGCCAGCACATAGTGATCCGCCTGCAGCAAGCCCAGGCTGGTGTCGACGCCCGTGATCCTGCCCTTGTGCATGACGAGGCGGCGCGCCTCGCCTTTTAACAAGAGCGAACAATTCGGGTGCTGCAGCAGGCGCGCTTCCAGCGCCAGGCAAAAGGCGTGGCAATCGGCCACCGCTTCGCCCTGCGTAAAAATGCCGCCCGCCAGGGAACCCTGCAAGGCGGCCAGCGCCGGTTCGCGCTGCACGGCTTCCAGCGGCGACAAGACGATGCGCGCCTCTTCCGATTCGGGCCGCGCCACGGCGCGCTGGAAGATGGTGGGC
The DNA here is from genome assembly GCF_033949445.1 of Janthinobacterium sp. GMG2. Taxonomy (NCBI): domain Bacteria; kingdom Pseudomonadati; phylum Pseudomonadota; class Betaproteobacteria; order Burkholderiales; family Oxalobacteraceae; genus Janthinobacterium; species Janthinobacterium sp. GMG2. Next base: position 14,413 of record NZ_JAXAWA010000003.1, on the reverse strand, counting down.
GAGCGGTAGACGATGAGTTTGCCCGCATCGCGGCGGGCATACGCTTCCGGCGGCACGGTCAATTCCAGCTGGGCCATGCCGGTGCGGCTCCATTCTCCCAGTTGCAGCAGCTTGGCCGTCGTGCGGGCATTGCTGGCGCTGTTGCAATTGCGCAGGAAACTGGCCATCCAGCGCCATTGGCGCCAGTCGGCCTCGGGGCGGAAGCGCAGCGGACCATCTTTCTGCAGCAGCCATTGCAGGGCCTTGAAGGGCACGCCCGCGTCCGCCAGCGGTGCCACATAGCGATAGCTGAGCTGGCCGCCATTGCGGTAGCTGGCGGCAATCGCCACCTGTTCATTGCGTTCCAATAAGGTGACCCTGTAGCCGGCCTCGGCCAGCCACCAGGCCGATGTCAGACCGACGACGCCGCCGCCGATGATGATGACTTGTTGCTGCATGTTGCCTCGCTGCGTTGCGCTCCCATGGTGCGGGAGCATTCGGGAAGAGCTTAGAGGCTGGCCGCCGACGCAGCCAATGAAACATCATGGTGCAGCCATAACTTTCAGGAATGCACCATTTCAATGCAAGGATTGATTGTTGTCCATCGCACCACGGTATAGGGTGGTGAGTATCCGTTCCTCGCTGCGCCCCATGGCGGAATACGTGCCAGGGTACTGTTCGGGATCGCTGCCCGTGCCGCCCACCAGCATCACCATGCCGTTTTTTTTCTGGAAATCGAGCACGAAGGCGGAGACGAGGCCATACGCGTCGCCCAGGTGGCCCACGGCCGTGAAGCTGGCGCCCTCGACCAGATGGTTGCCCTGCCCCGCCACCGCATCGAACTGCTGGTTGCCCAGGCCCCAGGCGCGGTACAGGCCCCGCTCGCTGTCGCCATTGCCGCCATCGGGCGCCAGCTGCCATTGGCGGCCAAACATCAGGGCGATGCTGGCCGGCTGCAATAGCTGCGTATTCCGGTAGCGTCCACCGTCGAGCAGCATCTGCATGACCTTGCCCAGTCCCGCGGCGGAAATGCGCAAGCCGCCCGTGGGACTGAAGACGGTGGCATTGCTGCCGATCACATAATTGGCCAGGCCAGACGGCGGGCGTGCATGAAAATCGTCGGCTTGCGCGATCCACGGCCCTTGCGGCTGCCAGGTTTCCGTGTCCAAGGTGCGCTTGCGGTACAGGGTGGCCGTGTTCGCCACGTCTGCCGTAGAAAATGCCGCCGGATGATAGCCGCCGCGCACATCGAGGGGATCGAGCAGCAAGCGCCGCATCAGCAAGTCGAAGCGCTCGCCCGTGACTTTTTCCATCACGGTGCCGATCACGCCCCAGTTCAGGTTGGCGTACGTGAAATAGCGGCCCGGCGCCGTTTGTTTGTCCCACATGCTGTCGCCGCCGGCCGTAAACACGTCGCGCAGGCTGCGTTCCGGCCCCCAGGCATAGCCGCCCGCGTCGCGCAGCGAGGAGGTGTGGCTGAGCAGGCTGCGCAAGGTCAGCGCTTGCTGGGGGAAATGCGGGTTGCGCAGGGAAAAGCCCAGATACATGCCGACGTCCTGATCCAGGCTCAGCTTGCCCTGTTCGACCAGCCGCATCAGGCCCAGTGTGGTCATCATCTTCGAAACCGAGGCGATGCGGAACAGGGTGGCCGGCGTCACGGGCAAGCTGTCCGCCGGCGTGGCCCCGATGTGCCGGTAGCCAAATTGTTGCTCATACGACACCTTGCCGTGGCGTATGGCCAGCACGGACAGGCTGGCCAGCGGGTGGAGCGGATCATCGACGATGGCCGATAGCGTGGCATCGAGCGCGCGCTGCTGGTCGTTGCCGCCACCGGGCGGGGCGGCCAGTGCGCTCCAGGTCGTGCCCAGCAGCAGCAAGCCCAGCAAACCCGTCATTTTATTGTGCATGTTTCCCTGTTTCACGGCGTAGTGGAGGCATCGCCAGCATAGGGCGGGATGCTTCACGACGCCAATGAAAATTGCTTATTTATCTATAATGCAAAGCTATACGTACGGTAAAACATTGTTTTTTTAAGTGTATAACCGTTATTTATGGCCATTTTCCATTTATTCATGGGTGGACGGGCCACGCACAAGCGCCATCGCTATTACACTAGGAGGACAAGGAGAACTGTATGAGCCAGACCAGCGTAGAACTCAAGGTCGATTTAAATGACAATTCGCCTTTATATATGCAGATCGCCCGCAAGCTGAGCGATGACGTACGCAACGGCCGCTACCAGGTAGACCAGGCCCTGCCATCCGAACGTACCCTGTCCGAACTGCTTGACGTATCGCGCGTGACCGCCCGCAAGGCCATCGACCAGCTCGTCGAGCAAGGCCTCGTCGTGCGCCGCCGTGGTTCGGGCAACTATATTGCCCCGCGCATCGAGCAGCCGCTGTCGAACCTGTCGAGCTTTTCCGAGCAGCTGCAGCAGCGCGGCTACCGCCCCGGCTCGCGCTGGCTCAAGCGCGAAGTCGTCATCGCCAGCAGCGATGAACAGCTGAGCCTGGGCTTGGCGCAGAACACGAAAGTGGCGCGCCTCGAGCGCTTGCGCCTGGCCGACGACGTGGTGATGGCGTATGAAGTGAGCGTGCTGCCGTTCAGCGTGGTGCCGGACCCGGACGCCATGGGCGACTCGCTGTATGAATACTTGAGCAGCATCAAGAAGGCGCCCGTGCGCGCCTTGCAGCACATCCGCGCCATGAATGCGACGGACGTGCTGGCCAAGCAACTGGGCATCCCCGATGGCCAGGCCGTGCTGTTCATCACGCGCATCGCCTATCTGGAGACGGGCGAAGCGGTGGAACTCACGCATTCGTATTGCCGCAGCGACCATTACGATTTCGTGGCGGAAATGCGCCGAGCCCCATAAACTTACTGCTCGATCAGGCGGATCATGGATTCCGCCACGCCGACGGACGACTCCCAGCTCATGCCGGTCACCAGCCGGCCATCGACCTCGACGTGGCTCTTTCCGCTGGCGCCGTGCCTGAATATGCCGCCCTGGCGCTTGATGCTGCCTTCCGCCGAAAAGGGATAGGCTTTGTATACCGGCGATTCCTTGTTGAGAAACGCATCGGGGAACGAGGTGAGCACCTTGCCCTGGATGAGGAAAGTACCGTCGCTGAGCTTCAGGTTCTTGATGCCCTCGGTGCCATGGCAGATGGCCGCGATCACCCCGCCTTGTTGTTCGTAGATACGCAAGGCGATGTCCTGCAGCGGCTTGTTGTCCGGGATGCCGACGATGGCTGCGCCGCCGCCGACGAAAGCCATGCCCGCATACTCGTCCGCCCTGACTTCGGCGACGGGTTTGGTATGGGCCAGTGCCCACATGAAATCACTGTCGTACAGATGCTTCTTGAGCAGCGCGTCCGACGTGACGATCATTTCCAACGGAACGGCGCCACCTTCGGGACTGACGAAGTCGACCGCGTACCCTGCTTTGCGAAATGCATCATAGGTATAGGCAAGCTCGGGAAAATTATTGCCTGCGTTAACTTTTGTGCCGGGATATTGATGCACATTCGACACGACGAGCAGCACCTTGCGTGCGTGGCGCGCGGCTGGCTCGCGATGGGCCGACTTGCTGACGATCTTCCAGTTGCCGGCGATCTTTTTCAAAAGGAAGACATCCATATAGCGGACTCCTTGTGCGGGAATGTGGATCTCGGCCTTGGCGGTGGCCACCTTGCCGTTCACCTCCACCTTGATCAGCCGCCCGTGGCGTCCATTGAATTGCCCTTTTTTCTCGTCGCTAAAGAGTTTGGCGTATTCGGGACCGCTCAACTCCCATTCCGCATCGTCTTTGCCGTCCAGGTAAAGGCGGGCGTTGGCATGGAAGGCCTGGTTGATCTCGCCCTGCACGTTGAAGCTGGTGCCATGCAGATACAAGCGCACGGTTTCCTGGATGGCATGTTCGTCCTGGTCCGCGGTGGCGGCGGTGCCGACGGCGGTGATGCCAAGCAAAAAACAGGCGAGTACGGTTCGCACTAAAAACTGGATCATGGTTTTACCCTGCATGAAGAATTTCGTTTATCGGAGCAACGACTATTTCAGATCGCTGGTGGTCGATAATTTAGCGAAGCGCAGGGGAATGGATGTCGCCAAACAGGATGTCAGACTCCGGAATGGCGATTCCGGAGCGGTTTTACGCGGAAACGGCCGGGACGGCCTGGCTGGATTGGGCGCGGAAGCTGGCGGGAGTCTGCCCAGCCACTTTCTTGAAGGTCGAGTAGAAGGTGGAACTGGAATTGAACCCGCAGCGCTCGGCAACGGTATCCATGTTCAGTTGCGGCTCGCCCGTCAATACCTGTTTCGCTTCAGCGATACGGTATTCGTTGACGTAGGTGTTGAAGCTCTTGCCCAGCTTGTCATTGAGTACCTGCGACACCTGCGCCTGCGTGCATCCGGCCCGCTTGGCCAGTTGGGCCAGGGTCAGATTCGGATTCAGATAGGATTTCTGCCCGCTCATCTGTTGTTCCAGCGCAGCGAGCACGGCAAGCGCATCGTCGTGCGTCAGGCGGCTATGCTGGTACTTCTGTTTTGGCTCGGCAGGCGTCGAGGTTTCTTTTCTCAGCAGAAAAACCATGACCGCGACATGCAGCGAGAAGGTGAACGACAAGGCACCGACGATATAGGACGTGAACGGCGTGCTCGCGTACGCCGCCAGCATGACACAGCTGCCTGCAAAGACGCTCAGCAGGAACACGTTGCTGGTCGCCATCCGTTGTCCGTCGTTCAACCATGTCCGGCGGCTTTGCCAGAGCAGCCGGGCGGCCGCCAGCAGGTAGCCTAGCCAGAACACATGAATGGCATGACTCGACAGGTTCCACACAGAACGATACGCGGCATACGGAAAGGCAACGCCAATGCCAATGAGCAGGAAGGACAAGCCGAGATGCCATCGCCATTGTTGTCCAGCAGGTAATTGTCCGAGCCCGGCCAGGAAAGCGCGCACATACAGATAGGTCAAGGGACCGATCAGCAGGCAGGCCGACAGACCCAGTTGGCGGAATTCGAGTGCGATCGCCGGGTTGAAGAAGAGGAAGGCGGATTTGGCGGTGCGCACCCCGACGGCCAGCAGCAATGCGCCGAGCATGCAGTCGGCGAGGCAGCGAGGCCGACGGCTGAAAAAATAGACGGCCAGAAAAATGCCGTTGATGGCGCCAAGGGCGCTAAACAGGAACAGCAATTGGCGAGCGATCATGGGGATGTCGTTGATGTTGGCGTCGAACCCAAGTATAGACACAAACGGGAGCGTATCGAAGTACATGTAGTTACACCACGTGCCTGCACCAGCCATAAACTCCCGTTATGCCCGTCCGCCAACCTTTCATGGCTGATATTGCTCGTTGGTATTAAACTGGTTTCACCTTCAACCATGTTCTGAAATCATGTTGAAAACTGAAACCCCGAGCCGGCGGCATCCGGATCTGGACCTGTATCCGGTGGAGCAACTGGTGGCGGCGCTGGTCGATGACCAGTTCTGGGCCGTCGAGGCCGTGCGGCTGGCGTCGCCCGACATCGCCGCCGCCATCACGGCCGCCCTGCCCCGCATCGCGGCCGGTGGACGGCTGCTGTACGTGGGTGCGGGCACGTCCGGCCGCCTGGGTGTGCTCGACAGCGTTGAATTGAATCCCACGTTTTCCTGGCCGCCCGAGCGGGCCGTCGCCATCCTGGCCGGCGGCGCGGGCGCCATGTTCACGGCTGTGGAAGGCGCGGAAGACGATTTGCAGCAAGGCGAGGCTGACTTGCTGGCCCTGCAGCCGCACGTCAACGACGTGGTGATCTTGCTGGCCGCTTCCGGCGCCACGCCGTATGTGCTGGGCGCCTTGCTGGCCGCGCGCCAGGCGGGCGCCTTGACGATAGGCATCGCCAATAATGTGGACGCCCCCGTGGCGCACGAGGCGCAATGCGGCATCGTGCTCGACACAGGGACGGAAGTCATATCCGGCAGCACGCGCCTGAAAGCGGGTACGGCGCAAAAAATCACCTTGAACACGATTTCCAGCGCCCTGATGGTCGGTTTGCATAAAACTTACGGAAACTTGATGGTAGACTTGAAGCCGACCAACGCCAAACTGATCTGGCGGGCGGTGCGTCTGACCATGCACGCCACCGGCGCCAGCGAAGTGCAGGCCAGAACCGTGCTGGAGCAATGCCACTATCACGTCAAGGTGGCGATTGTTGCCTTGATCAAAAAAATCAACACAAACCAGGCACAGGCATTGTTGGCCGGCGCGAACGGCAGTGTGCGGGCGGCACTGGCGGCGTGATCCGATGGCGCGGCATTCTTCTGTCTGGGAGACAACGAAGGATGTATGGAGCTAGTGAAACAAACCGCCGCGGCGCGCGCAAATAAGCCGTCAAATAAGCCGTGGCTGTGGATCCCTTCCCTGTATTTCGGCCAGGGCATTCCCTATGTAGTGGTCATGACCTTGTCCGTGATCATGTACAAGAACTACGGTTTCAGTAATACCGATATCGCGCTTTATACGAGTTGGTTGTACTTGCCGTGGGTCATCAAGCCGCTGTGGTCGCCCTTCATCGATATGTACCGCACCAAGCGCTTCTGGATCGTCGGCTTGCAGCTGGTGATCGGCGCCGCGCTGGCGCTGGTGGCCCTGACGACCTCCTTGCCGCACTTCTTCCAGATCAGCCTGGCCATCTTCTGGCTGATGGCTTTCAGTTCCGCCACGCATGACATCGCCGCTGATGGCTTTTATATGCTGGGCCTGGAAGAGCACCAGCAGGCGGCCTTTGTCGGCGTGCGCAGCACGTTTTACCGCCTGGCGATGATCGCCGGCCAGGGCGGCCTCGTGTATCTGGCCGGCTATCTGACGCATGCGACGGGCAATGTGCAGCTGGCCTGGTCCGTCGTGTTCGCCATTCTGGCGGGCCTGTTCATCGCCCTCTTCCTGTACCACTATTTTGTCTTGCCGAAACCGAAGGACGACCGCCCCAGCATCCAGGGCGTTGGTGTTTCTCCCTTGCAGGAATTCATCGCCACCTTTGCTTCCTTCTTCAAGAAGAAGGACATTGTCGTCATCCTCGGCTTTTTGCTGCTGTTCCGCCTCGGCGAAGCGCAACTGCTCAAATTGGCCGCGCCATTCCTGCTCGACCCTGTCGCCAAGGGCGGCCTGGGCCTCAGCACGGAACAGGTGGGCCTCGTCTACGGCACCATCGGCGTGATCGCCCTGACCCTGGGCGGTTTGCTGGGCGGATTCATCATTTCCCGCTTCGGCTTGAAACGCTGTTTGTGGATCATGGTGCTGTCCGTCCACCTGCCCGACTTGGTCTTCGTCTACTTGGCCAGCGCCTTGCCCAGCAGTATCTATGTGATCGCCGGTGGCATTGCGTTAGAGCAATTTGGCTATGGCTTCGGTTTCGCATCCTATATGTTGTACATGATCATGGTCTCCGATGGCGCGCATAAAACGGCCCATTACGCGATCTGCACGGGTTTCATGGCCCTGGGCATGATGTTGCCGGGCATGGCCAGCGGCTGGATCCAGCAAATGCTCGGCTACCAGCACTTCTTTATCTGGGTCTGCATCGCCACCATTCCTGCTTTCATCATGGCTGCGCTGGTCAAGATCGATCCCGAATTCGGCAAGAAGGCCGAGGCCTGATTCTTTTGAACCGTGCGCCCGCATGGATGGCGGGCGCACAGTAAAATGCCCGCACCGATAGACCTGCGCTTCACCACTGCAAGGAATTGTTTTGTTGTCTACTTTTAAAAAACGCCTGAGCGCCAGCGCCGGCGTATTGGCCGCGCTGGCCACCGCCACATTGCTCAGCAGCTGTACCAGCACCAGGATCCCCTCCGCAGCGACGCCGGGCGAAGCGGGTTTGCCGGCCGTGCCGCCCGTGCAGCACATCACGGGTGAAGTGCCGCCGCCGGCGCCGCGCGAATTCCGCGCCGCCTGGGTCTCGACGGTGGCCAATATCGACTGGCCCAGCCGCAGCAATTTGCCTGTCGCCAAGCAGCAAGCGGAAGCGCTGGCCATTCTCGACCGTGCCAAGTCCCTGAATCTGAACGCGATTGTGCTGCAAGTGCGCCCTAGCGCCGACACGATTTACCCGTCGCAGCTGGAGCCGTGGTCGGAATACCTGACCGGCAAGCAAGGCCAGCCGCCATTGCCCCTGTATGACCCGCTGGCCTTCTGGGTGGCCCAGGCGCATGCGCGCGGCCTGGAATTGCATGCCTGGTTCAATCCCTACCGGGCCCGTCACGCGACGGCCAAGTCGCCGCTGGCGCGCGACAGTTTCGCTTCCACCAACCCGGCATCCGTCAAGCAATACGGCCGCTACCTGTGGATGGATCCGGGCGACGCCGCCGCCTCCAAGCACACGACGGACGTGGTGCTCGACGTGGTGCGCCGCTACGATATCGATGGCGTGCACATCGACGACTACTTTTACCCGTACCCGATCGACGCGCCTGGTGCCGGTGCGGGGGCCGAAACAGCCGCGCTGGACGCGGGCAATGGCGGCGCCAAGCGCGAACTGCCGTTTCCCGATGAGCCTTCCTGGCAGCAATATCTGCTGGCCGGCGGCCAGCTGGACCGCCCTTCCTGGCGCCGCCAGAACGTCAACCAGCTGATCGAGGCTTTGTATACAGGCATCCACCGTGAAAAGAGCTGGGTGCGCTTCGGCATCAGCCCGTTCGGCATCGGCCGCCCGGACCGCCGCCCTGCCGGCATCGTCGGCTTCAGCCAGTACGATAAATTGTATGCGGATGCGGAACTGTGGCTGGCCAAGGGCTGGCTCGATTATCTGTCGCCGCAGCTGTACTGGCCCGTGGCGCAGGCGCCGCAAGCGTTTGGCGTACTGCTCGACTACTGGCTGGCGCAAAACCCGTATGGCCGCCATGTTTGGCCTGGCCTGTACACGAGCCGTATCGACAATTCCGCCAAGTCCTTCACGCCGCAAGAGATCATCAAGCAAATCGAAGTGACGCGCACGCGCCCCGGCGCGAATGGCCAAGTGCATTTCAGCATGGTGCCCCTGATGCAGAACCGCAAGGGTGTTAGCGAGCAACTCAAGGCGAGCGTGTATCAAAGCCCTGCCCTGATTCCCGCCACGCCATGGCTGGGCAAGGAAGCACCGGGTACGCCCGTGCTGGCTCTGCGCCGCGATTCCACCAGCCTGAACATCAAATTGACGGCGGGCGGCGGCAAACCCGTGGCGCAGTACGCGGTCTGGGCCCGCTACGGCGAAGACTGGCGCTTTACAGTGGTCACGGGCGTGCAAGGCGAACTGACCCTGGTCGACGATGCCATTGGTAAAGTCAATGCGGTGGTGGTCAGCGCCGTGGACCGCCTCGGCAATGAAAGCCCCCGCGTCACCGTGCGCGCACCGTTTACGGTCGCCGCCAAGTAATTTTGCTGGTTTACCGGCAATCCATAACCTGCAGGCATGAAACATGCGCAAGCTTTCATGCCTGCAAGCTCCGCTTGGCTTTACACTCATGCCATGATTTCCTTCCCTGCAATCAATACTGACATGGCCGTACTCGGGCTGGGCATCGACGCGGGCGGCACGCAAACGCGCTGGGCTTTGGCCGGCGCGGATGGCGCCATCGTGGCGGACGGGGCCGTGGAAGGCTTGTCTGCCTTGCAAATGAGCAGCGAAGCGGGCCGCGCAGCCGTGCACGCCACGTTTGCGAAACTGTCTCAGGCTGTGCTGGCCATTGGCCAGCCGCGCGCCGTGGTGGCTGGCCTGACGGGCTTTGGCGGCGACGATGTGACGCTGGCGCACATGCTGGCGGAGTTGCTGGCGCTGGACGCCGTCGACGTCCGCTTGGGCAACGATATCGATATCGCCTATCGCGACAGTTTTGAACCAGGCGAAGGCTATCTGGTCTACGCTGGCACGGGCTCGATTGCGGCCTGGATCGATGCGGAGGGCGTGTTTCACCGCGCGGGCGGGCGCGGCGTGCTGCTCGACGATGGCGGCGGCGGTTACTGGATCGCGCGCGAAGCTTTGCGCCACATCTGGCGCCGAGAAGACGAGGCACCCGGCAGCTGGCAAAGGTCTCCCATGGCCGAGGCCGTGTTTGCGCAACTGGGCGGCAGCGACTGGTCATTGTCGCGCGCCTTCATGTATGGCCAGGACCGGGGCGCCATCGGCCGGCTGGCGCTGGCCGTGGCCGCCAGTGCCGATGCCGACCCGTTGGCGCTGGACATCTTGCAGCGCGCGGGACAGGAACTGGCGCGCCTGGCCATGGCACTGGTATCGCGCCATGGTCCGCGTCCCGTGGTGCTGGCCGGCCGCGCGGCGCAGTTGCACCCGGCCATCGCGTCAGCCATGCGCGCCGCTTTGCCTGTATCGTTGACGATGGAACAGAAAGTTGCCCGTCCACATGACGCGGCGGCCAGGATAGCCGTCAAGGCGGCGGTCAATACACAGGCCAATACTGAACATTTTATTAACCCGAACACGGATCTTTCATGAAAAAAATCGCCCTCGCCCTGCTGGTGGCCCTGCTCTCCGCCTGTACCACGCCCGCGCCGCACCTCGACCATAGTTTGAACGCGCGCAGCCAGAGCCCGCGCGTGAAATTCATCGTCATCCATTACACGGTCAGCGACCTGCCCCGTTCGATCAAGATCCTGACGGAACAAGTGGTCAGCAGCCATTATTTGCTGACGGACACGGACAAGCCGAAGTTTTACGTGCTGGTCGACGAATCGCGCCAGGCCAATCACGCGGGTGTGAGTAACTGGAAGACTTATACACAGTTGAATGTCAGCTCGATCGGTATCGAGATCGTCAACCCTGGCTACAAGGACACGCCGGAAGGCCGTCTCTGGTATCCGTTTCCCCAGGCACAGATCGATGAGTTGATTCCACTGTTGAAAGATATCCAAGCCCGCTACAACATCGCGCCGGAAAATATCCTCGGTCACAACGAGATCGCCCCGCAGCGCAAGCAGGACCCGGGTCCGCTGTTTCCTTGGCGCCAGCTGGCCGATGCGGGCCTGATCGTCTGGCCCGATGCGAACCGTGTTGCCGCGCAGCGCCTCATTTTTGAGCAGCAAGTACCGGACGCCGTCTGGTTCCAGAAAAAGCTGGCCCAGCACGGCTATGCGACGCCGAATACGGGCGTGTTCGATGAGGCGACGCGCAATGTGCTGATCGCCTTCCAGATGAAATATCGCAACACCTTGTTTGACGGCACACCCGACGGCGAAACGGCGGCCTTGCTGGAAGTGCTGACGACGCCGGCGCCAGCTGTTGTTGCAAAGTAGCATAGCCGTTCCAGCCCATGACTTTTTCTTATATGCTGAACGTTGACGGCCCAGGCGGCCACGGCAAGGTAAAGGAATAGCTCATGCGGCTGCGTCATATCGAAGTGTTTCACGCCATCATGCAAGTTGGCACCATCAGCGGCGCCGCCCAGGTGCTGCATATCTCGCAGCCGGCCGTGACCAAGGTCTTGCAGCATTGCGAGTTGCAACTGGGCATGCCGCTGTTCGAGCGCGTGCGGGGCAAGCTGTACCCGAAACCCGAGGCGCACCGCCTGTTTGTCGAGACGGAAAAGCTCAACCGCGATTTATTGGGCATCCGCCGCCTGGCGGCCAGCCTGAAGGGGCATGCGGTGGAAACCATCCGCCTGGTCTCCACGCCGACGATTGCCATCAGCGTCTTGCCATTTGCCATGACGGAGTGGCGACGCGACTTTCCCCACACGCGTTGCCAGCTGGCCACACATCACACGGGAGAGATCGTCAATACCTTGCGCCTCGGTGAAGCGGACCTGGCCGTGTCGCTGCAAGACCCGCGCCATCCGGGCATCGTGGCCGAACCGATCGCGCAGGGCGTCATGACGGTGATCGCGCCGGCCGGCACCTGGCGCGCGGCCGATTGCGGCACCCCGTTGACGGCGCATGGCCTGAACGGCGAGCTGATCGGCCATACGGACAACGATCCGCTAGGCGAATTGGTGATCGCCGCCTGCGAGGCGCAGGATATCCACCCCGTGTTTTCCACCGTAGTGCAAACTTATCAAATCGCCCGTTCGCTGGTGGAAGCGGGCGCCGGCATGGCCGTGGTCGATCCGTTTACGGCCGCGTCCGGCTCGCCCGAGCGGCTGCAGCGCCGTCCCTGGGCGCCCACGATACCGATCCAACTGTATTTATTGACGGCGAGCCATTCGCCGCTGTCGCATGGCGCGCGGCGCCTGGCCGACAGCATCGGCGTGGCGGCGCGCAATTGCCTGGAAAGAGGAGTCTGATGTCTGTTGCAAGTTTGCAATTGGAAGCGGTCGGCAGCGATCTGCAATTTCGTCATCTGAGCAGCATCGCCGGCATCGCCGTCGATTTGCGCTATGCCACGCCCGACAATTTTGTCGGCCGCGACTTATACAGCCCCATCGATTGCGCCTGGCTGCACCGCGATGCGGCAGTGGCGCTGGAGAAAGCCGTGGCCTGGCTGGCCGAGCGGCGGCCCGATCATCATCTGCTGGTGCTCGACGCCCTGCGTCCGCAGCGGGTGCAGCAGCAACTATGGGATGCGCTGCAGGGAACGGAGTTGCTCGGCTACATCGCCGAGCCATCGCGTGGCTCGATCCACTCGTTCGGCATGGCGCTCGACATCACCATCGTCGGCCCGGACGGGCAGGAACTGGACATGGGCACGGGTTTTGATGACCTGAGTGAGCGCTCGCATCCAGCGCTGGAGCTGGTGATGCGGGAAAGGGGAGAAATTACGGAGCAGCAAGTGGACAATCGCCGATTGTTGCGCGAGGCCATGTTCCAGGCGGGCTTCTTCGGCATCAACAGCGAATGGTGGCATTTCGATTGCGGCGACCGGGTGCTGGTGCGCCAGACCTACACCCGGGTACTCTGATTAAAAGACTTTCAAACCCTTCAGCATCACGATCAGGATCAGCACGGGCGAGATAAAGCGCAGCAGGAACAGCAGCACATGTGCCAGTTGTCTGTTCTGCAACTGGCCGTGATTGCTGATCGCATCGATGAAATGCTGCTTGCCCCAGGCCCAGCCTGTAAACAAGGCAATCGCGATGCCGCCCACGGGCAAGAAGATATTCGATGAGACGAAGTCGAACAGATCAAACATATTCAAATCAAACAGCTTGAAGGCCGCCAGGGTGCTGTTACTCAGCGCGCACACGGAACCGAGCACGGCCAGCAGCAGCATGGTCACGACCGTTGCCTTGGTGCGTGTCCAGCCAAAGCGTTCATGGAAAATCACCACGGGCACTTCCATCAGCGACAGCATCGCCCCTGTGGCGGCGACGGCGGCGAGGATAAAGAACACCACCATCAGGACTTGCCCCATGGGGATTTGCGAAAACACGGCCGGAATGGTGATGAACACCAGCGACGGTCCCGCGCTGGGTGCGAAGCCAAATGTGAACACGGCGGGGAAGATGGCGATGCCGGCCAGCATTGATACACCGAGGTCGGCCGCCATCACGCGCAAGGTCGTGACGGGGATATTCTGGTCATCGCGGAAATAGCTGCCGTAGGTCATCATCGTGCCCATGCCGACAGACAATTTAAAGAAGGCCAGGCCCATGGCTGTCAGCACGACGGAAGCTGTCAGCTTGGAAAAATCAGGACGGAACAGGAATGCCAGGCCTTCGCCCGCCTTATCGAGCGACAGGCTGACCGCGCAGAGCAGGAGCAGCAGCAGGAACAGCAGCGGCATGAGTTTCTTGGCGATCGCTTCGATGCCCTTGGTCACGCCCAGCATCAAGATGCCGCCGATAAACAGCAGCACGCCCCATTGCCACAACAGCGATTGCAGAGGATTGCTGATCAGGGAGGCGAAGGCCGCTTCCGTCACCAGTTTGTCGCTGCTGAGAATGGAGCCATCGATGGCCTTGGCAATATAGGCGAACACCCAGCCCACCACTTCCGAATAGAACGCGACGATCAGGAAGGCGGCGATCATGCCGATGACGCCGACCAGCCACCAGGGCTTGCCCTTCGGTGCCAACTGCTCCATGGTCGAGATGGGATTGACCTTGGCCCGGCGTCCGAGGGTGATTTCCGCGATCATCACAGGCAGTCCCACTAATAAGGTAGCGAGCAGATAGATGAGCAGGAAGCCGGCGCCGCCATTGGCGCCTGTCAGATAGGGGAACTTCCAGATGTTGCCGAGACCGACTGCGGAACCGAGGGTGGCGGCGAGTACGCCGAAGCCAGTGGTAAAGCCAGCCCGTTTCAGGGTCAGGCCTGATCCTTGAGCTTGTTGTTTCATGGTGAATCTTCTATGGTGGGACGCGAATTTGCGCTGAGGGGGCGAAATTGTAGCAGTTGGCCGCAAATACCCGGGAAAAGCCTTGCTACTCCCGGGGCGCTTTGCTATAGTTCGCCTCCCCAATGAGACGCAGTCACTGCGGCAGTTGAGGATCACCGGAAACGGCGATGAGTAGTAAAGAAGGAGTTGACGGATT
>NZ_JAXAWA010000029.1:0-330 GCF_033949445.1 Janthinobacterium sp. GMG2 | reverse complement strand
GGCCGTGCCGCCTGTTGCCGTCAGGGTCGTGCTGTAGGCCGCTTCCGCCGTCGGGTTGGGCAGGCTGGCCGGGGTCAGGCTGACCGTGGCCGACGCAACCGTCAGCGTATAGCTTTGCGTGCCGGTGAACTGGTGCGCATCTTCCGCCTGCACGGTCAACGTAAAACTGCCGGCCGCCGTTGGCGTACCGCTGAGCAAGCCGCTACCGCTCAGAGTCAGGCCGGCAGGCAGGCTGCCGCTCGACACCGTGTAGGCATACGGAGCGACGCCGCCATTGGCCGTCAGTTGCCGGCTGTATGCCGTGGCCGCTGTCGCTGCCGGCAAGGTGGC
>NZ_JAXAWA010000028.1:0-330 GCF_033949445.1 Janthinobacterium sp. GMG2 | reverse complement strand
TCCACCTTGCCGGCAGCGACAGCGGCCACGGCGTACAGCCGGCAACTGACGGCCAATGGCGGCGTCGCTCCGTATGCCTATACGGTGTCGAGCGGCAGCCTGCCTGCCGGCCTGACTCTGAGCGGCAGCGGCTTGCTCAGCGGTACGCCAACGGCGGCCGGCAGTTTTACGTTGACCGTGCAGGCGGAAGATGCGCACCAGTTCACCGGCACGCAAAGCTATACGCTGACGGTCGCGTCAGCCTCGGTCAGCCTGACCCCGGCCAGTCTGCCCAACCCGACGGCCGAAGCGGCCTACAGCGCGACCCTGACGGGGACGGGCGGCACGGCG
>NZ_JAXAWA010000027.1:0-358 GCF_033949445.1 Janthinobacterium sp. GMG2 | reverse complement strand
GGGTTCGAATCCCACCCTCTCCGCCAGAACAAATAGAGAAAGCTCCCGAAAGGGAGCTTTTTTTATTTGTGGCGGCGGAAAGGAGTACGCCCCCTGCGGGGCGTACGCGTGGGATTCGAAGACGAGCGCGTACTTGCGCGAGGCTCCCCGAATCGTCAAATTGGGTTTGGTTCTAAATGCCAGCCCTCAGTTGCAAATCACCAATAAACCCCTACCCAACCCAACAACACCCATGCTAAAATAGCGCCTCGTTCAAACCGGCACGCCAGTTTGAATGAATAGACCGCAGTAAACGGAGAGGTGGCAGAGTGGTCGAATGTACTTGACTCGAAATCAAGCGTACGTTAAATCGTACCGT
>NZ_JAXAWA010000026.1:0-467 GCF_033949445.1 Janthinobacterium sp. GMG2 | reverse complement strand
ACCTTGCCGCAGCACGGCATGGATTACTGGCCGAAAAACGCCAAGATCATCCAGATCGACGCCGACAACAAGATGCTGGGCCTGGTCAAGAAAATCTCCGTCGGCATCTGCGGCGACGCCAAGGCGGCCGCCAAAGCGATCCTGTCCCGCCTGGACGGCAAGAGCCTCGACTGCGACGCGACGCGTGACGAGCGCTATGCCACCGTGCAAGCGGAAAAGGCCGCGTGGGAAGAGGAGCTGACCAACTGGACGCATGAGAAAGATGCATACAGCCTGGACATGATCGAAGAGCAAAAGAAAGAGCCGGGTAACTACCTGCACCCGCGCCAGGTGCTGCGCGAGCTGGAAAAAGCCATGCCGGAAGACGTGATGGTGTCGACCGACATCGGCAACATCAACTCGGTGGCGAACAGCTATCTGCGCTTTGAAAAGCCGCGCAGCTTCTTTGCGGCGATGAGCTTTGGCAA
>NZ_JAXAWA010000025.1:0-605 GCF_033949445.1 Janthinobacterium sp. GMG2 | reverse complement strand
GTAGAGCGCAACCTTGCCAAGGTTGAGGTCGAGAGTTCGAGACTCTTCTCCCGCTCCAGTTTTCTGGATCGTGTCATAGGTAAAAACAGCGAATGCAGTAAAAAGTAGTACTGGCGATGTAGTAGAGCTTCTGATACAATGTTGTCCACTGCGGGAGTAGCTCAGTTGGTAGAGCGCAACCTTGCCAAGGTTGAGGTCGAGAGTTCGAGACTCTTCTCCCGCTCCAGTGAACACTGGATCAGCAGTAAAGCAGCACTGGTAAACGGTAGTAAAAAGCAGTAAAATAGCGGTTCGTATGCGGGAGTAGCTCAGTTGGTAGAGCGCAACCTTGCCAAGGTTGAGGTCGAGAGTTCGAGACTCTTCTCCCGCTCCAGCGATAGCTGAAGCAGTACAGCAAGATGGCAGTAGCAGAAAATAGAAGCTCCAATGCGGGAGTAGCTCAGTTGGTAGAGCGCAACCTTGCCAAGGTTGAGGTCGAGAGTTCGAGACTCTTCTCCCGCTCCAGAATTCTAAAGGGAAGCTAAGCTGGCTTCCTTTTTTTATCCGCCGCGGTACGCGGCGCGATTAGGCGGTAACCAAGCTCCAATGCGGGAGTAGCTCAGTTG
>NZ_JAXAWA010000024.1:0-680 GCF_033949445.1 Janthinobacterium sp. GMG2 | reverse complement strand
AACGACAGCGGCAATCCGACGGCGGCGCTGGCGCGCTGGCAGGCGGATGAAGCGGACCGCGTGTTCGGCACGGCCGTCAAACCGTTCATGCGCAAGGCGGCCTTGCGCCAGCCAGGCGCTGGTTTCAGCAGCGATGAACGGCAGCAGGCCGATGTCAGCGGCGCCACCAGCGGCTTGCCGGACATGCCGCAAAAGCCCGACACGCAGAAGCAGGCGTTAGCGCTGTGGCTCGGTGGCGCGGTCGACTTCGGCCAGCACTATGTGAATGGCCGCGACACGGGCTTCCGTTTCCGCACCAACGGCGTGAGCGTGGGCGGCGATTACCGCCTCAGCGACCTGGTGACCCTGGGCGTGGGCGCCGGTTTCAGCCATGACCGCAGCGACGTGGGCCAGAACGGCAGCCGCAGCACGGCCGACAGCGCCGTGGCGGCCGTGTATGGCAGCCTGCGTCCGAGCAAGGGTGTCTTCCTCGACGGCGTGCTCGGCTACGGCACCTTGCAATACGACGCTTCGCGCTACCTCGCCGATGGCAGCGGTTTCGCCACGGGCGAGCGCGACGGCAAGCAGGTGTTCGGTGCGCTGGTCGGCGGCATCGAGATGCGCCATGACACCTGGATGTGGTCGCCGTATGGCCGTGTGGAACTGATGTCGGCCAAGCTCGATCCGTACACGGAAAAGGC
>NZ_JAXAWA010000023.1:0-776 GCF_033949445.1 Janthinobacterium sp. GMG2 | reverse complement strand
CCCAGTTCGCCCACCAGCTTGAAGTTGTTGGTGAACGCGTACACAGGACGCACGCCGACCGAGGTCCAGGTCGAGGAACCGGTAGCATTCGACTCGTCTTTTTGCCACAGGGCGACAAATTCCATGCCGAAGTTGGCCATCGGCTGGATCGCCATGTCATTGAAGACGCGCGTGCGCTTGCGGTCCGAACCGAAACCGGTGTCGCCCGAGGCGCCGAACTGGCCGTTGCCGGCACCGCCGACGCCAGGACCGACGCCGTACTGCACGCCGAAGGTGTTGCCGCCGCCGAAGACTTTCGCTTGACGGTGGAATGCCGACAGCTGCCAGCCATTGTGCTTCTGGCCAAAAGCGTCGTTGTCCTTGCCTTCGCCGATGATGTAGGTCGCGGCCAGGTCCAGGGTGCCGTTTTCATTGACGGGAATCTCGCCGTAGATGAAGTTCTGGCGCACGGCGGACTTGGTGCTCACGACGCCGGTCGGCGACACGGTGTTGATGTCGTTGTCCTTGAAGAAGGCGTACGAGAATTTACCTGGGCCAGCAGGAATACGGTCCAGGCCGGCGCCCGTGCCGTTCATGTTGATGTATTGCAGATCCAGCATGTGGATGTCAGGACGGTAGTAGAAGCGTTTACCGATCCAGGCTGTGCCGCCGTTCAGGAAATCGAGTCCCTGCGCTTCGACATAGGCTTTGACGATGCCCAGTTTGTTGTCGCCGAAATCCGAGTTTGGCGCGTAAGCGTTGACCCAGATCGTGGCCAGGTAGTTCACGCCGCCGGA
>NZ_JAXAWA010000022.1:0-809 GCF_033949445.1 Janthinobacterium sp. GMG2 | reverse complement strand
ATATCCGCAGCTTCGGTGACTGGCTTAGCCCCGTTACATCTTCCGCGCAGGACGACTCGATCAGTGAGCTATTACGCTTTCTTTAAATGATGGCTGCTTCTAAGCCAACATCCTGACTGTTTTAGCCTTCCCACTTCGTTTTCCACTTAGCCAATCTTTGGGACCTTAGCTGGCGGTCTGGGTTGTTTCCCTCTTGACGCCGGACGTTAGCACCCGACGTCTGTCTCCCAAGCTCGCACTCATCGGTATTCGGAGTTTGCAATGGTTTGGTAAGTCGCAATGACCCCCTAGCCATAACAGTGCTCTACCCCCGATGGTGATACTTGAGGCACTACCTAAATAGTTTTCGGAGAGAACCAGCTATTTCCAAGTTTGTTTAGCCTTTCACCCCTACCCACAGCTCATCCCCTAATTTTTCAACATTAGTGGGTTCGGACCTCCAGGGCGTGTTACCGCACCTTCATCCTGGCCATGAGTAGATCACTTGGTTTCGGGTCTACACCCAGCGACTGATCGCCCTATTCGGACTCGATTTCTCTACGGCTTCCCTATATGGTTAACCTTGCCACTGAATGTAAGTCGCTGACCCATTATACAAAAGGTACGCAGTCACGGAACAAGTCCGCTCCTACTGTTTGTATGCACACGGTTTCAGGATCTATTTCACTCCCCTTCCGGGGTTCTTTTCGCCTTTCCCTCACGGTACTGGTTCACTATCGGTCGATTACGAGTATTTAGCCTTGGAGGATGGTCCCCCCATATTCAGACAGGATGTCACGTGTCCCGCCCTACTTGTCGTACGCTTAGTA
>NZ_JAXAWA010000021.1:0-1297 GCF_033949445.1 Janthinobacterium sp. GMG2 | reverse complement strand
CGGCGGCGTCAGGCTCAGGCCAAAGCTCGAACGGCCCCAGCCATCGCCATGCAGGCTTTCCAGGCGCTGCGTGAAGTTCGACAGCTGCGCGCTGGCGAAGCGCCGCGCCGCATCGGCTTGCGCCGCCTGCAGGCCGATCACTTCCGGATCGACCGACGGGTCGCGCCGCGCCGTCACGGTGACGTTGACCACGCCCGGTTTCGACGTGGCAAAGGCATTGCTCAGGGTGTAGCTGACGACGGCCGCGCCGGCGAATTTGCCCGAGGCCGCAAAGCTCAGCTGGTACGACGGCTTGCCGGCCGTGCCCACGTCGCGCACCACCACCTTGCCCGCTTCGGCCGGCGCCACGCTCAGCACATTCGCCGCCGTAAACGGTCCGCCCGTGGCGCCCGCCGTCAGATCAACAGTGACCGTCAGGCCGGCCACCACCGTGACGCTCTGGCTGAGCACTTGCGGCATCGGATTGACGGTAATGGTCGACGTCACCGGCGCCGAGGTGCCGAAGGCGTTCGACACGGTGTAGCCGATGTTGATCTCGCCGCTGGTGTTGATGCCTGGCGTGTAGACGATGTCCATGCCATTGACCGCCGCCGTGCCACTGGCCGGCTGCGTCGTGATGGCCACCGCCGTGAACGGCCCGCCCGTGGCGCCTTGCGTCACGGGCAAGGTCACCGGCGTGCCGGCCAGGACCGTCGCCGTCTTCGCGACAGGTACGGGGACCGGTTGCGGCGCCACCGTCACGCTGACCGTGGCGGGGGCGGAGGTGCCGCCCGGGCCCGTCGCCGTGTAGCTGAAGGCATCCGGGCCGAAGTAGTTGGCATTGGGCACATACGTCACCTTGAAGGCGCGGTTACCGCCGCCCGCCGCGCCACTCGTCACCACCGTGACGGTGCCATGCTGCGGCGGCGTGACGATGGTCACTGCCGTGATCGGGCTGCCATCGGTGGAAGCGATGGTCAGGCTCACTTCCTGGTTGGCCGAGGTCGTTGCCGTTTCATTCGGTACCGGTGGCGGCGCCTGGTTCACCTGCAGGGTCAGCGCTTGCTGCACCGTGAACTGGTGCACATCCTTGGCCTGCAAGGTAAAGGCAAAGCTGCCCGCCACCGTCGGCGTGCCACTGACGATGCCGGTGGCCGCATCGAGCGCCAGGCCGGTCGGCAAAGCGCCGCCGCTCACGGCATACGCATACGGCGCCACGCCGCCACCAGCCGTGAAGGTCTGGCTATACGCGTCGCCGGCGCGGATCGCCGCCAGGCTGGCCGGCGTCAGGGTCAGGATCGGCGCCGCGACGGCCAGC
>NZ_JAXAWA010000020.1:0-1300 GCF_033949445.1 Janthinobacterium sp. GMG2 | reverse complement strand
TGGCGGCGTCAGGCTCAGGCCGAAGCTCGAACGTCCCCAGCCATCGCCATGCAGGCTTTCCAGGCGCTGCGTGAAGTTCGACAGCTGCGCGCTGGCGAAACGCCGCGCCGCATCGGCTTGCGCCGCCTGCAGGCCGATCACTTCCGGATCGACCGACGGGTCGCGCCGCGCCGTCACCGTCACGTTGACCACACCCGGCTTCGAGGTGGCGTACGCATTGCTCAGGGTGTAGCTGACGACGGCCGCGCCGGCGAACTTGCCCGAGGCCGCAAAACTCAGCTGGTACGACGGCTTGCCGGCCGTGCCGATATCGCGCACCACCACCTTGCCCGCTTCCGCCGGCGCCACGCTCAGGATATTGGCCGCTGTAAACGGTCCGCCCGTGGCGCCCGCCGTCAGATCAACAGTGACCGTCAGGCCGGCCACCACCGTGACGCTCTGGCTGAGCACTTGCGGCATCGGATTGACGGTGATGGTCGACGTCACCGGCGCCGAAGTGCCGAACGCGTTCGACAAGGTATAGCCGATGCGGATCTCGCCGCTGGTATTGATGCCTGGCGTGTAGACGATGTCCATGCCATTGACCACCGCCGTGCCGCTGGCCGGCTGCGTCGTGATAGCCACCGCCGTGAACGGGCCGCCCGTAGCGCCTTGCGTCACGGGCAAGGTCACCGGCGTGCCGGCCAGGACCGTCGCCGTCTTGGCGACAGGTACGGGGACCGGTTGCGGCGCCACCGTCACGCTGACCGTGGCAGGGGCGGAGGTGCCGCCCGGTCCCGTCGCCGTGTAGCTGAAGGCGTCAGGACCGAAGTAGTTGGCATTCGGCACATACGTCACCTTGAAAGAGCGACCGCTGCCGCCGCCCGCCGCGCCACTCGACACCACCGTGACGGTGCCATGCTGCGGCGGCGTGACGATGGTCACTGCCGTGATCGGGCTGCCATCGGTGGAAGCGATGGTCAGGCTCACTTCCTGGTTGGCCGAGGTGGTCGCCGTTTCATTCGGTACCGGTGGCGGCGCCTGGTTCACCTGCAGGGTCAGCGCTTGCTGCACCGTGAACTGGTGCACATCCTTCGCCTGCAAGGTAAAGGCAAAGCTGCCCGCCACCGTCGGCGTACCGCTCAACACACCGGTGGCCGCATCGAGCGCCAGGCCGGTCGGCAAAGCGCCGCCGCTCACGGCATACGCATACGGCGCCACGCCGCCGCCGGCCGTGAAGGTCTGGCTGTAGGCATCGCCGGCGCGGATCGCCGCCAGGCTGGCCGGCGTCAGGGTCAAGGTGGGCGCCGCGACGGCCAAG